>NZ_JAHVAI010000009.1 GCF_019264375.1 Sedimentimonas flavescens | reverse complement strand
CGACAACCTCCGCAAGGCCCTTTTTCAAAAATCACAAACTTTTCTCTCTCAAATCACAAAAATCCCTTGTTTCGTTGGGAAAAGAAAATGCCGATCGAGCGAGCCCTGCCTGACGAAACCCGCAAGCCTCCGCCCCTCAAGGCGTCTTGTGGCAGGAATCGCGGCATCAGCGGCGAGTCGGCAAGGCCCGGGCGGCGACTCGCGCCACCATCAGCGCCGTGAAAGCGGCGGCCCAGGCCCATCCCTCGGCCGTGACGACCTTCATCTGCATCAGATAGTGAATCACCCCGAACCCCACGGCCGGGTACACCAGCCAGTGCAGGCGTCGCCAGTTACGTCCCAGCTTGCGCACCGAGGCATTGTTCGAGGTCAGCGCCAGCGGGATCAGCGCGGCAAACCCGGTGAGGCCAAGATAAAGATAGGGGCGCTTGACCAGATCGCGCAGGGCCTGCTCCCACAAAAGCGCCATGTCGAGCACGACCCAAGCGGTCAGGTGCAGGCAGAGATAAAAGAAGGCGATCAGGCCGATCGCGCGGCGATAGCGGATCAGGTTCAAACCGAAAAACCGGCGCGCGGGGGTGATGGCCAGCCCGCCCATCAGGAACCACAGCGCCACCTTGCCCAGTCGGTGCTCGATCTCCTTGACCGGATCAACGCCCAACCCGTTCGACAGGCCAAGCCAGACGATCCAAGCCAGAGGGATCAGCCCCGCCAGATAGATCCAGCCGGGCGAGACCCTGCGCAGACTGCCATTCACCGTTGCGGCCATCATCAATAGTTCACCCTCAGGTCCATCCCGGCATAGAGGCCGGCGACCTCATCGGCATAGCCGTTGAACATCAGCGTCGGCTCGCGCTTGGCAAAGAGGCCCGCACCGATCCGGCGCTCGGTCGCCTGCGACCAGCGGGGGTGATCCACCTCCGGGTTCACATTCGCGTAGAACCCGTATTCGCGCGGCTGCAGGGCTTTCCATGTGGTGCGCGGCATCGCATCGGTCAGGGTGATCCTGACGATGCTCTTGATCGACTTGAAGCCATACTTCCACGGCACGACCAGTCGCAGCGGGGCGCCGTTCTGCTTGGGCAGCTCTTCGCCATATAGCCCTGAGGCAAGTATCGTGAGCGGATGCATCGCCTCGTCGAGGCGTAGCCCCTCGACATAGGGCCAGTCGATCCCGCCGCCGCGCTGGCCGGGCATTTCCTCGGGGCGCAGCAAGGTCTCGAACGCCACATATTTCGCACCGGGCTGCACGCCCGCGCGGTTCAGCAGATCGGCCAGCGGAAAGCCGATCCAGGGGATCACCATGGACCAGGCCTCGACGCAGCGCAGCCGGTAGATCCGCTCTTCCAGGGTCACGTTCTTCAGGATGTCATCGAGCGCATAGCTGCCGGGGCGCTCGACCAGCCCGGCGATCTCGACCGACCAGGGATCGGTGCGCAGCTTGCCCGCATGGCGGGCCGGGTCGGTCTTGTCCCAACCGAACTCGTAGAAGTTATTATAGGTGGTGATCTCTTCGAAGGTGTTGGGCTTGGCATCGGTCGAATAGGCCGAGGGTCGCGCCGCGATCTTGGCCTGCGCGGGTAGCGCGCCGAGCACCGCACTTGCCCCGATCCCCGCCAGCAGCGTCCTGCGCTGCAGGAATTGGGCCTTGGGGGTCACATCGGACCAGCTCAGTTTCGCGCGTTCATGTGCCATCGGAACTCCTCCTGTCGGGACTATAAAAGGAATACGTTCCCAACAGGCCCGCCGTTACACAGCTAGCGCGATTGTTACCTCTTCCCACGGCGCTTAAATATATTAAAAATGGAATACGAAAGCCGCCGCGGCGGCAGGGAAAAGGGAGAAATCATGAAACACCCGATACTGGCCGCCGTCGCGGCCTGTGCCCTCGCGGGGGCCGCGCAGGCGCAAGATGCCCATAGCTGGGACGTCGAGGACGATTTCGGCAGCGTCGCCTTCGCGGTCGAGAACGCAATCATCGGCGCGGGCCTTGTGGTCGATCACGTCAGCCATACCGGCGCGATGCTGGAGCGCACGCGTGCCGATGTCGGCTCGGACAAGGTGATCTTCACCGCCGCCGATGTGTTCTCGTTCTGCTCGGCCAAAGTGTCGCGCGCGGTGATGGAGATCGATCCGACGAACGTGCAGTTCTGCCCCTACAACATCTTCGTCTATGAAACCCCCGAGCGCCCCGGCGTAATCACCGTGGGTTTCCGGGACTACCCCGAGGGCGAGATGGACATGGTCGAGGAGATGCTCGGCGGCATCGTCGCCGAGGCGCTGATGCTCGATCCGTAAGCTCAGCCCTCGCCTCGTTTAAGGTGCGCCTGCAACTGGCTCAGGCGCACCTGACGCAGCGCCTCGACCAGAAGCGCCGTCAGCAGGCCGATGTTCAGCAGACCATTGGCCGCCGCCATCCCCCCGAGGATGCGCCATTCATGGGTCAACAGGATGTCGCCATAGCCAAGCGTCGTGTAGGACACGAGCGCGAAATAGACCGCGGCCTCCATGGTGATGAAGATCCCGAGCGCGCGGAAACAGAAGGCCCAGAGCCAGACCCCCGCCGTTACCATGGCCAGCGCCCAAAGCGCGGTGACCAGCACCACCAGGATGAGCTTGGGTCGGTGCGGCTCGCGCAGCAACCAGGGACGCGAGCGCGCAAAAGCCCACTCCATCCCCCAGGCGCTGAGAGCGGCGATGATCACGGTCATCACCATGATGACCGACCCGATGAACAGCTGCAGAAACATGCGATCTCTCCCTGAATCGCGCCTATACGTTGCGGGGCGCGGCGGTCAAGGTCCGCGCTGTCGCACTGGACAGATGCCCTGCCCTGCCCTATCTCGGTGCGACCATGGCCCAGAAGTCCGATCCCAATTCCAAGCTGATCGCCGAAAACCGGCAGGCGCGTTACCACTATGCCGTCGAGGACACGCTCGAGGCGGGCATCGTGCTGACCGGCTCCGAGGTGAAATCGCTGCGCACCGGACAGTCGAACATCGCCGAAAGCTATGCCTCGGTCGAGAATAGCGAGCTGTGGCTGATCAACTCCTACATCGCCGCCTATAAGGAGGCGGGCGTCTTCGGCCACGAAGAGCGCCGCCACCGCAAGCTGCTGGTCTCCAAGCGCGAGCTGTCGCGGCTGTGGCAGGCGATCGGGCGCGAGGGGATGACCATCGTGCCGCTCAAGATGTATTTCAACGACAAGGGGCGGGTGAAGCTGCTCCTGGGCATCGCCAAGGGCAAGAAGGTGGCCGACAAGCGCGAAACCGAGGCCAAGCGCGACTGGAATCGGCAAAAACAGCGCCTACTCAAGCAGCATAGCTGACCCAGAGACAGTTGCGGGCCGCTTTTCGCTCTCGGACCGCCCAGAACTCTTGCCTCCCTTGGCCCTCTGAGGCTAAGGACGTTGAAGCAAACGGAGGGCGCGCAATGGCGATGGATGATCCTAAAACCCTTGTTTCCACGGACTGGCTCGAGGCACATCTGCACGACCCGGATCTGCGGATTATTGACGCCACATGGTTCCTGCCGACCGATCCGCGCAATGCCAAGGCCGGCTATGACGCCGCGCATATTCCCGGCGCGCGGTTCTTCGACATCGACGAGATCGCCGATTCGCGCTCGGAACTGCCGCATATGGCGCCTCCGGTCGAGAAGTTCGTCTCGCGGATGCGGGCCATGGGCATCGGCGACGGCCATCAGGTCGTGGTCTATGATCAGGCGGGCGTGTTCTCGGCGCCCCGCGTGTGGTGGACCTTCCGCCTGATGGGCAAGACCGATGTCGCCGTGCTCGACGGCGGTCTGCCGAAATGGCAGGCCGAGGGCCGCGAGATCGAGGATCTGCCCCCGGTCATGCGCGATCGCCACATCACCGTCCAGCGTCAGGCCAGCCTGATCAAGGACGTCACGCAGGTCGCCCATGCCTCGAAGCTGGGCGATTACGAGATCATCGACGCGCGCGCCCATGGCCGCTTCATCGGCGTCGATCCCGAACCCCGCCCTGGCCTGCGCCAGGGCCATATTCCCGGCTCGAAGAACGTCCAGTGGATGGATCTGCTGACCCCGGCGAATACGCTCAAATCCCCAGATGATCTGCGCGCCGCCTTCGAGGCCGCCAAGGTCGATCTGTCGAAGCCCGCGATCTGCAGCTGCGGCTCGGGCGTGAATGCGGCGATCCTTGCGCTGGCGCTGGAACGTCTGGGCCACCGCAACTGGTCGGTCTATGACGGGGCCTGGGCCGAGTGGGGCATGTATAACGACCTCAAGGTCGCAACCGGAGAAGCATGATGTTCAACTCTCTCAAGCCGCAGGCGCCGGACAAGATCCTGGCGCTGATGGGCATGTTCCGCGCCGACCCCCGGACGGACAAGGTCGATCTCGGCGTCGGTGTCTACAAGGACGCCGAGGGCCGCACGCCGGTGATGCGTGCGATCAAGGCCGCCGAGAAGCAGCTTTGGGACAAGGAAACCACCAAGACCTATACCGCGCTGGCAGGCGAACCCGAATTCCACGCCGCCATGGCGGGCATGGTTCTGGGTGCCGACTATCCGAAGGATCGTCTGTCCGCGCTGCAAACCGTGGGCGGCACCGGCGCCTGCCGCATGGGGTTTGAGCTTGCGCGCATGGCGAACCCGGACGTGACCATCTGGGTGTCGGACCCGACCTGGCCGAACCACCTGTCGATCCTGTCCTTCATGAAGCAGGACTACAAACTCTATCGCTACTTCGACGCGGCTTCGCGCTCGGTCGATTTCGACGCGATGATGGCGGACCTTGAGGGCGTGAAGGCGGGCGATGTTGTCCTGTTGCACGGCTGCTGCCACAACCCGACCGGGGCCAACCTGACGATCGAGCAATGGGGCGTCGTCGCCGACCTGCTTGAGGCCAAGGGCGCGATCCCGATGATCGACCTCGCCTATCAGGGCTTTGGCGACGGGCTTGAGGCCGACGCCGCGGGCACCCGCCTGATCGCGTCGCGCCTGCCCGAGGTGATGATCGCGGCTTCCTGCTCGAAGAACTTCGGTATCTACCGCGAGCGCACCGGCTGCCTGATGGTCCTGTCCGACGCCGCCTCGAAAGAGGTCACGCAGGGCACCCTGGCCTATCTGAACCGCCAGACCTATTCCTTCGCGCCCGATCACGGCGCGCGCCTTGTGACCATGGTGCTGACCGACCCGGCGCTGCGCGCTGACTGGGAGGCCGAACTCGAAGAGGTGCGCAACGGCATGCTCGGCCTGCGCGAGGCGCTGGCGGCTGAGCTGCGCCAGCTGTCGAACTCGGACCGGTTCGACTTCGTGGCACAGCACCGCGGCATGTTCTCGCGCATCGGCGCCAGCCCCGAGCAGGTCGAGAAGATGCGCCTCGACAACGCCATCTACATGGTCGGCGACTCGCGCCTGAACATCGCGGGCCTGAACGCCAAGACCGTGCCGCTTCTGGCCCGCGCGATCATCGACGCCGGCGTCTGATCCGCCAAGGGATTGAAACGACAAGAAACGCGGGGGCCGCAACGCCCCCGCGTTTTTCATTGCGGTCCTCATCAGCAATGCAATCCGCATGCTCAAAGCGCTGTCCCCATACCTTTGGGGTCCGCCGTGGAGGAGGTCGGGGGGGAAACGCAAAAAGGCCCGGATACCCCCGGGCCTTCTCATTTTTTACGTGTTGCGGATTACGAGTGGTAGGCGCTTTCGCCATGGGCCGAGAGGTCGAGGCCCTGACGCTCGTCATCGGTCGAGACGCGCAGCCCGGTAATCGACTTGGTGATGTAGAGCAGCACCAGCGAGGCAACACCCGACCACACGATGGTCACGGCGACACCCTTGATCTGCGCGGCGACCTGAGCCCCCATGGTGCCAGCTTCGACCACGAAACCCGTGCCACCCAGAGCCGGGGCGCAGAGCACGCCGGTCATGATCGCGCCGACGATGCCACCCACGCCGTGCACACCGAACACGTCGAGCGAGTCGTCGTAGCCGAACTTCGACTTCACCGAGGTCACGAAGAAGTAGCAGACCGGCGAAACCATCAGGCCCAGAACGATCGCACCGACAGGGCCGGTGGTGCCGCAGGCAGGGGTGATGGCAACCAGACCAGCGACCAGACCCGACGCCGCACCTAGCCCGGAGGCCTTGCCGCGGAAGATCGCTTCGATGGCAGCCCAGCTGACGATCGCTGCGGCGGTGCAGACAAAGGTGTTGATCATGGCAAGCGTCGCACCGGCGGTCGCTTCGAGGTTCGAACCGGCGTTGAAGCCGAACCAGCCAACCCACAGCATCGCCGCGCCAACCATGGTCAACGTCATCGAGTGCGGAGCCATCATGTCCTTGCCAAAGCCAACCCGCGGGCCGATCACGATGGCTGCGACCAGGGCCGCGACACCAGCGTTGATATGCACGACCGTACCGCCGGCAAAGTCGATGGCGCTCCAGTTGAAGATCAGGCCGGCGCCGTCCCAGACCATATGGGCGATCGGGAAGTAGACGACGGTCAGCCACATCACCGTGAACAGCATCACCGCCGAGAACTTGATGCGCTCTGCAAAAGCACCGACGACAAGCGCCGGGGTAATGGCGGCAAAGGTCATCTGGAACGCGATGAAGACATACTCAGGCAGCACATAGCCATCCGAGAAGGTCGCCGCGACCGAGTCGATCGTCACGCCGGACAGGAACAGCTTGCCCAGGCCGCCCCAGAACGGCGAAGTGCCGCCCCCGAAGGCGAAGGAATAGCCATAAAGGACCCAGACCACCATCGCCACGGCGGCGATCATGGTGCACTGCATCAGCACCGACAGCATGTTCTTGGTGCGCACGAGGCCGCCATAGAACAGCGCGAGGCCCGGCACGATCATGAACAGCACCAGCAGCGACGAGGTCATCATCCAGGCCACGTCGCCCTTGTCCACGACCGGAGCAGCGGCCTCGACGGCTGCTTCTGCGACGGCGGCGGTTTCCTGCGCGAAGGCGGGCAGGGCAGCCAGCAGCGCCGCTGCCGTCAGGCCCGTGATTTTCGAGAGGTTTTTCATTGATTCACTTCCCCTGAGCTTTACTTAGAGCGCGTCATCGCCGGCTTCGCCGGTGCGGACGCGGACCGCCTGGTTGACGTCGAGAATGAAGATCTTGCCGTCGCCGATCTTGTCGGTCTTCGCCGCCTTGAGGATCGTGTCGACAACTTCGTCAGCCAGAGCGTCGGCCACGACGATCTCGAGCTTGACCTTGGGAACGAAGTTCACAGCATATTCCGCACCGCGATAGATCTCGGTGTGGCCCGACTGCGCCCCAAAGCCCTTGATTTCGGTCACCATCATTCCGCGCACGCCGATCGAAGTGAGCGCCTCGCGCACCTCCTCGAGCTTGAACGGCTTGATTGCTGCAATGATCAGTTTCACTGGTTCGCCCTTCCCTTTGTCAGCAACTTTCGATGCCACGCAGGACATCCATGCCCTTCAAAAGCGCGAATATGCATCTGCAGCACAAGAAATCGCGCCCGCAGAAACACGTCAAAACAGCCTGAAGCCGCTCCTATCTGCACAAATTGTGCGCATCGCCTATTTTTTAGGCGCCAAGCAAACCGAATCGTGATCTCTTGTTGCTCCACAAGCCGAGGCAGAGCGTGTAGTGTCCCGAAAAACGGCAGGCATCGGATCACGGTAATGGCAGGAACAGGTGGGCGGCAGGGGCCCTTGGTGGCAGACAAGCGCTACAAAGCGGCGGCGAAGCCCGCTGCGCCCAAGAAAGCCGCCAAGCGCCGCAAGGCCCCGCGTGCACCGCACAAGCGCGGCCCGATCATGGGGCTTCTGCATCTGATCTGGCGCGCGATCTGGGGCATGACATGGCGCGCCGGAGCCTTTGTCGCGATGATCGTCGGCCTTGCCACCTTCTACTTCTACGCGGGCCTGCCCGACGTCTCGGCGCTGCTCGACGGGCGCTATCGCGGCTCGGTCACCATGCTGGATCGCAACAACCAGGTCTTTGCCTGGCGTGGCGAAACCTTCGGCGGCCAGATCACGGCCGAGAACGTCTCGCCGCATCTCAAGAACGCCGTCATCGCGACCGAGGACCGACGCTTCTATCGCCATTTCGGCGTCAGCCCGCGCGGCATCGCCTCGGCGATCAAGATCAACCTGTCCGAGGGGCGCGGCCCGCTTGAGGGTAACGGCGGCTCGACCATCACCCAGCAGGTCGCGAAACTGCTCTGCCTCGGCGTCGAATACGACCCCGCGATCTGGAAGACCGAGGCGGCCTATGAGGACGACTGCCGCTCGGGCGGGATCAAGCGCAAGATCAAGGAGATCCCCTACGCACTGGCGATGGAGGTCAAGTATTCCAAAGAGGAGATCCTGACGATCTACCTCAACCGCGCCTATCTGGGCGCGGGGGCGCGCGGCTTCGAAGCCGCGGCGCAGCGTTATTTCGGCATCTCGGCGGCGAATGTGAACCCGCAGCAGGCCGCGATGCTGGCAGGGCTGCTCAAGGCACCCTCGCGCTATGCGCCCACGACCAATCTGACCCGCGCGCAAGAGCGCGCAGGCATGGTTTTGGCGCTGATGCATGAGCAGGGTTACCTGGATGACGGCGAATGGCAGGCCGCACGCGCCAACCCGGCAACGCTGTCCGAGGCCGCACAGGCCCGCGCGGGCGGCTATTTTGCCGACTGGGTGATGGATACGACGCCCGACTTCCTGTCGAAGGATACGACCGAGGACGTGATCATCCACACCACGCTCGACCAGCGCATCCAGAGCGCGGCGGAAGAGGCGCTGAAATCCGTCTTCGAAACCAAGGTCAAGGAAGGCTCCGAGGCCGAGGCCGCGATTGTCGTCATGTCCGCCGATGGCGCGGTGCGCGCAATGGTGGGCGGGCGTGCCACGAAAGTGTCGGGCGCGTTCAACCGCGCAACGCAGGCCAAGCGGCAGACCGGCTCGACCTTCAAACCCTTTGTCTATGCGGCTGGTCTCGACATGGGCATGACGCCCGATACGACCGTTCTGGACGGCCCGCTGACGGTGAACGTGCGCGGATCGGGCCACTGGTCGCCGCAGAACTACACCAAGGAATTCCTGGGGCCGATCCCGCTTTGGATGGCGCTGGCACATTCCATCAACACCTCCACGGTGCGCGTGGGGCTTGAGGTCAGCTTTGACCAGGTGCGCAAGGTCGCGTCAGATTTCGGCTTTGCCTCGGATCTGGCCCCCGGCCCCGCCGTTGTGCTGGGCGTTTCCGAATCCACCCTGCTTGAGATGACGGGCGCCTTCGCGGGCATCCTGAACGGTGGCAGCTCGGTTGAGCCCTTCGGCATGAACGAGCTGCGCATCAAGGGCGATGCCGAACCGCTTTTCGGCGCCGGCGGCGGTATGGGCGAGCGGGTGATCTCGGAGAGAGCCGCGCGCGAGCTGATGTGGATGATGCATCAGGGTATCGAGCAGGGCACCGGCCGCCGCGCCCGGATCGAGGGGCGCCAGATCGCAGGCAAGACCGGCACCACCCAGGCCGCGCGCGACGCCTGGTTCATCGGCTTCACCGCCGATTACGTGACCGGGGTCTGGATGGGCTATGACGACAACCGCCCGCTGTCGGGTGTGACCGGGGGCGGCCTGCCTGCCGATATCTGGCGCGAGGTCATGGTGCGGGTCGAAGACGGCCTGCCCGCGCGCCCCCTGCCGATGGCGGACCCGTCCGAGTGGCGCAACAGTGGCGGTCAGGTCTGGTCTTCGGGCGACCCGATCCCCGAGGGCGGCGTGCCCGTGATCAACGGCGAGCTCGTTCGCCGCAGCACCCAGCCCGACCGCAACGAAACCCTTGGTCAGGCCATCGAGAACCTGCTGCGCTCGCTTTATTAGGCGGGCTCAGCCGGCGGTCTTGAGATCCGCGATCAGCGCATCGATATCACCCCGGCGCCGATCAAGCATGGCGCCGATCTCGGTGCGCTCGGAGGCCAGCATGTTCACCCCCTCGATGATGAGGTTGAAGAACAGATCGCGCCCCGACTTGTCCGAGACATGCCAGAGCACCTCGAACGGCGCCTGACCCGGCATATAGGCAATGGTCTTGACCTCGTAGAAGGTCTTGACCGCCCGCGCGCCTTGCACCTCGAAGCGAGAGCCGAAGAACTCGCGGAAGCGCTTGCCGTACTTGCGCGACAGATACCCCCGGAAGGCGGTGGTGAAGGCCGACATCTGTGCCGAACTGGCCGAGCGCGCGGCCGTTCCAAGCGCCGAGCGCGCGATGACCGGCACATCGGCGTAACGGGTGAAGATCTTCTCGAAATCCGCGTAAAGCGCCGCGCCGCTCTTGCCCGAGGCAATCGCCGCGTTCACATCGTTGACCGCGCGCTGGATCAGCGCGCTCGCCTCGGCATCGTTCAGCGCCAGCGCCGGGGCGGGCAGCGCAAGGGCGGCAACCCCCGCGACGCCAAACGCCAGCAGGCTGCGGCGGGTCGGTTCATTCCGCATAGGGGTCCTCATAGGGGTCATAGGCATCTGCATCGTTTTCCTCCCTGCCGGAAAGCTGGTAGCGGCGGCTTTGCAGGTAAAGCAGCCGGGTCTGGGCGTAGCTATCGGCGCTTTCATGCAGCACCGAATCCACCGTGTCGCCAAAGCGCTTGCGATTCGCGATCTTGCCCGCGATCCGCACGCCGGTGACGGCAACGGCATCCTGCCCTTCGAATGCCACGTTGACCGGGTCGAGGACGAAGTCGACGAGCCAGCCGATCGCATCGCGCTCGGTCGAGGCACCAACAACCGGCAGCACGACATAGGCGCCCTCGCTCCAGCCCCAGACATAGAGCGTCTCGCCGAAATCGGTATCTGTCTCGTGCAGGCCGAAGACAGCGCCCGCCGGGTCGAACACCCCGCCGATCCCGATGGTGGAGTTGATCACGAAGCGCAGACTGTTCTCGACCGCTGGTTCCGCGCGCCCCTGTAGCACCGAGTTGACCGCCTTGCTAGGCAATCCGAGGTTGCGCGACGCATTGGCCAAACCGTCGAAGACCGGCTCGGGCAACACGATCGGCTTGATGGCCGTCACGAAAACACGGTCGAGCTTCTTGTTGAACTCATGCGTGGAGCGATTCTGCTCTTCATGGGGGTCCCAGAACTCACCCTCATGCGGCGGTGTCCCGCCACAGCCCGCCAGCACGACGCACATGGCCAACGCCCCGGTCTGCAAGGTCAGCAACTGCATCTTACCCCCCATCCCGGCCGCCGCCGGTCAATATTCAAATGCCGGGAGTCCAATTCAACTTATCCTCTAAAGTTAGGTCTATGCATAGGCGGAAACAAGGCGTGCCAGCGTCACAACCGAGACAATAGCGCCGCAGTCGGCCAGGCATCGGCGGGTAGCCCCAGGCGCATCTGTTCGCGCTGCACGGCGTCGCGCGTGCGGGCCCCCAGGATACCATCTATGGCGCCCACATCATGGCCACGTGCTGCCAGCTTCTGCTGCAAGACCTTCATCTGCTCGGCACTCAGACCAGCCTCGGGGCGGCCCGGATCGAATCGTGCGGCGCCCTCCAGTCGCGTCGCGAAATAGGCTGCGGTGGTGACGTAGACAAAGCTCTTGTTCCACTCGAACAACACCTGAAAATTTGGGTAGACCATGAAGGCCGGCCCCTTGCGTCCCATCGGAAGCAGCACCGATCCCTTGCCCGACGCCAGCGCGCCTGCGCGCGCCTTGACACCCATGCGCGCCCATTCGGATGTATCGAGCGCGACTTTCATTCCCGTCTTCGACCAGTCGAGCCCCTCGGGCACCATGATCTCCTGCATCCAGGGCTCACCCTTGCGCCAACCCAGATCGCGTAGCATCCGCGCCCCCGACATCAGCGCATCGGGCGCCGAGGTCTTGAGCGTGACATGCCCGTCGCCATCGCCATCGACCCCGTTGCGCAGGATATCTTCGGGCAGCATCTGCACCTGCCCGATCTCGCCCGCCCAGGCACCGATAGTGCGCTGCGGGTCGAAATCGCCGCGCCGGAACAACTCTGCGGCCGCCAGAACCTGCGGCCGGAACAACTCGGGGCGGCGGCAATCATGGGCCAGCGTGACCAGCGCATCGCGTGTGTTGAAATCGCCCTGCACCGCGCCGTAATCGGTTTCAAGCGCCCAGAACGCCAGTAGCACCCCGCGTGACACGCCATATTCGCGCTCGATCCGGTCGAAGACCGCCTTGTACTTCTGGCTGTTCTTCGCCCCGTTCGTCAGTCGGTTCTGGCTGATCAGAGATTGTGAGAACTCAATGAAATTCTTGCGAAAAACGCCCTGCGCACGATCGGCTTTCAGAACGCGCGCATCCTGGCGCACACCACGCAGAAAAGCGTCCGCCTGCGCCTCGCTCAGCCCCTGAGCGCGGATCTCGGCCTTGAGGCCCTGCACGAAGGTGCCGAAATCGCCCCCGCATTGCGCGGCCACGGGTAAAGGCAGGCAAAGGCCCCAGATCAGGGCCGCAACAAAGGGACGCATGAAATCCTCCGGTAGTCGAATGGCTCAAGGCTAGTCGCTGCGCGGCAGCATCGCAACAGCGTTGCGCTCAGACCCTGGATCACCCCGATCTCAGCGTCATACTTTTGATAAACTTGATTTTTATACAGTCAGGCGCAGGATGTCCCTTAGGGGGATTCGTCGTAGGAGGGGGAGATGGAGTTTCTGCCGAAAGATCTCGTGGCGGCTCTGCGTGCCGCCTACCGGCCCGAGGGGGGCCGCAAATCGCGTTTGCGCATTCACACCGGCGACGAGGTGCTGCCGGTGCTGCGCCGCTGGCGTGGCGGCTTTGCGCTCGATGCGACGCGGGTGACCCATCTGCGCGGGCATGTCGAGCTTTACGAAGGCGGGCGGCATATCGCCAGCGCGCTGATCGTGGCTTCTGACATCGACGGGGATGAGCTGATCTGCACGGTCAAGCGCGAAACCCCGGTGGCCGACCGCGCGCCGCTGGATTTCGTGCGCCCCGACGATGCGCCGGTTGGATATCTGCCCTCGGCCTGAGGGCTCAGGGCAGGATCTCGACGCGCGCACCCACGGGGGTTGCTGCGAACAACTCCTCGATCTCGGCATCGGCCAGCGCGATGCAACCGGCCGTCCAGTCATGGCCAAGCGTTATACCGCGCGGCAGGATGTTGGGCTGACCGTGAAAGAAGATATCGCCCCCCGGATCGACCCCGGCCGCTGCGGCGCGGGCGCGGTCTTCTTTCTGCGGATAGTCGATGCCCAGTGACAGGTGATAGGCGCTGGAGCCGTTGCGCCGGTCGATACGGAAGACACCCTCGGGCGTGCGCCCGTCGCCCTCGCGCAGCTTGTCGCCCTCGGGCGCGAAGCCGAGCCGAATGCGATAGACCCGCGCCACCTGATCGCCGGTATAGACCGTCATCCGGCGCGCGGCCTTTTCAACGACAATACGGCTGACCGGTCCCGCAAGCGGCGGCAAAGGCGGCTGCGGGCGCGGCAGCACAATCGCCACCACGCCCGCCAATAACACCGCCAGCGTGAACGCTGAAAAGATCCGCGCCAGCCGCCGCAGCATCACTGCAAGTCGGCGAAGGCGTCTTTCAGCCGCGCCACGGCCTCTTCGACACGGGCGCGCGGCGTCGCCAGGTTGAAGCGCAGGAAATTCTCGCCGCCCAGACCGAAGGTGGCGCCATGGTTGGCGGCGATCTTCGCATCTTTCTCGACTCGCGCGATGAACTCGGCCGGTTCCATTCCGGTATCGGCGAAATCGACCCAGGCGAGATAGGTCGCCTCAAGCGGCATCGAGCGCAGGCCGGGGATCGCGTTCACGCCCGCATCGAAGATCTTGCGATTGCCGTCGATATAGGCCAGCAGCGCATCGACCCAGGCCGCACCCTCGGGCGAATAGGCCGCCGTGGCCATCGCCAGACCAAAGCTGTTGGGCGAAATCCCCATCGCCATCATGCGCGCGCCGAACCGCTTGCGCAGTTCGGGGTCGGCGATGATGACATTGCCCGTCAGACCGCCCGCGATGTTGAAGGTCTTGGTGGTGGCGGTCATCATCACCAGCGGCATGTCGGGCTCGACCACGGCCATCGGGATATGCTTGCGCCCGCCCGGCATCACCAGGTCATGGTGGATCTCGTCCGAGACCAGCACGAGGTTGTGGCGGCGCGCGAAATCGGCGGCGGCACGCAGCTCATCCTCGGTCCAGACCCGGCCACCGGGGTTATGCGGCGAGCACAGGATCATCATCTTGGCCGAGCCGTCCATCTGCGCGTCCCAGGCGTCGAAATCCATCTCGTAGCGGCCATCGACGCGCTTGAGCGGGCATTCCACCACGGTGCGGCCAGCGGCGCGAATGACGCGTGCAAAGGCGTGATAGACCGGGGTCATCAGCACCACGCCATCGCCCGGCGCGGTGAAGGCATCGACGCAAAGCGCGGTGCCGTTCACGAGGCCATGGGTGGTAAAGATCCACTCCGGCTCGACATGCCAGCCGTGGCGGTTGGCCATCCACCACTGGATCGCGGCATGATAGGCGCGGTTGTCGCCCCAGTAGCCATAGACCCCGTGCGCCGTCATGCCCTCAAGCGCGCGCTGCACGCAGGCCGGGGGGCGAAAGTCCATGTCGGCGACCCACATCGCGATCCCTTCGCGCGGGCTGACGCCGTAGATGCCTTGCATTCCGTCCCATTTGGACGAATGGGTGCCCACCCGGTCGATCACTTCGTCGAAATTCGGGGCGGCCGTCAGGGCGGCACGATTCGGGGCCTGGTTCATGTCTCCACCTTTCCAGAGGCAAGATTTTCCTGATTTGCTAGGTAATATAGCACACCCTCCCAATGCATCATAAATTATTGGAACTCTGTTCCTATATCACCAGCCATGATGGAAAATCATTCCATCCGAACCCGACCATTGCACCATGGGCGCCCATCGCCTAAATCACGGGCTATGACCATTCGCCCGATCCTGATCCATCCCGACCCGAGGCTCAAGAAGCTTTGCGACCCCGTCGCCTGCGTGGACGACGAGATTCGCAAGCTTGCCGACGACATGCTGGCCACCATGTATGACGCGCCCGGCGTGGGCCTTGCCGCGCCGCAGGTGGGCGTGCTCAAGCGGGTTTTCGTGATGGATTGCGTCAAGGACAACACCGCCGCGCCGCAGCCCATGGTGCTGATCAACCCCGAGATCACCTGGACCTCGGAAGAGACCAACGTCTATGAGGAAGGCTGCCTGTCGATCCCCGAGCAATATGCCGAGGTCACCCGCCCGAAAGAGGTGCGGATGCGCTGGCTGGGCCTTGACGGGCAGATGCACGAGGAACAGTTCGACGGCCTCTGGGCAACCTGCGCGCAGCATGAAAACGACCATCTCAACGGCAAGCTCTTCATCGACTATCTGGGCGCGATGAAGCGCTCGATGATCACGCGCAAGATGGAAAAGCTCAAGCGCGAGCGGGCGCGCGGCGTGAAGGAAGCCTGATGGCCGTCCGCCCCTTCATCCCCTACGAGGACAAGCGCCTGCACACCGCCGCAGAACCGGTTGAGCAGATCACCGAGACCGTGCGGATGATCTGGGACGACATGATCGAGACGATGGAGGCGATGCCCGGCGTGGGCCTTGCCGCGCCGCAGATCGGCATCATGATGCGTCTGGCCGTCGTCGATGCCTCGGACAAGCGCGGTCAGGCTGTGCGTATGGCCAACCCCGAGGTGCTGCATGCCTCGGTGCAGATGCGCCGCCATGATGAGGCCAGCCCCAACCTGCCCGGCATCTTCGCCACGATCGAGCGCCCCCGCGCCGTCACCGTGCGTTTCCTCAACGACCAGGGCGAGATCGAAGACCGCGATTTCGTCGGCCTCTGGGCAACCTCGGTGCAGCACCAGATCGACCATCTGAACGGCAAGACCTTTGTCGATCACCTCTCGCCCCTGCGGCGCAAGATGCTGGTGCAGAAGTCGGCCAAGCTTTCGAAAAGGTAAGCCATGCGCGTGATCTTCATGGGCACTCCCGATTTCTCGGTTCCCGTGCTTGAGGCGCTGGCTGCCGAACATGAGGTTGTAGCCGTCTATTCGCAGCCTCCGCGCCCGGCGGGCCGGGGTAAGAAGGAACGCCCCTCGCCCGTCCATGCCCGCGCCGAGGCGCTTGGCATCGCGGTGCGCACGCCGCTGAACTTCAAGGCTGAGGAAGACCGCGCCGCTTTCGCCGCGCTGCACGCCGATGTGGCCGTCGTCGTGGCCTATGGGCTGATCCTGCCGCAGGCGGTGCTCGACGCGCCGTGCCACGGCTGCCTGAATATCCATGCCTCGCTCTTGCCGCGCTGGCGCGGAGCCGCGCCGATCCATCGCGCGATCATGGCGGGCGACGCCGAGACCGGCATCTGCATCATGCAGATGGAGGCCGGGCTCGACACCGGCCCGGTGCTGCTGCGCGAGGCCACGCCGATTGGCGAGACCGAAACCACCGGCGCGCTGCACGATCGCCTGTCGGCCATGGGTGCGCGGATGATCCTTGAGGCGCTGGATCGGCTTGAGACCCTGACGCCCGAACCGCAGCCCGAGGCGGGCGTGACCTACGCATCGAAGATCGACAAGGCCGAGGCGCGGATCGACTGGTCCCGCCCCGCGTCTGAGCTGGTGCGGCAGATCAACGGCCTTTCGCCCTTCCCCGGCGCCTGGTGCGAGATCGCGGGCGAGCGGGTCAAGATCCTGCGCGCCGCACCGGCTTCGGGTCAGGGCGCGCCGGGCGAGGTTCTGGGCGGCTTCACCGTCGCCTGCGGCCAAGGCGCGCTTGAGGTGCTCGATGCGCAGCGCGAGGGCAAGCGTCCGATGCCCGCGGCCGAGGTTCTCAAGGGTCTGAGCCTGCCCGCGCGGCTCTGAGCGGCCCGCAACGGGGGAAATCCTGACCCCCGCTCCCCTTTTCGTGCGGCCCTCCCTGCCCCATATTGTTCGGACCAACGGAGGCGCCCATGAACATCATCGCTCTCATCATCATCGGCGCGGCGGCGGGCTTTATCGCCACGCGCGTCATGAAACTGGAAACCGATATCCCGACAACCGTCGCGATCGGGATCTTCGGCGCGCTGATCGGCGGGCTGACACTGCGCTTCTTGCTGATGGTCACCGGCTGGATGTCAGGCTTTGCGGGCGCTGTGCTGGGGGCGATGGCGCTGATCTGGCTCTGGCGCCGTTACGTGGCGCGCTGATGCCCGCCTTTCTTGCGATCCTCGGGCTCGGCGCCTCGCGCCTTGTGCTCTGGATCATCGCCATCTCGATCTGGCTGATCAGCCGCCCCGGCGGCTGGGCGGTGCTGGCCGTTCTGGCGCTGGTGGGGGTGAAGCTGCTGCCCGCGAAATAGGCCTTTTCAGAGTTTCGCTGCGCCCGCATAATCCCGGGCGAATTTTGAGGGAGACATAGTCCATGCCACTTGAGACCATCAGCGGCGGCAATATCGTACTTCTGGCGCTTGCCGGTTTTATTGCCCTTGCGGTATTTCTGGGCGTCCGCATCGTTCCGCAATCCGAAAAGCACGTGGTCGAGCGTTTCGGCCGGTTGCGCGCCGTTCTGGGGCCGGGCATCAACTTCATCGTCCCCTTCCTTGACCGGGTCGCGCATCGCATCTCGATCCTCGAACGCCAGTTGCCGTCGACGCGGCAGGATGCGATCACCGCCGACAACGTGCTGGTGCAGGTCGAAACCTCGGTCTTCTACCGCATCACCGAGCCGGAAAAGACCGTCTACCGCATCCGCGACGTGGACGCGGCCATCGCCACTACCGTGGCGGGCATCGTGCGCTCGGAGATCGGCAAGATGGAACTGGACACCGTGCAGTCGAACCGCGCGGGCCTGATCGGCACGATCCAGGACAACCTCGCCAATGTCGTCGATGATTGGGGGATCGAGGTCACCCGCGCCGAGATCCTCGACGTGAACCTAGATGAGGCCACCCGCGCCGCGATGCTGCAACAGCTTAACTCCGAACGCGCCCGCCGCGCTCAGGTGACCGAGGCCGAGGGCCGCAAGCGCGCGGTCGAGCTGCATGCCGACGGCGAGCTTTACGCCGCCGAGCAACAGGCCAAGGCCCGCCGCATCCTGGCCGAGGCAGAGGCCTTCGCCACCGGCGTCATCGCCGAGGCCATCGCCAAGAACGGACTTGAGGCCGCGCAGTATCAGGTCGCACTCAAGCAAGTCGAGGCAATCTCTGAGGTCGCCAGCGGCAATGGCAAGCAGACCGTGATCCTGCCCGCCGCCGCGCTAGAGGCCTTCACCAATGCGTTCACGCTGATGAAGGGGAGATCGTGATGCTCTGGCAACAAGCGTGGTTCTGGGTCGCTGCCGGGGTCGTTCTGGGCGCGCTGGAGATGCTGATCCCCGGCTTCTTCCTACTGGGTTTCGCGATCGGCGCGCTGGTCGTGGGCTTTCTGGTCTGGCTCGACCTCATGGGTTCCAGCCTGCCGGCATTGCTACTCGTGATGGCGGCCACTGCCGTGCCCGCCTGGCTGATCGCGCGGCGCATCGCCGGGGTGCGCAGCGGCCAGAACAAGATCTGGGATCGCGACATCAACGAGAACTGATACTGCGAAAGAAGAAACGGCGGCCCTCGGGCCGCCGTTCTTGATTCAGACTGCGCGGATCTCTGACAAGATCGCCTGCGCGGCGGCCACCGGATCGGGCGCATCCCAGATCGGGCGACCCACCACCAGATGATCGGCCCCGGCGGCCAGCGCCGTCGCCGGCGTCTCGACCCGCTTCTGGTCACCGAGCGCCGCACCCGCGGGGCGCACGCCCGGCGTCACGATCAGCTTGCCCGCTGCCTGCGGCAGCGCGCGGATCACCGCCGCCTCACGCGGGGACGCGATCACGCCATCCGCCCCGGCCTCGAACGCGCGCGCGGCGCGTTCGGTCACCAGATCGGCGATCTCGCCTTGCTTGATCAGCGCCCCGTCCAGATCGCCCCGGTCGAGCGAGGTCAGAATCGTCACCGCCAGGATCTTGAGGTTCTTGCCCGACGCACCCTCTTTGGCGGCCTTCACCACATAGGGGTCGCCATGCACCGTCAGGAAATCCAGATCGTATTGCGCGATGCCCTTCACGGCCTTCTCGACCGTCGCGCCGATGTCGAAGAATTTCATGTCGAGGAAGATCTTCTTGCCGAATTCGAGCTTGAGTTCGTTGGCCAGCGCCAACCCCCCGCCCGTCAGCATCCCCAAACCGATCTTGTAGAACGACACGCTGTCGCCAAGCGCCTTGGCCAGCTCCAACCCGGCAAGGGCGTTCGGCACATCAAGGGCGACAATCAACCGGTCGTCGGCGGGCAGCATCTGGGTCATGGCAATTCTCCGGGGGAAGGGCAAACGGTGGCCTTTTGCGCCCGAACCGCGCGCCGGTCAAGAAAAAGCCGCCCGCACACCGGGCCAACTTTTTGCCGCACACCCGGTCGCACCCCCTTGAACCGGTGCCGCGCAAAAACCAACTCAATCTCAAGACCCGGAGCGGGGCGCGCCAGAATTGGGCGCCTCAAGGACCGGGGGCTTTAGGAAAGGAGATACCCGATGAACATGGAAAAGTTCACGGAACGGTCGCGTGGTTTCCTGCAGGCAGCCCAGACCATCGCGATGCGCGAGGGACACCAGCGGGTGGTTCCCGAACATCTGCTCAAGGCACTCATGGATGACGAAGAGGGGCTGTCGGCCAACCTCATCCGCCGCGCAGGGGGTGAACCCAAGCGCGTGCAGGAAAGCGTCGATCTGTTCGTCTCGAAGCTGCCCAAGGTCTCGGGCGGCGACGGTCAGGTCTATGTCGAGCAATCGCTGGTGCGTGTGCTTGATGAGGCCGAGAAAATCGCCAAGAAGGCGGGCGACAGCTTCGTGCCGGTCGAGCGGGTGCTGATGGCGCTGGCCGTGGTCAACACCAAGGCCAAGGACGCGCTGGATGCGGGCGCGGTTACCGCGCAAAAACTCAACACCGCGATCAACGATCTGCGCAAGGGCCGCACGGCCGACTCGGCCTCGGCCGAAGAGGGCTATGACGCGCTCAAGAAATATGCCCGCGACCTGACCGAGGCCGCCGAAGAGGGCAAGATCGACCCGATCATCGGCCGCGACGACGAGATCCGCCGCACCATGCAGGTGCTGTCGCGCCGCACCAAGAACAACCCCGTCCTGATCGGCGAACCCGGCGTGGGTAAAACCGCCATCGCCGAGGGGCTTGCGCTGCGCATCATCAACGGCGACGTGCCCGAAAGCCTGCGCAACAAGAAGCTGCTGGCGCTCGACATGGGCGCGCTGATCGCCGGGGCGAAATACCGCGGTGAATTCGAGGAGCGCCTCAAGGCGATCCTGAAGGAGATCGAGGCCGCCGCCGGCGAGATCATCCTGTTCATCGACGAGATGCACACGCTGGTGGGCGCGGGCAAATCCGAGGGCGCAATGGACGCAGCGAACCTGATCAAACCGGCGCTTGCGCGCGGTGAGCTGCACTGCGTCGGCGCGACCACGCTCGATGAATACCGCAAATATGTCGAGAAAGACGCGGCCCTTGCGCGGCGCTTCCAGCCGGTGATGGTCGAAGAACCGACCGTCGAGGACACGATCTCGATCCTGCGCGGCATCAAGGAGAAATATGAACTGCACCACGGCGTTCGCATCTCCGACTCGGCGCTGGTGGCGGCTGCGACGCTTTCGCATCGCTACATCACCGACCGCTTCCTGCCCGACAAGGCGATCGACCTCGTGGACGAGGCCGCAAGCCGCCTGCGCATGGAAGTGGACAGCAAGCCCGAAGAGCTTGACGCCCTCGACCGCCAGATCCTGCAAATGCAGATCGAGGCCGAGGCCCTCAAGCGCGAGGATGACGTGGCCTCCAAGGACCGCCTCGAAAAGCTCGAGAAGGATCTGGCCGAGCTGCAACAGCGCGCCGCCGCGATGACCGCCAAATGGCAGGCCGAGCGCGACGCGCTCGAAGCCTCGCGCGACGTCAAGGAAAAGCTCGACCATGCCCGCGCCCTGCTTGATCAGGCCAAACGCGAAGGCAACTTCGCCAAGGCGGGCGAGCTGCAATACGGCACCATCCCCGAGCTGGAAAAACGCCTCTCGGAAGCCGAAGGCAACGAGGACGGGCAGATGGTCGAGGAGGCCGTGCGCCCCGAACAGATCGCCGAGGTGGTGGAACGCTGGACCGGCATCCCGACCTCGAAGATGCTTGAGGGCGAGCGCGAAAAGCTGCTGAAGATGGAAGAGGAGCTGCACAAGCGCGTCATCGGCCAAGATACGGCGATCACCGCCGTGTCGAACGCCGTACGCCGCGCCCGCGCGGGTCTGAACGACGAGAACCGCCCGCTCGGTTCCTTCCTGTTCCTCGGCCCGACCGGCGTCGGCAAGACCGAACTGACCAAGGCCGTCGCCGAATACCTCTTCGACGACGACACCGCGATGGTGCGCATCGACATGTCCGAGTTCATGGAGAAACACTCCGTCGCCCGGCTGATCGGCGCACCGCCCGGCTATGTCGGCTACGATGAGGGCGGCGTGCTGACCGAGGCCGTGCGCCGCCGCCCCTATCAGGTCGTCCTCTTCGACGAGGTCGAAAAGGCCCACCCGGATGTCTTCAACGTGCTCCTCCAGGTGCTCGACGATGGTGTTCTGACCGATGGTCAGGGCCGCACGGTGGACTTCAAGCAGACGTTGATCGTCCTGACCTCGAACCTCGGCAGCCATGCGCTCAGCATCCTGCCCGAGGGTTCGTCCAGCGATCAGGCCAAGGCCGAGGTGATGGAGGCTGTGCGGGCCCATTTCCGCCCCGAGTTCCTGAACCGCCTCGATGAGATGGTGATCTTCGACCGCCTGACCCGTGGCAACATGGACGGCATCGTCGCAATCCAGCTTGCCCGGCTCGAAAAGCGCCTCGCGCAACGCAAGATAGCGCTCGCGCTCGACGAGGCCGCCAAGATGTGGCTCGCCGACGAAGGCTACGACCCGGTCTATGGCGCGCGCCCGCTCAAGCGGGTGATCCAGCGCTCGCTGCAAGACCCGCTGGCCGAACTCATCTTGGGCGGTGAGATTCTTGACGGCGCCACCGTGACGATCACCGCCAATGAAAACGGTCTCGTGGTCGGAGGCAAGGTCTCGGCCTCGTCCCGCCGCGCCCCGGCCGATGCCATCCTGAACTGATCCGGCGAAGGGGGCTCCGGCCCCCTTCCCTTCTTCTTGGGTCAAATACCTCGGGGGTGAATTTCGCCCGCCCGGGCGAAAGAGGGGGCAGCGCCCCCTCGCTCCGGCCCCGCCAAGGCGCTAGAATGGGGCAAACCTCGGTGCCCCATGCCCGCCCTTTGCCGCGATTGTCTCACCTCTTTCGACACCGCCCCCGCACGCTGCCCGCGCTGCGGCCGCCCGCGCATTCTCGCCCACCCAGAGCTCTTCTCGCTCCCCATCGCCCATATCGACTGCGACAGCTTCTATGCATCGGTCGAGAAACGCGACAACCCAGAGCTTTCCTCCCGGCCTGTGATCGTGGGCGGCGGCACGCGCGGCGTCGTCTCCACCTGCTGCTATGTCGCCCGCATCTCGGGCGTGCGTTCGGCCATGCCCATGTTCCAGGCCCTCAAACTCTGCCCCGAGGCCGTGGTCATCCGCCCGCGCATGTCGCATTACGCCGAGGTCTCGGCCCGCATCCGCGCACTCATGGCCGCGCTCACCCCGCTCATTGAACCCCTCTCGCTCGACGAGGCATTCCTAGACCTCACCGGCACCGAGCGCCTCCACAACGCCCCGCCCGCGCTCCTGATGGCCCGCCTCGCCCGGCAGATCGAGACCGAGATCGGCGTCACCGCCTCGGTGGGCCTTTCGCATAACAAGTTCCTCGCCAAGATCGCCTCCGACCTCGACAAACCGCGCGGCTTTTCCGTGATCGGCCGCGCCGAAACGGAAGGCTTCCTGCGCGACAAGCCGGTCTCGCTGCTCTGGGGCGTTGGCGCCGCCACCCGCGTCGCACTCGGCCGCGCGGGCCTGCGCACCCTGGCCGACATCCGCCGCACCGGCCGCGATCAGATGCTGCGCCGCTTCGGCACCCAAGGCACGCGCCTATGGCACCTCGCCCATGGCGAGGACCACCGCCGCGTGAACCCCAATGAGCCGATCAAATCCGTCTCGAACGAAACCACCTTCGCGCAGGACATCGAGGACCGCGAAGAGCTCAAGACCCAGCTCTGGATCATGGCCGAGAAAGCCGCCGCGCGGATGAAGGCCAAGGGGCTTGAGGGCCGCACCGTCACGCTCAAGCTGCGCCGCGCCGATTTCTCGGCCCTCTCGCGCCAGATGCAGCTTGAGGAACCCTCGCAACTCGCCGACACGCTCTATCGCGATGGCACCCGCCTCCTCGACGCTCTGCCCGAACGCGGCCCCTTCCGGTTGATCGGCATCGGCTATTCCGACCTCACCACCGCCAGCGGCCGCGACCCGGTGGGCGATCTGCTGGACCCGCAGGCCCGCGCCCGCGCAGGCGCCGAGCGCGCCGCCGACAAGATCCGCGCGAAATTCGGCAGCGACGCGATCCGCACGGGCCGCAGCCTGCGCGGGGAGGACTGATCACTCGGCCGCGATGCGCCCCTGCGCCCGGCCCAGTTCGGCAATCTGCGCGACCGCACGCCCCATCACCCCGGCAAAGGCATCGAACTGCGGTGCACGGCGCACCAGCCGCTCATCCATGTAAAGGCTGCGGCAGATCTCCAGTTGAATGACCTCCACATCCTCAGCGGGCCGCCCGTAGCGCTGCGCAATATAGGCGCCCGCAAAGGGGCGGTTGCGCGCCACCCGCAACCCCAGCCCGCGCAGCACAGCCTCGACCGCCGCAACCGTACTCGCCCGCGCCGTGTTGCCGTGGCGATCGCCCAGAACGATATCGGGGCGCTGCGCACCGAAGGCATCCAGCGCCTCACTCGGCATCGAATGCATGTCGATCAGGATCGCGCGCCCGAACTGGCAACGCACCTCCTCGATCAGTTCCGCAAGCGCCGCGTGATAGGGGCGCCAGACCGCATCGATTCGCGCCTGCGCCTCCGCACAGCTAATCTTGCCTGCATAGATCGCCCGCCCGCTTGCCACCACCCGCGGAATCACCCCAAGCCCCGCCGCCACACGCGGCGAGACCGGCGCGCGCCGCCCCAGTCCCTCGATCAGCGCAGGGTCCAACTCATCCGCCGCCCGATTCAGATCGACCCAGGCGCGCGGCAGACGCGCCGCCAGAAGCGCCGCTCCCTCCTGCGGTGCGCGCTGCAGCAGATCCTCGACAAATGCATCCTCGGAGGAACGCAGCCTGGCCTCGTCGAGCCCCGTGCGCTCCAGCAACGCCTGCGGATAGTCGCGCCCGGAATGCGGCGACGCGAAGATGACCGAGGTCGTCAGTCGCGCGGGCCGCGTCAGCCGATAGGGCAGCGTTTCTGGCATCGTCTCTCCTCGTTACCTGAGCAGCCTACACCGAATTGATTTCCCGCCAAAACCCTCTTGCAAGCCGCCCCGACTCCTTTTATAGACCCGCAGACCGACGCGGTTCCGCCCCGCGTCCTTTTCATCTGAAAGGGATGCAGCGGCAGAATCACTTAGGCTGTGGGCGGTTAGCTCAGCGGTAGAGCACTACGTTGACATCGTAGTGGTCACTGGTTCGATCCCAGTACCGCCCACCATTCGCCGCTCCCTCGGGGGTTTAAGCTTAAGGCGCACGCGCGCCGCGAAAAGGAGATGGCCAATGAAGGTCCGTAACTCGCTCCGCTCGCTCAAGCAGCGTCACCGCGATTGCCAGGTCGTGCGCCGTAAAGGCCGCGTCTACGTGATCAACAAGACGCAGAAGCGCTTCAAGGCCCGTCAGGGCTGAGGCGTAGAGCCACGGAATTTCAAGGCCGCGCAGGGGCAACCCGCGCGGCCTTTTCCATGCTGGACGCAAAGCAACGCCGCACCCGATCAAGGGTTCGCGCCCATGCCCATTCTTCTTGGAGAAAATACCTCGGGGGTGAGCGGCAGGGCCGCGAGGGGGCAGCGCCCCCTCCCCTCAGTCGTATTTGCGCAGATCGTCGATCACCTTGCCGTCGTTCGGCAGGCTGCCCGGCGCGACCAGTTCGATCACACCTTTCATCTTCAGCGCCTCGACAACGCCGCCATTGAAGCGCGCCGGGTCCGAGGCTTCGGTCTCGATCTGAACCGTCATGACGTCCATCTCGCCGTCGCGCGTGGCGATCACGCGCGCACGCGCGACCTCCGGATGAGCCGCGACGAAGGCCGCGACCTGCTCGGGGCGCACGAACATACCCTTGATCTTGGTGGTCTGATCTGCCCGTCCCATCCAGCCCTTGATGCGCTGATTGGTGCGTCCGCAGGGCGAGATGCCGGGCATGATCGCGCTCAGATCGCCGGTGGCGAAACGCACGAGCGGGTAATCGGGGTTGAGCGTGGTGACGATGACTTCGCCGACCTCGCCATCGGGCACCGGATCGCCGGTGCCGGGGCGCACGATCTCGACGATCACACCCTCGTCGAGGATCATCCCCTCCATCGCGTCGGATTCGTAGGCAATATTGCCCAGATCCGCCGTGGCGTAGCACTGAAGGCATTGGATGCCGCGATCCGCGTACTCCTTGCGCAGGCTCGGGAACAACGCCCCCCCACCCACGGCCGCGCGGGTAATGCCCAGGCGTTCCCCCATCTCCTCGGCCTTGTCGAGAATGATCTTGAGATAGTCAGGCGTGCCCGAATAGACCGTGGTGCCGATATCGACCGCGGCGCGCACCTGCAACTCGGTCTGCCCGGTCCCGGCGGGCAGCACCGCTGCGCCAACGGCCCGCGCCCCGGATTCGAAGATCATCCCTGCGGGCGTCAGGTGATAGCCAAAGCAGTTCTGCACGATATCGCCCTGGCCCACACCACAGGCATGCAGGAAGCGGCCCATGCGCCACCAGTCATGGCTCACATCGCCCGGCTCGTAGATCGGACCGGGGCTCTGGAAGATATGGGCAAAGGCATGGGCTGGTTTGCTGGTCAGCCCGCCGAAGGGCGCCTGCGCCTTCTGCGCCGCGCCCAGGTCCGACTTGCGCAGCACCGGCAAGCGGGCCAGCGCCGCACGAGAGGTGATCTGCCCCGCCTCGACCGGGCCCAGATGCGCCGCCATACCCGGCGCGCTCAGCGCCCGCGCGATCACCTGCGGCAGATCCCGAGCCAGCGCAGCCGCGCGCTCATCGACCGAGCGGGTTTCGAGATCGTCGTAGTAGCGGCTCATGTCGGACCCTCCATCGGGGTATAAGTCATCTTTCTGCGCAGCAGCATTCTGCGCAGCAATCGTTTGAATTCAGTCAGTTGCGTTACGCCAGCCAGCGCTTACGACGGCGATAGCTGCGTACTTCGCGGAAGCTCTTGCGCCCATCGTCCGAGACGCCCAGATAGAATTCCTTCACATCCGGGTTCTCGCGCAGCGCCTTGGCCGGGCCGTCCATCACGACGCGGCCGGATTCCAGAATATAGCCGTAATGCGCGTAGCGCAGCGCGACGTTGGTGTTCTGCTCGGCCAACAGGAAGGTCACGCCTTCGCCTTCGTTGACCGCTTTCACGATCTCGAAGATCTGCTCGACCAGCTGCGGCGCCAGGCCCATCGAGGGTTCGTCGAGCAGGATCGTCTCGGGGCGCGACATCAGCGCGCGGCCCATGGCGACCATCTGCTGCTCCCCGCCCGACGTGTAGCCCGCCTGACTCTTGCGGCGCTCTTTCAGGCGCGGGAAGTAGTTATAGACCATCTCGAGGTCCTTCTGGATCTCGGCGCGCCCGTCGGTGCGGGTATAGGCGCCGGTCAGCAGGTTTTCCTCGACGGTGAGGTGCTCAAAGCAGTGGCGGCCCTCCATCACCTGGATCACGCCCTTGCGCACCAGATCGGCCGGGGACAGTTCCTGCACGCGCTCGCCGCGATAGATGATCGATCCTTTGGTCACCTCGCCGCGCTCGGATTTGAGCAGGTTGGAAACAGCCTTGAGCGTCGTCGTCTTGCCCGCGCCGTTGCCGCCCAGAAGCGCGGTGATACCGCCCTTGGGCACGCTCAGGCTTACGCCTTTCAGAACGAGGATGACGTGGTTGTAGATCACCTCGATGTTGTTGACCTCGAGAAGGGTCTCGGTTTTCCCGGCGTCGAGCATGGCATTCTCCGTGAATGAGGCCCCCGGCCGCGAACGGCCGGGGGGAGGTCAGCTTAGTTGCAGCGCTCGGTGATGCCGGCTTCAGCCGCGAAGGCAGCCGAGTCTTCGGCGACCAGCGGGTCAAGCACGTCGGCGTCCGAGGTGATCCAGTCCGACACCGCGTTCCAGGTCTTGCCACCGGCATCCCACTGGTAGATGCGGGCCGAACCCGGGCCACCGTGATCGGCGCAGTTCGCCGTGATCGGCTGGGCGAAGTCGGGCAGGCCAAGCTCGGTCAGACGCTCTTCGGTCAGGTTGAGGTTCTCGAAGCCCTCGCGCACCTGTGCCGCGTTCACCGCCGAGGTGCCGGCGATTTCCTGCGCCTTGCGGATCGCTTCCGAGATGGTCATCGCCGCGTACATGCCGCGCGAATAGAGCACCGTGCCCACCTGATCGCCCGCACCCGAGCCCTTGCCGGCGTCGAGAACGTACTTCTTCAGGTCGTCGTTGATCGGGAAGTTCGCGCCCGTGCCGTGGAAGCTGATGGTCTTGTAGCCATTGGCGCCGTCACCGGCCGGACCCACGTCGTTCTCCGAACCCGACCACCAGATGCCGATGAAGTTCTCCATCGGGAACTTGATGTTCACGGCTTCCTGAATCGCGACCTGGTTCATGACGCCCCAGCCCCACATCAGGACGTAATCGGGCTTGTCACGGCGGATCTGCAGCCACTGCGACTTCTGTTCCTGGCCGGGGTGATCGACCGGCAGTTCGACCAGCGTGAAGCCGTGCTTCTTCGACAGCTCGGTCAGGGTGCGGATCGGTTCCTTACCATAGGCCGAGTTGTGATAGACGAGCGCGATCTTCTTGCCGTTCAGATCGCCGCCGTTGACGTCGAGCAGGTGCTTGACCGCAACGCTGGCGCCGTCCCAGTAGTTCGCCGGGTAGTTGAACACCCATTCAAACACCTTGCCGTTGGCGGCCGAGGTGCGGCCGTAGCCCGGGGTGTAAAGCGTGATGCCGTCGGCCGAGACCTTCGGGATCAGCTGATAGGTGATACCGGTCGAGAGCGGGTTATAGACAAGCGCGCCCATGCCCTTGGTCGACTCGTAGCATTCCACACCCTTTTCGGTGTTGTAGGCGGTCTCGCATTCCGGAACGACGACCTTCTCGCCGCCGATGCCGCCGTCACGCTCGTTGAGCAGCGTGAAATAGTCGTTGAAGCCATCCGCGTAGGGGATGCCGTTGGCGGCATAGGCCCCGGTGCGGTAGCTCATGTTCGGCACAACCAGGTCGGCCATCGCCGGAGCGGCGGTGGCGGCGATGGTCGCGGCCGCAAGTGCTGCAAAAGTCTTCTTCATACGTCAATCCTCCCAGAACGTATTCAGGTGTCGGTTGCCGGTTGCCCGGTTCTTGGCTGGCCCCTCAGTGCGGGAAGGGCCAGAGTCTCAGTTTTTCTTTTGCCACGCGCCACAGTTGCGCCAGGCCATGCGGTTCCGCGATCAGGAAGATCACGATCAGACCGCCCACGATCATCAGCTCGATATGCGCCGCCAAGTCGGTCGGCCAACCCAGCGTCCCCACGAGCACGTTCTTCAGAAGCACCGGCAGCAGGACCAGGAAGGCCGCGCCCGCGAAGCTGCCGAAGATCGACCCCAGGCCCCCGATGATCACCATAAAGAGGATCAGGAAGGACTTCTGGATACCGAAGGCTTCGCCCACTTCGGCCGCGCCCAGATAGACCGCGAAGAACAGCGCCCCGGCGATGCCGATAAAGAACGAGCTGACGGCAAAGGCGGTGATCTTGGTGCTCAGCGGGTTCACCCCGATGATCTCGGCGGCGATATCCATGTCGCGGATCGCCATCCACTTGCGCCCCACCGTGCCGCGCGTCAGGTTGCGCGCGATCACCGCGACGATCGTCAGCATGACCAGGCAGAACATGTACTTCGCGGTAGCCGAGGTCTGCGCACCGGTGACGAAGACACCGAAGATCGTGCGGTCGGGCGCGTTGATCTGACCCGAGGCCGAGTAGTTGTAGAACCACGGAACCTTGTTGAAGAGCCACACGAGGAAGAATTGCGCCGCGAGCGTTGCCACCGCAAGGTAGAAGCCCTTGATGCGCAGCGACGGAAGGCCGAACAGAACCCCCACTGCGGCGGTGATGCCGCCCGCGATCAGCACGTGAAAGAAGATCGACACTTCAGGAAAGGCGGTCATCAGCTTGTAGACGGCATAGGCGCCCACGGCCATGAAGCCGCCGGTACCCAGGCTGACCTGTCCGGCAAAGCCGACCAGAATATTCAGCCCGATCGCCGCGATCGAGTAGATCAGGAACGGCACGAACACAGCGTTCGCCCAGTAATCGTTGATGAATAGCGGGATCACCCCGAAGGCGACTGCCAGCACCGCGTAGTAGCGCAGGCGGTCGAACTTGATCGGGAAGGTTTGGCTGTCCTCCCGATAGGACGTTTTGAAATCACCGGCCTCGCGGTAGAACATCAGAGCCTCCCCCCGTCATTGTTGCGGGGGAAGGTCGTTCCGCCCCCGATCAGCAGCCCCGGCGCAACCGCAGCCAGGACCAGAGCCCGACCGCCGCTCCGGCGGCTGCGAGCAGCATGTTGGTGACCTGCAGCCCCATCGGCTCCGAACTCGGCGCGGCAAGCGCGATCCAGCCGAAGGCTAGTGCTGCAGCCCATCCGATAGTGAAGACAGTCGCGCAGGTTTTCATGACCGAAGGACCTCCCAATCCTTGTCGCGGCCATCTGGGGCCGCATATGGCTCCCTTCCCTTCGGCTCAGGCCTCCCTGCCCGTTTGCTGCCGAATCTGCGGCAGGATGTCGCAGCGCGGCGCCCTGATCAACAGATTTCTTTCCGTGAATGTTAGCCATATCGATCACACCCGCTCGATGATCTTTTCGCCGAACAGACCCTGCGGCCGGAACACGAGGAAGATCAGCGCCAGCACATAGGCGAACCAGTTCTCGGTCGCGCCGCCGATCATCGGACCGATGGTGAATTCGAACAGCTTCTCGCCCACACCGATGATCAGACCGCCCACGATGGCGCCCGGGATCGAGGTGAAACCGCCAAGCATCAGCACCGGCAGAGCCTTGAGCGCGATCAGCGACAGCGAGAACTGCACGCCCGACTTCGAGCCCCACATGATCCCTGCAACCAGCGCCACAAAGCCTGCGATCGACCACACGAGGATCCAGATGAAGCGCAGCGAGATGCCTACCGACAGCGCGGCCTGGTGGTCGTCTGCCACGGCGCGCAGCGCGCGGCCCTGTTTGGAGTACTGGCTGAACAGCGTCAGCGCGGTCACCAGCAGCACCGCCACGACGGTGGCCACGATGTCGAGGTTGTCGATGAAGAAACCATAGCCGAACAGGCTGTCGGTCACGCTCTCCACGGTCTCCGAGATACCCTGCGGCAGGCCGACGTCGAGCTTCTTGATATCGGCGCCCCACATGACGTCGCCGAAACCTTCAAGGAAATAGGCCAGACCGATGGTCGCCATGAACAGGATGATCGGCGCCTGGTTGACGAGGTGTTTGAGCACCAGCTTCTCGATGACGATCGCAAGACCGACCATCACGCCAGCGGTCAGGATGATGGCCAGAATAGAGGGGACGGTCCAGCCGAAGTGGCTGACATGCATCCCTGTCATCGCGTTGATCAGATGGGCGAAGGGCACCTGACCCTGCTGGATACCCACCAGCGTCAGCGCCGCGAACAGCGCCAGCACGCCCTGCGCGTAGTTGAAGATGCCCGACGCCTTGTAAATCAGCACGAAGCCAAGGGCGACCAGCGCATACATGACGCCGGCCATCAGGCCGTTCAGCGTCACTTCCATCGCAAAGAGAAGTTGATCAGGCATGGTGCCCTCCCGTCGGCGTCGTCTGCATGATGTCTGCATCAAGGATGCAGGATGTGTGCATGTCCGGTTTGCGGCCCTGAAGCTCAGTCATGGGCCACCCCCAGATAGGCGTCGATAACGTCCTGGTTGTTGCGCACCTCATCGGGCGGGCCGTCGCCGATCTTGCGGCCATAGTCCATGACGACCACGCGGTCGGACAGGTCCATGACGACGCCCATGTCATGCTCGATCAGCACGGTGGTGGTGCCGAACTCGTCGTTCACATCGAGGATGAAGCGGCACATGTCCTCTTTTTCCTCGACGTTCATGCCGGCCATCGGCTCGTCCAGAAGCAGGATCTTGGGCTCAGCGGCCAGTGCGCGCGCCAGTTCCACCCGCTTCTTCAGACCGTAGGGCAGTCGGCCCACCGGGGTCTTGCGGATCGGCTGGATCTCGAGGAAGTCGATGATCTTCTCGACCTTCTCGCGGTGCGCGTCCTCTTCCTTCGAGGCCCCGCCCCACCACATCGCCTGGCTCAGCAGACCCGATTTCATCAGGGTCAGGCGGCCGGTCATGATGTTGTCGAGAACCGACATGCCATCAAACAGCGCGATGTTCTGGAAGGTACGCGCGATACCAAGGCCCGCGATCTCATAGGGGCGCATCGGCCCGCGCTTGTAGCCCTTGAACCAGACCTCGCCCTCGGTCGGGATGTAGAAACCCGAGATGACGTTCAGCATGGAGGACTTGCCCGCCCCGTTGGGGCCGATGATCGCGCGGATCTCGCCCTGACGGATGTCGAACGAGATGTCGCTGATCGCCGTAACCCCGCCGAACTTGAGGGTGATGTTCTTCAACTCCATCAGAACGCCACCGATCTGGCGGCCGTCTGCGGTGATGTAACCGTCGCTCATGTCGTTCATTCCGCGGCCATCCTCTGTTCGGGGGCGACTTCGGCGTCGGCGATGTTCAGCGTCGCCTTGATCGCGCCCTTGCGGCCATCCTCGTAGGTGACCTCGGTCTCGGTGTAGATGCTGGTACGCCCGTCATAGAGCGCCTCGATAAGGTCGGCGAATTTCTCGGCGACGATATTGCGGCGCACCTTGCGGGTCCGGGTCATCTCGCCGTCGTCGGCATCCAGTTCCTTGTGCAGGATCAGGAAGCGGTGGATCTGGCAGCCCGACAGCATCGGATCGAGCGCGACCGAGGCGTTCACCTCGTTCACATGGCTCTTGATCATCTCATAGACCTTCGGGTGACCCGCCAGTTCCTGATAGGAGGCATAGGCGATGTTGTTGCGCTCGGCCCAGTTGCCGACCGCGTTCAGGTCGATGTTGATGAAGGCCGTGCAGCGGTCCTTGCCCGCGCCAAAGACGACAGCCTCTAGGATGTTGGGGTAGAACTTCAGCTTGTTTTCAACGTATTTGGGTGCGAACAGCCGCCCGTCGGCCATCTTGCCCACGTCCTTGGCGCGGTCGATGATACGCAGGTGACCCGAGCCTTCCTCGAAGAAGCCTGCGTCCCCCGTTGCCACCCAGCCCTCGGGATCTTTCGTCGAGGCGGTGCTTTCGGGGTTGTTATAGTATTCGACGAAGGTGCCGGGGCTGCGGTAGAACACCTCCCCGTTGTCGGCGATCTTCACCTCGACGCCGGGCGAGGGCACGCCGACGGTATCGGAGCGCACTTCGCCATCGGGCTGCTGGGTGATGAAAACGCTCGCCTCGGTCTGGCCGTAGAGCTGTTTGAGGTTGATCCCCAAAGAGCGGTAGAAATCGAAGATCTCGGGGCCGATGGCCTCGCCCGCGGTATAGCCCACGCGGATATTCGTGAACCCGAGCGTGTTCTTCAGCGGGCCGTAGATAAAGAGATTGCCAAGCGCATAGCCCAGCCGGTCCGCGCCGCTGACCGGCTTGCCGTCAAGGATCGCCGGTCCCACCTTGCGCGCCAGCGCCATATAGCGGTCGAACAGCCATTTCTTGAACTTGCCCGCGTCTTCCATGCGGATCATGACGTTGGTCAGCTGACCTTCGAACACGCGCGGCGGGGCGAAGAAATAGGTCGGCCCGATCTCGCGCAGGTCGGTCATCATGGTCGAGGCGTTCTCGGGGCAGTTCACGGTGAAGCCCGCCCAATAGGCCTGCCCGACCGAGAAGATGAAGTCGCCCACCCAGGCCATCGGCAGGTAGGCCAGAACTTCCTCGTTCCGGGTCAGCTTGTCGAAGGCGCAGGAATTCTTGGCGGTCTCGATGATGTTGCGGTTCGACAGCACCACGCCCTTGGGCTTGCCGGTGGTGCCCGAGGTATAGAGCATCACGCAGGTCGAGTCGTAGTTCAACTCGGCGATGCGGTGGTTGAGCTCTTCCTCATAGCGGTAGTGGCCCGCGCGGCCTTCGGAAACGACATCCTCCAGCGCGTTCATGCGGGTGTGGTCGTATTTCCGCATACCGCGCTTGTCGGTATACATGACATGCTTGATCGAGTGGATCTGGTCTTCGACCTCGACGACCTTGTCGACCTGCTCCTGGTCGCCGCAGACCACGAAGCGCGCGCCGCAATGGCCCAGCACATAGGCCATCTCTTCGGCCACGGCGTCCTGGTAGAGCGGCACCGGCACGGCCCCGCACATCTGCGCCGCAACCATCGCCCAGTAATGGGCAGGGCGGTTGCGCCCGATGATGGCAATGTGGTCGCCACGCTCGACGCCAAGGCTCAGGAAGCCCATCGCCATGGCGCGGATTTCCTCGGAAGCCTGCGCCCAGGTCCAGCTCTGCCAGATGCCGAATTCTTTTTCACGATAGGCGGGGTATCCGCCGTATCGCTGCACGTTCCGCGCCAAGAGCGCAGGAATCGAATGCGCAGATCCCTCTGCCGCAACTGCGTCAGCCATTGTTCCTCCCTCGCGCCAGTTACCCGGCGTTCTCGCCGCAGGGGCGATTCCTCCTGCGCCCCATAGCGGCACAGTGACACCCTCGCGGTCAAAGTTTTCCTGATTTTTTCTTGAATCTAACGAATTCTTACCGGAGCAACAGGCCCCTTTTTCATCCGGCCCCGGAGTGTTAGCGATGGAAGGGGAGGAACCGATGAGCGCAGAAGACCCACGCGAGCGTCTGACACAGGCGGGGCTGAACCTGATCGGACAGGCTCTGTCGATCTTCGACAGCGATCTGCGGCTGGCCGTTTCGAACCGCCAGTACCAGCGCATGTTCGACCTTCCCGAGGAATATACGCGCCCCGGCACCCTGTTCGAGGACACGATCCGCCTGCTGGCGCTGCGCGGAGAATACGGCCACATCGGCGACATCGAGGAAGCGGTGCGGCTGCGCGCCGAACAGGCCCGCGCCTTCGAGCCGCATTACCTGGAGCGCACCCGCACCAATGGCCGCACCATCGCGGTCGAGGGCGCGCCACTGCCGCAGGGTGGCTGGGTGACCGTCTATACCGACATCACCGAGATCAAGCGCCAGGAAGCATTGCTGCGGGCGCGCTCGGCCGAGCTGTCCGAGCAGGTGCTGGAAAACGCCGAGCGGCTGGCGGGCGCCAACCGCGCGCTGGCCGCAACCAACGCCGCGCTGGAAGAGGCGCAGCGCGAACTGACCGCGATCGAGGCGCGCACCCGGCAGGTGACCGAAATGATGCCCGCCCATATCGCGCATATGGGCCGCGACTTCATCTATACCTTCTCGAACCGGAAGCTGACGGCTGTCATGCCCGGCTCGCTTGACGATCCGGTCGGGAAACATGCGGATGCGGTGCTCGGGCCCGACACTTTTGCGCGGATCGAGCCCGGCTTCGTCAAGGCGCTGGCGGGTCAGGCCAACGTGCTCGAGATCACGCACGAACCCTCGGGGCGGCGCATCCGCATCGCGCTGACGCCCGACCGGGGCGCCTCGGGACAGGTGCAGGGGGTCTATATCCTCTCGACCGACGTCACCCACGAAACGCAGGCCCGCGCAGCACTGGCGCAATCCTCCAAACGCGAGCTGGCGGCACAGCTGACCTCGGGGCTGGCGCATGATTTCGCCAACCTCCTGACGATCATTCTGGGGCTTCAGGGGCGACTTGAGCGCATGCCGGACCTGTCGCCCGACGCGCAGGAGGCCGTGCGCGCAACGCTGGCCGCCGCACGGCGGGGCGGCGCCCTGCTCGACCGGATCGCCGCGATCTCGGGCAAGCGCGAGTTGCGCCCGCAAGCGGTCGAGCTGCGCCCGATGATCGAGGATATCGCCGCGATGGCGCGCCCGACCCTTGGCGAAGCGGTGCAACTGGAAACCTTCGTCGGCGGGATCGAGGGGCCGGTGCTGCTCGATCCGGGGCAATTGCAGGACAGCGTGTTGAACCTGCTCCTGAATGCCCGCGATGCGATGGGGCCGCACGGCGGCACGATCCGGGTTGAGGTGCATCCCGTGCGCGACACCTGGGTCGAGATCTCGGTCAGCGACACCGGCCCGGGCTTCTCCGAAGAGGCGCTGAGCCGCGCGCTCGATCCGTTCTTCACCACCAAGGGCGGCGAGGGCTCGGGGCTGGGCCTGTCGATGGTCTATGATCAGACCAAGCTTGCCGGCGGCACGGTGCGGCTGGAAAACACCCCCGAAGGCGCGCTCGTGGCGCTGCGCCTGCCGTTGCGCCCCGCCCAGGCCGAGACCGCGCCAATGCTGGTGCTTCTGGTCGAGGACAATGAAGAGATTCGCGCCCATACCCGCGAAATGCTGCGCAGCATGGAGCACACCGTCGTCGAGGCCAGCAGCGTTGCCGAGGCGGAGGCATTGCTCGCACTGCCAGATATCGGCATGGTGCTCTCGGACATCCAGCTTCCCGGCGAGGGCTCGGGCGTGGATCTTGCCAACCGCATCGCCGAGCGCCTGCCCGTCGTTTTGATGACCTCGCTGCCGCCGGGCGACGCGCTGCGCGCCTCTGCCCCCTGCCCGGTTCTGCAAAAACCTTTTAACGCGGTAACCCTCGCCGCCACACTCGCCGGAGCACGCCGATGACCGCCCCGCATGTCGCCATCCTCGACGACGAACCCGAGATCCGCCGGATGCTGGCCGACACGCTCGAAGAGGCGGGGTTTCGCACCACGGCCTATTCCCGCGCGACCGAGTTCGAGGCGGCGCTGAAACGCACGGCCTTTGATGTTTGCCTCGTAGACCTCGGCCTGCCCGACCGGGATGGGCTGGCACTGGTGCATCGGCTCGCGCTCGAATCCGGAGCGGCGATCATCATCATCTCGGGCCGCGCGCAGGTGCAGGACCGCGTCACCGGGCTGGAGCTTGGCGCGGATGACTACATCATCAAACCCTTCGACCCGGCCGAGGTCGTGGCGCGCATCCGTGCGCGTCTGCGCAAGTCCCGCACCGAAGCCAGCACGAGCGCCCAGATCGCGCATTTCGCGGGCTGGCGCGCCCATTTCGACCGTTACGTGCTGACCGATGCAGATGGCCGCGAAACCCCGTTTTCTCATGCCGAGGGCGAGGTGCTGCGGCTCTTCCTAGACAGCCCCAACCGGCTGCTGACCCGCGCGCAGATGCAAGAACACCTTGGCGGCGTGGCGGGCGAAAGCTTTGACCGGGCGATGGATGTGCGCATCTCGCGGCTGCGCACCAAGCTGGGCGAAGACCCCAAGAACCCGCGCCTGATCAAGACGATCTACGGTGCGGGCTATATCTTCCTCGGCGAGGTCCGGTGGGAGTGATTTTGCACTGGCGTCAGCCGCCCGGTTCTGATTCCCTGAAGGAACAAGACCAACCCAAGGCCCCGCCATGCTCAGCCTGCTGCTGCACCGCCCCACCGCCCGCGCCTTCTACCGCGTCGAGATCGCCGACAATCTCTTTGGCGAATATTCGGTGCTGCGCGAATGGGGCCGTCAGGGGCGCCGCGCGGGGATGCGGGTGAACTGGTTTTCCAACCTGCGTGAGGCCGCTCAGGCCGCCGACCGCTGGCGCGGACGCGCGATCCGGCGCGGCTATCGGCTGACCGAACGCCGCGCCGCGCAAGGCTGAGGGGCGGCGATGGGGCGTATTCACTGGTGTGGAACGGGGCTGAGTTCGGGGCCGGGCCTGCGGCGCCTGATCGACGCCGGACACGCGGTGACGGTCTGGACCATCGACGAGCCTGCCGCCTACGCCCTTCTGGCCGGGCGCGAGGCTGAGATCAGCGGCTTCTCGCAGCAGGCGCTTGAGGCTACCGTGCAGCCGGGCGAGGTGATTGTCTCGATGCTGCCGCCCGATCTGCATGGCGATCTTGCGCAGATCGCGGTGCGCCGGGGCGCGCATTTCGCCTGCTCGTCCTACCTGTCGAAGCAGTTGCGCGATCTGGATGGCCCCGCGCGCGAGGCGGGCGTGACGATCCTGGCCGAGGTCGGGCTTGACCCCGGCATCGACCACCTGATGGCGCATGATCTTGTGGCGGGCTATCGCGCCTCGGGGACGGTGGCGGCGGGCAACACCCTATCGTTTCACAGCTACTGCGGTGGCATCCCGGCCCATCCGAACGCGTTTCGCTACAAGTTCAGCTGGTCGCCGCTTGGCGTGTTGCGCGCGCTGCGCACGCCCGCACGCTCGATCCGGCATTTCACCGAGCTGAAGGTCCGCCACCCGTGGGAGGCGGTCTCGCGCTTCGACGCGCCCCTGCCGCACCCCGAGACCTTCGAGGTCTACCCCAATCGCGACAGCCTGCCCTTCGTCGAGGAATATCGCTTCGACCCCGCCTGGCGGATCGAGGATTTCGTGCGCGGCACGATCCGCCTTCTGGGCTGGTCCGATGCCTGGGCGCCGGTTTTCGCCGCGCTCGAACGCGATGGCCCCGAGGCCGAGGAGCGGCTGGCGGACATGGCCGACACGCTCTGGCGCGAGAACGCCTATCACAAGGACGAGCCCGACCGGGTCGTGCTGGTCGTCTCACTTGAGGCCAAGCACGACGGGCGGCCGGTCTGGCATCGAAGCTGGATGCTGGATGCTCAGGGCGACGCGCGCGGCTCGGCCATGGCGCGGCTGGTGTCGGGCACGGTCTCGCTCGCGGTTGAGGCGATCTTGCGCCACGAGATCCCCGCCGGGGTGCATTCGGCGCCGCATGACCCCAAACTGGTCAAGGGCTGGCTCGGGGCGCTCGAAAGCCAGGCGCAGTATCTCGCCCGAATTGACCATCTGGCCTGACGTTCAGAACGGGCGGGGCGCCGTAAAGGTCATGTGCTTGCCGCCGTCGGGATGGCGGATACGCAGGCTCTCGGCATGCAGCATCAGGCGCGGAAAATCGCGCGCGGCGCCTTCGGCATAAAGCGGATCGCCCAGGATCGGGTGCCCAAGCGAGAGCATATGCACCCGCAACTGGTGGCTGCGCCCGGTCAGCGGGTTGAGGCGCACACGGGTCGTGCCGTCGGGATCATGTCGCAACACGCGCCAACCGGTCTGCGCGGGCTTGCCGGTTTCATGATTCACATGCTGCTTGGGGCGGTTCGGCCAATCCACGATCAACGGCAGATCGACGGTGCCCTCCTTCGGCTCCAGATGCCCCCAGAGCCGCGCAAGGTAGTGTTTCTTCGTCTGGCGGTTCTCGAATTGCAGGCCGAGGTGGCGCTGCGCATGGGGCGTCAGGCCAAAGATCATTACGCCCGAAGTATCCATATCCAGCCGATGCACCAGCAAGATCGTGGGGAAGGCCGCGCGCAGCCGATTGATCAGGCAATCGGCGCGGTCCTCACCCTTACCCGGCACGGACAGAAGACCCGCGGGCTTGTCCACCACCAGGATCTCGTGATCGGCGTGGAGCACGCGGGGCTGCTCGGCGGTCGGGGTATAGACGAAATCGCTCATGCGGCCCAGATGGCCCGGCGGGGCGGCGAAATCAAGCTCAGTCGAGGACGAGCTTTGCGGCGAGGCCCCCGAACATGACCGCTGCGACACGGTTAAGCACCCCCATCCGACGCGCGAGCCGCGCGCCAAGCCAGCCTGCCGTTGCCCCGTAGCCCGCCGTGACGATAGTGCCGGTGGTCATCACGAGCGTGCCCAGGATCAGGATCTGCTGCCAGATCGGGCCGACCGAGGGGTTGGTGAACTGCGGCAGGTAGGCCAGCATGAAGAGCATGACCTTTGGGTTGAGCAGGTTGGTGATGATCGCGCGACGAAAAGCCACTGCGGGGCGCAGCGCGCCCTGGATCGAGCTGGTCGAGGGCGCCGGCGCGCGCCAACAGCGCCAGGCGACCCAGAGCAGATAACCCGCCCCGAACCAGCGCACGACATCCAGCACGCCGGGATGCGCCGCGACCAACGCGCCAAGCCCGAAGGCCGTGGCCAGCACATGGGCGATGCCGCCGATACCGACGCCAAGACCCGCCGCCGCGCCCGCCTTGGGCCCGCCCTGAATGCCCGAGGCCGTGGCGAAAAGCACATCCGATCCGGGAGTGAAGTTCAGCACCAGCGCGCCCACCATGAAGGCCGCCAAGGTTCCGGCCGGAAAGGCCATAAACGTATCCCACATAGCGCGCTCCGGGCATCTGTTTGCGGCACGCTAGATCAGCGCGGCGGCGTCGTCACGCGGGATTTTGCGTCAGACGCCAGCGAAGGTCGCGGCGAGGATCCGCCCAAGTCGTGCAGCGTCCTCCGGCGTGAAGGCGTCGGGCTGGTTGCTGTCGATGTCGAGCACACCGATCAGCCGTCCGCCTTGCCCGAAGACGGGAAGCACGATCTCGGACCGGGTCGAGGAGGAGCAGGCGATGTGCCCGGGGAAGGCGTCGACATCCGGGACGAGCTGCGTTTCTCGCGTGCGCGCCGCGGCGCCGCAGACCCCCTTGGAGAAGGGGATGACAAGGCAGCCATGGCCGCCCTGATAAGGGCCGATCTTGAGGAGTTCCGGCCCGGTCACGCGGTAAAACCCGGTCCAGTCGAAGCGATCGTCAGCGTGATGGATCTCACAGGCAAGCGTTGCCATCAGCGCGACCTCGTCGGTCTCGCCATGGCTGAGTGCGGCTATCTGCTGTTCGAGCTGATCATAATCAACGCGCATCTTACCCTCAAAGGAAGGCCGGGGGTTTCACACCCCCGGACCCCCGTGGGATATTTCGACCACGTTGAAAAGGTCAAGGCCGCTCGATGGCGATGGCCGTGCCTTCGCCGCCGCCGATGCAGATTGCGGCGATCCCGCGCTTGAGGCCGCGCGTTTCGAGCGCGTGCAGGAGGGTGACGATGATCCGCGCGCCCGAGGCACCGATCGGGTGGCCAAGCGCGCAGGCACCGCCGTTCACGTTGACCTTGTCATGCGGCAGGCCCATGCGGCGCATGAAGGCCATGGGCACGACGGCGAAGGCCTCGTTCACCTCCCACAGATCCACGTCCTCGACCGTCCAGCCGAGCCGTTTGAGCAGCTTTTCGGCGGCGGGCACGGGGGCGGTGGGGAACTCGGCCGGGGCTTGGGCGTGGCTGGCGTGACCCAGGATGCGGGCGCGCACGGGCAGGCCTTCGGCAGCGGCAAGTTCGGCCGAGGCAAGGACCAGCGCTGCGGCACCATCCGAGATCGAAGAAGAGTTGGCCGCAGTCACCGTACCATCCTTGCGGAAGGCGGGCTTGAGATGCGGGATCTTGTCGGGACGGGCATTGCCGGGCTGTTCGTCGATGCCGACATCGGTCGCGCCGCCCTTGCCCGGAACCGAGACCGCAACGATTTCGGCCTCGAAAGCACCCGATTTCTGCGCCTCAAGCGCACGGGTCAGCGAGGCGAGAGCGTAGCTGTCCTGCTCTTCACGCGTGAACTGGAAGGCCTGTGCGCAATCCTCGGCGAAGGTGCCCATCAGGCGGCCCTTGTCATAGGCATCCTCAAGCCCGTCGAGGAACATGTGGTCGATGACCTGCGCATGGCCGAGGCGCGCGCCGCCGCGCATCTTGGGCAGCAGGTAGGGCGCATTGGTCATGCTTTCCATGCCGCCCGCAACCATCAGCCCGGCCCCGCCAGCACGGATCTGGTCATAGCCCATCATCGCGGCCTTCATCCCCGAGCCGCACATCTTGTTGAGCGTCGTTGCGGGAACGTCCTGCGGCAATCCGGCAGCAAAACCCGCCTGGCGCGCCGGGGCCTGCCCCTGCCCTGCCGGCAGCACGCAGCCCATCAGCAATTCCTCGACCCGCTCGGGCGCGACGCCTGCACGACTCAGCGCGGCCGCGATCGCCGCCCCGCCAAGCTCGGGCGCGGTCAAACCGGAGAACGCTCCCTGCATTCCGCCCATGGGTGTCCGCGCGGCCCCGACGATCACGACTTCGGTCATTCTTTCCTCCCTCAAGAAACCCGTACTCCGAATACGGAATGGTAAGCATTCGCCGATAGTGTTGCCACAACTGCACCTGTGCCGGAGGCCCAAATGAACCTGACTGCAAAGTTACGTAGCGACACTTTGATTATTCGGGTCGAGGAAGACCGGCTGGACGCGGCCGTGGCGATCCGCTTCAAGGACCGGATGCGCGAGGAAACCGCCCCCGCCTCGGCGCGGGTCGTGCTGGATCTGTCGCGCGTGGTGTTCCTGGACAGCTCGGGGCTTGGCGCCGTGGTGGCGGTTATGAAATCGCTCGCGCCAGATCGGCGGCTGGAACTGGCCGGCCTTACCCCCAATGTCGAGAAGGTCTTTCGCCTGACGCGGATGGATACCGTTTTCCCCATTCATGCCAACGCCGATGCCGCGCTGGCCGAGGGGCTGCGGGATGCTGGCTGAACGTCGAGGCCTGACCGAGCCGCGGCCCACACGCGGCACCGCACAGGTCTTTCACCTGAGTTTTCTGGCCGACCCGCTGTCGGTCCGCGCGGCGCTTTGCGCCACACGTGCGCGCTTCGCCCGGCAGATGAGCGAGGATGAAGCCGGCACGCTGGAGCTTGTTCTGGCAGAGGTGCTCAACAATATCGTCGAGCATGGCTATGGCGCCGATGAGACCGGCACGATCACCCTCTCGATGGTGCGTGACCGGTGCAGCATGATCTGTTCGGTCAGCGACGACGGCGTCGAACTGCCCGCGCGCTGCCTTGATCACCTTTGGGACGGCGCACCGTCACGCCCGGCGCCAGAGGATCTGCCTGAGGGTGGTTTTGGCTGGTTTCTGATCCGGGATCTGGCCGAGGATCTGGGCTACCACCGCGAGGGCGGGCGCAACCTTCTGGCCTTCCGTCTGCCGCTGCAGGCGTTCAGTTCAGATGAAACTGAAGCGGATAGCGACCATCCGTAAAATCGCCGAAAAGGTCGGGCAGATCGGGATGCTCGACCGGCTCCCCCGAGTAATCGGCCATCAGGTTCTGCTCCGAGACATAGGCGACGTAATAGCTGTCGTCGTTCTCGGCCAGAAGGTGATAAAAGGGCTGTTCCTTGGACGGGCGGCTGTCTTCGGGAATGGCGTCATACCATTCCTGCGTGTTCGAGAACATCGCGTCCACATCGAAGATCACGCCCCGGAACGGATGCTTCCGGTGACGGACGATCTGGCCGATATGATACTTGGCGTGAGTCTTGTACATGATGGCACCCATAGCTCCACCTAACGCCTAACTCCATCTTATGTCCACAATTTCGCCACAATTTGGCTGGAAACAATCTGTGGCCCGCTGCCCGACAGTCCGCTTTTGCGGCCCTCGTGGCGCTTTGTGATTTCCCCTTTCGACGAAATCCCGTAAAATATCGACAAATAAGCCAAACGGCAAAAGAGCAGTCATGAAGAACATCCTGAAACTGGCCATCGTGCTGCTTGTCGCGGCATGTGGTGGCGGCGACTCGCGGGCACCGCGAAATCTGGACAACGCATGCCTGCTGGCGCGCGAAAAGCCTTCGTATTTTGCGGCCATGCGCAAGACCGAGTCCCGCTGGGGCGTGCCCGTTCATGTGCAGATGGCGACGATCTACCAGGAATCGAAGTTCATCGGCAATGCCAAGACGCCGCATCGCTTCGCCTTGGGAATCATCCCGCTCGGACGCCAAAGTTCGGCCTATGGTTACAGCCAGGCGATCGACAGCACCTGGGATGATTATCGCGAGGCTACGAACCGCCGCAGCGCCAGACGCAACAAGTTCCAGGACGCGAGCGACTTCATGGGCTGGTACATGGACGGCACCAGCGAGCGTCTCGGGATCTCGAAATACGACGCGCGCAACCAGTATCTGGCTTATCACGAGGGGCGCTCGGGCTATGCCAGCGGCAGCTACCGGTCGAAAGGCTGGCTGTTGGCGGTGTCCGATCAGGTCGAGGCCCGCGCGCAGATGTACCGCGCGCAGCTGGACGCCTGCGGCCGGTAAGGCTTACTGCCGGCGGCTGCTTTCAACCACGATGTTGAACATCGCCGAGCCCAGATCGACGCCCTTGGTCAGATCGCCGAGGATGACCGTGGTCTGGGCGCCGCTGTCATCGGTGATGATCCACTGACGCAGTTCCGTCGGCTTTTCGGTGAAGACCAGCGTGATCGAGCCATATTCCGGGTGCTCGGGGTCCTGCGCCACGACGCGCGTGGACTTGTCGTCAGAGCTGTGCCCCACCACCATCTTCTCACGCGCCAGATCGACATTGGCGGCCAGGATCAGGTTCAGCGGCGTCTTCGACAGCGGGTATTGCTCGGGACCCGAGTTCGACTTGGGGTCGAAGATCGCCACCTGCCCCGCGCTTGCCAGAACCAGCGTCTTGTCCGAGGTATATTCGAAGCGCACCCGCCCCGGCCGCTTGATGAAGATCTTGCCGGTCGAGATCGTGCCGTCCGAGTTCACCTGCGTGAAATCGGCCTGCGCAGTTTGCAGGGCGTTCAGATAGCGCGAGATCTCGTTCAGCGGGATTTTCTCGGCAAACGCGGGGGCCGCGAATGCGAGGGCGAGAACGGGCGCAAGGGCAAGGCGAAGCATGTTCATGGGCCTGAATTTATCCGCACCACGCCAAATGAAAAAGCCCCGCCGGATCACGATCGGCGGGGCTTTCATCACGTTCCTGCGGGATCATTGCTCGGGCACAAGGATCTCGCGCTTGCCGACATGGTTGGCCGAGCTGACAACGCCCTGATCCTCCATCTGCTCGACCAGCCGCGCGGCCTTGTTATAGCCGATCCCCAGCTTGCGCTGGATGTACGAGGTCGAGCATTTACGATCCTTGATGACGATCGCGACGGCCTGATCGTAGAGCGCATCCTCGCCATCGGTATTGCCGCCAAGGCCAAGCACCTGGTCGATATCGCTGGCGATCTCGTCATCCGGCCCATCGACCACGCCCGACATATACTCCGGCGGCCCGAAGGACTTGAGGTGGTTCACGATCTCCTCGACCTCTTCGTCGCTGACGAAGGGCCCGTGGATACGGGTGATGCGCGAGCCGGCGCCCATGTAAAGCATGTCGCCCATGCCCAGAAGCTGCTCGGCGCCCTGTTCGCCTAGGATGGTGCGGCTGTCGATCTTCGAGGTCACCTGGAACGAGATCCGGGTGGGGAAGTTCGCCTTGATCGTGCCGGTGATGACGTCGACCGAGGGGCGCTGCGTGGCCATGATCAGGTGGATGCCCGAGGCCCGTGCCATCTGCGCCAGACGCTGGATACAGGCTTCGATCTCCTTGCCCGCGACCATCATCAGGTCGGCCATCTCGTCGACGATGACGACGATATAGGGGAAGGGTTGCGGCTGGAACTCGTCGGTCTCAAAGATCGGCTCGCCGGTTTCCTCGTCAAAGCCGGTCTGAACGGTGCGCTTGAACAGCTCGCCCTTGGCCAGCGCCTCTTTGACGCGCCCGTTGTAGCCCTCGATGTTGCGCACACCCATCTTGGACATCTTGCGATAGCGCTCTTCCATCTCGCCCACGACCCATTTCAGCGCGACGACGGCCTTCTTGGGATCGGTCACAACGGGGCTCAGCAGATGCGGAATGCCGTCATAGACGGAGAGTTCCAGCATCTTCGGGTCGATCATTATCAACCGGCATTCCTCGGGCGAAAGCTTGTAGAGCAGCGACAGGATCATCGTGTTGATAGCCACCGACTTGCCCGAACCGGTGGTCCCGGCGATCAGCAGGTGGGGCATCTTGGCGAGGTTGGCGATGACTGCCTCGCCGCCGATGTCCTTGCCGAGCGCGAGCGGCAGGCGCAGGTTCGAGTCGCCGAAATCGCGCGCGGCGAGGATCTCGCGCAGCACGACCTTCTCGCGGTGCGCATTGGGCAGTTCGATTCCGATGACCGAACGGCCCGGCACGGTCGAGACACGCGCCGACAGCGCCGACATCGAGCGTGCGATATCATCGGCCAGGCCGATCACGCGGCTGGCTTTCAGGCCCGGTGCGGGTTCAAGTTCGTACATCGTGACGACGGGGCCGGGGCGGACCGAGACGATCTCACCCTTCACGCCGTAATCGTCGAGCACGTTTTCCAGCATCCGGGCGTTTTCCTCCAACGCCTCGTCGGACAGCGAATGGCGCTGGATCGTCGTCGGGTTGGTCAGCAGCGACAGCGGCGGCACCTCATAGGCGGGGTGCTGGGGCGCCTCGAAGCGCAGCGTGGGCTGGGCCTCGGCCATCGCCTGTTTCGAGGGCGCGGGCGCCTTCTTGACCGGCATCACCACGCGCCGTTCGGGCGCCTGCGGGATCACCTGGCGGTTCAGTTCCATCCGCGGCGCGGGCGGGATTTCACCGTCGATCTCGGCGAAACCGTCGTCGTAATCGGCGGTCTCGTCCCAATCCTGGGTCTCGGCATCCATCTCGGGGGCCGAGAAATGCGCCTCATCCATGTCGAGGTCGATATCGAAGGGCTCGAACTGTGGCGCGGCGGGAGCGTCCAGCGTCAGGATCGGGCTGTCGGCCTGCATCAGACTCGGCTCCGGCACCTGCACCTTGCCCGGCATGAAGCGGGGCTTGGCTTGCAGCGGGGGTTCTGCGCGCAGCGCATGCGCCGGCGGGCGACTTGCGGCGACCAGCGGCTTCGGCCCACGCGCAAGGCGCGCGGCAACCGCGGCCAGAACCGAGGCGGGCGCGGGCGGCGCGGCGGGCGCCTCTTCGACGCGCGCCTCGGCGCGCAGAGGTGCTGCGGGCGCGGTAGCAACGGGTGCGGCCGTCGCGGCGCGGGTCTTCACCGCCTCGGCAATGCGGGCGCGAATACGGTCTTCGGAAGGCGCGGCCCCGGCGCTTTGCCAGTCACGCTGACGCTCAAACAGTTCGGGTTCCAGATCGTCAGGGTCGATCAGCGGCTCATTGTCCTGCGCACGACGGATGCGCGACAGAAGCGAGCCGCGCTCGGGCTGCGCGGCCAGCGGCGGCTCGGCCGCCCAGGCCTGTTGCGCGGACCAGGTAGCGTAGTCGTCGGCACGCTCGGCAGCCGCAGCCCGGCGCTGACGCGCGCGTTCGCTTGCCGTCTGCGCAGCGCGGACCGAGGCCGAAGCACCCTTGCCCAGCAGGGTCATCAGCCCGGCATAGGCCGCCACCGTCCCCAGCATCAGAAAACGCGCGATCAGGCCCCATTCCTCACGGTCGAAACCCAGCACGAAGGACGACACGGCGATGGTCAGCACCGCTAGCACCAGCGAAAGCAGCTTCAGCCCGACCGTCCCCGAAACCGGCGAGATCCCCAGAAGCGAGCCTGCGATCATGTCGCCGAAATGCCCGCCCAGACCGAAAGTCTGACCCCAGTCAGCACCCGGCACCAATAGCGCCGCATAGACCGAGGCGACAGCCACCGCGATCGGCAGCAAAACGGCGCGCTGGCTCAGGCGTTCCTCGCCGCGATGGGTGACGAAACGCGCCCCCCAAACCCACAGGCCAAGCGGCAAGAGCCACGCCCCACGCCCGACGATCACCACCAGCGGCGAGGCGATACCCGCACCGATCCGGCCAAGCCAGTTCTGCACCGGCTCTTCCGAGGCGGCCATCCAGCTCGGGTCTTCGGGTGAGTAGCTGCCCAGCAGCATCGCCACGAGAACCCCGGCAAAAATCAGCACCGCGCCGACCAGTTCCTTGCCGCGACGCTCGAGGATCGCCTGCGTGTTCTGGTCCAGTAGCGGGTCGCGCTGTCTCACCTGATAGGATGCCATCTTTACCTGTCCTCACGCATAGAGGCAGTCGCGCAGCTTGATCAGCCCGCGCCGCGTTTCTTCTTTTGGGGCGACCAGGGCCACCCGGATATATCCCTTGCCGGGGTTGAACCCCGCGACCTCACGCGAAAGGTATGCGCCGGGCAGAACCCGCACTCCCGTCTCGCGCCACAGTTTCAGTGCCGCTTCCTCGCCATCCTCGACGGGAAGCCACAGGAAGAACCCGCCCTCGGGCAGGCGGAAGCTGTTCACGCCCTGGAAAATCTCTTCGGCGAGCGCGTATTTCTCGGCGTAAAGCGCGCGGTTCTCGATCACATGGATCTCGTCGGCCCAGGCGGCTTCCGAGACGCGCTGGATCGGCAGCGGCAGCGGTGCGCCGGCGTAAGCACGCAACTGTCGGATGCGCCGGATGCACTCCGCCCCGCCCGCACAAAAGCCAGACCGCAGCCCCGGCAGATTCGAACGCTTAGAGAGCGAGTGGAAGATCACCACGCGCTCGGGGTCGAAACCCTCGTCATTGGCCACTTCGAGCGCGCCGGGCGGCGGCTCGGTCCGCCACAGTTCCGAATAGCATTCGTCGGCGAAGATGCGGAAATCGTGCTTCTCGGCCAGCGCGAGCAACGTCTTGAGATACTCGCGCGAGGCAACCGCGCCCTGCGGATTGGCGGGCGAGCACAGATAGGCGATGGCGGTGCGGTCAAGCACCTCGGCGGGCAGGCCCGCGTAATCGGGCAGGAAACCCGTGGATTCGGTCGAGGGAACGAACACTGCCTCGGCGCCCACGGTGGCGGTGGCAACGGCGTAAACCTGATAGAACGGGTTCGGGATCAGCACGACGGGCTTCGCGCCGTTCTTGGTTTCCGGGCAAAGCGCCACGGCCGCGTTAAAAAGCCCCTCGCGCGTGCCGTTCAGCGCCATGATCCGCTCGGGCGCGACATCGGCGCGATAGCGGTTCTTGAGCCAGGCCGAAATCGTCGAAAGCAGCTCGGGCGTACCGTCATTGGCCGGGTACTTGCCAAACTCCGCAAGGTTTTGCGCAAGGATCGGGCCGACGAAATCGGGCATGGCGTGGCGCGGCTCGCCAATGGTCATGGCGATGGGTTCGCCGCCCGGAGCGTGCGAATCGAGAAGCGTCCGCAAACGCGGAAACGCATATTCGGGCAGGTTCGAGAACCGCTCGGGAAATGCCATATTTGCCTCATGTATCGGGGTCGTTTCGCCCCGTTTGATCAACAGGTTACAAAACCGCGCCCGATCCGTCCAGAAAAAGCGCGGGGTCGGTGCGGGAGGGGATTCGCAATTGTGTCTTTTCAGCCAAGCGCGGCTTCGGCGGCGGCACCAAGACGCAGCAGGCGTTCCTCGGCCATGGGTGCGGCCATCAGCGATATGCCACACATCGGCTCGCCCGTGGGCAGGGTCAGCGCGCAAAGGCCAAAGATGTTACCGATACGCGTGTTGCGCAGTGCCAGAAGGTTCTCGGCGGCGAAATAGGCCGGATCGGTGAGCAGGCGTTTCGCATCGGGCGGCAGGATCGGCGCGGTCGGGACCAGCACGGCGTCATATTCGGCAGTCTCGGCCAGATAGGCGGCGCGATAGGCGTCGAGCGCCTCCCACGCAGCGATGTAATTCGCCGCCAGCGCCGCAGCCCCGGAGCGGAAACGCTCTAGGATGAGCGGATACATCTTGGCGGGGGCAGCCTCGATCACGTCCTTCCAGATGCCGTAAGCCTCGGGCGCGAAGAGGATGCCGGACAGATCCATGGCGGGCTTCACCATCGGCAAGGCGCGCCGCTCGATCCGCGCGCCCGCACGGGCCAGACGATCCACAGCCGCCTCGCAGCCGCGAACCGGCGCCTCGCGCGCGGCATCGAAGGGTAGCCCCTCCAGCACCAGAAGCCGCGCGCCTTTCAGATCGGCGCCACGCAGATCGGCGGCCTTACCCCCCTCGATCAGCGCCAAGAGCGCGGCGCAATCGGCAACCGTACGCGCCAGTGGCCCCACCGTGTCGAACCGGCGGCAGAGCGGCACCACCCCACGGGCCGAAACGCGGCCGTGCGTGGTCTTGAGGCCGACAAGATCGTTCCATGCGGAGGGAATACGCACCGAACCCCCGGTATCAGAGCCGATCGCCCCCGCCGCCAGCCCCAGCTTGACCGACACCGCCGCGCCCGAGCTTGAGCCCCCCGGCGCCAGTTCGGGGTGGATCGCATTGGGCGGCGTCGCCGTCATCGGGTTCACGCCAAGGCCGGAAAAGGCCAGTTCGGTCATATGCGTCTTGCCCAGACAGACCGACCCCGCCAGCGTCGCGCGGGCCAGCACCTCGGCGTCTTCCTCGGGGATGCGGCCTTCCAGCAGGCGCGAGCCCGCCTCGGTCGCCACGCCCGCGCTGTCGAAAAGATCCTTCCAGCTCAGGCTCACACCATCGAGTAGCCCGCGCCGGGTGCCGTTCTTGGCGCGCGAACGCGCGGCCATCGCCTCGGCCCGGGCGCGTTTGGGCGTGAGGCGCGCATAGACATCGGGCGCGCCCGCGGCGGCCTCCAGATAGGCCTCGGTCAGATCGACGGGGCAAAGCTTGCCCGCCCCGATGGCCTGCCCCTGCTCAACTGCGCTTGCGAACCGATCCATGCCGACCTCCGTTTTCAGCGAGGCTAGCGACAAGGCTGCGCATGGACAATCCCGCGCGTCACGCCATAGTAACGGGCATGAAATACGATTCAGATATCATCATCTCGGGCGGCGGGCTGAACGGCCCGGCCCTTGCGCTTGCACTGGCCCAGACCGGCCTCAGTGTCACCGTCATCGACGCCGCGCCCGCGCGCCAGCGCGCCGAGGACGCCTTTGACGGGCGCGCCTATGCGCTGGCGCTGGCCTCGCACAAGCTTCTGCGCGCGATTGGCGTCTGGCCTGCGGTCGCGGCGCAAGCGCAGCCGATGATGGAGGTCAAGGCCGCCGACGGCCGCCCCGGCGAGGGTGCCGCACCGCTCTTCTTGCATTTCGACGCGCGAGAGCTGGATCAGTCCCCCGTGGGCTACATGCTTGAGGATCGTTTCCTATACCGCGCCTTCCTAGATGCGATGGAAGCCGCGCCGGGGATCACCCTGATCCCGGCCACCTCGGTCACCGCGCAAGAGGTGCAGCCCGGCGGCATCGCCGTCACGCTGTCCGACGGACGGGTGATGACCGCACGGCTGCTGGTCGGCGCAGACGGGCGCCGCTCAGGCGTGGCCGAGCGCGCGGGCATCACACGTGAGGGCTGGGGTTACGGGCAGACGGCGCTGGTCGCCGCCATCGCCCATGAAAAGCCCCATCATGGCATCGCCCATCAGTTCTTTATGACCGGTGGGCCGCTGGCGATCCTGCCGCTGACGGGGAACCGCTCATCGATCGTCTGGAGCGAGAGCGACGAGAACGCGCGCACCATCGCCGCGCTCTCGGACGAGGATTTCCTGGCGGTTCTGCGCCCGCGTTTCGGCGATTTCCTTGGCAAGATCGAACTGGCCGGGCCGCGCTTCAGCTATCCGCTGAACCTGACGCTGGCGCGTGCCTATGTGGCGCCGCGCCTGGCGTTGATCGGGGATGCGGCGCATGGCGTGCATCCGATCGCCGGGCAGGGCCTGAACCTTGGGCTGCGTGATGTCGGTGCCCTGGCCGAAGTGCTGGTCGAGGCGATGCGGCGCGGCGAGGATATCGGCGCCATCGACGTGCTTGAGCGTTACCAGGGCTGGCGGCGGTTCGACTCGACCGCGCTCGCGCTTGGCATGGATGCGGTGAACAAGCTTTTCTCGAACGACAACCCGATCCTGCGCGCGGGGCGCGATCTGGGCATGGGGATCGTGCAGGCCATCCCCGGCCTGCGCCAGGGCTTCATGCGGCAGGCGGCCGGCCTGTCGGGGCCGCTGCCACGCCTGCTTCAGGGCCGCGCGCTTTAGTCGAGCGCGCGCGCCTCATCCACCAGCATGATCGGGATACCGCCGCGGATCGGAAAGGCCAGCCGCGCGGCCTTCGAGACCAACTCCTGCCGCTCGGCATCGTAATGCAGGGTGGTATGGGTCAGCGGGCAGACCAGCGCCTCAAGCATCCGACGCTCGAACAGGGGCTTTTGATCGCTCATTGCAGGCCCTCCTCGCCGCAGCCACGCAGCGAAAACTCCATCAGCGTCACAAGGGTTTCGCGCCGCGTGGTCAGGTCGGGCGCCTCAAGCAGCGCCTGCTTGTCCTCGGGGTCGAGCGGCAGAAGCATCGAGAGCGTGTTGAGCAACAGCTCATCCTCGGCATCCTTGAGCGAATCCCAGTCGGTATCGAGACCCTGCGCGGTGAAATAGCGGCACAGCAGATCCATGAAGGGCGGACGGTCGAAGCCCGGATCATGCTCGGCCAGGCCGATGTCGCGCGCGAAAGGCGCCCAGTTCACCCGCGCGCGGATGTAGGGGGTGAAACCCTCCTGCTCCTCGCAGAGCTTGAAGCGCGAGATCCCCGACAAGGTGATCATGTAGCGCCCATCCTCGGTCTCAGAGAACCCCGTCAGCCGCCCGGCGCAGCCGATGGTGCTGAGCCGCGTGGCCCCGCCGGGACAGCGGCAGGGCTGGATCATGCCGATCAGCCGCTCGCGCGTTTTCATGCAGTCTTCAAGCATCTGCAGGTAGCGCGGCTCGAAGATATGCAGCGGCAGGCGTCCCCGGGGCAGCAAGAGCGCCCCGGTCAGCGGGAAAAGGGGAATGGTATCGGGCAGGTCGCCGGGCTTGATCATGCGCATCACATAGCCCGCCGTTCCGTTCAGGCAAATATCATCGACGACAGCCGGCGACGGCCCTTGGCCGCGATCGGGTCATTGGGCTTGAGCGCGTCGAAAACGGTGAAAAGCTGCGTCTTGGCGGCGCCCTCGTTCCACTCACGATCCCGACGGAAGAGTTCGAGCAACTGCTCGACGGCCTCTTCAACCTGCCCTGCCGCATGGAGCGCCTGCGCATAGTCGAAGCGCGCCTGATGATCGTTGGGATCTGCTTCGACCGCCGCCTTGAGGATATCGAGCGGGCCTGCCTTTTCCGCCTGCCGCGTCAGCGCGATTTGCGCGCGCACGGCCTCGACCGGGGCGGCAGAGGCGATCTTGGCGGGCACGGCGGCCAGCAGTTGTTCGGCCTGCTCAAGATTGCCAAGCGCCAGATGCGCGCGCATCAACCCGCCATAGGCCTCGGCATTCTCGGCGTCTTCCTCAAGGATCGCAGCGAAAGTCTCGGCGGCATCGACGGCGGCGCCTTCGGCCAGCATTTCCTCGGCGGCGGCAACGGCATCGGCCAGACCGCCATCACCGGCCATGGCCGACAGCTTCTCAACGAACTTCTTCAGCTCCGAGGCCGGCAGCGCGCCCTGGAAACCATCGACCGGCTGGCCCTGCCAGAAGGCATAGACCGTCGGGATCGACTGGACCCGCATCTGGCCCGCGATCATCTGGTTTTCATCGACATTGACCTTGGCCATGACAACCTTGCCCTTGGCGTCATTCACCGCCGCCTCAAGCGCCGGGCCAAGCTGACGGCAGGGGCCGCACCAGGGCGCCCAGAAATCGACGATCACCGGGACGGTCATCGACTTGTCCACGACCTCAGCCATGAAGTTGGCTTCGGTCACGTCCTTGACGAGTTCGGGTTGGGCGGGCTTCGTATCGGTTCCAAACATATGCTTATCCTCTCGGATTCGGTTGTCCCCTATATGCGCGCGCAAGGGCGCCGCGCCAAGGGGCCGGGCGGAATTGTCTCACAGATCGAAGGTCGCAAAGACTGGCGCATGGTCCGAGGGTTGCTCCCACCCCCGCGCGGTGCGCAGCACACGGCTGCCATGCGAGGCGTTGGCGATATCGGGCGTGGCCCAGACGTGATCGAGCCTGCGGCCCTTGTCCGCCGCATCCCAATCCGCCGCGCGATAGGACCACCAGGAATACAAAAGCCCCTCGGGAATGTCCTTGCGGGTCACATCGACCCAAGCGCCCGCATCCTGCGTTTGCGCGAGGTGTTCGATCTCGATCGGCGTGTGCGAGACGATCTTGAGCAACTGCTTGTGGTTCCAGACGTCATCCTCGCGCGGGGCGATGTTCAGATCGCCGACAAGGATCGACTTCTGCGGCTTGGCCGCGTGGAAATCGTCACGCATATGGGTCAGGAAATCGAGCTTCTGGCCGAACTTCTCGTTCTGCGCGCGGTCGGGAATATCGCCGCCCGCCGGGACGTAGAAGTTGTGGATCGTCACGCCGTTCTCAAGCCGGCCCGCGACGTGGCGGGCATGGCCCAAGTTGGCGTAATCCTCGCCGCCCGCCTCGGTCAGCGGCAGTTTCGACAGGATCGCCACGCCGTTGTAGCCCTTCTGCCCCCGCGCCACGATCCAGTTGTAGCCAAGCGCTCGGAACCGCTCGAGCGGGATCTTCTCGACCGGGCTCTTGCATTCCTGAAGGCAAAGGACGTCGGGCGCCTCCTCTTCCATCAGCTTGCACACCAGCGACTCGCGCAGGCGGACCGAGTTGATGTTCCAGGTGGCGAGGGTGAAGGTCATGGGCGTCTCCTTTGATCGGCGCGATACTGGCCCGGCCCCCGCCAAAGGGCAACCCGAAGCCTGCCCGAAACGAAAACGGCGGTGGAGCCTGCCACCGCCGTTTCAAGGTTTTCGGCCTGCTTACTCGGCCCAACCGCCGATGGACTTGACGCAGCAGAACTCTTCGATGCCCCAGCGGCCACCCTCGCGCGCAAGGCCCGAGGCGCCGATGCCGCCGAAGGGCGCGCCCGCGCCACGGCTTTTCCCGTTCATCTGCACCATCCCGGCATTGAGCGACCGCGCCAGACGGTTGCGGCGCGCACCGTCCATGCTCTGGACATAGTTCGTCAGACCGTAAGGCGTGTCATTGGCCAGCGCGACGGCCTCTTCCTCATTGTCGAAAGGCATGATCGACAGCACCGGACCAAAGATTTCCTCGCGCACGATGGTCATCTCGGGGGTGCAATCGGCGAAGATGGTCGGGCGGACGTAATAGCCCTTGTTCAGCCCCTCGGGGCGGCCAAGACCGCCCGCGATCAGCCGCGCACCTTCCTTGATACCGGACTCGATCAGGCCCTGGATCTTCTCGAACTGCGCCTTGTTGATCACCGGACCGATGTGGCGGCCTTCCTCGCGCGGGTTGGCCACGCGGGTCTCGGCGGCGGTCTGCGCAGCGATTTCCAGCGCCTTCTCGTAATAGCTGCGCTCGACCAGCATCCGGCTCGGGGCGTTGCACGACTGCCCGGTGTTCTCGAACATGTGGCGCACACCGCGCTTGACGGCCTTTTCGTCGCAATCGGCAAAAATCAGGTTCGCGCCCTTGCCACCCAGTTCAAGACAGACGCGCTTGAGCGTCTCGGCGGCGGCGACCGAGATCGCCTTGCCCGCACGGGTCGAGCCGGTGAAGGAGATCATCGCGATATCCGGGTGCGACGAAAGCTGCGAGCCCACGCCGACGCCGTCGCCATTCACCAGATTGAACACGCCTGCGGGCACGCCCGCCTGATCGATGAACTCGGCAAACAGCATCGAGGACAGCGGCGCCTCTTCCGAGGGCTTGAGCACCATCGTGCAGCCCGCGATCAGCGCCGGAATGACCTTGAGCGTGACCTGATTCATCGGCCAGTTCCACGGCGTGATCAGGCCGACAACACCAATCGGCTCATAGGCGATCATCGCGCCGGGGGTGCCATCGCCGAGCGGGTGAACCCATTCGAAATCCTTCGCCGCCTTGATGAAGTTCGAGATGTGCCAAGTGCCGGAGAAGGCCTGCTCCTTGCGGGCCAGATCAATGGGTGCGCCCATCTCAAGGCTGATGGCCTGGGCCATTTCCTCGAACCGCTCCTCGTAGATCGCGAGGATCTTCTCGACATAGGCCAGACGAGTCTCGGGCGCGGTCGCGCGCCAGGCGGGAAGGGCTGCCTTGGCGGCGGCAACCGCCGCCTCGGTGTCGGCGCGCGCGCCTAGCGAGATCACCGCGCAGGGATCTTCGGTGGCCGGGTCGATGACCTGATAGTCACGAGCCGCAGCCGGGGCGACCCATGCGCCGTTGATGTAGAAATCGCGCTTTTCGATCATGGAAACCTCCTGTTGGCGCGCAGCGTGGCATCGTGCCGCGGTAAGGGCAAGGCGACGCATTGGAAAAGCCCTGCGCAAAATGGCGCACCCGTCTGGCAAGGCCTGACCAAAGCGCCTATATGGCTGCTCGACATAGTTACCGACCGGAGAATGAAATGGCCCTGCGCATTAACGATATCGCCCCGAACTTTACCGCTGACTCCACCGCCGGCGAATTGAACTTCCACGACTGGATCGGCGACAGCTACGCGATCCTGTTCTCGCACCCGAAAGACTTTACCCCGGTCTGCACCACCGAATTCGGCGCCGTCGCGCAGCTTGCCGCCGAGTTCGAGAAGCGCAACACCAAAGTCATCGGCGTGTCGGTGGACTCGGTTGAAGAGCACGTGAAATGGAAAGCCGATATCGAGGCTTTCGCGGGCGCTCCGGCGAACTTCCCGATCATCGACGATACCTCGCTCGCCGTGTCCAAAGCCTATGACATGCTGCCCGCCGACGCCTATCTGCCCGATGGCCGCACCCCGGCAGACTCGGCCACCGTGCGTACCGTATTCATCGTTGGCCCCGACAAGAAAATCCGCCTGATGATGATCTACCCGATGTCGGTAGGCCGCAACTTCGCCGAGATCCTGCGTGCGCTCGACGCCGTTCAGGCGACCGATGGCGTGCCCTTCGCCACCCCGGCCAACTGGGTCCCGGGCCAGGATGTCATCGTCGCGCTCTCGCTCTCGACCGACGACGCCAAGGCGAAGTTCGGCGAGGTGGACGTCAAGCTGCCCTACCTGCGCTTTGTGAAGCGGTCTGCCTGACAGGGGCACTGCCCGCCATGAATTGCAAAGCCCGGCCAAATGGCCGGGCTTTCGTTTTGCGCAGACGGGCGAAGATTCACGTTCACACGCTTTGCGATTGACCGTTCCGGGCACAAGGCACAAGTTCCGTTCCATATTCTTCGCATTCGCAACGAGCCATGACCCCGACAATAGTCACCCTGAGTTCGATCCCCCCGCGCTTTTCCGAGTTGGGCGAAACGCTGGAATCGCTTCTGACCCAAAGCCTGCCGGTGCAAGAGATCCGGCTTCACATCCCCGAGCGCTACCGCCGCTTTCCCGACTGGGACGGGACGCTGCCTCAGGTTCCAGCGGGCGTGACGATTCATCGCTGCGCCGAAGATCTGGGCCCGGCCACAAAGATCCTGCCCGCCGTTCGCGCGCTCAGGGGACACGAGGTCGACCTTCTGCTCTGCGATGACGACAAGATCTATGACCGCGACTGGCATCGTCGCTTCAAGGAGCAGGCGCGCAAAAGGCCGGGCACCTGCATCGTGGAGGTCGGCGAGACCTTTCCCGATATCGCTGAGACGCACCGCGCCCCTGACCGCCTGCCGCGCGGTCGCCGGCTCGCACGCAAGGGGATCGGCTACCGCCTCAAGCGGCTGCTCAGTCTTGGGTGGTACAAGCCCCATTTCTTCACTCAGAGCGGGTATGTCGACCAACTTTCGGGCTATGCAGGCGTTCTGCTGCGCCCGGACTGGTTCGACGACGCGGTGTTCGACATCCCCGATATTATCTGGACGGTCGATGATCCCTGGCTTTCGGGTCACCTGGAGCGGCGCGGCATCCCGATATGGCTCAACGCCAAGGGTAAGATCCCGCTAATGCGCGATAGCGGCAATCGTCATGCCCTGCTCGATCTGGTCGAGCAGGGGCACGATCGTGTTAAGGCCGATCTGGCGGCAATCGACTACTTCCGTCAGACCTATGGCATCTGGCAACCTGGCGGCGCGGTCGAGCCTGCCTATCCGCGCATGACCACCTCGATGATCGAGTTGCGTCGCCGCGCGCTGGCTAAGGGCTGAGGGGCGTGGGAACCCGATAGCGCGCGATCCTCGCGGCGATGACAAGGTCGTTGCGGCCCCGCCCCAACGTTATGCAGCTTCAGCGCCTCGCCCTGCGTGCCGGGCCATTCCACGATTCGTCCTCGGCGCCCGAGCAGACACGGAGCGCTACCGTTCAGCCGGTGCATCCAGCAGAGCCAGACTTCATCCGCATCGGGCTACAGTCGTCCGAACGCTCGCATCACAGTGTGCCCCTAGGGCGGAAACAGCTGCGCAGAGCAATCCTCGGGGCTAATCATGATCCGGTGCGCCCGATGACAAACCACCGCGTCGGGGTACAGCTCAAGCGTCGGAATGATCTTCCTGAACGAGCGGGTATCGTCGGTTTCTCGGATGACGAGGCCGAACCGCTCCAGATTCAGCACCTCGTCCCGCAGGGTCGCGCGCCCCCCCCATGCGAGCCACAAGATGATCTCGTCGCGGGACAACGCTTGACACACGAGGCACTGCAAATCCGCGCTGGCGTTTCGAAGCGCTTTGGATAGCTGGTCAGTGAGACAACAAGGCGACGGTTCAACCCATGCGACGACAGCCGAGAAGCTCCGACTGCGACACGACGGCGTAACTCGGATCGTGCCCGCACTAGCCGAAGCCTAAGCTTCCAGTTCTACCAATACCGCGACAGCGCGGGTAGGCGCCGCATCACACAACCTCTTCTCTAAGCTAACTTTGCAACACCTTGAGTCCGTTGGCGGTACGGCACAAAGGCCGCGACACTGCAGTGCTCAGTGGCCCGTAGTATTGAAATAATGCTTGGAACGCCGCCCCATCAGCGCCCCCAACCGCCCCGCAATCCAGCCCGTGGTCCGTGCGAATTCCAGCAGCGTTCCGCCGCGTGTGAACGGCAGCGCAACCGCCAGAAACAAAGCGCCGACCATCTTCGCAGGAACCGACACGAGCAGCCCCCAACGCTTCATCGGCTGCTCCTCGATCTTGCGAAGGAAGTGGGTGATCGCCTGATCCCGGGCACGGCCATATTGATAGCCGAACGTCAGCCGCGCCTTCGGCACGGTCTCATAAACATAGGCATCCTTGACCCAGCCCGTCCTGAAGTCTTTCTGCCGCACTTCGTCGTAGAATTTCGAATCCTCACCCCCGGAGTAGCGCGTTGCCTCGTCGAACCAGATTCCTTCGCGGGAAAACAGCGACGTTTCGCCCAACCAGTTATTCGTGACAATCGTAGTGCCATTCGTCGCGTGCAGCGTCGCGCGGGCGGCTGCGCGCTCCTCTTTCTTACGGTAGCGTGCGCCGACATTGTCGTGCATCAGCCGCTCCCAGAAGCTAAGCCCCTCGACTGACGGATCGATCCTTAGCGGCGCGCCCAGCAAAACAGCCTCGCTACGCCGGTAGCCGTCGATCATTCGCACGAGCCAATCCCGTGCCGCGGTGTCGTCATCGTCCACGAAAGCCAGCAGATCGGCGCCCTGCGCGATCGCTTCTCGTGCGGCGCGGTTGCGCCCGAACGGAATGCCGGGCTCGGTTTCTAGGACATAATCGATCCGCGCACCATTTCCGAGCGGTTCGGCCGCCTCCACCACCCCACGCGAAGCGGGCTGAGAATCATTCTCGACGATCAGGAACCGGACATCGCAGTTTTCCGGCAGATCCATCTGCCCCCAAGAACGAATCAGCTCGGCGAGCATTCGTGGCCGACCACGCGTCAATGAGGCGACAACAACCTTAAGATGTGCATCGCGAGTCCGCATACCCACCCAAACTCCCATGGCGCACAGCAACAAAAAAACCGCCCCGCTATGATAGCGGGGCGGTTTGCAAGGTCCAGAGAGACTTACTCTGCCTTTTCGTCTTTCTTCTCGGGCGCGATTTCCTCGCCCGTTTCCTGATCGACCATCTTCATGCCGAGGCGCACCTTGCCGCGGTCGTCGAAGCCGAGCAGCTTGACCTTCACTTCCTGGCCTTCCTTGAGCACCTCGTTGGGGTGGTTCAGGCGCTTGTTGGCGATCTGGGACACGTGGACCAGACCGTCACGCTTGCCGAAGAAGTTCACGAAGGCGCCGAAATCGACCAGCTTCACCACCTTACCGGTGTAGATCTTGCCTTCTTCCGGCTCGGCCACGATCGAGTAGATCATGTCATAGGCCTTCTTGATCGAGTCGCCATTGGCCGACGCGATCTTGATGATGCCGTCATCGTTGATGTCGACCTTGGCACCCGAGACCTCAACGATCTCGCGGATGACCTTGCCGCCCGAACCGATCACTTCACGGATCTTGTCGGTCGGGATCTGCATGGTCTCGATGCGCGGGGCATGGGCCGAGAATTCCTGGCGGCCGGCCGAGAGGGCCTTGGCCATTTCGCCCAGGATGTGCATCCGGCCGTCCTTGGCTTGCGCCAGGGCCTGCTCCATGATCGCGGGCGTGATGCCGGCAACCTTGATGTCCATCTGCAGCGAGGTGATGCCCGCTTCGGTGCCCGCAACCTTGAAGTCCATGTCGCCGAGGTGATCCTCGTCGCCAAGGATGTCGGTCAGAACGGCGTATTTGCCGTCGTCTTCCAGGATCAGACCCATGGCGACACCCGCCACCGGAGCCTTCAGCGGAACGCCCGCATCCATCATCGACAGCGAACCGCCGCAGACCGAGGCCATCGAGGACGAACCGTTCGACTCGGTGATCTCCGATACGACGCGGATCGTGTAGGGGAAGTCGGTCGCCGCCGGCAGAACCGCCTGCAGCGCGCGCCATGCCAGCTTGCCGTGGCCGATCTCGCGACGGCCGGGTGAACCCACGCGGCCCACTTCGCCAACCGAGTAGGGCGGGAAGTTGTAGTGCAGCAGGAAGTTCGAGCGGTAGTTGCCGTTCAGCGCGTCGATGATCTGTTCGTCATCGCCGGTGCCAAGCGTGGTAACCACAAGGCCCTGGGTCTCGCCGCGGGTGAACAGCGCCGAGCCGTGGGTGCGCGGCAGAAAGCCCACTTCCGACACGATCGGACGCACGGTCTTGGTGTCGCGGCCGTCGATACGGGCGCCACCGTTGATGATGTCGCCGCGCAGGATGCTCGATTCAAGCTTCTTGAACGCCGAGCCGAGGTTGGCATCGGCCAGGTCTTCTTCGGTCAGCTTCGACTTGATCAGGTCACGGGCAGCCGAGATCGCATTGGTGCGCTCTTGCTTGTCCTTGATCGCGAAGGCGGCGCGCATTTCGGCCTCGCCCGCGGCTTTGACCTTGCCATACAGCTCCGAGTAATCCGGGGCCGAGAAGTCGAAAGGCTCTTTGGCGGCGTCTTCGGCCAGCGCGATGATCAGGTCGATGACCGGTTGCATCTGCTCGTGACCGAATTTCACGGCGCCCAGCATCTCGGCCTCGGTCAGTTCGTAGGCTTCCGATTCTACCATCATCACGGCGTCCTTGGTGCCGGCGACGACGAGGTCAAGGCGCTGCTCGGGGTTGTCGCGCAGCTTGGTCATGTCGTCCATGGCCGGGTTCAGCACATATTCGCCATCGACGAAGCCGACGCGCGCCGCACCGATCGGGCCCATGAACGGAACGCCCGAGATGGTCAGCGCCGCCGAGGCCGCGATCATCGCGACGACATCGGGATCATTGACCAGGTCGCACGACAGCACGGTCGCCATGACCAGAACTTCATGCTTGAAGCCCGGAACGAAGAGCGGACGGCACGGGCGGTCGATCAGACGCGAGGTCAGCGTCTCTTTTTCCGACGGGCGCGCCTCGCGCTTGAAGAAGCCGCCCGGGATCTTGCCGGCGGCGTAGTATTTTTCCTGGTAGTGCACGGTCAGCGGGAAGAAGTCCTGCCCCGGCTTCGCTTCCTTGGCGAAGGTCACGTTGGCCATGACCGAGGTTTCGCCCAGAGTGGCGATGACCGAGCCGTCAGCCTGGCGGGCAACCTTGCCCGTTTCCAGGGTCAGCGTCTCTTCGCCCCACTGGATCGATTTTTTCGTAACGTTGAACATCAGCGTATCCTATCTGGGAGCACCCACGGGCCCTTCCCGTGTCTCCCGTTTGCGTGGCGGCCCCATTGCCGCCGCCCCTATCCTTTGCATGTGGCCCGGGGCACGGCCTCACGTCGCAGATTGGCGGGCCATACAGGAAACGCGCCCATTTGGAAAGCGTTCTGTGCAAGGCCAAACCCCGCCCGAAACGCTTTCGGGCGGGGTTTCGCGACTGCTTGGCGCGGATCAGCGCGCGATGTGCACGAAACCGCCGGTTTCACCCTCAAGCGGGCCATGTTCGGCGGAGGTGGGCTTGAGCATCGCCTCAAGCAGGACGGGCGTCGGCGTCCAGTAGGGGACATACCATTCCTGGTCGACCTCAAGGATCAGGACACGATCCTGCGCCGCGTCATAGGCCCCGATCAGCGCGACATGCGGGCCGTCCCAGTCGCCGGTGACCACCCCCTGGTTGAAGTAAAGCAGCAGCGCATCCGAGGCGCTCGCCTCATTCCCGGCCAGCATCTGGCGTACTGCATCAAGCGATGCCGCAGAGTTGTCGGCGGGCTTGAAGGCCTCGACTGTTGCGCCCTCCATCCCGGCAGCAGAGACCGCGGCCTGCGTGAATTCGGCCAGTTGGTCGAACTTGACCCCGTCGCCGCCCTCGGCCGAAAGCGCGGACCAGTCCGCGCGCGCGACAAGCTCGAGCATCTCGGGCTGCGTTGTCACGGTGTCCTCCGAATTCGCCGGAAGCCCGCGCAGCCCGTTCACCGCAGCCGTCACCGCCGCGATCGAACAGGCCGAGGTGGTGAACTGCGGCTTCACGAAAGGCGCGAAGGCCCAGTAATCGGGCGCCTCCGCCGAGCGCAGAAAGGCGTAATCCTCGGTCACTGAGACCGCATTGGGGCCAAGCTTGGGAAGCGGTGTCTCATCCGCGAAGGATGCGCCCGCAAAAGCGATGGCCACGCCGAAAACCGCAGCCGCCGAAACAACGATACGTGAGGATGTCATTGGAATACCTGAATGGATGCTATCCGATGACGCTACCCGACCGCATCCATCTGTCAATCGTGACACGAGGGCAGCCAATTCAAAACGCCCGCCTCTTGCGAGACGGGCGTCTTCATCCCTTGCGGGAAACCTTAGCGGCGGATGCCGAGGCGCTGGATCAGCGACTGGTAACGCGCTTCTTCTTTCTTCTTCAGGTAGTCCAGCAGCTTGCGGCGCTGAGCGACCAGCATCAGAAGGCCACGACGCGAGTGGTTGTCCTTCTTGTGCTCTTTGAAGTGCTCGGTGAGGTTCGAGATACGCTTGGTCAGGATCGCAACCTGGACTTCCGGCGAACCGGTGTCGCCTTCCTTGGTCGCGTATTCCTTGATCAGGGCGTTCTTGTCTTCAACGGTGATCGACATCGGGATCTCCTTTGGTCAAAGGGTTGGGGCCGTAGCCGGGATGTCGTCCAGCAAGGTCCATAGGTCTCCGCCAGATTCGGCAGATGCGCGCATATACGGAAAATCGGCCATGAAGGAAAGCCAAAATTGGCCACGCAGGCCGCGTGAGGCCCTTTAAAGACTGGCGAATTCTTCGGGGCTCAGCAGCAAGATATCCTCGGGCGAGAGGCCCTCGGCGTTCAGCACCTCGGCCAGTCGCCGCTCACCCAGGTAGATCGCAACCGCACCGGGCGTATCGGGCGAGGGCTCGATGCGCAGCTCGGCCTCTTCGTCGTCAGGGTCGCGCAACAGGGCGATCCGGTCGATACCGGGTTCGAAATCGGCCAGAACGGCGGGGTTCTCGGGGTCGATCCAGTCGCCGAGCGCGAAGAGATCGCCCTCTTCATTGCCCGACACCCAATCGCCCGAGCCTGCCAGCAGCCGGTCCTGCCCGGTGCCGCCATTCAGATAGTCGGTCGCTGCATCGCGCCCATCGAGTAGATCGTTGCCCGCACCGCCGAACAGCTCGTCCAGACCAGCGCCGCCGATCAGCACATCGTCGCCATCGCAGCCCTCAAGCGCATCGTTCCCCGCGCCGCCAAGCAGCAGGTCCTGTCCCGCACCGCCGATCAGCCGGTCGGCGCCCTCCGCACCCACAAGCGTGTCATCGCCGAAACCGCCCGCCAGCACATCGTTCCCCGCGCCACCGTCGAGCCGGTCATCACCGTCCTCGCCCGTCAGCACATCGTCGCCCGCGCCGCCCTCCAACCGGTCGGCCCCCGTGCCGCCGGTCAGTCGGTCGTCACCCTCGCCGCCCAAAATCAGATCGTCACCCTCGTAGCCGTTGATCTGGTCGTTGCCGCCGAGCCCGTCGATGACATCATCCCCCGCATCGCCCCACAGGATATCGTTCCCCCCGGTGGCCTCGGGCGAAGCCGCGCGCGCGGGCGTCTCGACGCCGGGCATCGTGGTGACGGTATCACCGCTGTCCTCCAGCAGATCGGCCCCTGCCTCCTCCTCGGCCTCCTCGGGCACCTCGTCCTCATCCTCCTCCGGGGTCAGATCGTCGGGCAGCAAGGCAAAGGTCGCCCCCGCCACCAAAAGCCCCATGATTCCGGTCAGAAACAACATGCCGCGCCCCCTTCTTCCACAGGGACTGCTTAGCGTAGAATTCCCTGCAAAAGGCCCAACGCGCCCGGCTATTTCGCCGAATGGTTAACGCTGTAATTACAGCGCCCAGGGCTCGGGCTGGCGATCGTAACCGATGTAAAGCGGATGCTTCGGCGCGCCCGATTTGGTCAGCCCGAGGTGGTGCAAATCGCGCCCCGAGACCCGCAGCAAGCGCTCAACCGCCGCGCCGCGCTCCAGATGCGCGCCATGGCTGCCCCAGGCGCAGATCACCCGATCCCCCGCCCCCGAGGCCCAATCGAGGCTCTCGCGGATCGCGGCATCGTTGCCTGGCCCCACCGGGTCAGGCTGCGCGCGCATCACCTTCGGGTCGGTCGCGCGATAGGCAAAGATATTGGTCACCCGGAAACCGCCGAAGCCAAGCGCCCGCGCGCGGCGTTCACAACGTTCGACGGTCGGGTCGTTCTGCACCTCGGTCGCGGTCGAGGGGTTGAGCATGATGAACAGCGCCTTCGGCGCGCCCTCCTGCCAGATGCGGGTCAGCAGGTAGCGGTATTTCTCGCAGTCGGAATAGACCGCGACGGATTGGGCATCGCCCTTGAGATGCGAACGGCTGATCATGACCCCTCCCCGGACAGGCGCAGAGTAGCGGCGGGCTCAGAGATTGAACACCCGACTCGGGTGCAGCTCGCTGCCCAACAGGCGGCCCACGGCGACCGGCTGACCCTCGAAACTTGCCCAGACCTCGCTGCCATACTCGGCGCTGCCGATCACCATGCCAGGATTGCCGTGGCGCAGGCGCACCGCGCCCTCGACCGTCGCGCGCACCTCGGGCAGATCGGCCAGCCCCATCTCGAGCGGCTTGATGCAGGCTTCAAGTTCCGGCGTGCGGGCCATGCGGTCGATATCCTCAAGGCTCAGCCCCTCGCCCGCCTCGAACGGACCCGACCATTCCCGCCGCAGCCAGAGCACATGCCCAAGGCAGCCGAGCTTCTCGCCCAGATCCCGCGCGATCGAGCGCACATAGCCGCCCTTGCCGCAGACCATCTCAAGCTCGACCGTATCGATATCAGGGCGCGCGATCAGCGTCAGGCTCTCGACGAACAGTGGGCGCGCGGCCAGTTCCATCACCTCGCCCTCGCGCGCCAGATCATAGGCGCGCTCACCCTCGACCTTCACGGCGGAAAACTGCGGCGGCACCTGCATGATGTCGCCCTCAAAGGCGGTCAGCGCCACGGCGATCTCGGCATCGCTCGGGCGCGTATCGCGCGTGGCGATCACCTCACCCTCGGCATCGTCGGTATTGGTCGCAGCCCCCAGACGTACCTGGAATCGGTAGCACTTCATCGCATCGGTGATGTAGGGCACGGTCTTCGTGGCCTCGCCAAGCGCGATCGCCAGCACCCCCGTCGCCGCCGGATCAAGCGTGCCCGCGTGGCCCGCCTTCTTCGCATCCAGCGCCCAGCGGACCTTGCCCACCACGGCGGTCGAGGTCACGCCCGCGGGCTTGTCCACGATGATCCAGCCGGAAATGTCGCGTCCCTTCTTGCGGGCCATGCCTGCCTCCTTCGTGCGAGAGCGCGCCTGCTAGCAAAGCCGCGCGGACAGGTCAACGCGCGCTTACGCCTCGTCGTCTTCACCGTCGTCGCGATGCGCGATATCGCGCTGCACGGTCTCGTCCGAGAACATCCGCCGCGTCTCGTCGAGACGATCGAAGGTCTCGTCGATGCGAAACCGCAGCTCGGGCGCGAATTTCAGCGTGAGTTCACGCGACACCAAATGGCGCAGCTCGGCCGTGTTGCGGCGCAGCGCCTTCAGCATGACCTCGGCATCCTCGCCACCCAGCGTCCCGCCAAGCGGCGCGACATAGACGGTGGCGACCTTCAGATCGGGCGAGGTGCGCACTTCGCCCACGGTGATATACATCCGGCCCAGGTCCGGATCGTGTACATCTCCCCGGATCAGCACATCCGAAAGGGTGCGCCGGATCAGCTCGCCGACGCGCAGCTGACGTTGCGAAGGGCCATCGCCCGAATGAAAGCGGTTCTTTGCCATGGCCCGCACATAGTGCTTTGCCGCGCGCCGCGCAACCGAGGCTTTGCCAAGCTGGCCGTCCCGCTGTAAGAAACCGCAATTAAAGATTGGGAGCGATGACATGACCGACCTGCCGGGGATCGTGATTACCGGGGCCTCGGGCCGCATGGGCCAAATGCTGTGCGCGACTGTGGCCGCCTCCGAGAAGGCACGTCTGGTCGGCGCGGTCGAGCGCACGGGCCACCCCTGGATCGGCCGCGATCTGGGCGAGGTCTCGGGCGGCCAGCCCAATGGCGTCATCGTCACCGACGACCCGCTCGAGGCCTTCGCCAAGGCCCAGGCTGTGATCGACTTCACCGCGCCCTCGGCCACCGTCGAATTCGCCCGCATCGCCGCGCAAGCGCGCTGCGTACATGTCATCGGCACGACCGGCTTCGAAAAAGCCCATCTCGACGCGCTCGAACCCTGCGCCCGCCACGCGGTGATCGTGCGCGCCGGCAACATGAGCCTTGGCGTCAACCTGCTCACCCAGCTCACCCGCAAGGTCGCCCAGGCGCTTGATGCCGACTGGGACATCGAGGTGATTGAGGCCCATCACAACAAGAAAGTCGATGCCCCCTCGGGCACCGCGCTCATGCTCGGCCGCGCCGCCGCCGAGGGCCGCGGCATCGCGCTTGAGGAAAATACCGAATCGGGCCGTGACGGCATCACTGGCGCACGCAAGCACGGCGCCATCGGCTTCTCGGCCATTCGTGGCGGCGATATCGTGGGCGAACATGACGTGCTCTTCGCCACGGCGGGCGAGCGGATCGTGCTGCGTCACATCGCCACCGACCGTGCCATCTTCGCGCGCGGCGCGCTCAAGGCCGCACTCTGGGGTCAGGACAAGAAGCCCGGCCAATATGACATGATGGACGTGCTCGGGCTCTGAACCCGCCTATTCTTCTTGGCGAAAATACCTCGGGGGTCCGGGGGCAGCGCCCCCGGCCTCGCTCAGAAGTCGATGGCGATGCCCTTTTTCTCCCAATCGCCGAAACGCACGGGCTCGGGGCCATCGCGCCCACCCAGTTCCACCGGCAGTTCTTCCGCTTTCGCGGCGCGGCGGCGTTCCTCGGCCTCGGCCAGCGCGCGCTGCGCGGCGGGGGGCAGGTCTTTGCGGATCTCTTCGGACATGGCGCTTTCCTTGTCTCGGGTCAGGGCATGATATAGGCCGCAAGGGAATTCGGAACAAGACGAAGGGCCGCAGGCATGAGCAACCCCGATCCGGCACGACGCGCAGCCCTCGGGCTGATCACCGGCGTTACCGAGGCGCGCGAGTCGCTCGCCGACCAGATCAACGCCGGGGCGCTGATCGAACTGCCGCCCTCCGACCGCGCCCGCGCGCAACGGCTGGCCACACAAACCCTGCGCCACCTTGCCCGCGCCGATGCGATGCTCAAGCCCCATCTGCGCAAGCGCCCGCCGGGGGATGTGCTGGCGCTCCTGCGCCTCGCCACGGTCGAGCTTTGCGAGGATCACGGCGCTGCGCATGGCGTGGTCAATGCCGCCGTCACCCTGATCCGCTCGGGCGGCCGCAAGACCGAGACCTTCGCGGGCCTTGTCAACGCCGTGCTGCGCAAGGTCGCGGCCGAGACCGAACGCTGGCCCACCCTCCCCGCGCCCGAACTTCCGGGCTGGCTGCGCGGGCGGCTCATGTCGGCCTGGGGCAAGGCCTCGGTGCAGAAGATGGAGGCCGCGCATCTCGCGGGCGCGCCCATCGACCTCTCGATCAAGGGCGAACCCGCCGACTGGGCCGAGAGGCTTGGCGCAGAAGCCCTCCCCACCGGTTCGCTGCGCCTGCCCACGGGCGCCCATGTCTCGGAACTGGCAGGCTTCACTGACGGCGCATGGTGGGTACAGAACGCCGCCGCCGCGCTCGCGGCCCGTCTGCTGGCCCCGGCGACGGGCGAACGCGTGCTTGACCTCTGCGCGGCACCCGGCGGCAAGACGCTGCAACTGGCGGCTGCGGGCGCCGATGTGACCGCGCTCGACATCTCGGAAAACCGCGCGGCGCGGATCGAGGAGAACCTTGCCCGCACCGGTCTGAAGGCGCGAATCGTCGTGGCCGATGCGCTAGACTGGCAGCCCGAGGCGCCCTTCGACGCGATCCTGCTCGACGCGCCCTGCTCGGCCACCGGCACGATCCGTCGCCACCCCGACCTGCCGCTGATCAAGGACGCCCAAGGCATCAAGGAACTGTTCGGCCTGCAAGCCGCGCTGCTCGACCGGGCGCTCGGCTGGCTCAAGCCCGGCGGGCGGCTGGTGTTTTGCACATGCTCGCTCCTGCCGGAAGAGGGCGAAGCGCAGATCTGCGCCGCACTGGAACGTCACCCCGGCCTGCGCACCATCCCGCCGCAACTCGACGGCATCGATTCGGCCTGGATCACCCCCGAGGGCGGGCTGCGCCTGCGCCCCGATTACTGGCCCGAGCGCGGCGGAATGGACGGGTTCTACATGGCCACCCTGACCGCCTGAGCCGAAATCGGGCGGTGACAGCGCCGCCCCCCTTCACTATGTTGCCCGCAAAACCGGGCGGGCGGGTCGGTGACCCGAAAATCGGGCAGGCAGATGACAGGACGAGCGGCAAAAGGCCAGAAACGGGCTCGATTGGGCGTTGCGCTCAATCGCCTCGCGGCCCTGCGCGCCGCCCGCGCCCGCCCCGCCACCGGATTCGTCAGCCAGCCCGAGCCGCGCACCATCGGATCGTTCGCACGCGGTCGCCAGTTGATCGCCGGCAACTTCCTGTTCGCGGGCTTCCTGATCGAAGGCCCCGGAGTCGCGATCTGGGACCTGCCGATGCCCGACCCGGCCTTCGAAGAGGCGCTGCACGGCTGCATCTGGCTTGATGACCTTGCCGCCGTGGGCGATCGCGCCGCGCGCGAGCGGGCGCAGGACTGGGTCTTTGGCTGGATCGCGCGCTACGGAGCGGGCTCGGGGCCGGGCTGGACGCCCGATCTGACCGGACGCCGCCTGATCCGCTGGATCAACCACGCGATCTTGCTGCTCAACGGGCAAGAGCGCGCCGCCGCCGACGGGTTCTTCCGCTCGCTCGGGCAGCAGACGCTATTCCTGTCGAAACGCTGGCGCTCGGCCTCGCCGGGGCTGCCGCGCTTCGAGGCGCTGACCGGGCTGATCTACGCGGGCCTCTCGCTGACCGGGATGGAGCGGCTGGCCAGCGGCGCGACCGAGGCCCTGGCGCGCGAATGCGCCGAGCAGATCGACGCCGAGGGCGGCATTCCCACCCGCAACCCCGAAGAGCTGCTTGACGTTCTGACCCTGCTGACCTGGGCCAAGGCCGCGCTGGAGGCCGCCGGGCGCAAGGCCGCCCCCGAACATATCGCCGCGATCGAGCGTATCGTGCCCACGCTGCGCGCACTGCGCCATTCCGACGGGGGGCTTGCGCGCTTTCACGGCGGCGGACGCGGGCTTGAAGGGCGGCTCGATCAGGCGCTGGCGGCCTCGGCGGTGCGCGGCCCGATGCCCGAGGGGCTGGCGATGGGTTTCGCGCGGATGCATGGCGGCCGCACCAGCGTGATCCTTGATGCCGCGCGCCCGCCGCTTGGGCCCGCCTCTGCCAATGGCCATGCCGCGACCCTGGCCTTCGAGCTGACTTCGGGCCGCCGCCCGCTGGTGGTCAGCTGCGGCTCGGGCGCGATCTTCGGACGCGAGTGGCACCGCGCCGGACGCGCCACCGCGAGCCACTCGACCCTCGCGATCGAGGGGTTCTCCTCCTCGCGCCTTGCACCCGCACCGGTTCTGGGCCGCGTGCCCTCGCTCTGGCTAGACGAAACCCCGGCCGAGGTCTGGGCCCGCCGCGATGGTGACGAGGGCGACCATGTCATGGCCGGACACAACGGCTACGCCCCGACCCATGGCATGACCCATGTGCGCGAGCTGACCCTGTCGCCTGATGGCGCGGTGCTGAAGGGGCAGGACACGCTTGGCGCCATGACACCGGAGGACCGCCGCCGCTTCGAGACGATCTTCGCCCGCGTCGGCCTGCGCGGCATCCCGTTCCAGATCCGCTTCCACCTGCACCCCGAGGCCGACGCCACGCTCGACCTTGGCGGCACCGCCGTGTCGGTCGCGCTGAAATCGGGCGAGATCTGGATCTTCCGCCACGACGGCGTCGCGGAAATGACGCTGGAGCCCTCGGTCTATCTGGAATCGGGCCGTTTGCGCCCGCGCCCAAGCCAGCAAATCGTGCTTTCTGCCCGTGTTCTGGACTATGCGTGCCAGATTGGCTGGACCTTCTCCAAAGCACAGGATACCCCCGCGTCAATCCGGGATACCGACCCGGATCGCCCCGAATCCGACCTCTGACAAAGGACTGCCAGCCGTGACCAGACCCGTCCCCCTCCTCCGCGCCCTGATCTCTGTTTCCGACAAGACCGGGCTGATCGACTTTGCCCGCTCGCTCTCGGCGCGCGGTGTCGAGCTGCTCTCGACGGGCGGCACGGCGAAGGCGCTGCGCGAGGCCGGGCTGAGCGTGCGCGACGTGGCCGAGGTCACCGGCTTCCCCGAGATGATGGATGGCCGCGTCAAGACGCTGCACCCCAAGGTCCATGGCGGCCTGCTGGCGCTGCGCGACAATGACGAGCATCTGGTGGCCATGGCCGCCCATGGGATCGAGCCGATCGACCTGCTGGTGGTGAACCTCTACCCGTTCGAGGCCACCGTCGCGAAAGGCGCCGATTACGAGGATTGCATCGAGAATATCGACATCGGCGGCCCGGCGATGATCCGCGCGGCCTCGAAGAACCACGCCTTCGTGGCGACGGTGGTCGATGTGGAGGATTACGGCGCGGTTCTGGCGGAACTCGACGCCAATGACGGCGCGACCACCTATGCCTTCCGCCAGCGTCTTGCGCAGATCGCCTATGCCCGCACCGCGGCCTATGACGCGGCTGTCAGCACCTGGATGGAGCAGGCCATCGGCGAGGAAACCCCGCGCCGCCGCGCCTTCGCCGGCACGCTGGCCCAAACCCTGCGCTACGGCGAGAACCCGCACCAATCGGCGGCCTTCTACCTTGACGGCTCGAACCGCCCCGGCGTTTCGACGGCCAAGCAGCATCAGGGCAAGGAGCTGTCCTACAACAACATCAACGACACCGACGCGGCCTTCGAACTGGTGGCCGAATTCGGCACCGACAAGCCCGCCTGCGCGATCATCAAGCACGCCAACCCCTGCGGCGTGGCCTCGGGCGCGAGCCTGACCGAAGCCTACGGCCGCGCCTTCGACTGCGACCGCACCTCGGCCTTCGGCGGCATCATCGCGCTGAACCAGACGCTTGACGGTGCCACCGCCGAAGAGATCTGCAAGATCTTCACCGAGGTTGTCATCGCCCCCGAGGCGACCGACGATGCCAAGGCGATCTTTGCCGCCAAGAAAAACCTGCGCCTGCTGACCACCGGCGCGCTGCCCGATCCGAAATCGACCATCACCACCTATCGTCAGGTCGCCGGTGGCTTCCTCGTGCAGGGCAAGGACAATGGCGCGATCTCGATGGACGACCTCAAGGTCGTGACCGAGCGCCAGCCGACCGAGCAGGAACTGCGCGATCTGCTGTTTGCCTGGAAGGTCGCCAAGCACGTCAAGTCGAACGCGATCATCTACGTCAAGGATGGCGCCACCGTGGGCGTCGGCGCGGGCCAGATGAGCCGCGTCGATTCGACCCGCATCGCTGCGCGCAAGGCGCAGGACATGGCCGAAGTCATGGGGCTGGCCGAGCCGCTGACCAAGGGCTCGGTCGTGGCGTCGGACGCCTTCTTCCCCTTCGCGGACGGCCTGATCACCGCAGCAGAGGCGGGCGCGACGGCAATCATCCAGCCCGGCGGCTCGATGCGTGACCAGGAAGTCATCGACGCGGCGAATGAACGCGGCCTCGCAATGGTCTTTACGGGGATGCGTCACTTCCGTCATTAATAACTCGAGCGGCCCGCGTCACGGGCGCGGGCCGCTCTACGATTTTTTTATGTTTGTTTAGGGGTTGGGATGCGGCTGACCGTCAAGATTGCGGCAATCATCCTGATGCTCGACCAGATGACCAAATACCTGGTCGTGCATTATCTCGAACTCGACCGCGTCGGCGCGATCGATGTGCTTCCGCCATGGCTCAATCTGCGGATGGCCTGGAACCAGGGCATCAACTTCGGCCTGTTCTCGGGCGAGGCAAGCTGGTCGCGGTGGGTTCTGATCGCCGTGGCGCTGGCGATCTCGGCCTGGGTCTGGATCTGGATCGCGCGCGACCAGCATTCGGCGCAGGTCAAGATTTCGGCCGGTCTGCTGATCGGCGGGGCGCTCGGCAACGTGATCGACCGTGTGGCCTATGGCGCGGTGGCCGACTTTCTGAACATGTCGCTGCCGATCTGGAGGAATCCCTATTCGTTCAACGTCGCCGATATCGCGGTTTTCCTTGGCGCGGCCGGGCTGATGCTGTTCACCGGCAACGACTCGGCTCAGCAAAAGTCCTGACGCCTTTCTGGCGTGACGCGGCCAAAGCGATAGGCTAAGAGGATGGGGAAACAGGTGAGGGAGTGGCCCATGCAGGCAACCATCGGCAAGCTCGGGATCGCATTTGCGACCGTCCTCGTGCTGTCGGCCTGTGGCGGCGGCGATGATGAGCCCCGGCTGATGCATCTGCGTTCGGCCACGCAGGGCCCGGACGAATTCGGCATCCTGCCGACCAAACCGCTGCAGATGCCGCAAGACCTCGCCGCGCTGCCCGCACCCACGCCGGGCGGCACCAACATTACCGACCCGACGCCCGGAGCGGACGCCATTGCCGCCCTCGGCGGCAACCCCGCGCGCCTCAAGGCAGGCGGCATCCCGGCCTCGGACAGCGCACTTGTTGCCCAAGCGGCGCGTTTTGGCACCTCGGCCAATATCCGCGAGCAGCTGGCCGCCGAAGACCTTGAGTATCGCCGCGCCAATGACGGTCGCCTGCTCGAACGCCTGTTCAGCGTGAACGTCTATTACCATGCCTACGAACCGATGAGCCTCGATCAGGAGGCCGAGTTGGAGCGTTGGCGCAAGCTGGGCCTGCGCACCCCGGCGGCCCCGCCCGGCGGCATCGCCCAAGCGGCATCGGGTAACTGATCAATATCCCGTCAGGCGGGTTGCCACCGGCCACCCAGCCCGTAAGTTGATCCCACATAACGGAGGGATCATTGGTGCGCGCCTTTTTCGCTGCGGCTGTTGCATGGCTGGCTGCCTGGCCCGTCTGGGCCGAAAACGTCACCCATTTCACGCTCGACAACGGCCTTGAGGCCGTGGTGATCGAAGATCACCGCGCCCCGGTCGTGGTCCATATGGTCTGGTACAAGGCCGGATCGGCGGATGAACGGCGCGGCAAGTCGGGAATCGCCCATTACCTTGAGCACCTGATGTTCAAGGGCACCGACTCGATGGCTGCGGGGGAGTTGTCGAAAACCGTCTCGGCCAATGGCGGGTCGGACAATGCATTCACCTCCTATGACTATACCGCCTATTACCAGCGCATCGCCGCCGACCGGCTGGAGCTGGTGATGAAGATGGAAGCCGACCGGATGCGGCATCTCAAGATCTCGCCCGACGACTGGCAGACCGAGCGCGACGTGATCCTTGAAGAGCGCGCGCAACGCACCGACAGCGACCCCGGCGCTCTCTTCGGCGAACAGCGCAACGCCGCGCAATATCTCAACCATCCCTATGGCACGCCGGTCATCGGCTGGCGGCAGGAGATGGAGGCCCTGACCCGCGACGATGCGCTGGAATGGTATCGCCGCTATTACGCGCCCAACAATGCCGTTCTGGTGGTGGCGGGCGATGTGACCCCCGAGCAGGTCAAGGCGCTGGCGCAGACCTATTACGGCCCGCTTGAACCCTCGGCCGACATTCCGCCCCGTGTCCGCCCGCAAGAGCCGCCGCAACTGGCCGAACGGCGCCTCGTGTTCCCCGATCCGCGCGTGGCACAGCCCTATGTCTCGCGCAGCTACCTCGCGCCCGAGCGTGATCCCGGCAATCAGAAAGAGGCCGCGGCGCTGACGATTCTGGCCGAGGTTCTGGGCGGCAATCCGCAGACCTCTGTGCTGGCGCGCAAGCTGGTCTATGGCAGCGGCACGGCGATCTATGTCTCGGCCTTCTACGATGGCATGGCGATCGACGACACGACCTTTGGCCTCGCCGCGATCCCCGCCGCCGACATGTCGCTGGAAGAAACCGAGGCCGCGATCGACACCGCGTTGGCCGAGTTCCTGCACGAGGGCATCGACCCCGCACAGTTCGAGCGTATCCGCACCCAGATCCGCGCCTCGGAAATCTACGCGCAGGACAACACGCAGGCGCTCGCCCGCCGTTATGGCGAGGCGCTGACCTCGGGCTTTTCGGTGGAAGATGTCCAAAGCTGGCCCGATGTGCTGATGTCCGTCACCGAGGAAGAGGTGATGCAGGCCGCCCGTTCCGTCTTTGACCGCCGTCAGGCCGTGACCGGATACCTGACCCGCCCCGCCGAGGAGGCCACCCAATGATCCGCTTCGTTCTGGCCACCCTGACCGTGCTTAGCCTGACGCTGCCCGCCCGCGCGCTCGATATTCAGCAGGTCACCTCGCCCGGCGGGCTCAATGCCTGGCTGGTCGAGGCCCATGACATCCCCTTCACCGCGCTCGAGATCCGTTTTCGCGGCGGCGCAAGCCTTGATGCGCCGGAAAAACGCGGCGCGATCACCCTGATGGCCGCGACGCTTGAAGAGGGCGCGGGCCAGATGGATGCGCAGGCCTTCGCCGAGGCGACCGAGTCGCTGGCCGCGCAGTTCAGCTTCGACGTGGATGACGACACGCTGAAGATCTCGGCGCGGATGCTGACCGAGAATCGCGACAAGGCGGTCGACCTGCTGCGCGAGGCGCTGACCAACCCGCGCTTCGATCAGGTGGCGGTGGACCGCGTGCGCGGGCAGGTGCTGTCGATCATCGCCTCGGATGAGGAAGATCCCAACGCCATCGCCGGGCGGACCTTTCGCCAGCTGGCCTATGGCGATCATCCCTATGGCTCCTCGCTCAACGGCACGGCGGAAAGCGTCAAGGCCCTCTCGCGTGAGGATATCTTCGACGCGAAAGCCCGCGTGATGGCGCGCGACCGGTTGGTGATCTCGGCCGTGGGCGACATCACGCCGGCGGAACTGGGCGTGCTGCTTGACCATCTGCTGGGGGACCTGCCCGAAACAGGCGCACCGATGCCGCCGCGGGCCGAGCTTGGCCTGGCCGGGGGCGTGAGCGTGGTCGATTACGACACGCCGCAATCGGTGGTGATCTTCGGTCAGCAAGGGCTGCCGATGGATGACCCGGATTTCTTCGCGGCCTATGTGATCAACCAGATCCTGGGCGAGGGCGGCTTTGCCTCGCGCCTGATGGAAGAGGTGCGCGAGAAGCGCGGCCTGACCTACGGGATCTATACCTACCTCGCGCCCAAGGATCTGGCCGAGACTTGGCAGGGCTCGTTCGCCTCGGCCAATGGCAAGGTCGCCGAGGCCATCGCCGTGACCCGCGCCGAATGGGCGCGCATGGCGACGGGCGAGGTCACCGACCAGGAGTTGAACGACGCCAAGACCTACCTGACCGGCGCCTATCCGCTGCGCTTCGACGGCAACGGGCAGATCGCGGGGATTCTGGCAGGGATGCAGCTCAATCACATGCCGATCGACTATGTGAACACCCGCAATGCCAAGGTCGAGGCGGTCACCAAGGAAGACATCAAACGCGTCGCGCAGCGGTTGCTCGATGCCGATGCGCTGCGCTTTGTCGTGGTCGGCAAGCCCGAGGGGCTCGACACGAGCGCCTCGAACTAAGCGATCCCGAATCTGTTGGGCTTGGCCGAGGGCTGTGCTATCCCTTGTAGGATGAATGCACAGCCCCCCAATATAGGCGCAAATCGCCCCGTCATCCGGCAACTTGACGATGCCGCCGCCAACCGCATCGCGGCGGGCGAGGTGGTGGAGCGTCCGGCCTCGGCGGTGAAAGAGCTGATCGAGAACGCGCTTGATGCCGGGGCCTCGCGCATCGAGATCGCCTATGCCGATGGCGGCAAAACGCTGATCCGCATCACCGACGACGGCTGCGGCATGACCGCCGAGGATCTGCCGCTGGCGCTGAGCCGCCATGCCACCTCGAAGATCGACGGATCGGACCTGCTCAACATCCATACCTTCGGCTTTCGCGGCGAGGCGCTGCCCTCGCTTGGCGCCGTCGGGCGGCTGACGATCACCTCGCGCGCCGAGGGGTTCGACGCCGCACAGATCACCGTCGCGGGCGGGCAGATCGGGCCGGTCAAACCCGCCGCGCTCAACCGGGGCACCGTGGTCGAGCTGCGCGATCTGTTCTACGCGACGCCCGCGCGGCTCAAGTTCCTGCGCACCGACCGCGCCGAGGCGCAGGCCATCGCTGATGTGGTCAAGCGTCTCGCCATGGCCGAGCCCTATGTCAGCTTTCGCCTGATCGACACCTCGGGCGGCAATGAGCGCGAGATCTTCCGCGCCGATGCCGAACAGGGCGAGCTGTTCGGTGCGCTTTCGGGGCGGCTCGCCCGTGTGCTTGGCCGCGACTTCGCCGACAACGCCCTGCCCATCGACGCCGAGCGCGAGGGGATCCGCCTGACCGGATATGCCGCCCTGCCCACCTATTCGCGTGGCGCTGCGGTCGAGCAATTCCTCTTCGTGAACGGCCGCCCGGTGCGCGACAAGATGCTGATCGGGGCCCTGCGCGCAGCCTATATGGATTTCCTCTCGCGCGACCGGCACCCGGCGGCGGTGCTCTTCCTCAGCTGCGAGCCCGAGCGCGTGGACGTCAACGTCCACCCCGCCAAGGCCGAGGTGCGCTTTCGCGAATCCGGCGTGGCGCGCGGGCTGATCGTGGGCGGGCTGCGCCATGCGCTGTCGCAGGCGGGGCATCGGGCCTCAAGCACCGTGGCCAGCGCGACGCTTGGCGCGATGCGCCCCGAGGAACCCGTATCCCCGCGCATCTACCAGATGGACCGCCCGAGCCTTGGCGCGATCCGCAGCGCCTATAGCGCGCAGGCCCCGCTGAACCAGCCAAGCTTCGCCGAAGCCTCGCCCGTCTTCGATGCGCCCATTGCCCCTTCGGCCCGCGTGGCGGACCCCGCGCCGCAGCCCGAACTGACGACCAAGCCCCTAGGTGCCGCCCGCGCGCAGGTGCATGAGAATTACATCATCGCCCAGACCGAGACCGGCATCGTGATCGTCGATCAGCACGCGGCGCATGAGCGGCTGGTTTATGAGCGCCTCAAGCGCCAGATGGCTGAAAAGGGCGTCGCCGCACAAGCGCTGCTGATCCCCGAGATCGTTGAACTCTCGCCCGGCGATGCCGCGCGGTTGCTGGATCTGGCCGACGATCTCGCGCGTCTCGGCCTTGGCATCGAACCCTTCGGCGGCGGCGCCGTCGCGGTGCGCGAAACCCCGGCGATATTGGGCGAGATCAACGCTGCGGCGCTTCTGCGCGATGTGCTGGATGAGCTTGCGGACCTTGGCGACAGCCAGCTTGTGCAGGCCCGCATCGAGGCAGTGCTGAGCCGCATGGCCTGCCATGGCTCGATCCGCTCGGGCCGTCAGATGCGCGTCGAAGAGATGAACGCCCTCCTGCGCGAGATGGAGGCCACCCCCCATTCCGGCCAGTGCAACCACGGCCGCCCCACCTATGTCGAGCTACGGCTTGGCGATATCGAACGGCTTTTCGGACGGACATGATCACCATCGGCACCCATCAGATCGACCTTGGCGACCCGCTTGTTCTGGCGCTGCTAATCGGCGGCGGGCTGATCGTGCTTTTACTGATCATGGTGCTGCGCGCGGCGGGGCGTTCAGCCCAGGCGATCGACCCGCTGGCGGGCCATATGGTGCAGCTTTCGCAGCGTGTGCAAGCGCTCTCGGACGGGCAGCACCAGCTTGCCGGGGGGCTGCATCACGTCTCCGAGGCGCAGGCCATGAGCCAGACCAAGGTGCTGGCCCTGATGGAGCAGCGCCTGGCCGATGTGAACCGCTCGATGACCGAAAGCCTGCACGGCACCGCCACGCGCACGGCACGCTCGCTTGGCGATCTGCACCAGCGCCTCGAGGCCATCGACAAGGCACAGGCCAATATCGAGAAGCTCTCGGGCGATGTGCTAGGGTTGCAGGACATCCTGTCGAACAAGCAGACCCGTGGCGCCTTTGGCGAGATCCAGCTCAATGACATCGTGCACAAGGCGCTGCCCTCGGACAGCTACACGATGCAGGCGACGCTTTCGAACGGACGGCGGGCGGACTGCCTGATCCATCTGCCCAACCCGCCCGGCCCCATCGTGATCGACTCGAAATTCCCGCTGGAGGCCTATGAGGCCCTGCGCCGCGCCGAGAACCAGAGCCAGCTGATCGAGGCGCAGCGGATGATGCGTATTGCCGTACGCAGCCATATCAAGGCGATTTCCGAGAAATACATCCTTGAGGGCGAAACCGCCGACGGGGCGCTGATGTTCCTGCCCTCCGAGGCCGTCTATGCCGAGTTGCACGCCAATTTCCCGGAACTGGTGCGCGAAGGCTTCACGGCCAAGGTCTGGATCGTCAGCCCCACGACCTGCATGGCCACGCTCAACACCATGCGCGCCGTGCTGAAAGACGCGCGGATGCGCGAGCAGGCCGGGGCGATCCGCAAAGAGCTGGCTGCGCTTTACCAGGACGTCGATCGTCTGGGCACCCGCGTGGGCAATCTTGACCGGCATTTCACCCAGGCCGCCAAGGATATCGAGGAAATCAAGATCTCGGCCGAGAAGGCCGGTAAGCGCGCGCATCGCCTTGATAATTTCGATTTCGAGGAACTTACCCCCGAACCCGACGCCCCGCGCATCGTCCAGATCAAACCCTGAGCGATTGCGCTTGCGCAGGGCCGTAACTGGCGCGAAACTGGCGCCATACGGAGGACGTTATGCTACCGATCAGCCCCGCCAAAGTCGCCCATGTCATCGTTCGCGCCCGCAAGTTCGACGCCGATCTGCCCGGCTCGGGGCAGGGTCGCGAATTGCGCGCCTTCATCGCCGCGTTGAACGAGGAAGAGCAGGCCGCGCTGACCGCGATCATGTGGATCGGTCGCGAGACCTTTGATGCGAGCGAATTCGACGAGGCCTTCAACACTGCCCGCGCCGAGGCTACGGCCCCGACCGAGGATTACCTCATGGGTGTGCCGATGCTGGCCGATTACCTCGAAGACGGGCTGAGCGCGCTTGGCATAGACCCCGAAGACGCCGAGCAGGAGGCCTATCCCTCGGTATGAAAGAGGCGGCCCTGAGGCCGCCTTTCCAATTCACGCCACCAGACGGTAGCCGCCGGATTCGGTCACCAGCAACCGCGCGTTCGAGGGATCGGGCTCGATCTTCTGGCGCAGGCGGTAGATGTGCGTTTCCAGCGTATGCGTGGTAACGCCCGCATTGTAGCCCCAGACCTCATGCAGCAGCACGTCGCGCGGCACCACGCCATCGGTCGCGCGGTAGAGGAACTTGAGGATATTGGTTTCCTTCTCGGTCAGCCGGATCTTGCGCTCTTTCGCGTCGATCAGCATCTTCATCGCGGGCTTGAACGTATACGGCCCAAGCTGGAACACCGCGTCCTCGGATTGCTCATGGGTGCGCAGCTGCGCGCGCAGACGCGCCAGAAGGACCGGGAACTTGAACGGCTTGGTGATGTAGTCGTTCGCCCCCGAGTCGAGCCCCAGGATCGTGTCGGCATCGGTATCATGGCCGGTCAACATGACGATCGGGCATTTCACGCCCAGCTTGCGCAGCTTCTTGCACAGCTCACGCCCGTCGGTATCGGGCAGACCGACGTCAAGAACCACGAGGTCGTATAGTGCGACCTTCGCCTTCTCTACCCCTTCCACGCCCGAGCCTGCCTCGAACACTTCGAAATCGTCGGTGGCGATCAGTTGCTCGGCCAGCGCCTCGCGCAGATCGGTATCGTCGTCAACCAGAAGGATCTTTTTCAGACCAGCCATGGGTGCCTCCCTTTCGTCAGCTCTGTTCGTTGGGGCCAAGCTGAGGCCCGATCACGTGCACGGCAAGGGGTGTGAAATCTTTCTCACGCGGAGGTGACGCCAGCGCGGGATATGTTTCAATTTGTTGCACAAACGATTATGTCACGAGCTATGGATACCGCCCTTTCCCTTGGCCCGACCCCTGCCGAACGGCTCAACCGCGCGCGCGCCGATCTGCGCATGGGGCTGCCTGTTGTGCTGTCCGACAGCTGCCTTGCGGTCGCCGTCGAGACGCTCAGCCCCGCGCGGCTTGCGGCGCTGCGTAAGCTCGGGCCGCTGGTGCTGGTGCTGACCGCGCGCCGCGCCGAGACGCTGAAGGCGCGGATCTATGACACCGATCTGGCCCGCATCCGCGTGCCCGCCGATGCCGAGCTTGACTGGCTTCAGGCATTGGCCGACCCGGCGGACGATCTGGCCATGCCGATGAAAGGCCCGCTTAGCGCCGAGCGGGGCGGAGACGCAACCCTTGCCCGGGCCGCCATCGCGCTGACGAAATCCGCGCATCTGCTGCCCGCCGCGATCCTCGCACCGCCGCCCTCGCCCCCGGCCGAGGGGCTGACGGCGCTCGACGCCAATGATGCGCTGCGCGAGATCGCCGCCGAGACGGTCCTCGCACCCGTTGCCGCCGCCCGCGTGCCGATGCGCGCGGCCGAGAAGGGCCGGCTGCACATCTTCCGCCCCGATGATGGCGGCGAGGAACACTATGCCATCGAGATCGGCTCCCCCGCGCGCGACAAACCCGTGTTGGCGCGGCTGCACTCGGCCTGCTTCACCGGCGATGTGCTTGGGTCGCTGAAATGCGACTGCGGCCCGCAGCTTGACGCCGCGCTGACGCAGATGGGGCATGAAGGCACAGGCATCCTGCTCTACCTCAACCAGGAGGGGCGCGGTATCGGCCTCGCCAACAAGATGCGCGCCTATTCGCTGCAAGATCAGGGCTTCGATACGGTCGAGGCGAACCACCGCCTCGGCTTCGAGGATGACGAGCGCGACTTCCGCATCGGCGCGGCCCTGCTGAAGAAACTCGGCTTTCACGCCGTGCGCCTGCTGACCAACAATCCCGCCAAGGTGCGGATGCTTGAGGCAAACGGGATCAAGGTCGTCGAGCGCGTGCCGCTGCGCGTGGGCCTCAGCCGTCACAACGCGGCCTACCTTGCCACCAAGGCGGAAAAATCGGGGCATATCCTGTGATGCGCCTTACGCCCGCCGGGCTGCGGGTCGGCAACCGGACCCTCCCGGTCGAGATCGGCCGCGGCGGTCTGCGGCGCGACAAACGCGAAGGCGACGGCGCAACCCCGATCGGTCGCCTGCGCATCCTCGAAATGTTCTGGCGCGCAGACCGCCTGCCCCGCCCCGCGCCCTGGGCACGCCCGATCGGTCCGCGTGATCTGTGGTGCGATGCCGCCGATCACCCGCACTACAACCAACGCGTCCGCGCACCATTCCACGCCAGCCACGAAACCCTGCGCCGCGCAGACCCGCTCTACGACATCGTCCTCGTCACCGACTGGAACTATCCGATGGCGGTGCCCGGCCATGGCTCCGCGATCTTCCTGCATCAGCGCCGCCGCGCGGGCTACCCGACCGCAGGCTGCCTCGCGTTCAGACGCGCGGATCTGCTCTGGCTCGCCCAACGCCTTGAACCCGGCGCCGAGATCGAGATCCCGCCGCTCGCCTGCTTTCTCCTGGAGCAAAATACCTCGGGGTCCGGGGCAGCGCCCCGGGGCCTGCCACATGACAAGGTTTAAGCCCTACCGCGCACCGTAATCCCGCGCGCCGAAGATGGCCGAACCCACGCGCACATGCGTCGCCCCGGCGGCAATCGCCGCCTCGAAATCACTGCTCATGCCCATCGACAAGCCGCTTAGCCCGTTCCGCGCGGCCATCTGCGCAAGCATCTGAAAATGCGGCGCGGCGTCCTCGTCTTCGGGCGGAATGCACATCAGGCCCACGACCGGCAGATCCATCGCGCGCGCCTCGGCCACGAAAGCATCCACCCCGTCCGGCAGCACGCCCGCCTTTTGCGGCTCGGCGCCGGTGTTGACCTGAACGAATAACTCGGGGCTCGTGCCGCGCGCCTGCGCCAGATTGGCCAGCTTGACGGCAAGAGAAGGGCGATCGAGCGTGTGGATCGCCTCGAACAACTCCACCGCCAGCTTGGCCTTGTTGGTCTGCAAAGGGCCAATCATATGAACCTGCGCACCCGGAAAGGCCGCGCGCCATGCGGGCCACTTGCGTGCGGCCTCCTGCACGTAGTTCTCACCAAAGAGTCGATGCCCCTCGCGCAGAACGGCCTCGACCCGCTCGGCCGGTTGCACCTTGGAGACGGCAATCAGCGCGACGGACCCCGCAGCGCGGCCCGCTGCCGCCTCAGCCTGCGCAATCCGCGTAGTGATCTCGCTCAGTCCCATGGAACCCTCCTTTTGGCGCAAGACACCACGTCAGCGCATAAAAGAAAAGAGCGGGCCAAGGCCCGCTCTCGCATCGTACTGTCCGTTGGGATCAGAACGAGAAGGTCACACCGAGATCGGCAACGGTGTCGCTATCGATCGCGCCGATGCCACCCGCCAGCTGGGCGCCGCCGCCGAGCTCGTATTTCGCGCCGATACCGTAAGCATCCACGCCGGGCGCGGTGAGCGAATCGTCATCCGCCTTGGCGTAGGCGGCTTCGAACAGCCACGGGCCGGTCACGTAGGAGCCGTAGATACCATAGGAAGTGCCATTATCGGTGGCATCGGTGACGTAGATATGGCCGGCAAAGCCATTCGCCTCATAGCCGAGCAGCAGCGAGGTCGTGTTCACGTCGTTCGAGCCGTCTTCGAAGTGATCGTAGGTCAGGCCGAAGTTGAACGCACCCTGATCGTAGCCGATACCGACGCCGTAATCTTCATAGATGGTGTGCACCGAAACGCCGAAGGTGAAGTCGCCGGTCGCGTAATCCCAACGCACATCGGCCTCACCGAGGAAGCCAGCGTCTTCGGCGATGTCGTCGATGCCGATTCCGTCGAAACCGATATCCTGAAGGCCGTAATCGTCTGCGATCGGGTCAAGCACGCCAACCGAGATGGTGCCGAACGCGCCCGAAGCGAAAACCACGCCGCTATAGCCCTGGTTGTCGCCGTCTTCGTAGTCCGACTCGAGGGTCACCGAGGCACCGAACGTCAGGCCCGTATCCGTCGCCATCGTACCGATGATATCGAGTTCAATAGAATACCAGCCAGCGGTTTTCTGGTCCGCATAGTCAAGACCAAACTCGCTGTACTTGAAGCCCATGTTGGCTTCGCCGCTCATGGTCACTTCGGCCGCCGCAAAGCCCGCCGAAAAAACCAGCGCGGTGGTCGCAAGAAGAACGTTCTTCATAATCTGCCCCTTCATTCGAGAACGGCGATGAAACCTCGCCGTGTGCTGAGGAGACAATGCGCGCAAACGAGGGCCGCTTCAATCGAACCGGTATCAGCGCACGATCTTTCCGCGCAACTGCGGCATCGGCGCTACAAAAAGCCGTCAGAAAACGAAAAGAGCGGGCCGAAGCCCGCTCTTCCGTCATTCAGATCCGTAAGGATTAGAACGAGAAGGTCACGCCGAGGTCAGCAACGGTGCTGCCTTCGAGATCGCCGATACCGCCGGCAACCTTGGCACCACCGCCGAGGTCGTACTTGGCACCGATACCCCAAGCGTCGATGCTCTCACCACCGAGACCCGGCGGCAGGGCGTTGTCGAAATCGGCTTCCGAGTACGAAGCTTCGAGGGTCAGAGCGCCGGTCTTGTACGAACCGTAGATGCCCCACGAGTCAGCGAGATCGCTCGTCGCATAGAAGAACTCACCGCCGAAGCCGTTCTGCGAGCCGCTCAGCTTGAACTGGGTCGAGTCGGAGTCCGTCAGGTCGTCCTGCGAGTAGGCCAGAGCGGCTTTCACGATGCCGAAGTCATAGGCGGCAGCGATCGAGTAGTCTTCGTTGACGGTGTCGAGCGAGGCGCCGAGGGTGATGGCGCCAACCGAGTAGTCCCAACGAGCGTCGGCGGTCACGCCGAAATTAACATCGGCCAGGTCAACACCCGAAATGCCTTCGAGGAACTTGACGCCGAACGAGTAGTTACCGAGTTCGGCGACGTCGTCGGTGCCGATGCCGTCGAAACCGATGTCGGTCAGACCGTAGTCGTCAGCGACCGGGTCAACATTGCCCATGGTGAAGGTGCCGAAGGCGCCCGAGGCGAACACGGTGCCGCCGTAGTTCTGGTTGTCGTTGCCGTAGACCGAGTCGAGATCGATCGTGGCGCCGAAGGTCAGGCCAGCATCCGATTCCATGGTGCCGGTGACGGTCATGTCGATTTCGTACCAGCCAGCAGTGTCTTTCCAGGTGATCGGATCGGCGGATTCGCTGGTGTAGGCCAGGCCGTGCTCGGCGTATTTGAAGCCCATGTTGGCCGAACCCGAGATGGTGACTTCAGCGGCAGCGTAGCCAGCCGAGAACACCAGAGCGGTCGTCGCGAGAAGAACCTTTTTCATCGTTTTCCCTCATTGTGTCAAAGGTAAACCCCAACTCGGGTCACTCCGATTTGGGTATGGTGCTATTTCACGCCTTGGCCCCTGCAATGCAACGCAAACCTCCCCCTTCCAGGAATTGCCGCCGTGCATGGTGCACTCTTGCCACAGTCCGCAAACCGGCCAGCGCGGCGAAGCATGATGTAATACGCGGGAAAATCCTTGTCGGGCTTGGGGCCTTGGGCTAGAGACAGGCATAGTACGGGCACAAGTCTGAAAACCTAGGCGGACGGAGGCAGTAGCCGATGAACATGCGTGACTTTCTGCGCGCCAGCGCGATCTGCGGCCTCGTGCTTGCGGTCTCGGGCTGCGGCGGCATCAGCAGCGGCAACCTGTTCGGCGACAATACCGGCCCCGATGCCCAGGTCGCCCCGCAGGTCGAGGAAGGTCGCGACAAGACCGATACGATCTGGGAGCTATTCGGGAATGCCGACGACCCGAACGTGACGGTCGAGGTCAACAAATATCTGTGGCAGGCATCGCTTGAAGTGCTGAACTTCCTGCCGATTCAATCGGTCGACCCTTTCTCGGGCGTGATCGTGACGGGCTACGGCACCCCGCCCGGCGGCGGCCGCGCCTATAAGGCCACCGTTTACGTCACCGACCCGGCACTGGATGCGCGCAGCCTCAAGGTCTCGCTCGAAAGCCGCGGCGGCGTTGTCTCGGCCGAGACGGTGCGCGCGGTCGAGGATGCGATTCTCACCCGCGCCCGGCAGATCCGGATCCGCGACGCCAACCTCTAAGGCGCCGCAGACAGGCAAGATGCGCTCCCGCCTCGGTCTCCGCGGCGGGAGTATTTTTTGCCTTGCTCCCTTGGCAGTCTGGACGTTGTTGCCCCTCACGGTGTAGCTACGGCACGCAGAATTCCGCATGAGGGGCCGAAATGTCGCGCTACGAACCGAGCCAGACCGAACAGAAATGGCAAGCCGCCTGGGATGAGGCCGGCGTCTTCACCGCCAAGCGCGACCCGGCCAAGCCGAAATACTACGTGCTCGAGATGTTCCCCTACCCCTCGGGGCGCATCCACATGGGCCATGTGCGCAACTACACGATGGGCGACGTGGTCGCGCGCTACAAGATGGCGCAGGGCTTCTCGGTGCTGCACCCAATGGGCTGGGACGCCTTCGGGATGCCCGCCGAAAACGCCGCGATGGAGCGGGGCGGCCACCCCAAGGACTGGACCTACGGCAATATCGCCGACATGCGCGGGCAGATGAAGCCGCTTGGCCTGTCGATCGACTGGAGCCGCGAATTCGCCACCTGCGACCCGGAATACTACGGCCAGCAGCAGGCGATGTTCATCGACATGCTCGACGCGGGGCTCGTGTATCGCAAGAACGCCGTGGTGAACTGGGACCCGGTCGACATGACCGTTCTGGCCAACGAGCAGGTGATCGACGGGCGCGGCTGGCGCTCGGGCGCGCTGGTCGAGCGCAAGGAACTCACGCAGTGGTTCTTCCGCATCTCGGATTTCGCCGGTGAACTGTTGGGCGCTCTCGACGGCCTCAAGGACTGGCCCGAGAAGGTGCGCCTGATGCAGGCAAACTGGATCGGCCAGTCGCGCGGTCTGCAATTTGCCTTCTCGACCATCGACGCGCCGGAAGGTTTCGACCGGATCGAGGTCTATACGACCCGCCCCGACACGCTGATGGGCGCCAGTTTTGCCGCGATCTCGCCCGATCACCCGCTGGCCAAGCATCTTGAGCGCCACAACCCCGAGATCGCCGCTTTCGTCGCCGAATGCCGCAAGGGTGGCACCACCGAAGAGGCCATCGAGACCGCCGAGAAACTGGGCATGGACACCGGCATCCGTGTGCGTCACCCGCTCGACGAGGCCTGGGAGATGCCGGTCTATATCGCCAACTTCATCTTGATGGATTACGGCACCGGTGCGATCTTCGGCTGCCCGGCCCATGACGCGCGCGACTTTGAATTCGCCACCAAATACGAACTGCCGATCCACTCGGTCTTCCGCCCCGAGGCGGACGACACCGCCGAGGCCGATCTTGTACCCACCGAGGAATTCGTGCCGCTCAAGTCCGAGCGCGTGCGCTATATCCGCGGCTTCGCGGGCGAGACCGTGCAGACCGGCGAAGAGGCCGTCGCCGCGGCCATCGCATTCTGCGAGGAAAACGGCATCGGCCGGGGCGTGACGAACTATCGCCTGCGCGACTGGGGCCTGTCGCGCCAGCGCTACTGGGGCTGCCCGATTCCGGTCGTCCATTGCGCGACCTGCGGCGTGGTGCCCGAGAAGAAGGAAAACCTGCCCGTCCAACTGCCCGATGACGTGTCCTTCGACAAGCCGGGCAACCCGCTTGACCGGCATCCGACCTGGCGCGATTGCACCTGCCCAAGCTGCGGCGCGCCCGCCAAGCGCGAAACCGACACTATGGATACCTTCGTCGATTCGTCGTGGTATTACGCGCGCTTCACCGCGCCCCACGCCGCCACGCCGACCGTGGCCGAGGATGTCGATTACTGGATGAACGTCGATCAGTATATCGGCGGCATCGAGCACGCGATTCTGCACCTGCTCTACTCGCGCTTCTTCGCCCGCGCGATGCACCGCACCGGCCACCTACCCGCCAAGGCGATCGAGCCGTTCAACGCGCTCTTCACCCAGGGCATGGTCACGCATGAGATCTACATGACCCGCGACAGCGCGGGCCGACCGGTCTACCACCTGCCCGAAGACATCGACCGCGAGGCCGGCGTGGTGAAGGTCACGGGCGAAAAGCTCGAGATCATCCCCTCGGCCAAGATGTCGAAATCCAAGAAGAATGTCGTCGATCCGATGAATATCATCGCCTCCTTCGGGGCCGACACGGCGCGCTTCTTCGTGATGTCCGACAGCCCGCCCGAGCGCGACGTGGAATGGACCGCCTCGGGCGCCGAAGCGACGGCCAAGTTCCTTGCCCGCGTCTGGCGCATCGCCGCCGAGATCGCGGAAGGCGTGGGCGGTGCAGGCGAGGCCGAGGATGAGGCGCTTTTGCGCGCCACGCACAAGGCGGTGGACGAGATCACCCGCTCGATCGAGGGCTTTGCCTTCAACAAGGCGGTCGCAGCACTTTACGGCCTGACCAACACGCTGTCGAAATCGGGTGCCTCGAACCCGGTCAAGCGCGAGGCGATGAAGCTGATGGCGCAGCTGATGGGGCCGATGGTGCCGCACCTGGCCGAGGACATCTGGGCCGCGCTTGGCGGCGAGGGTTTCGTTGTCACCGCGCCCTGGCCCAAGGCCGATCCCGCGCTCTTGGCCGAGGATTCGGTGACCCTGCCGATCCAGATCAACGGCAAGCGCCGCGGCGAAATCACCGTTCCCAAGGAGATGCCGAAGGAAGAGGTTGAAAAGCTGGTGCTGGCGGACGAAGCTGTGCTCAAGGCGCTGGCCGGTGGTCAGCCGAAGAAACTCATCGTCGTGCCGGGGCGCATCGTCAATGTGGTCATCTGACCGTCGGAAATTTCTTGTGCTTGCGGGGGCCCTGGCCCTCGGCGCCTGCGGTTTCACCCCGGCCTACGGGCCGCAGGGTGGTGGCACGGCGCTTCTCGGCGGGGTCGAGGCCGATGCCCCCAAGACCCGCGACGAATTCGCGCTGGTGCGGCGGCTGAGCGAACGGCTTGGTCCGGCGGGCGCGGCGCGCTACCGGCTGGCCTACAAGCTCAACACCGAAACCATCGGCCAGGCGATCACGCCCGACAACGCGACCACACGCTATTCGCTGACCGGCTCGGCGGAATATCGGCTGCATGATCGCGCCTCGGATGCGGTGCTGCTGACCGGGCGGGTAAGCTCCTTCACCTCCTGGTCTGCGACCGGTTCGATCGTCTCGACCCAGGCCGCCGAAATCGATGCACATGAGCGCCTGATGCGGATGCTGGCGGACCAGATCGTGACCCGGTTGCTCGCGCAGGCCGGATCGCTGCCGCAATGAAGCTGGCCGGTGTCGCAGCGACCCGTTACTTCGCGCGCCCCGAAGCCGACCGCACCGGCCTTCTGATCTTCGGTGCGGATGCGATGCGCGTGGCCCTGCGCCGGCAAGAGGTGATCGCCGCCCTGATCGGCCCTGAGGGCGAGGCCGAAATGCGCCTGTCCCGCATTCCCGCGGCCGAGCTGCGCAAGGACGGCGCGGCGCTGATGGATGCGATGAAGGCCGTGGGCTTTTTCCCCGGCCCGCGCGTGGCCTTTGTCGAGGATGCGACCGACACACTCGCCCCGGTTATCGCCGAAGCCGTCAAGGACTGGCGCGAGGGCGATGCCCAGATCGTCGTCACCGCAGGCTCGCTGACCGCGAAATCCGCGCTTCGCAAGATTTTCGAGGGCCATTCCAACGCCTATGCCATTGGCATCTATGACGATCCGCCCTCGCGCGAAGAGATCGAGGACACGCTCAAGCGCGCCGGTCTGCACCATATCGCGCCCGAGGCGATGACCGATCTGCTTGCACTGGCCAAGGCGCTCGATCCCGGCGATTTCCGCCAGACGGTCGAGAAGATCGCGCTGTACAAGTTCGGCGACACGACCCCGCTGGCCCCCGCCGATGTTGCCGCCTGCGCCCCCGCCACGATCGAGGCCGAGGTGGATGACGTGCTCAATATCGTGGCCGAGGGCCGCACCGGTGAACTCGGCCAGACCATGCGCCGGATCGAGGGGCAGGGCGTGCAGCCCGTTCAGATGGCCATCGCCGCGCTGCGCCATTTCCGGGCGCTGCATTTCGCCGCCTCCGACCCCGGCGGGCCGGGCGCGGGGCTGCAACGGATGCGCCCGCCGGTCTTCGGGCCGCGCCGCGACCGGATGCAGCGGCAGGCACAGGCTTGGGGCATGTTCCGGCTCGAAGAGGCGCTCAAGCTGCTGATCGAGACCGACCTGACGCTGCGCTCGACCTCGAAGGCGCCGCAAATGGCGGTGATGGAGCGCGCGCTGCTGCGTCTGGCGATGATGGCGCGGCGCTAGGCGCGGCTTGTGATGCCGGGCCTGCCATGCGATCTGTGGCCAAACCCGACCGGATGAGATCATGGAACAGCTAAGCCCGCTTATCGACTCATTGCAGGACCGTCTCGCACCTTGGCTCGCAACGGCGCAGGACTGGGCGACCAGCCCCGCCGCATGGTCGCAATTCGTGCTGCTCGGCATGGCCTGGGTGATGGCACATCTGCTCGGGCGGCGGTTCCGCACGCAACTCAGCGCGCTGATCACCCCGCCCGAGGGCGCCAGCGGCCCCTTCGCGATGATCCGACGCTGGTCGCTTCTGCTTTTGCCGCTGCTGGTGCCATTGCTGGCCTACGGGCTGACGGCGGTGGGTGAGGCCTTCACGCGCTCGCTCTTTGGCTCCGGCGCGGTGATCGCCTTTGGCAAGCGCGTGTTTCTGTTCATGGCCGCCCGCGCCTTTGCGCAAGACATCCTGCGCGAGCCCTTCCTGCGCCTTCTGGGGCGCTACGTTCTGGTACCCGCCGCCGCGCTTTACGCGCTTGGCGCGCTTGGGCCGATCGTCACCTGGCTGGAAAGCCTGACAATCGAGTTAGGCAATATTCATTTCTCGGTCATGGCGCTGATCCGCGGGGTGATCGCGGGCAGCCTTCTGTTCTGGATGGGCGCCTGGTCCAACCGGCAAAGCGCGAGCTACATCAAGGCCCAGCAAGGCCTGCGCCCAGCCACGCGCGAGCTGGCCGCCAAAGCGACCGAGATCGCCATTTTCGGCGCGGCCTTCCTGCTCTTGATGTCGATCATGGGTATCAACCTGACCGCCGTGGCGGTTCTGGGCGGCGCGCTTGGCGTTGGTGTCGGGCTTGGCCTGCAACAGATCGCGGCCAACTTCGTTTCGGGGATCATCCTGCTGATCGAGGGCCAGACCACCGTTGGCGACTATGTGGAACTCGACGGCGGCGAGAAGGGCACCATCGTGCGCATGACCGCGCGGGCCTGCATCCTGGAAACCTTCGACGGCAAGTGGATCGTCGTCCCGAACGAGCATTTCATCACCTCGCGCGTGGTGAACTACTCGGATCAGGGCTCAGCCAACCGCTACGAAGTCACCTTTCAGGTCGCCTATGAGACCGATCTGGAGCGCGTGGCCGATGTTGTCGTGCCCGCCGTCGCGGCGCTGCCCTTTGTGCTGAAGGCGCCCGAGGGCCCGGATTGCGAGCTTGCGGGATTTGGCGAAAGCGGGGTCGATTTCAGCCTGGAGTACTGGGTGAACGGCATCGACGACGGCAAGAACAAATACGCAAGCCAGGTCCGGATGGAGGTCTGGCGCGCGCTGACCGCCGCCGGGATCGCCATGCCCTACCCCCATCGCGTGGTCGAGATCCGGGGCACGTTGCCGGCATGACCCTCGACGCGCTTGTCATAGGCGGCGGTCCGGCAGGCCTTATGGCGGCGGAACAGATCGGGCGGGCGGGCTATCGCGTGCACTTGGCCGAGGCCAAGCCGACGCTCGCGCGCAAGTTCCTGATGGCGGGCAAGTCGGGGCTGAACCTGACCAAGGTCGAGGCGGATTTCACCGCCGCCTATCGCGACGACTGGATCACAGGCTACGTCGATGCCTTTGCCCCTGAGGCGGTGCAGGATTTCGCGCGCGGCCTGGGGATCGAACTTTTCACCGGCTCGACCGGGCGGGTCTTTCCCGTTGGCATGAAGGCCTCGCCCATGCTGCGCGCCTGGATCGGGCGGCTTGTGGGCCTCGGCGTCGAGATCCGCACCCGCTGGTGCTGGCGCGGCTTTGCAGGCGACGATTTCCTTTTCGACACGTCGCAGGGGCAGGTCAGCCTGCGCCCACGCGTCACCGTTCTGGCGCTTGGCGGGGCAAGCTGGCCGCGCTTGGGCTCGGACGCGGCATGGGTGCCGTGGCTGGCGGACAAGGGCGTGCAGATCGCCCCGTTCCGCCCCGCGAACATGGGTTTTGTGGTGCACTGGTCGCCCCATATGCAGCGCCATTTCGGCACGCCCGTGAAAGGTGCTGCGCTGATCACCGACGGCGGCGTCACGCGGGGCGAGTTCGTCATCTCGGCGCGCGGGATCGAGGGCGGCGGGATCTATGCCGTCTCGGCGGAGATGCGCGATGGCAGCCCGCTTGCGCTCGACCTCGCGCCGGATCTGGGCGCGGATCAGATCGCCGAGCGTCTGGCCCGGCTGCCCGCCAAGGAGAGCCTGACGAACCGGCTGCGCAAGGCACTGCATTTCGACGCGCTGCGCATCGCGCTGCTGAACGAATGGGGCCGCCCGCTGCCGCAAGACTCTGCCGCGCTGGCGGCGCTGATCAAATTGCTGCCCGTTCACCACGCCGGGCCGCGCCCGATTGCCGAGGCGATTTCTTCCGCCGGGGGTATCGCCCGCGCCGCGCTAAGCCCCGATCTGGAACTGCGCGCCCTGCCCGGCGTCTTTGCGGCGGGTGAGATGCTGGATTGGGAGGCCCCGACGGGCGGCTATCTGCTGACCGCCTGCCTTGCCACCGGGCATCATGCCGGGCTGGCGGCCGCGCGTCATCTGGCCGCTTAGGCGCGGCGTTTACAGCCCAAGCCGCGTCAGTGCCGCATCCAGCGGAGCGGTATCGGCAATCTCAAGCCGCACCGGAAGCGCCAGCACATTGGGGCGGAAGGCCGCGGGCAGGCGCACGGCGTCCTTTTCGGTCGTGACCATCTGCGCACCAAGCAGCCGTGCCTCGGTCTCAAGCCGGGTCAGCAGGCGTGGGGTGAAGGGCTGGTGATCTTCCAGCGCCTCGCCCCGGATCACCTCGGCGCCAAGACCGCGCAGGGTGGCAAAGAATTTCTCGGGATGACCAATGCCGGCAAAGGCCAGAACGCGCAGCCCCTCCCAGTCCATCCCGGTCTGCAGGGGCGCGAGTGCTCCAGTCAGATGCGGAACGCTGATCTTGCCCCCCCAACTTGCTGCGAAAGCCGCCTGCGCGGCGGGGGCGCCGATAGACAGCAGCAGATCGGCGCGGCTCAGCCCCGCCTCGACCGGCTCGCGCAACGGACCTGCGGGCAGGCAGCGGCCATTGCCGAAGCCCTTGACCGCATCGACCACGACGATCGACAGATCCTTGATCAGCGCCGGGTTCTGGTGCCCGTCATCCAGAACGATGGCCTGCGCCCCGGCCGCAACCGCCGCCCGCGCCCCCGCCGCACGGTCCTTGGCGACCCAGGTCGGCGCGAAGGCGGAAATCAGAAGCGGCTCATCCCCGGTTTCATCCGCAGTATGGGTGCGTTCATCCACGCGCACGGGGCCGGTCAGGCTGCCGCCATGGCCACGGCTGACGACATGGGCGACAACCCCGCGCGCGGTGAGGTGCTGCACCAGCGCGATGACCGTGGGCGTCTTGCCGGTGCCCCCCGCGTTGATATTGCCCACGCAGATCACCGGCACGTCGACCGCCTGCCCGGTCTGCCGCAACCGCCGCGCGGTCGCCTGTGCATAGAACCGCCCAAGCGGCGCCAGCAGCCGAGCCAGCGGCGCGGGGGCCTCGGGAGGGGTGAACCAGAACAGCGGCGCGCCCATCAGTTGGCCCTCGCAATGGCGGCGCGGTCAAGCTCTGTCACGATGGCGCGCGCGGTGGCCTCCACGGCCCCTGCCCCGCCCGAGGTCACGGCCCAGGCGTTATGCGCCAGAATCGCGGCACGATCGGGGGCGATAAGCTCGGCGACGGCCTCGCCAAGCTGGCCGGGCGCCATCACGGCACGCGCGGCACGGGCCTCGCTCAACCGGGCGAACTCGGCGGCATGGGGGGCGGTTTTCGGACCATGCACGATGGCCGAGCCAAGCGCTGCGGGTTCAAGCGGCGAGCGCGGCGCCTGCGCGCCCTCGCCAAGCGTGCCGCCCATGTAGGTGACCGGCGCCAGCCGATACCACAACCCGTAATCGCCCGGATCGTCGGCCAGGAATATCTGCATCTCTTCGTCCGGCTCCCCCTCAAGCGAGCGGCGCCCGACCACCCAGCCCTCGGCGTTCAGTTTGTCGGCAAGCTCGGTCGCATCGCCCGTCGCATCGGGCGCCAGGATCAGCAGCATCCGATGGGCAAGGCGCAGCGCATGGGTATGAGCGGCGATGACGGTATCGATCTCATCCTCGGGAACACTGGCCGCCAGCCAGACCGGGCGCGCGCGCATCTGCTGCGCGATCGAGGAGCGCTCGGCATCGGAGCAAGACAGAGGATCGGGCGGGTCAGAGATCACCCCGCCGATCTCGACGCGCGCCTGATCGACGCCAAGCGCCAGAAGCGTCTCGGAGGTTCCGGCGTCGCGCACCAGAACCCGCCGCACCCGCCGCAAAAGCGAGCGTGCCTCGTTGCGCAGCAACGGGTTGCGGGTGGTGCCACCCGCCAGATGCACATCGACGAGCAGGATCGGCACGCTGCGCGCGGCGCAGATCAGCGCGGCGGGCAGATCATTGCCGATCAACACGATCAGGTCGGGCCGCCAGCTATCCAGCACCATGCGCATCGAGGCCGGGGTATTTTCCGGCATGGCCTCGATCCGGGTGCGCTGCGGCCAGGCGATGCTGTCCGCGATAGGGCCTCGGGTCGTGACGATCAGGTTCAGCTGCGGGCGCAGGCGGTTCAGACGACGCGCCAGAAGCGCCGCATCGGCGGTGGCCTCGGCGCTGTCGTTCAGCACCAGCCAAATCAGCGTGCCTTCCGGGCGCGGCTCGGCGGCGATACGGCGCGCTTCCGGTCCCGGCCGGCGCAAACCGGCCAGCGCAAGGCGTAGCCAGAGCAGGAAGGAGCGCTGCATGACCGCCGTGCGGCTCAGTTGCCGAGTTCTTCGGTCGAGGAGGCGGCGGCTTCCTCGTCGCGCAGACGATGCAGATGCGCGATGAAATAGCGGCTGTGGGCGTCATCGACGGTGCGCTGCGCCTCGGCCTTCCAGGCGGCATAGGCAGAGGCATAGTTCGGGAAGATGCCGACGACATGGATCTTGTCCACATCCTTGAATTCGCTGCGCTGCGGATCGACCAGTTCACCGCCGAAAACGAGGTGAAGGCGCTGAGGGCTCGGTTTGGACATGGGTCCTCCTGTCGGGTATTGCTGCGCTGCGGGACACTAGTGCAAGCACCGCAATGTCACAAGCGCCGCGTTGCGGCGATTGGTTGTGAAACCCGCGTAAACGCCTTCTTTTCAAAGCCCACATCACGCGATACCTAGATCAGATGAAACAGACGCTGACCGAGATCTATGACGCGCGGGTCGCCGCGGGAACGCTCCATGCCGATGCCGCGCAGCGCGCGGTGCTGCCGATGCTCGAGCAGGTGCGCGAGCAGCTGGAGGCCCCGGCGAAGAAGGCGGGGATCTTCGGGCTCTTCGCCAAACCACCCGAGGCGGTGCGCGGCCTTTACCTCTGGGGCGGGGTCGGGCGCGGCAAGTCGATGCTGATGGACCTGTTTTGCGACGCGGTCGATGTGCCCAAGCGGCGCGTCCACTTCCACGCCTTCATGCAGGAGGTGCAGGCCAAGATCGACGTCGCCCGCCGCGCCAAGGTGGAAGACGCGCTGATGCCCGCAGCCAAGGAGATCGCGGCCTCACTGCGGCTGTTGTGCTTCGACGAGATGCAGATCACCGATATCGCCGATGCGATGATCGTGGGCCGCCTGTTCGAGACGCTGTTCAATCTGGGCGTCACCGTGGTGACCACCTCGAACCGGGTACCCGAGGATCTGTACAAGAACGGCCTCAACCGCCAGCTCTTCCTGCCCTTCATCGGCGTCCTGCGCACCCAGCTTGACGTGCATGAGATCGAGAGCGAGACCGACTATCGCCAGCACCGGCTGGCGGGTGCAGAGGTTTATTTCCAGCCGCTCGGCCAGGCCGCGCGCACGCGGATGGATGCGCTGTGGGATGAGTTGACCGGCCATGACGAGGCTTCGCGCCTTGTGCTGACCGTCAAGGGCCGTCAGGTGGTGATCGAGCATTTCCACAACGGCGTCGGGCGCGCGTCCTTCTGGGATCTCTGCGCCGCGATGCTGGGGCCTGCCGACTACCTCGCCATCGGCGAGGCGGTGCGGGTGCTGATGATCGACGATATCCCGCTGCTATCCGCCTCGAACTTCAACGAGGCCAAACGCTTCGTCATCCTGATCGACGCGCTTTATGAGGCCAAGGTGCGCCTGATCTGCTCGGCCGCCGATGTGCCCGAGCGGCTTTATATCGAGGGCGAGGGCACCTTTGAATTCGAGCGCACCGCAAGCCGCCTGCGCGAGATGCAGGGCGCCGACTGGGGCGCCGAGGCCTAGGCCAGCAACTCGCGCACCATGGGCGCGACGCGTGTGCCGTAAAGCTCGATCGTCTTGAGCAGGTTTTCCGGCGCCTGCGGGCCTGCGCTGTATTTCAGCGTGAAGCGCGCAAGGCCAAGCGTCTTAACCGTATTGGCGATCTTGCGTGCCACCGTCTCGGGCGAGCCGACGTAAAGCGAGCCATGCGCGATCTCGGATTCAAAGGCCTCGCGGGTCAGACGCGGCCAGCCGCGCGTGCGCCCGATCAGGTCATGCATCTCGGCATAGGCGGGGAAGAACTCTTCCTTGGCCTCAGTATCGGTATGGGCGACATGACCGGGCGAATGCACGCCGATGGGCTGCACGGGCGTGCCGATCTGCGCATGCGCACGGTGATAAAGATCAACCAGCGGCGCGAAACGCGAGGGGCTGCCTCCGATGATCGCCATCACCAGCGGCATGTTCATCGCCGCGGCCTCGACCACCGATTGCGGGCTGCCGCCCACGCCGCGCCAGACGCGCAGCGGCTCTTCGGGGCGCGGATAGACCGTCACGCCGCGCAGATCGGGCAGGTGATTGCCCTGATAGCTGACCTTGTCCTGCGTCGTCAGCAGGTGCAGAAGTTGGGATTTCTCCTCGAACAGCGTCTCGTAATCATCAAGCTTGTAGCCGAAAAGCGGGAAGCTTTCCGTGAACGAGCCGCGCCCGATGGTGATCTCGGCCCGGCCCGGAGCGATGGCGTCGAGCGTGGCGAATCGCTGAAAGAGGCGAATGGGATCATCCGACGAGAGCACCGTGACCGAGGTGCCCGCCTTGATCCGTTCGGTTCGGGCAAGGATCGCCGCCAGGATCGGCTCGGGCGAGGAAATCGCGAAATCGGGGCGGTGATGTTCGCCCAGACCGAAATAATCGAGGCCCACCTGATCGGCCAGGATCCCCTCGGCCAGCGTGTCGCGGATGACCTGCGCGCCCGAGCGGTTGCCGCCCGAATCGCGGGTAATGTCGCCAAAGGTGTCGAGGCCGAATTCAAGGCTCATGATGCGCTCCTGCTGTTGGGCGCAAGATAGGGCCAGCGGGCCTGTGCGTATAGCGCACATTACGCACAATGCTTGCTACATGGGCGCGCGGAAGGCCTAGCCGTTGTCGCGCAGAACCTGCCCGGCAAGGTAGAGCGAGCCGCAGATCAGCACGCGGGCCTGCGCGTCCTGCGCGGCGATTGCCGCAAGCGCCTCGGCCACCGACGCCGCCGTGCCGCTGCGCGCGAAACCCGCGCGGGCGGCGGCCTCGGCCGTGGTCTCGGCAGGCAGGGTGTTCGGCTCACCGGGGATCGCAACGGCGGTCAGGCTTTGCGCGTGCGCCGCCAGCGGGCGCATGTAGCCCGCGACATCCTTGGTGTTGAGCATCCCGCAGATCAGATGCGTGGGGCGCGCGGGCATACGCGCCAGCGTCGCGGCCACGGCCTCACCCCCCGCCGGGTTGTGCCCGCCGTCGAGCCAAAGCTCGACCCCCGGGGCCAGTTCGACCAGCGGGCCACGGCGCAGGCGCTGCATCCGGGCGGGCCATTCGGCGCGGGTCACGGCGGCCTCGCAGGCGGTCTCACCATAGCCGAGCGTGCGCAAAGCCGCGATGGCCGCGCCCGCATTCTGGATCTGATGCGGCCCGGGCAGGTTCGGCAATGGCAGGTCCATCAGGCCGTTCTCGTCTTGATAGATCAGGCGGCCGCGTTCCTCGAAAGCATGCCAGTGCTGGCCATATGCGAAGATGGGCGCGCCAAGACGCTCGGCCCGGGCCTCGATCACGGCCAAGCCCTCGGGTGTCTGCGGGCCGACCACGACGGGCACGCCGCGCTTGATGATCCCGGCTTTCTCGCCTGCGATCTCGGGCAGGGTCTCGCCCAGGAACTGCTGATGGTCGATCGAGACCGGGGTGATGATGCTCAGCGCGGGACGGTCAATCACGTTCGTGGCGTCTAGCCGCCCGCCGAGGCCTACCTCAAGCAAGGTGAAATCGGCCGGGGTGCGGGCAAAGGCCAGGAAGGCCGCCGCCGTGGTGATCTCGAAAAAAGTGATCTGAACGCCGCCGTTCTTCGCTTCGCATTCATCAAGCAACGCAGCGAGCGCAGGTTCCGAAATCAGATCGCCCGCCAGCCGGATACGTTCATGGAAGCGCGCGAGGTGGGGCGAGGTATAGGCGTGGACGCGCTTACCCTCGGCCTCGAGCCCCGCGCGGATCATCGCCTGGGTCGAGCCCTTGCCATTCGTGCCCGCGATATGGATCGCGGGAGGGATGGCGCGCTCGGGGTGGTCGAGCGCGGCGAGGATGCGGTGCATCCGGTCAAGCGTGAGGTCGATCACCTTGGGATGCAGCGACATCAGCCGCGTCAGGATCTGGTCGGAGGGCTGGGTCATCTGGGTCACCCGATCGAGCCGGGCCGGGGGCGCTGCCCCCGGACCCCCGGGATATTTATGCCACGTTGAAGATCAGGCCTTGGTCGTTTCGGCCGATTTGCCCGGTGCCGGAAGATCGCCCGCGACGGCCGGCGGCAGCCCCATGAGCATGCGCAGGATGGTGATCAGTTCCTCGCGCAGTTTCATGCGATGGGTCACGCGGTCGAGCATGCCGTGGTCGAGCAGGTATTCGGCGCGCTGGAAGCCTTCGGGGAGTTTCTCGCGGATGGTCTGCTCGATGACGCGCGGGCCAGCAAAGCAGATCAGCGCATTGGGTTCAGCGATCTGCACATCGCCCAGCATCGCGTAGGAGGCCGTCACCCCGCCCGTGGTCGGGTGGGTCAGCACGACGATATAGGGCAGGTTGGCTTCCTTGAGCATCTGCACCGCGACCGTGGTGCGCGGCATCTGCATGAGCGACAGGATGCCTTCTTGCATCCGCGCGCCGCCAGCAGCCGAGAACAGCACGAGCGGGCGCTTGAGTTTCACCGCACGTTCGGCCGCCGCGATGATCGCGTTGCCGACATACATGCCCATCGAGCCGCCCATGAACGAAAAGTCCTGTGCGGCGGCGACGATCGGGGTGCGGCCGATCTCGCCCTCGGCGACCAGCATGGCTTCTTTCTCGCCCGTCGATTTCTGGGCGGATTTCATCCGGTCGGGGTATTTCTTCTGATCCTTGAACTGCAGCGGATCGGTGATCGGATCGGGGACCTTGACCTCGGAGAAGATGCCGCCGTCAAAAAGCGCGGTGAAGCGCTCGCGCGGGGTGATCGCCATGTGGTGATCGCAGTTCGTGCAGACGTTCTGATTGTCTGCCAGTTCGCGATGGAACAGCATGGTTCCGCATTCGGGGCATTTGGTCCAAAGGTTCTCAGGCACCTCACGGCGCGAGAACAGCGAGTTGATCTTGGGTCGGACGTAGTTCGAGATCCAGTTCATCTGCCTGTGTCCTTCTGCAATGCGCCTTCCGTCACGTCCGCCCCAGATAAGCCCGACGCGCGGGAAATGCAATCAGACGCGCAGCATCAGCCGCGCCAGAAGCCACGAGACGAGCATCGCGGCGAAGTCGGTTGCAAGATAGGGGGCGAGCGAGGCGAAGTCCCGGCTGTTGATCACCAGCGTATAGAGCGCCAGACCGTCGAGATTGCCGTAAAGCCCCACGAGGAAGATCGACGAGAAATTCGTGGCGAAATGCATTGCCAGCGCCGCGCCGAGGTTTCCGGTGCGCGCCGTCAGATCGGCAGCAAGGCAGCCGAAGACAAAGGCCCAGAGCGCGGGCCATATGGCATTCGCCCCGAAATCGCCCGGCGCGTAATGCAGCACCCCGAACAGAACCGAGGGAAGCACCATCCAGGCCAGCGGACGCGTGCTGCGCGCACCGAGTTGCTGCAGCAGGTAGCCGCGAAAGACGACCTCTTCAGCGGTGATCTGAAGCAACAGGAGCGGCAACGCCGCCGGAAGCCAGCGCAGCAGAACCGAGAATGGTGTCGCCGCACCCACGTCGGGGTTGAGCAGCGACAGCGGCATCATCAGGAATACCAGCAACAAAAGGGGCGCGGAGACCCGCAGGAAGTCATGCAGCGCCCCGCGCCCGATCAGCGTAGAGAAGTCACGCCCATGCAAGATCTTGGCCACGAGCAACGCCGCCATCAGCATCGGGATGAAGGTGGCAAGCGTCATCGACAGCCCGATCGGGGTCGAGGCGCCGACCATGCCCGCCACGAGGCGTGCGAATTCGAACTCGCTCATCATCTTGGCGATGGCGCTGAGCGCGCCAAAGACGAAGGCCATGTAGAGCACCGCAATTCCGATCACACCGGCGAAGGTGCGCCAGATCTCGGCGCTTTCGCGGGCCGGGGCGCTGAACTGGGAAAGGCGCGGATAGGGGGCCACGGGGATCACTGCATCTGTCCGAGGAATCTGAGATCGTCGTGATAGAGCCGCGCGATACGGGCCCGCAGATCGGGTGTCAGAAGCTGCCCGCGCGTGGTCTGCGGGGTCTGCGTCGGGTTCTTGCGTGGGAGCGTCTTCAACAACGCCAACTCTGCCGTGTCGAAGCCAAGGTCTTGCAGCGTCGGGATCAGCGCCGCATTTAGCGTCTCAAGCATCAGCACGCGATCATATCGAATCAGCTCGTGCCCAACGGTCTGGCCCTGCGGACGGAAATGCGAATCCCATTCGGTGCCGTGCCGCTCCATCCCCGAGACAAACTGCTCGAACGGGATCAGTTTGCGGATGTGACGGTTCGCCTGCTCGATATGGGGCCAGGCGCGCGGGCCGCTCAGGGCCTGGCGTAGCTTGCCCCACAGATAGGCACGGCGGGCAAATCGCTTGGCATAGCGGTTGATCTTGCTGAAATACCCCGAGACGAAACACTCGGTCGGGTCGCGCAGGACGGTCAGGAAACGATAGCCGGGATCGCGCTGCTGCATCTGCGCCAGTTCCTCGAACCGGACGGGCCGTACCTCCAACCCGGCGGCGTGCATCTGCGCCCTGCCCTCATCCGAGCGAATGAAGTTGCGCGCGGTTGGAACATGCGCGCCAAGGCCCGCAAGGGTCAGGAACGCCGCGATCATTGTCGTCGATCCGCATTTGGGAACGAGAACCACGACCAGCTTGGCGGGGGCATAGTGGATGATCGTGGTCGAGCGTTGCATTGGCCTTGGGTCCCCGCAGGTGCCGAACGGTAATACGCGCACCTCAGCGCCGCAAGCAATCGGCTCTCTTTACTTTGGGCGGAGGGCAGCCGATGAAAGACAGTCTGACCCCTTGGTGCCGCATGTTCGAAGTCTCGCTGGAGCTTGCCCTGATGCTGATTGCCGCGGCTTTTGCTGCGGGCTTTGTGGACAGTATCGCAGGGGGAGGCGGGCTGATCACCCTGCCCGTGCTGCTGCTGGCCGGCGCCACGCCCCTGCAGGCGCTTTCAACCAACAAGGTGCAGGGCTCATTCGGGGCGGCCACGGCGGCGCTGTCCTATGCGGCCTCGGGGCATGTGAACCTGCGCCGCCAGATCCGCGCCGCGGGGCTGGCCTTTGTCGCGGGTTTGGTGGGTGCGCTTCTGGTATCCGTCATCCCGACCGAGGGGTTGCGGCTTGCGCTGCCCGTCGTGCTGATCGGGATCGCGGCGTTTTTCGCGCTCAAGAAAGGCCTCGATGACACCGACCGGGCCGAGCGGATTCGCCCTGCGACATTCACCGCCTTCGTGGTGCCGCTGATCGGGTTCTATGACGGGCTGATCGGCCCCGGTGCGGGGGCCTTCTACATGATCGGCTTTGTCTCGCTGGCGGGTTATGGCGTGCTGCGCGCGACCGCGCACACGAAACTGCTGAATTTCGCCTCGAATATCGGGGGGCTCGTAGCCTTTGCGGCCGTGGGTGCGCCCTGGTGGGTTACCGGGCTCGCCATGGGGCTGGCGCAGGTCGCGGGCGCGCGGCTTGGCTCGCGCCTTGCGATGCGGGTGGGCGCCAAGGTGATCAAGCCGCTTCTGGTTGTGACCTCGACGGCGCTTGCGCTACGGCTGATCTGGCAGATGATTTAAGCGAAACCCGGCGCCAGGCGCATCTCGCCCACCACCAGCCCGCGCCGGTTGGTCATGGCGCGGGGGATATACTGCTCAACCACCGGATCTGCGGCATCAAGCGCCCCGAGCCGCACCAGAAGCGCGGCGATCGCGGCCTCCGCCGCGCGGGTCGCGCCATCGGCGATCTTGACGGCAATGCCCCGGCGCTGCTCTGGCAGGATGGCGACGAAGACGCCCTCGGCCCCGGTCTTGACCGCACCCTTGCCGTTCAGCGCACGCATGAGCGCGGTGCAGGCCCGCCCCTCGCCCGCGACCAGCTCGGGGAAGGCCATCATCGCGCGGGTCAGGCGCGCAGCAGCAGCCTCGCGTATCGGGCCTTCGGGGTTTGCGGCGGCAAAGAACTGCATGGAGCGTGCAAGCCCGGTGATCGTGCAGGCGAAGTTCGGGGCCGAACAGCCGTCGATCCCGAAGCGCGGAGAGGCCTCCTGCGTGACCTCTTCGAAGGCGGCCCTGACCGCGCGCTGCACGGGGTGGTCGATCTCGACATATTCCGGGCCCGCGCCCAGATGACGGCCAAGCGTCAGGAAACCCGCATGCTTGCCCGAGCAGTTGTTATGCAACTGGCAGGGCGCGCTCTCCGAACAGATCACCTGCTTCATCTCGGCACGGTCGCGCGGCATCTGCGGGCCGCAGCGCAGGTCAGGCTCGGCCAAGCCAAGCGTCGCAAGCCACGCCTGCACACCTTGCACATGCATGGCGCCCCCCGAATGCGAGGCGCAGGACAGCGCCAGTTGCCGATCGGTCAGACCCGCCGCATGAGCCGCACCGCTCTCGATCAACGGCAGCGCCTGCACCATCTTGCACGAAGAGCGCGGATAGATCACCGCAGCCGGGTCTCCCCAGGCGGCCTCGATCCCGCCGGGACCAAAGATGACAGCATGGCCCGCATGCGCCGATTCCAGCATCCCGCCGCGCCACAACTCGATCATCGGTACTGCCGTCATCACCCTCTCCCGTTCACGCATGCGCGAATTCCCGCCATTGGGGCTTTCCCCGATTGGCACTTTTACGTTATCTGTGGGATATCGAGTTGAAATCACTTCCGCCATTGGAAAAAAGGGCTGAAAGCCCGCTTGGCGGGGCAGAGGCATCTGGCAGCTGGAGGCTGTAACCATGAAGAATTCCGTTCTGCGCGGCGCTGCGATCCTTTCCGCTTCGGTCCTGTTCCACGGCGCGGCGCAGGCTCAGGCTACCAGCAACCGCGTCGCCGCGAACACCGACTGGAGCGTTTTCGTCGAAGAAAGCCCGAAAGAGTGCTGGGGCGTCTCGGCCCCAACCGAGACGGTGAACACCAAGGACGGCAAGAAGGTCGAGGTTCGCCGCGGCGATATCCTGCTGTTCGTGACCTTCCGCCCGGGTAAGCCGGGTGAGATCTCGTTCATGGGCGGCTACCCGTTCGCGACCGACTCCAAGGTCGAGATGTCGGTCAACAACGGTCAGAAGTTCTCGCTCTTCACCAGCGGCGAAGGTGCGTGGGCGGGCTCGGCCGAGGAAGACGCCAAGATCATCGCAGCCCTCAAGGGTGGCGCCGATGTCACCGTGACGGGCCGTTCGGGTCGTGGCACACAGACGCAAGACAAGTTCTCGCTGATGGGGTTCACCGCCGCGATGGACGAAGCCGCCAAGCGCTGCAAGTAAACCCCGCGCATCGCGCCAGGGCCCCGGCTTGGCCGGGGCTTTTGCATTTGCACTACACGTTTGGCAGCGAATCCCCTATATGAGGCGCTTGCCCAGCCAGGATACCGCAATGAACACGCCCTCCGCACCGATCACGCAAGACGTGCATACGATCCCGCGCAAGCTGCCCGAGGGCGGCAAGGTCAACCTTGTGGGTCTGACCCGCGAGCAGTTGCGCGATGCGCTGATCGAGGCGGGCACGCCCGAAAAGCAGGCCAAGATGCGCGTGGGTCAGATCTGGCAATGGGTCTATCACTGGGGCGTGCGCGACTTCGCGCAGATGACGAACCTGGCCAAGGATTACCGCGCCCTGCTGGACGAGAAGTTCGAGATCTCGGTCCCCGAGGTGGTGACCAAGCAGGTCTCGATGGACGGCACCCGCAAGTACCTGCTGCGCATCGCGGGCGGGCATGAGGTCGAGGTCGTCTATATCCCCGAGGAAAACCGCGGCACGCTGTGCATCAGCTCGCAGGTGGGCTGCACGCTGACCTGCTCGTTCTGCCACACCGGCACGCAGAAGCTGGTGCGCAACCTGACGGCGGGCGAGATCGTCGGGCAGGTCATGGTCGCGCGCGACGATCTGGATGAATGGCCTCAGCCCGGCGCGCCCAAGGACGAGACCCGCCTTATTTCGAACGTCGTGCTGATGGGCATGGGCGAGCCGCTTTACAATTTCGACAATGTCCGCGACGCGATGAAAGTGGTGATGGATGGCGAGGGGATCTCTCTCTCGCGCCGCCGCATCACGCTGTCTACCTCGGGCATCGTCCCCGAGATCGCCAAGACCGCCGAAGAGATCGGCTGCCTGCTGGCGATCAGCTTCCACGCCACCACCGACGAGGTGCGCGACAGACTGGTGCCGGTGAACAAAAAGTGGAACATCGAGACGTTGCTGAACACGCTGCGCGACTATCCGCGGCTGTCGAACTCCGAGCGCATCACGTTCGAATACGTCATGCTCAAGGACGTCAATGACAGCGACGCCGACGCCAAGCGCCTGGTCAAGCTGATCCGTGGCATTCCGGCCAAGATCAACCTGATCCCGTTCAACGAATGGCCCGGCGCACCCTATCAGCGCTCGGACTGGGAGCGGATCGAGGCTTTCGCCGACATCATCTACAAAGCGGGCTATGCCAGCCCGATCCGCACGCCGCGCGGCGAGGATATCATGGCCGCCTGCGGTCAGCTGAAATCCGCAACCGAGCGCGCACGCAAGTCAAAGGCCCAGATCGCCTCGGAGGCGGGGCTCTAAGCCCGCCTCACCCGGTGCTGCATTTGCACTGACACCAATCGGCGGTGCAGGAATTGGCGTGCTTCGCCCCCGGGGCCGAGGGCCCCGTTTCAGTCGCAGCCATACTCCCAGCCGTCGATGATCTCGAGCGCCTCCTCGGCGCTATCGACAAAGCTGATCAGGTCCAGATCCTCGGGCGAGATGGTCCCGGCATTGGCCAGAGCCCGCCAGTTCACGACCTCTTCCCAGAAGGCGCGACCGAAGAGGATGAACGGGATCTTCCGCATCCGCCCGGTCTGAATCAGCGTGAGGCTTTCGAACATCTCGTCAAGCGTGCCGAAGCCGCCGGGGAAGATGCAGATCGCCTTGGCGCGCATCAGGAAATGCATCTTGCGGATCGCGAAGTAGTGAAAGTTGAAGCACAGGTCGGGCGTCACATAGGGGTTCGGCGCCTGCTCGTGCGGCAGTACGATATTGAGGCCGATGGAATGCCCGCCCGCCTCATGCGCGCCGCGGTTTCCCGCCTCCATGATGCCCGGCCCGCCACCTGTCACCACGACATCCTCGCGGCCATAGGTCTTCATGCTGCGCTCGGTGATCAGCCGCGCGAGATTGCGCGCCTCCTCGTACCAGTTCGACAGCGCGGCGGCCTTGCCCTCGGCGCCCGGTTCCGGGATGCGCGCCGAGCCCATCAGCACCACGGTCGAGTTCACACCGCGCTCATCAAGGATCATCTGCGGCTTGAGAAGTTCCAGCTGCAACCGCACCGGACGCAGCTCTTCGCGCATCATGAAATCGGTGTCGCTGAAGGCCAGCCGATAGGCCGGAGCGCGGGTTTGCGCCGTATCGGGAACGAGTTTCGCCGCCTTGGCGTCCTGGAGGCTATGACGAAACGGATGGCTGCGTGCGTCGTCCATCGGAATGATCCTTTCGCGCGTTGATCCAAGCGCTGCATTGCGCGGGGGCTGCCTTCCAACTATAGGCTGTTCCCTGACAAGACCATAGACAACGCGCCAATCTGCAAAGGGGACACCATGTCGAACGCCGCCCTGGAAACCGCCATCGAAGCCGCCTGGGAGGCGCGCGACACGATCACCCCGCACACCAAGGGCGAGGTCCGCGACGCTATCGAGTCGACGCTGCATGCGCTTGACCAGGGTCAGCTGCGCGTGGCCGAGCGTCAGGCCGATGGCAACTGGCACGTCAACCAATGGGCCAAGAAGGCCGTTCTGCTCGGCTTCCGCCTGAAGGACATGGAAGTGCAGACGGGCGGCCCGCAGGGCGGTTCGTGGTGGGACAAGGTCGACAGCAAGTTCGCCCATTGGGGCGAGGCGCAGTGGAAGGCCGCGGGCTTCCGCGCCGTGCCGAACTGCATCGTGCGCCGCTCGGCCTATATCGGCAAGGGCGTGGTGCTGATGCCCTCGTTCGTGAACCTCGGTGCCTTCGTCGATGAAGGCACCATGGTTGATACCTGGGCCACCGTGGGTTCCTGCGCGCAGATCGGCAAGAACGTCCACCTGTCGGGCGGCGTCGGCATCGGCGGCGTGCTTGAGCCCATGCAGGCGGGCCCCACCATCATCGAGGACAACTGCTTCATCGGCGCGCGCTCCGAGGTGGTCGAGGGCTGCATCGTCCGCGAAGGCTCGGTCCTGGGGATGGGCGTTTATATCGGCCAGTCCACCAAGATCGTCGACCGCGAAACCGGCGAGGTCATGTATGGCGAGGTTCCGGCCGGTTCGGTCGTCGTCTCGGGCTCGATGCCCTCGAAGAACGGCATCAACCTGTACTGCGCGGTGATCGTGAAGCGCGTCGACGCCAAGACCCGCTCGAAAACCTCGATCAACGAGCTGCTGCGCGACTGATCGCCAGCGCACCCCATGCAAGGCCCGCCCTCGCGGCGGGCCTTTTGCGTGAAGGGCGCGGAAGAACTTGACATGACCGGCCCGGCGGGTGACCCCGGACAGGCAGAACCCCCGGAGACCGCCATGACCGACACGCCCGAAAAACCCGTCAAGGAGAAGCGCCCGCAGCAGGTCTACACGCTGCTGGTCGAGGTTGGCCGCAAGGCGGGCGACGGTCTGCCCAAGGGCGCGACCGGCGCGGGCATCCTGTGCTACGCCTCGGGCGTCGACGAGGCCGAGGCCGTGCGCGAGACCGTGGCTATCCTCAAGCTGGCCGACATGGCACCGCTCGATGTCACCGGCTACGGCACGCTGGCCGAGCGCGAAAAACAGGGCGACGAGATCGACCCCGAGGAACGCGCCCTGATGGATCGCGCGCTTGAGGAAAACTCGGTGATCGTGGTGCAGATGACACCCTTCTACGGCGAGAACGAATAGGCGGTTTGCCGCGAAGCCGATTTGCGCCTGCCGTGGCATTTGCTAGACTGCCTGAAAACAACCAATAGCAGGCAGGCCATGAAACGAGCAGTCAATCTTGCCACCGTCACCGCTTTGGCCTTCAGCACCCTGTCGGCCTGTGCCGGCCCGCTGGAGACCTCGCCCCGCCCGGCGATGCGCGCAGGAGCCCAGATGATCGACGAGATCCCCCCCGTTGACCCCGCCGTTCAGCGCGGTTTCGAAAACTGGCTGGAGGGTTTTAAGCCCCGCGCAAAGGCGGCGGGTATCTCAGACGCAACATGGGCGCGCGCCACGCAAGACATCCGCTACAATCCCAAGGTCATCGAACGCGACCGCAATCAGGCCGAGTTCACCAAGACGATCTGGGAATATCTCGACAGCGCGGTCTCGGACACCCGCATCGAGAACGGCCGTGCGGCGCTGGCCGAAAACGCAGCGCTGCTGCGCCAGATCGAGGCGCGCTACGGCGTCGAGAAGGAGGTCGTCGTTGCGGTCTGGGGGATGGAATCGAACTTCGGCAAGAACCGGGGCAGCACGCTGATCATCCCGGCGCTGGCGACGCTGGCCTATGACGGGCGACGCGGGAATTTCTTTGCGCAGCAGTTCATCGCGGCACTGCAGATCATCCAGTCGGGCGACACCGACGCGCGGCGCATGACCGGCTCCTGGGCCGGGGCGATGGGCCATACCCAGTTCATCCCCACGTCCTACCTTGCCTTCGCAGTCGATTTCACCGGCGACGGCAAGCGCGATATCTGGTCGGAGAACCCGGCCGATGCGCTGGCCTCGACCGCCGCCTATCTCGCGCGGTCGGGCTGGTCGAAAGGGCAGCCTTGGGGGGTCGAGGTGCGCCTGCCGCAGGGCTTCAACTACAACCTCGCGGGCAAGACGGTGAAGAAATCGCCCGACGAATGGGCGGCGCTTGGGGTGCGGTCTGTGAATGGCGGACGGGTGCCGAATTACGGGTCGGCCTCAATCCTGCTGCCTGCGGGCGCGCAGGGGCCGGCGCTGATGATCTTTGGCAATTTCACCGCGATCTCGCGCTACAACAACGCCAATGCCTATGTGATCGGCGTGGGCCATCTGTCGGACCGGCTGAAGGGCCACGGCCCCTTCGCACAGGCCTGGCCGCGCGACGGGCGCGCGCTAAACGCGGCCGAGCGGCAGGAGCTGCAAGAGCGTCTGACCGCGCGCGGCTTCGATACGCAGGGCACCGATGGCAAGATCGGCCCCAACACCATCGCCGCGATCATGGCCTGGCAGCGTGCCAATGGCAAAGCGCCCGACGGTTACGCCTCGATGGAGGTGCTGCTCGCCCTGCGTTAAGGCAGCGGCGAGAACCCGATGACCGGCGCGTGCAGGTGGAAGATCCCCGCCCAGAGCACCACGGCCAGCCCAAGACGCATGAGCGACGGCCCCCGCCGGGGCCGCCAGCGCCCCGCGATCAGCGCCTGAAACGGCCAGTCGGAGGTGTTTGCCGCCAGCCGCGCCCACTCGGCCTCACCCCAAAGGCGGCGCTTGCGAGCCTCCATCGCGCGCATGCCCATCAGCGAGAAGGCCAGGAACACGCCAAACAGGATCGCATGGGACAGATCGCCATTGGCGATCAGATGCGCGCCCGACCACAGGATCAGCGCCCACAAAAGCGGCTGGCGCACCACGCCCGCGATGCCGGGGCGGTCAGGGTCGAAGCCATCGGCCCGCCCCTCGAACGCAAAGGGGTTGGGCGCGGCAACGCCGAATGTTCCGAGCACGACCGCAAGCGGCATGGCGATGTTGAGCAACCAACGCATCCAGCCCGCCTGCGGCCAAAGCTCGACAAACGGCGCGCGGCCGGCGGCGAAGATCACCCAGAACAAAAGCCCGGTCGAGAGCAGGCTGAATCCCCAGACCCAACCGCGCGGGCCCAGCAGCGCCACGATCCGCCCCTTGATGCGCGGATTGGCAGGCACCGCATGCGATGCCATGAAAATAAGCCCCGCGATCAGAAACTCGGCCCAGCCTGTCATATGCCTCTCCTTCTTGCCGTGGACCCTGCCACGAATTCATGCAACCTTGCCTTGACGAAAATCAGCCCCGGAACGCCATGACAACGCCCCTCGCCCGCGCGCTTCGCGCCATCGACGCCGCCAATTCCGCCGATCCGACGATCGAGGCCAGCCAGCCAGCCGCGCTGCTTTACGGTCAGCGCATGTCGGCCGAGCTGACGCGGCTGTTCCCCGATGCGTCCGAACCGCTGCAAATCGCCGCGCGCGGCCAGCATATCGAACGCTGGCTGCTGCCGCGCTCGGACTTTCCCGAAGGGCGCGAGGGCTACCTGAACTGGCGCCGCGAACAGGGCCGGCGCCATGCGGAGCGCGTGGCCTCCATCATGCGCGAAGCGGGCTATGACGAGGAGGCCGTCGAACAGGCCGCGAAGATGCTGCGCAAGGAAGGCATCAAGCGCGACGCCGAAGTGCAGGCGCTTGAGGACGTGATCTGCTTTGTCTTCGTGCGGCACTACTTCGCCCCCTTCGCCCCCTCGCAAGAACCCGGGGCACTGTTGAAAATCGTGCAGAAGACCGCGCGCAAGATGTCGCCCGAAGGCCGTGCCCGTGCGCTGGCCGAGTTCGACCTGCCCGAACCCTTCGCCACCGCGTTCCGCGACTAGGCCTGTTTCGACAGCTGCACCGCGAGAATACCACCCGCGATCACCGCGACCCCGACAAGATCGAGCCAGCCCAGCCGTTCGCCCAGAACGGCTGCGGCGATGGCCACGCCGAAGAACGGGTTGAGGAAGTGGAAGGTCGCGGCCTTGACCGCGCCGATCCGCCCGACCAGACGGAACCAGATCCAGGTTGCCAGAACCCCCGGCACCAGCGTGGTATAGGCGAAGGCCCCAAGTAGGCGCGGGGTCCAGTTGATCTCATAGGTCTCCAGCCCGACCGAGGCAACGGCCAGCACTGCTGAACCCACGAACATCTGCAAGCCCACGATCATCATCACATTGCCGCCCGAAGCCGCGCCGCGCACGCTGAGCGTGGCAATCGACAGCGCCAGCGCCGCGACAAAGCACAGCGCCATGCCGACCGGATCGACGCCGCCCGACAGGCGCGCGCCCATGATGATCGCGACCCCCACGACGCCAGCCGCCAAGCCCAGAACGCCCAAGGGCCGTACCCGGTCGCGGAACACGACCCAGCCGAGGGCCGCCACCATCAAGGGCATGGTCGAGGCGATGATCGAGGCGACAGAGGCCTCGACCCATTGCATCGCTACGAAGTTGAGGCCCAGATAGAGCGCGTTCTGACATAGCCCGAAGATCAGCGTCGCGCGCCATTGCGCGCGGCTCAACCGCCAGCTTTGCCCGGCCGCAAGTGCGATCCCCACCCCGATCAGGCCAGAGATCATGAAGCGCAGCGCCAGCGAGGCCAGCGGCGGCGCATCGGCCACGATCATCCGCGCAGAGGTAAAGGCCGAGGACCACATCAGCGCGAAGGCCAGACCCATTGCGATTGCGCGAAGATCCATCAACTTCCTTTCCCGGCCAAAGAAAAAGGCCGCCCTGCTCGCAGGGCGACCCTATCGGATGGCGCGGCCCCCGCAAGGGGGAGCGAACCGATCAGGCGTTGACGCTGTCTTTCAGCGCCTTCGCGATGGTGACTTTGACCTGCTTGTCAGCTTCCTTGGTCTTGGTCTCACCGGTGGCCGGATTGCGGACCTGACGCTCGGGGCGGGCCTTGCAATAGACCTTGCCGATACCCGGCAGGGTCACGGCGCCGCCTTGGGCGACTTCCTTGGTGACGACTTCGGCAACAGCGTCCAGCGCGGCCGAGGCGGTTTTCTTGTCCGAGCCCATGACTTCGGCCAGAGCGGCCACCAGCTGGGTCTTGGTCAGCGGTTTCGACATTGCTTTTCCTCTCATGCGCCCCGATTGTTGCGGGGTCAATTTCAGGCCGCGTTACACGGCTTCGTTCGCCCCTAACACACGCTTTTTCAGGGCAAGGCAAGCCTTTTTCGCCTTTATCCACGGGTTTTCCGGCAAAGGCGGCGTTGCGTCACAGGAAGGCTGTTTCCTCGAAGCTACGCAATTTCCGGCTGTGAATACGCTCCAGCGGCATCTGTCGCAGCTTTTCCATTGCCCTTATGCCAATCTGCAAATGATTGGCCACCTGGGTGCGATAGAACTCGGTCGCCATGCCGGGCAGCTTCAACTCGCCATGCAACGGCTTGTCAGAAACGCACAGAAGCGTGCCGTAGGGCACACGGAAGCGAAACCCGTTCGCCGCGATCGTGGCGCTTTCCATATCGAGCGCGACAGCCCGGCTCTGGCTGAGGCGATGCACCGGGCCGGACTGGTCGCGCAGCTCCCAGTTGCGGTTGTCGATGGTGGCCACGGTGCCGGTGCGCATGATGCGCTTGAGCTCATATCCCTCCAGCCGGGTGACCTCGGCCACAGCTTCCTGCAGGGCGATCTGGATCTCGGCCAGCGCCGGGATCGGCACCCAGACGGGCAGGTCATCGTCGAGAACGTGATCCTCGCGCAGATAGGCATGGGCCAGGACGAAATCGCCCAGGGATTGCGAATTGCGCAGCCCCGCGCAGTGACCAACCATCAGCCAGGCATGGGGCCGCAGCACGGCGATATGGTCTGTCGCGGTCTTGGCGTTCGACGGCCCCACCCCGATATTGACCAGCGTGATCCCGTTCCCATCGGCGCGCTTGAGGTGATAGGCGGGCATCTGCGGCATCTTCGCAAGATGCGGGATGACCCCGTCGGGCGCCGTGATCTGCGCATTGCCCGGCGCCACGAAAGCCTCATAGCCCGAGGTCGGATCGGCCAGCATGTTGCGCGCGACCTTCTCGAACTCATCGACATAGAACTGGTAGTTCGTGAACAGCACGTGGTTCTGGAAATGCTCGGCCGCGGTCGAGGTATAGTGCTGCAACCGCGCGAGCGAGTAATCGACCCGCTGCGCGGTGAAGGGCGCCAGATGCCCAGAGCCGTCCGGGTTCGGCCCGGCCATGCCGTTGACGATATCGTCGTTCATATTGGCCAGATCCGGCACATCGAAGACATCGCGCAGGCTGAAATCCAGAACGCCCTCCTGCGGCACGCTCACCTCGGGGTGGGCGGCCACCGCGAAATGCACCGGGATCGGCGTGGCCGAGATACCCACATGCACCGGCACGCCGTGGTTACGGATCAACAGGCCCAGTTGCTGCGTCAGGTAGTTGCGGAATAGGTCGGGCCGGGTGATCGTGGCCGCAAATGTTCCCGGCAGCGCGACATGGCCGAAACTCAGGCGGCTGTCGGCCTTGGTATGAGAGGCCACTGAAACCCGCACCTCTGGGTAGAAGGCGCGGAAGCGCGCACTTGGGCGGCCCGCGTTCAACGTCTCGTTGAACTTTTGCAGCAAGAAGCCGGTCGCCTCGGCATAAAGCGCCTCAAGACGCGCCACGGCCTCAGCGGCATCGGTGAACAGCTCGGGCTCATGCGTATGCGGGGTCAGGGTGGTCAGCGGTTCATTCATTCGAAAAGCTCCGTCAGTTCGAACCGCGTCACATCGACGAGCCCGAGGTCGGAGATGCGAATCTCCGGGATCACCACCAGCGCCAGAAGCGAGTGCTGCATATAGGCATTGTTCAGCGTGCAGCCGCATTCGGCCATCGCCTCGACCATGCGCGAGGCACGTTCGGCCACGGTGGCGGCCGGGTCGTCCGACATCAGCCCCGCGATCGGCAGCGGAACCGAGGCAATCTCGGCCCCGTCCTTCCAGACGCTGATCCCGCCGCCCATCTCGCCCAGACGATTGGCGCAGGCAGCCATCATCTCGCGGTCGGTGCCAACAACGATCATGTGATGGCTGTCATGCGCCACGGTTGAACCCATGGCCATGCGGCCCTTGTAACCGAAGCCCGAGACAAAACCATTGACCACGCCGCCGGTGCCGCGATGCCGCTCAACCAGCGCGATCTGCGCGATGTCCTGCGCAGGATCGCCATTGACGCGGCCATCGAGCACCGAAAGCTCGGCGGTCAGCGCCTTGGTGGGGGCTTGGTTCTCAACCACGCCGATCACGCGGGCGGTGACGGTATTGGCGCCCTCGGGGGCGGTGATGACGAAATCATCGGCCACCAGTTCCTTGCCCAGATGCACGGTCTGACGCGCGGCCTCGGGCCAGTTGTAATGCGGGCAGTCGACGGTGATCTTGCCATCCATCGCCACGGTACGCCCGCGCGCGATCACCTGCTCGACCGGCAGGGTGACAAGATCCGAGGTCAGGATCAGATCGGCACGCCGCCCGGGCGCGATGGAACCCAACTCCCGCTCCAGCCCGAAATGGGTGGCGGTGTTGATCGTGCACATCTGCAGCGCCACCAGCGGGTCAGCGCCGCAGTCAACCGCATGGCGATAGACGCGGTTCATATGCCCGTCATTGACCAGCGTGCCCGAGTGGCAATCATCGGTGCACAGGATGAAGTTGCGCGGATCAAGGCCCTTTTCAGTGACCGCAGTGATCTGCGTCTTCACGTCATACCACGCGGACCCCAGCCGCATCATCGAGCGCATACCCATCCGCACCCGCGCAATCGCATCGGCCTCGCAGGTGCCCTCGTGGTCATCCGCCGGGCCGCCCGCGACATAGGCCCGGAACGGCCCGCCCAGATCGGGGCTGGCGTAATGCCCGCCGACGGTTTTCCCCGCGTTTTGCGTCGCCGCGATCTCGGCCAGCATCTTCGGGTCGGCATGGATCACGCCGGGGAAATTCATCATCTCGCCCAGACCGATGATGCCGGGCCATGTCATCGCCTCGGCCACATCCTCGGGGGTGATCTCGTAACCCGTGGTTTCAAGCCCCGGCGCCGAGGGCGCGCAGGAGGGCATCTGAGTGAAGATGTTGACGGGTTGCAAAGCCGCCTCGTCATGCATCATCCGCACGCCCGCAAGGCCAAGCACATTGGCGATCTCATGCGGGTCGGTGAACATGGTCGTGGTGCCATGCGGGATCACGGCGGCTGCAAATTCGGCGGGGGTAAGCATCCCGCTCTCGATATGCATATGCCCATCGACAAGGCCGGGGATCATGTAGCGGCCATTGGCCTCGATCACCTCGGTCTGCGGGCCGATATTGACCGACAGATCGGGCGCGATGGCGGCAAAGCGTCCCTCAGCCACGGCGATGTCGTAGCCCTCCAGAACCTCACGCGTATGGACGTTGACCCATTTGCCGCCCCGGATCACAAGGTCGGCGGCCTCCCGACCCGCGGCGACGGCAATCAGACGCGGCGCGGCCTCGGGCCATGTTTTCAAAGTGTTTTTATGTTCCATGGCTCAGGGTGCCACTGAGTTCGAAGGCTTGCAAGTGACGTTGTTATGACCGGCTTGGCGCGCTATCAGTAGGCCATGGAACATGCATCGAAACCGCTCGTCACGATCACCTATTGCACCGGCTGCAACTGGCTTTTGCGCGCCGGATGGATGGCGCAGGAGCTGCTCTCGACCTTCGGCGAAGACCTTGGCGGAGTGACCATTGTCCCCGGCCATGGCGGCGCCTTCGAGGTCTCGGTCGATGGGACCCTTCTGTGGGAGCGCAAGCGCGACGGCGGTTTTCCCGATGCGAAAGAACTCAAGAAACGCCTGCGCGACGTGATCGAACCCGACCGCGACCTGGGCCACATCGACCGGAGCGGCGCATGAAAACCCTTCTGAGCATCGGCCACGGCTATTCCGCGCAGGAACTGGCCAAGATCCTGCTGCCGCAGGGCTGGCGCATCATCGGCACCACCCGCAGCGCAGAGAAGGCCGAGGCCCTGCGCGCCACGGGCATCGAGGCCCTGATCTGGCCGGGTGACCCCCTGCCCCTGTCCGAGGTCACGCATCTGCTGACCTCGGTCGCCCCCGATGACGATGGCGACCCGGTGCTGCGCGCCCATGGTGCCGAGATCGCCGCCGCCGCGCCGCATCTGAAATGGGCCGGGTATCTCTCGACCGTGGGCGTCTATGGCGATCATGGCGGCGAGTGGGTCGATGAGGACACCGCCCTCACCCCCGCCACCAAGCGCGGTCAGGCGCGTGTTCTGGCCGAGGCCGAATGGCTTGCGGTGCCTGGCCTCAACCCGCACATCTTCCGCCTTGCGGGCATCTATGGCCCCGGCCGTGGCCCCTTCGCCAAGGTGCGCGCCGGCACCGCGCGGCGCATCGTCAAACCGGGTCAGGTCTTCTCGCGCATCCATGTCACTGACATCGCGCGGGTGCTGGCAGCCTCGATCGCGCGACCCGATCCGGGGCGCATCTACAACGTCTGCGACGATGAGCCCGCGCCGCCCGAAGACGTGCTCAGCCTAGCCGCCGCGATGCTGAACCTGCCCGAGCCGCCCATGGTGCCCTATGACGAGGCCACCATGAGCCCGATGGCCCGCAGCTTCTACGCGGAATCGAAGCGCTGCCGGAACGACCGGATCAAGCAGGAGCTTGGCGTTAGCCTGCTCTACCCCGATTACCGCGCCGGGCTTGCGGCACTGCTTCAGGCGGGCTGAGCCTGCATCGGCCGCTCGCGCACCGGCAGGTGCACGATGGCCGAGAAGGCGCCGACGCCCACGCCGACCCACCACACCATCGTGTAGTCGCCGTAGATGTCATACAGCTTACCGCCGAGCCACACGCCAAGGAACGCGCCGATCTGGTGGCTGAGGAAGACAAAGCCATAAAGCGTGCCCATGTAGCGCAGCCCGTAGATATAGGCGACCAGCCCCGAGGTCAGCGGCACCGTGGCCAGCCACAGCGCGCCCATCACCAGCGAGAAGATCAGCACCGTCGCGGGTGTCATCGGCACCAAGATGAACGCCGCCGCCGCGATGGTGCGGCCCAGATAGATCAGTGCCAGAAGCTTCTTCTTGGACCAACGCTTGCCCGCCCAACCGGCGTAGATCGAACCCGCGATATTCGCCAGACCGATGACCGAGATGGCGATGGCACCCAGTGCCGATTGCGTCTCGATGCCAATGGCCGCCAGCATCCCCGTCGGATCCACGGCGCCGCACATCTCGGTCACCATGGCGGGGAAGTGGGCGGTGATGAAGGCCAGCTGATAGCCGCAGGAAAAGAAGCCCAGGAAGATTAGCGTATAGGACGGGTCCTTGAAGGCGCGCTTGAGCACGGTGCCCATGCTTTCCTCAAGCTCGGCCCGGGTGGCGCGCTGCGGGGCGCGCAGCATCGGCAGCGCGAAAAGGCTCGCGAGGATCACGACCGCGAATATCATGAACACGCTCTGCCAGGTGAAATAGGCCAGAAGCGCCTCGGCCATCGGCGCGCCAATGACCTGTCCGGCCGATCCCGCCGCGGTGGCGATGCCAAGCGCGAGCGAGCGGTTCTCGTCGGAACTCGCGCGGCCCACGACCGCGAGGATCACGCCAAACCCCGTGCCCGCGATCCCGAAGCCCACCGCGATCTCAAGCAGGTCATGCTGCCAGGGCGCCGTGGCGAAGGCAGACAGCACAAGACCTGCGGCATACATCAGCGCGCCGACAATGATCGCGCGCCGGTCGCCAAAACGTTCCGCCAGCGCGCCGAAGATCGGCTGCCCGATGCCCCAGGCGAGGTTCTGGATCGCGATGGCCAGACTGAACTCGGCCCGCGGCCAGCCGAACTCGGTCGCGATCGGGATCTGGAAGACGCCAAACGAGGCCCGCACCGAGAAATTCAGCATCAGGATGATCGCCCCGCCGATCAGGACGGGGGTTAACAGGGGGGCTTTGGTCATGGGTGTCTCCCTTCGCGCGAAGACGCATTTCGCCATGCGGCTGCAACTGCGTCAATCGCGCAATTGTGTCCCGAACAATCGCCTTGCGCTGCCCCGCGCCCCGTGACCCAATGGCGCAAAACGGAGGAGCCCATGTATACCGTTATCGGTCCTGTCGCCTCGCGCGCGCTGCGGGTGCTTTGGATGCTCGAAGAGCTTGGCCAAAGCTATGAACATGTGAAGGCAGCGCCGCGCTCTGAAGGGGTCGTGGCCTTCAACCCGGCAGGCAAGGTGCCGGTGCTGATCGTCGATGGCACACCGGTGACCGACTCGACCGCGATCATCCAGTTCCTTGCCGACCGCCACGGCGCGATGACCCATCCGGCGGGAACTCTGGCCCGCGCGCGGCAAGACAGCCTGACGCAATTCCTGCTCGATGAATTCGACGCGGCGCTGTGGATGGCCGCGCGGCACAGCTTTATCCTGCCCGAGGAGCTGCGCCTTTCGGGCATCAAGAACACCCTGCGGTGGGAATTCGAACGCTCGCAGCATGTGCTGGTGCAGCGCATGGGCGATGGGGATTTCGTCATGGGCGACGAGATGACCGTACCCGACATCATCCTGAGCCATTGCCTCAGCTGGGCCCTGGCCGCCAAGTTCCCGATCGTCGAGCACCGCCTGACCGAGTATCTCGACCGGATGCGCGCGCGCCCTGCCTACAAGCAGGCGCTGGTGCGGTAAGGGGGCAGTTGCCCCCTTACTTTGCGTTCATTTCCGCCTCGACCTCGGCCTGATGCTGGCCAAGACGCGGCGAGGGTTTTGCAACCGACAGATCCGCCCCCGAGAAAGCGATCGGCAGGCGTACGCCGGGCACGCCTTCGGGCGCGATCTGCATCTTGCGCGCGACAATCTGCGGATCTGCGAAAACATCCGCCATCTCGTTGATCGGCCCGGCCGGAACGCCCTTGGCCTCGCAGGCCGCCAGCAGATCGGCGCGGGTAAAGCCGCGGCTGCGCTCCGAGATCAGCGCGGTCAGCGCCTCGCGGTTGGCGATGCGGTCGGCGTTGGTCAGGTAATGTGGCGCCTCGGCCAGATCCTCGAGATCGAGAATGCCGCAGAGCTTGCGATACTGCCCGTCATTGCCCGTCGCCAGGATCACGTAACCGTCCGAACACGGGAAGACTGCGTAGGGCACCAGGTTCGGATGCGCGTTGCCCATCCGCTTGGGCGAGGTGCCGGTGGCCAGGAAGTTCATCGCCTGATTGGCCATGATCGAGGTCGCCACGTCCAGCAGCGACAGATCGACCAACTGCCCCTCGCCGGTGGTGTTGCGCTGATGCAAGGCCGCCAAAATGCCGACCGCCGCATAGACGCCGGTGAAGACATCGGTCACCGCCACGCCCACCTTTTGCGGCTCGCCATCCGCCGGGCCGGTTACGCTCATCAGGCCCGACATGCCCTGGATGATGTAATCGTAGCCCGCCCGGTGTGCATAGGGCCCGTCCTGACCGAAGCCCGTGACCGAGCAATAGATCAGCCGCGGGTTCACCTTGCGCAGGCTCTCGTAATCGAGCCCGTATTTCGCCAGACCACCGACCTTGAAATTCTCGATCAGCACATCGGCATCAGCGACCAGACGGCGCACGAACTCCTGCCCCTCTGGGGTGCGGAAATCCGCCGTGACCGAGCGTTTTCCCCGGTTCGCGCCGTGGAAATAGGCCGCGCTCTTCTCGCCCTCATGCTCGATGAAGGGCGGGCCCCAGCGGCGGGTATCGTCGCCCTCGGGGGCCTCGACCTTGATCACATCCGCACCCAGATCGGCGAGGATCTGGCCCGCCCAGGGGCCAGCCAGAATCCGCGCCAGTTCGACGACTTTCAGACCTGCAAGTGGCGTCATCTCAGAGCTTCGCGTCCAGAATGGCCTTGAGCTCCTCGTAGCTCATGTTCGAGTGCTTCACGCCGTCGATCACCAGCGTCGGGGTCGAGTTGATATCGTCCGCCGTCGCGTTCTTCTGGTAGGTCGCGATCATCGCGCCCACGCGCTCCTGATCGGCCATGCAGGTGTCGATCTGTTCTTTGCTCAGCCCGGCCTTGAGACCGATCTTGCGCAGGTTGTCCGCGATGGTGGCGTCCTTGCCGTCGCCGATCCAGTCCTTCTGCGTCTCGTAGATCATACCCGACAGGGCGTGGTATTTCGGCGCGCCACCGCATTGCGCGATCAGCCCGGCCCAAAGGCCATATTTGTCGAAATAGACCTCGCGGTGGATGAACTTCACCTTGCCGGTGTCAATGTAATCCTTCTTGAGCTGCGCAAAGACCGTGTCATGGAACGTCGCGCAATGCGGGCAGGTATACGAGGCGTATTCGATCAGCGTGATCGGCGCATTCGCATCCCCCAGCGGGATATCGGGCAGGATCTCGGCGCTCTCATCGGCCGCGGCGGGCAGCACAAAGGAGGTCTGGGTGCCGGCATTGCGGCTTGCGATCCAGCCGCCGGTCACGGCGATCGCGGCGGCCCCGGAAATTCCCAGAAGGAGGGTGCGTCGGTTCATCAGTCAGCCTTTCTTCAGTTTGGCCCGGCTCTCGGACCTCGATAGGACGTTTTGCGCCAGCTTTTCAAGCGCGGCGCGCAATGTGGGATCGCCAAAGCCCTCGGCGGTTTCATGGGCGCGGGCGCGCAATTCGGGCGATGGCGGCGGTTTCTCGGCCTTGGGCGCGGGGGTGAACTGCGCCTGCCCTTCGGCGAAGCCGATGGGGGCCGTTTGGGTCAGCACGATGCGCGAGATCGCGTTGTAGCCGTAACAGGCGTTCACCTTCTCGCGGATCTGCGGCAGCTGCATCTGCAACATGGGCGCCGAGGCGCCAAGGGTCAGCAGGCTCAGCGTGGCGCCGAACCCGCCCTTGGCATAGCCGATCTTGACCGGGCGGGTCTGGGCGGCGATGTCCTCGCCGACGATTTCGGCCCAATGGGTCAGAAGGCGCGACACCGCAAACCCCCGGCTTTCACCGGCCACGCGAATCCGCTCGCGCAGAAGCCGCCCGGCGGGCTCGAAGCCGCGCATCCGGCGGTCGGGCGTGTCGCTGATCTGCGGCGGTTTTTTCGGTGCCATCCCTGTCATTCCCGATTTTCGCGGTTATCTTATGCGCCCTGCGGGGCTTTGCCAGCACAATGGTCAAGGCGGAGGCATAAAGATTGCGTGACGAGGACGAGAGCGCAGCCGGCGCGGCGCTGCTGGCGTGGTATGACCGCGCGGCGCGCGTGATGCCATGGCGTGTCGGCCCGGCCGAGCGCGCGGCGGGCGCGCGCCCCGATCCCTATCGCGTGTGGCTCTCAGAAGTCATGTTGCAACAGACCACCGTTGCCGCCGTACGCGACTATTTCCGACGCTTCACCGAACGCTGGCCACGGGTCGAGGATCTGGCCGCCGCCGAGGATGCCGAGGTGATGGCCGAATGGGCGGGGCTCGGCTATTACGCGCGGGCCCGCAACCTGCTCAAATGCGCCCGCGCGGTCGTACAGGACCACGGCGGGCGCTTCCCCGACACAGCCGAGGGGCTGCGCGCCCTGCCCGGGATCGGTCCCTATACCGCCGCCGCCATTGCCTCCATTGCCCATGACGAGCCCGCGACCGTCGTCGATGGCAATGTCGAGCGTGTGGTTGCGCGCCTCTGGGCGGTCGAGACGCCCCTGCCAGTCGCCAAACCCGAGCTGACCGCGCTGGCCGCGCGGCTGACCCCGACCGAACGGCCCGGCGATCATGCGCAGGCGATGATGGATTTGGGCGCCACGATCTGCACGCCGCGCAAGCCGGTCTGCGCGCTCTGCCCGTTGCGCGGCTTTTGCGCTGCGGCAGCGCAGGGCGTCGCCGAGACCCTGCCACGCAAGGCCCCCAAACCCGAGAAACCCACCCGCGCAGGCTTTGCCTATGTCGCGCTCGATCCCTCGGGCGGAGTGCTGCTGGAGCGGCGTCCCGACAAAGGGCTTCTGGGCGGCACGCTCGGTTTTCCCGGCTCGGACTGGGTCGAGGCGCCAAACCCCAACCCGCCGCTGGCCGCCGAATGGAGCGAAGCACCCGCCGAGGTGCGCCACACCTTTACCCATTTCCACCTGCGCCTGCGGGTGATGGTGGCGCGTGCCGAAGGTGACGGGTTCACCCCCCGCGCGGCGTTCCGGCCCGCAGACCTGCCCACGCTGATGCGCAAGGTCTGGGACGCGGCGCAAAGCGCCATGACGCCGTAACGGCAACGATTGCGGCGCAGGCCGCGCGCGCTATGATCGCCCCGTATTCATGAGGCCCCGATGTCGAGCCCCGAGGAAATCCGCAAACCGATCCGCGCGCTGCCTTTCTGGCTGTCGCTTGGCACCGTGCCTCTGGCGGTGATCGAGGCGCGTTTCGGCGGCTGGACGCTGCTGTTGCTGCCCGCCTATGCGTGGTGGCTGGTGAGCCTGCTCGACCAGCTTCTGGGCCGCAATACGGACCAGCCCGATGTCTCGACGCCCGAGGCAGATCTGTTCTGGTATCGGCTGATCACGCTGATCTGGTTCCCGATCCAGTTCGCGGTGATCTATGGCGCGATCTGGTATGTCACCCGCAGCGATCATCTGAGCCCCTCCGAAACGGTGGGGCTGTTCTTCGGTCTGGGTGTGATCTCGGGGACGATCGGGATTGTCTATGCGCATGAGCTGATGCACCAGAAGCCGCAGCTTGAGCGCTGGCTGGGGGATCTGCTGCTGGCGATGGTGCTTTATTCACATTTCCGATCCGAGCATTTGCAGGTTCATCACCTCTGGGTCGGCACGCCGCGCGATGCGGTCAGCGCGCGCTATAATGAGGGTTTCTATCGCTATTTCCTGCGCGTGCTGCGCGCCTGCCCCGGATCGGCCTGGCGGGCCGAGATGCTGCGGCTGGCACGAGCGGGGCGTTTTTCCTGGCACCGCAGCAATCCGTTCTGGCGCTATGGCGCGCTTCAACTGGCGGCGCTGGCGCTGGCATATGCGATCGGCGGCTGGATCGGGCTCGGGCTGTTCCTCTATCAGGCGTTCATCGCCGTGTGGCAGCTGGAGCTGACGAATTACGTTGAGCATTACGGGCTAACCCGCGCCTATCGCGGCGAGGGGCGGTATGAACCGGTGCGGCCGCATCATTCGTGGAACGCCGATCATCGGGCGACGAATTGGCTCCTGATCAATCTTCAGCGCCATTCGGATCATCATACCAAGCCTGATCGCCGCTTCCCGCTGTTGCAGACTTATGCCGAGAACGAGGCGCCGCAGCTGCCGCTTGGTTATCCGCTGATGGCACTGATGGCGATGGTTCCGCCACTGTGGCGGCGACGCATGAACCCCCGTGTACGCGCCTGGCGACGGCAGCATTACCCGGAGGTAGCGGATTGGAAGCCCTACAACAGGGGTGCGAACCCGATGCCGCGCGGCTCGGTCTGAGCGCCGGGGGCTTCGCGCCCCCCGACCCCCGCGGGATATTTGCGCCACATTGAAAGGGGGTCAGGTGACGACCCGCATCGTCACGTTGATACGTCCGCCTTTGGGCAGAAGAGTCGAGGTGCCCGGCGCGATGCGGTCGATGCCGTGGTAAATGAGGCGCGCAGGCCCACCCATAACCAGCACATCGCCCGAGCGCAGCCAGAGGCTTTGGGTGGAACCGCCGCGCGTCTGGTTGCCGATGCGGAAAAGACCGTCATCGCCCAGGCTGACCGAGACGACCGGCTGGGTGAAATCTGCCTCGTCGCGGTCCTGATGCAGGCCCATGCGCGCGCCTTCGGGGTAGAAGTTGATCAGGCAACATTCGGGTTGGCGATCGGTGCCGCAGACCGCGTTCCAGATGGTGGTCAGCATGGGCGGAATCGCGGGCCACGGTGTGCCCGAGGGGTGGGTTTCCGAATAGCGGTAGCCGCGCCGATCGGAGACCCAGCCAAAGCGGCCCGCCGAGGTCATGCGCACCGACATCGGCTTGCCATAGGGCGTCGTCGGCGAGAAAAACGGGGCAGCGGCAACCACCCCGCGGATCTGCGCGACAAGCGCATGCTGTTCTGGAGCTGTCAGCCAGCCCGGAAAGTGCTGAAATCCTCGGATTTCCTGCGGATCGGGGCGTTTGGGCGCGCTTTCGGCGGAATCGTTCATTTGTTGCGATCTTCCCGGGTCGCGGTTCTTGCAGGGGCTTTTTACCCTCCTTATATACGCCGGGAAGCCGGAAACGGACATGCGCCGTTCGCCGACATTTGAACCGAAACCCTGGGATTGGGGTCGGGGGCCTTACGGGACCCGAACCCGCCAAATCGCCGAAAGAAGAGGTAAAGACATGGCCAAAGTGATCGGGATCGACCTTGGGACGACCAACAGCTGCGTCGCCATCATGGACGGCTCGCAACCCCGCGTGATCGAGAACTCGGAAGGGGCGCGCACCACGCCCTCGATCGTCGCCTATACCGACAACGAACGCCTTGTGGGCCAGCCCGCCAAGCGTCAGGCTGTCACCAACCCCACCAACACCGTTTTCGCCGTCAAGCGCCTGATCGGTCGCCGCGTGACCGACGCCGAGGTCGAGAAGGACCGCAAGCTGGTTCCCTACTCGATCGTCGATGGCGGCAATGGCGACGCCTGGGTCGAAGTGAAGGGTGAGAAATTCTCGCCCGCGCAGGTCTCGGCCGTCATCCTGCAGAAGATGAAGGAAACCGCCGAGAGCTATCTAGGCGAGACCGTGACGCAGGCCGTCATCACCGTTCCGGCCTATTTCAACGACGCTCAGCGTCAGGCCACCAAGGATGCGGGCAAGATCGCGGGCCTTGAGGTGCTGCGCATCATCAACGAGCCGACGGCGGCCGCGCTTGCCTATGGTCTCGACAAGAAAGAATCGAAAACCATCGCGGTTTATGACCTTGGCGGCGGCACCTTCGATATCACCATCCTTGAGATCGACGATGGCCTGTTCGAGGTGAAATCCACCAACGGCGACACCTTCCTGGGTGGCGAAGACTTTGACATGCGCATCGTGAACTACCTCGCCGAGGAGTTCAAAAAGGAGCATGGCGCCGATCTGACCAAGGACAAGATGGCCCTCCAGCGCCTGAAAGAGGCGGCGGAAAAGGCCAAGATCGAGCTTTCGTCGAGCCAGCAGACCGAAATCAACCAGCCGTTCATCTCGATGGATGCCGCGACCGGCACGCCGCTGCACATGGTCATGAAGCTGACCCGCGCCAAGCTGGAAAGCCTTGTGGGCGACCTGATCAAGGCCTCGCTCAAGCCCTGCCAGGCGGCGCTGAAGGATGCGGGCGTCTCGAAGGACGAGATCGACGAAGTCGTTCTGGTCGGCGGTATGACCCGTATGCCGAAAGTGGTCGAGGAAGTGACCAAGTTCTTCGGCAAGGAGCCCCACAAGGGCGTGAACCCCGACGAGGTCGTGGCGCTTGGCGCGGCGATCCAGGCCGGCGTTCTGCAAGGTGATGTGAAAGACGTCGTCCTGCTCGACGTGACGCCGCTGTCGCTCGGGATCGAAACGCTCGGTGGCGTGTTCACCCGCCTGATCGACCGCAACACCACGATCCCGACCAAGAAGTCGCAGATCTTCTCGACCGCCGAGGACAACCAGAACGCGGTGACGATCCGCGTGTTCCAGGGCGAGCGCGAGATGGCAGCCGACAACAAGATCCTCGGCATGTTCAACCTTGAAGACATTCCGCCCGCACCGCGCGGCATGCCGCAGATCGAGGTAACCTTCGACATCGACGCCAACGGCATCGTCTCGGTTTCGGCCAAGGACAAGGGCACCGGCAAGTCGCAGAACATCACGATCCAGGCCTCGGGCGGTCTGTCGGATGAGGACATCGACAAGATGGTGCGCGACGCCGAGGCCAATGCCGAAGCCGACAAGAAGCGCAAGGAACTGGTCGAGACCAAGAACCAGGCCGAAAGCCTGCTGCACTCGACCCGCAAGTCGCTCGAAGAGCATGGCGACAAGGTGGATGGCTCGACCGTCGAGGCGATCGAACTGGCTGCCAACGCGCTGGAAGAGGCGCTCAAGTCCGACGACGCCGGCAAGATTAAGGGTGGCATCAGCAACCTGACCGACGCCGCGATGAAACTGGGCGAGGCGATCTACAAGGCGCAGGCTGCCGAAGGCGGCAATACCGATGCAGACGAGGATGGCCCGCGCGGCGTGGACGACGACATCGTCGATGCCGATTTCGAGGACATGGGCGAAGACAAGCGCAAGTAAGCGCAGGAACCTGAGGAACGGGCCCTGCGGGGCCCGTTCCCTTGTTCCCCCAAGGGGATTCTGCAATGGCAAAGCGTGATTTCTACGAGGTTCTGGGCATCGCCAAAGGTGCCTCGGCCGAAGAGATCAAGAAGGCCTATCGCAAGAAGGCAAAAGAGCTTCACCCCGACCGCAACCAGGACAATCCCGAGGCCGAGGCCCAGTTCAAGGAAGCGAACGAGGCCTATGACGTGCTCAAGGACGCCGACAAGAAGGCGGCCTATGACCGCTTCGGTCACGCGGCCTTCGAGGGCGGCATGGGTGGTGGCGGCGGGCCGCGCGGCGGGTTTGCACAGGGCGATTTCGGCTCGGCATTCTCAGATGTGTTCGAGGATCTGTTCGGCGATTTCATGGGTGGGCGCGGCGGCCCCGGCGGCGGGCGTTCGCGCGCGGCGCGGGGTTCGGACCTGCGCTACAACATGCGTGTGACGCTGGAAGAGGCGTTCAAAGGCGCACAGAAGACCATCACCGTGCCCGGCTCGACCCAGTGTTCGTCGTGCAATGGCACCGGCGCCGAAGGCGGGGCCGAGCCGCAGACCTGCCCGACCTGCTCGGGCATGGGCAAGGTGCGCGCGCAAAACGGCTTCTTCACGGTCGAGCGGACCTGCCCGACCTGTGGCGGCCAAGGCCAGGTGGTGAAGAACCCCTGCCGCGCCTGCCACGGCGCTGGCCGGGTCGAGAAGGAGCGTACGCTCTCGGTCAACATTCCGGCGGGCGTCGAGACCGGCACCCGTATCCGTCTGGCCGGTGAGGGCGAGGCGGGAATGCGCGGCGGCCCCTCGGGCGATCTCTACATCTTCATCGAAGTGCGCGAGCACGCGATCTTCCAGCGCGAGGGCGTACATCTTTTCTGCCGCGTGCCGGTCAGCATGGCCTCCGCCGCGCTTGGCGGTGAGGTCGAGGTGCCCACGATCGACGGCGGGCGTTCGCGCGTGAAGATCCCGCAGGGCTCGCAATCGGGCCGCCAGATGCGCCTGCGTGCCAAGGGCATGCCTGCGTTGCGCGGCGGTGGCGTCGGCGACATGGTGATCGAACTGGCGGTGGAAACCCCGGTCAACCTGACCACCCGCCAGAAGGAACTGCTGCGCGAGTTCGAGAAGATCGAGGCCGAGAACAACCCCGAAGGGGCGAGCTTCTTCAAGAAGGTCAAAAGCTTCTGGGACGGCATGAAAGGTTGAACGGGCGCCTTCGGGCGCCCTTTCCATTTTCTTAACGCTTTCTTCACCAAGCCTGCGGCAAAATCGCCGCATGAAGCCACCCTCAGCCTTTCACGAAATGCCCCTGCCGCTCTTCGGTGACCCCGACGAGGCCGCGCCGGTTGCGCTCCCCGATGGCCGGCTGCCCTCTTACATCGGGGATCATCGCAAGCGGCTGCGGGCGCGCTTCATGGAGGGTGGCGCCGCCGCCCTCCCCGATTACGAACTGCTGGAATTGATCCTGTTCCGCGCCATCCCACGACAGGACGTAAAGCCGCTCGCGCGGCGGCTGATCGACACTTTCGGCGATTTCGGCCGCGTGCTCTCGGCACCCGAGGCGCGACTGCGCGAGGTGACCGGGGTGGGCGATGCGGTGGTGCAGGAGCTCAGGATCGTCGAAGCGGCGGCGCAGCGGCTGGCGCGTTCGAAGGTCATCCACCGGCCGGTGCTGTCATCGTGGAAGGCGCTGCTGGATTACTGCCACACCGCCATGGCGCATCGCGAGGTCGAGCAGTTTCGCGTCCTTTACCTCGACCGCAAGAACATCCTGATCGCGGATGAGGAGCAGGCGCGCGGCACGGTCGACCATGTGCCGGTCTACCCGCGCGAAGTGGTCAAGCGCGCGCTGGAAGTGAACGCCTCGGCGCTGATCCTGGTGCATAACCACCCCTCGGGTGATCCGACGCCCTCCGAGGCCGATATTGCCATGACGGACCGCATCAGGATGGCCGCCGATGCATTGGGCATCGTGCTGCACGATCACCTGATCATCGGCAAGGACACGGAGCTAAGCTTCCGGTCGTCAGGGTATCTTTAGGGGGCGATCAGTTGCTCAGCGGAGCGGGGATCGACACAGGGCCGCCAAAGCCGCCAAACTGCGGGGCTTTCGGCTCGCCGGGGGCTTCGAGCGCGACAAGACTGATATCATCGGTCAGCGCGCGGGTCGCAAGCTCTGGCAGCGATGCGACGCCGCCAATGGTCTGGCCGGTCAGGGCAAGGCGCGGGCGGGCGATAACGGCCTGTGCCTGCGGGATTTCGGTGGCATAGACAAGCTGACCATTGTGCAGATGCGGGCGCTGCTGCGCGGTATCGGCATCTTCCATCACGTTGCCGGTCGCGGCGGCCAGCATGAAGGTCGCGATCAGAATGCGCGCATTGTGCAGCTTGTTCTTGTGCTTCTGCATGGCTTTCCCCAGCCGAATCGTGGCCCTTCAATCACCCTAGGATTGAAAACGGGCAAAGCCGTGACGATTGCGGGGCAATAGTGACCAAATATTAACCCTATTCTCCCTAGATATAGGGTCCGCCAGGGTTCCGTTAACTATATATGGAAAAGCGCCCGCACCGAACGGGGCGAGCGCCTTAGCTTTGCCATATTTTCGTCAAGCGATCCGGCCGTGGCAGTGCTTGAACTTCTCGCCCGAGCCGCAGGGGCAGGGATCGTTGCGCGAAGGCTCGCCCCAGGTCGCTGGATCGTTCTCGTCGAAGCCGGGTTTCGCGGCCGGGGCCGGGGGTGCCTCGGGCTCGGGCTGCGGCATGGCTTGGGCCATCATCGCGGCGCGCTCTTCCTCGGTCAGCGGGCGGATCTGGCCAAGGCGCTTGGTCACCTCGGAACGCAGCCCGTCCAGCAGCGTCTCGAAAAGCTGGAAGCTTTCGGTCTTGTATTCCGACAGCGGGTCGCGCTGCGCATAGCCGCGGAAACCGATGACCGAACGCAGATGCTCAAGCGTCACCAGATGCTCGCGCCACTTGGTGTCGATGGTTTGCAGCAGGATCTGCTTTTCGATCGTGCGCATGGTCTCGACGCCGAAGGTCTCGGTCTTTTGCGCCATGAATGCGTCACTGGCCTCTTCGATACGCTCGATCAGCACGTCCTGATCGACGCCCTCCTCGGCGGCCCATTCGGCGATCGGAAGCTGCATGTTCAGCCCGTCGAGCACCGCATGCGTCAGCCCCTCGACATCCCATTGATCTGCATAGGATTTGGGCGGGGCGTATTGATCGACGAGATCCTCGACGACCTGGTGGCGCATATCCTGCGCGATCTCGCCGATATCCTCGGATTCCATGATCTCGCGGCGCTGGCTGAAGATCGCCTTGCGCTGGTCGTTCATCACGTCGTCGAATTTCAGCAACTGCTTGCGGATGTCGAAGTTACGGCCCTCGACCTTCGCCTGCGCGCGCTCCAGCGACTTGTTCACCCAGGGGTGGATGATCGCCTCGCCTTCCTTCATCCCCAGCTTGGTCAGCACGCCTTCGAGCTTTTCCGAGCCGAAGATGCGCATCAGGTCATCTTCGAGCGACAGGAAGAAGAGCGAACGCCCCGGGTCGCCCTGACGGCCCGAGCGGCCGCGCAGCTGGTTGTCGATGCGGCGGCTTTCGTGGCGCTCGGTGGCCAGAACGAACAGCCCGCCCGCCTCAAGCACCTTTTGCTTTTCTTCGGCATGTTCTGCCTCGATGCGCGCACGCAGCTCTTCGGGGTTAGCCTCGGGGTGCGCGGCCAGTTCCTCGAGCACCTTCATCTCGACGTTGCCGCCCAGCTGAATGTCGGTGCCGCGACCGGCCATGTTGGTGGCGATGGTCACCGCGCCCAGACGGCCGGCATCGGCCACGATCTTGGCCTCCTGCTCGTGCTGGCGGGCGTTGAGGACGTTGTGCGGGATGCCTTCGGCCTTGAGCATCTCCGAGATCATCTCGGATTTCTCGATCGAGGTCGTACCCAGAAGCACCGGCTGCCCCTTGGCATGGGCTTCCTTGAGCGCCTCGATCACGGCGGCGTATTTGTCGCGTGCGGTGCGATAGACGCGGTCGTGTTCGTCTTTACGCTGAATCGGGCGGTTGGTGGGTACTTCGACCACACCCAGACTGTAGATCTCAGCGAATTCCTCGGCCTCGGTCGCGGCGGTGCCGGTCATGCCCGCAAGCTTTTCATAGAGGCGGAAGTAGTTCTGGAAGGTCACCGAGGCCAGCGTCACGTTCTCGGGTTGAACGGGCAGGCCTTCCTTGGCCTCGATCGCCTGATGCAGTCCGTCCGACAGGCGGCGGCCCTTCATCGCGCGGCCGGTGTGCTCGTCGATCAGGATCACCTCGGTGCCCATGACCACGTAGTTCTGGTCCTTGTGGAACAGCTTGTGGGCGCGCAGGGCCTGGGTGACATGGTGCACGATGGTCGTGCTTTCGGGATCGTAGAGCGACTGGCCCTCGGGCAGGATGCCGGCCTCGTGCAGGCGGCGCTCCAGATACTCGTTGCCTTCCTCGGTATAGGTCGCGTTACGGCCCTTCTCATCGAGGGTGAAATGCTCGGCCGTCAGTTCGGGAATGAACCTGTCGAGCGTGTTGTACAGCTCCGAGCGGTCCTGCGAGGGGCCCGAGATGATCAGCGGCGTGCGCGCCTCATCGACCAGGATCGAGTCGACCTCGTCCACGATCGCGTAGAAATGGGCGCGCTGCGCCATTTCCTCGACCGAGCCCTTCATGTTGTCGCGCAGGTAGTCGAAGCCCAGTTCGTTGTTGGTGGCATAGGTCACGTCGCAGCGATAGGCCGCGCGCTTTTCGTCATCGGGCTGGAAGGGCACGACAACGCCGGTGGTCAGGCCAAGCGCGCCATAGACCTTGCTCATCCATTCGGCGTCGCGGCGGGCGAGATAGTCGTTGACGGTCACGACATGCACGCCCTTGCCGGGCAGCGCGTTCAGATAGGCCGGGAAGGTTGCGACAAGGGTCTTGCCCTCGCCGGTCTTCATTTCCGAGATGTTGCCCTGATGCAGGAAGATGCCGCCCATCAGCTGGGTGTCGAACGCGCGCAGGCCAAGCGCGCGCTTGGCGGCCTCGCGGCAGTTGGCGAAGGCTTCGGGCAGCAGCGCGTCGAGATCCTCGCCGCCCTGCGCACGGGTCTGAAGCTCGCGCGTTTTCTCGATGATCTGGGCATCGGTCAGCTTTTCGAACTCGGGTTCGAGCGCGTTGATCTTGGCGACAAGCGGACGGACCGATTTCACCTTGCGGTCATTCGGCGTGCCGAAAACCTTCTTTGCGATAGTTCCAAGGCCCAGCATGTTCTCTCCGCGGGTTCATCTGACCAAATCGTGTGACAAGCGACCTTGTCGCGCCCCTGCTTGCCGCCTAGAACGGCTAACGAAAATGGGGCGAAGCTGCCTTCACAGGACCTTAGGCGATGTAAGGGGCTGCCGTCAGAGTGTCAACGCCGCGGGGTGCCGCGGCCCTTGCAGGAGTGGCCTTGATGCCGAAACTCGCGAAATATCTTGGGTCTGTTGCCGTGATTTTGGCCATGGGTGGCGCCGTTCAGGCCGAAGAGGTCAAGGCCGACACCGTCGTGGCCACGGTCAACGGCACCCAGATCACCTTGGGTCACATGGCCAGCGTGCGCGAAAGCCTGCCGCCGCAGTATCAGCAGCTTCCCGATGACGTTCTGTTCGAAGGCATCCTTGAGCAGTTGATCCAGCAGACCGCTCTGGCCGAAATCGGGCAGGACATGATGACGCACCGCGACGAGATCGCGCTTGAGGTCGATCGCCGCGCCTATCTGGCCAATTCGGTTTTGGAACGCACTGCGGGCGGCGCCGTGACGGACGACGCGCTCAAGGCGGCTTATGAGGCGAAATACGCCAATGCGGAACCCACGCGCGAATACAACGCCGCGCATATCATCGTGGAAACCGAGGAGGACGCCGCCCGGATCAAGAAAGAGATCGAGGACGGGCTCGATTTCGGCGAGGCGGCCAAGCAATACTCGACCGACGGTGCGGCGCCCAACGGTGGCGATCTGGGCTGGTTCGGGCTTGAGGCGATGGTCAAGCCCTTCTCGGACGCGCTGGCCGAGATGAAGGATGGTGAGGTCAAAGGCCCGGTGCAGACCGAGTTCGGCTGGCATGTCGTCAAGCTGATGGAAACCCGTCTGGCCGAAGCCCCCACGATGGAAGAGGTCCGCGCCGAGCTGGAAGGCGATCTGCGCCAGGCCGCCGTGGAAAAACGCGTGACGGAAACCGTTGAAAAAGCGAAGGTCGAGAAAATGACCGAGGGTGTGGACCCCGCGCTCCTGAAGGACGCGGCGATCCTCGGCGAATGATCCGGCTCGGGAGGGCATGATGGCGAAGAAAAGCGAACTCAAGGCCAAGATCGACAAGCTCAAGGCCAAGGTGAAAGACCTGCGTGTCAAGCTTGAGGGCACGGCGGGCGAGGTCGTGGCCGAGGTCGGCAAGGAGCTTGCCGAGGCCAAGGCCGTCGTCGAGGCGAAGGTCAAGAAGGCCAGCCCGGTCTCGCCGCTGGCGCCTGCGGCGTTCCCCGCGCTGCCGGTGATCGACGGCGTCGAGTTCGCCGCCATCGGCGCAGGCGTGCGCTACGCGGGCCGCACCGACGTGATGCTGGCGCGCGTGGCGCCGGGTGCCGCGATCGCGGGGGTGTTCACCACCTCCTCGACCCGCGCGGCCTGTGTTCTGGATTGCCAGGAGAAGCTCAAGCTGAAGGTGGCCGCCGATGCGGGCGCCGCGATCATCGTGAACTCGGGCAATGCCAATGCCTTCACCGGCGCGCTCGGTCAGGAAGCCGTGGATGCGGTGACCGCCGCCGTCGCGCAGGCGACCGGTGTGCCCGCCTCGCGCGTTTTCTCCTCCTCGACCGGCGTGATCGGCGAGCCCCTGCCCTATGACCGCATCACCGCCAAGGTGGGCGATCTGGTGGCAACCCTCGACCCCAAAGGGATGGAGGCCGCGGCCCGCGCGATCATGACGACCGACACTTTCCCCAAGGGCTCGGCCGCCGAGATCGAGGGCGAGGGCGGCACGATCAAGATCGCCGGCATCGCCAAGGGTTCGGGGATGATCGCGCCCAACATGGCGACGATGCTGGTCTATATCTTCACCGATGCGAAGATCTCGACCAAGAACCTGCAAAAGATGCTCTCGCGCAATACCGATGACACGTTCAACGCGATCACGGTGGATAGCGACACATCGACCTCGGACGCGCTGATCCTTGCGGCCACGGGCCGCTCCACCGCTGCCGAGATCACCGATCTGCGCTCCAAAGCCGCGCGTGATTTCGAGGCCGCGCTGCGTGGCGTGATGATGGATCTGGCGCATCAGGTGGTGAAGGACGGCGAAGGCGCGACCAAGTTCGTCGAGGTCCGCGTGAGCGGCGCCGAGACCGCCGAGGATGCGCATAAGGTCGCGATGGCGGTGGCGAACTCGCCGCTGGTCAAGACCGCGATCGCCGGGCAGGACGCGAACTGGGGCCGTGTGGTCGCAGCTGTCGGCAAGTCCGGCGCCAAGGCCGACCGCGACAAGCTGCGCATCAGCTTTGGCGATATGGTCCTTGCCGAGAACGGCTGGCGCGTGCCCGATTACTCGGAAGAAGCCGCGAGCGCCTATATGAAGGGCCAGGAACTGGTGATCGGCGTCGATCTGGGCCTTGGCAAGGCGAAGAAGTCGGTCTGGACCTGCGATCTGACCCATCGCTACATCGACATCAACGCGGACTATCGCTCGTGAGCGGTGGCTGTGGACCCGAGGGGGCGCCTCCGCCCCCTCCGCCCGCACGCGTGATCCTTGTCTCTGCGGTGGCGCTGATCGACCCGGACGGGCGTATCCTTCTGGCGCAGCGCCCCGAGGGCAAATCGCTGGCCGGGCTGTGGGAGTTTCCGGGCGGCAAGGTCGAACAGGGCGAAAGCCCCGAGACCGCGCTGATCCGCGAGCTGCACGAGGAGTTGGGCATCGAGACCTGGCACAGCTGCCTTGCGCCGCTGACCTTCGCCAGCCACGCCTATGACGATTTCCACCTGCTGATGCCGCTGTTCGCGTGCCGCCGATGGGAAGGCATCGTCACCCCGCGCGAGGGGCAGAAACTGGCCTGGGTGCGTGCGCGCGAGTTGCACAGCTACCCGATGCCCCCGGCGGACGAGCCCCTGATCCCGATCCTGCGCGACTGGCTTTAAGCCAGCGCCGCGCCCGATAGTTTCGCTTTGCGCTTTGCGCGAGCTGTGAGATTATCGAGCCAGCAGAGGGGATTTGGGAGGAGAACTGATGCTGCGCACCATCGTGGTGGGAAGCTGTGTCTCGGTGCAGGGCACCTTCGTGGCGCAACTCGACAGCGAAAGGATCGTCGTCCGCGTGGACGGTCGCCTTTACGCGGGTCGGGCCGTGACGAGATCCTGACAAGAAACAACCGAAATGCAAAAGGGGGGCCGCAAAGCCCCCCTTTTTCGTTTCCGAAATTCAACTGCCTCAGAGGCTGCGTTCGACTTCTTCGCGCTCGAAGATCTCGATGACATCGCCAGCGCGGATGTCGTCGTAATTCTCGAAGGCCATGCCGCATTCCTGACCGGAGGTGACTTCCTTGACCTCGTCCTTGAAGCGCTTGAGGGTCTTGAGCGTGCCCTCGTGCACCACAACGTCGTCGCGCAGCAGGCGCACACCGGCCGAACGGCGGGCAACACCCTCGGTGACCAGACAGCCTGCGACCTTGCCGACGCCCGAGACCTTGAAGACCTCCTTGATCGCGGCATAGCCGATGAAGTGCTCGCGGACTTCGTTCTTGAGCAGACCCGAAGCGGCGGCTTTGATGTCGTCCACCAGATCGTAGATGATCGAGTAGTAGCGGATCTCGACGCCCTTCTGGTTCGCCGAGGCACGGGCCGGGGCGTTCGCACGGACGTTGAAGCCGATGACCGGCGCACCCGAAGCTTCGGCCAGGCCGATGTCGCTTTCGGTAATGGCGCCGACGCCCGAATGCAGCACGCGCACGCGCACCTCTTCGTTGCCGACCTTCTCGAGCGCCTGAACGATCGCTTCGGCCGAACCCTGCACGTCGGCTTTCACCAGAACCGGCAGTTCGGCGACGCTTTCATCAGCCTTGGCCTTGGCCATCAGCTGCTCCAGCGTGGTCGCGGCACCGGCGGCGGCGCGCTTGTCCTTGGCGGCCTGGATCCGGTAATCGGCGATCTCGCGGGCCTGCGCCTCGGTCTCGACGACGTTGAGAACGTCGCCCGCCTCGGGCGTGCCGTTGAGGCCGAGAACCTCGACCGGAACCGACGGGCCAGCCTCGTCGACGCGCTCGCCCTTGTCGTTGATCAGCGCACGCACCTTGCCCCACTGCTCGCCCACGACGAAGATATCGCCGCGCTTGAGCGTGCCGTGCTGCACCAGAACGGTGGCAACCGGGCCACGGCCGACGTCGAGCTTGGCCTCGATCACCGCGCCTTGCGCCGCGCGATTGGGGTTGGCCTTGAGTTCGAGGATCTCCGCCTGAAGCGCAATGGCTTCGAGCAGCGTATCGAGACCCTTGCGGGTCTTGGCCGAAACCTCGACCGTCTGCACTTCACCGCCCATCTCTTCGACGACGACTTCGTGTTGCAGCAGGTCGGTGCGCACCTTCTGCGGGTTCGCAGCAGGCTTGTCGCATTTGTTGATCGCCACGATCATCGGCACACCGGCCGCTTTCGCGTGGTTGATCGCCTCGATGGTCTGCGGCATGACCGCGTCATCGGCCGCAACGACCAGAACGACGATGTCGGTCACCTGCGCGCCACGGGCACGCATCGAGGTGAAGGCCGCGTGGCCGGGGGTGTCGAGGAACGACAGCACGGCACCCGACTCGGTCGTGACCTGATAGGCCCCGATGTGCTGGGTGATGCCGCCAGCCTCGCCCGAGACCACGTTGGTCTGGCGGATGGCGTCGAGCAGCGAGGTCTTGCCGTGGTCGACGTGACCCATGATCGTGATGATCGGCGGGCGCGAGGTCAGGTCTTCGGCCTTGTCCTCGACCGAGTCGATCACCTGTTCCACGTCGGCATCCGACACGCGCACGGCCTTGTGGCCGAACTCGTCGATCACCAGTTCCGCGGTATCGGCATCGATCGGCTGGTTGGCGGTAACCATCATGCCCATCTTCATCAGCGCCTTGACGACATCGGCGGCGCGCTCGGCCATACGGTTGGCCAGCTCGGACACGACGATGGTTTCGGGCAGCTGAACTTCGCGCACCATCTTCTCGGCCTTCTGGCCGAAGCCCATGGCCTTCTGGCGCGCCTTCTCCTGCTTGCGCTTCATCGCGGCCAGCGAACGCTGACGCCCGCCTTCGCCATCGACATCCGACAGCGAGAGCTTGCCGGCGCGGCGGCCCTCGTCGCCCTTGCCACGGCCACCACGGTTGTCGCGGTCGGGGGTGGCGCTGCGCTCGTCGCGGTCGCGGTCGGTCTTGCGCGGACCGGTGGCCGAAACGCCCTTGGTCGCGGCGCGCGCGGCGGCGGCCTCGGCAGCGGCGGGATCGGCCGGGGTCTCGGCCTTGGCCGGGGCCTTGCGGACCTCTTCCTTCTTCTGGGCGCGCAGTTCGGCCTCGCGGGCCTTGCGCTCCTCTTCTTCCTGCTTCAGGCGCAGCGCTTCTTCGCGCTCGCGCTCTTCGCGTTCCTTGGCCTCGATCTCGGCGCGGCGACGCTCGCGCTCTTCCTCGCGGGCCTTTTCATCGGCGGCACGGGCGGCGGCCTCTTCGACCTCGCGCGCTTTCGCCGCCTGAAGCGCCTTCAGACGGCGCTCCATCTCGGCATCCGAGATCCCCGCAGGACGTCTCGAGGGATCACCAAGCGCCGGCGAGCCCGATGCTTTGGAACCGGACGCGCCCGGTTTCGGCACGACCACCTTCTTGCGCTTGGTCTCGACCACCACGCTTTTCGTGCGGCCATGGGAGAAGCTCTGCTTCACCTGACCGGGGCGCGCGCCGCCAAGACCCAAGGGTTTCTTTCCGTCCGTATCGCTCATGCCGTCTTCGTATCCTTCAGGGCGGGTTTGCCGCCGTCCTGCTTGCGCATTCCCGCAAGCCTTGCCGCTTCGTCTATAACACGTCGGGTGAGTCCGCCAGCCGCAAGCGCGCCGTGTATGGCATGATCGCGGCCGAAAGCCAAACCCAATTCCGAACTGGTGAGGCAGCCGAACCAGCGCCCGCCTTCGGGCGTCCAAAGCTTGCCCTTTCCGCGGTCCGATCCGTCGGAGGCCTGAAACAGGACACGAGCGCGTCCTTCGGCCAGCCAGCCCTTCACCTTCTCAAATCCTACAACAGCCCTGCCGGATTTGCGCACCAGAGAGATAAGCTCCACGACGCGATGTGCAAGGCCATCCTCGACCATATCGGCGAGGTTCTCGGGTACTTTCGCAGGCGCCTTGGCCGCGCGGGCAAAAAGCCCCTTGGCTGCGGCCTTGTCGATGGCCTCACGCTCTGCGGTTACCCAGATGCCCCGACCCGGCAGCTTCTCCGCCAGGTCGGGATAGATCACGCCATCGGGGCCGAGCACGAAACGCACCAGCCCGGCCTTGGGCTGCACGTCACCCGTGACGATGCAGCGCCGCTCCGGCACGTCCGATGTTTTTTCCCGGCCCCCTCGGCTCATCTTATTCCTCGATCTCTTCCTCGGTCTCGTCTTCCTCGGCCTCGGTGGCCAGTTCCGACGGATCGACCCAGCCCAGCTGGATGCGTGCGGTCATGATGAAGGCCTGCGCGTCTTCCAGCGACACGTCGAACTTCTCAAGCAGACCTTCGTCCTTCACGCGCTGGCCATCGACCGTGGTCCAGCCACCGGCCAGTTCCCAGTCGGCGCAGGTCGCGAAGTCTTCGAGCGTCTTGATGCCGTCCTTGGCCAGCGCCTCGATCATCTGCGGGGTCAGGCCCTCGAAATCGAACAGCGACTGCTCGACGCCCAGTTCCTTGGCCGCTTCGATGGCCTTGCGGTTCTGCTCTTCGATGAAGTCGCGGGCGCGGGCCTGAAGCTCCTCGGCGGTGCCTTCATCCACACCCTCGATCGCCAGCAGCTCGTCGATGTCGACATAGGCCACTTCCTCGAGGTTGGTGAAGCCTTCGGCCACCAGCAGCTGCGCGAAGAATTCGTCCAGGTCCAGCGCCTCGACGAAGAGCTTGGTGCGCTCGGCGAACTCGGCCTGACGGCGCGCCGATTCCTCGGCCTCGGTCAGGATGTCGATGTCGAGACCCGTCAGCTGCGAAGCCAGACGCACGTTCTGACCGCGACGACCGATGGCGAGCGAGAGCTGCTCGTCCGGCACCACGACCTCGATCTTGCCGGCTTCCTCGTCAAAGACGACCTTCGAGACCTCGGCCGGTTGCAGCGCGTTCACCAGGAAGGTCGCGGTGTCTTCGTTCCACGGGATGATGTCGATCTTCTCGCCCTGAAGCTCGCCCACCACGGCCTGCACGCGCGAGCCGCGCATACCGACGCAGGCGCCGACCGGGTCGATCGAGTTGTCATTGCTCAGCACGGCGATCTTGGCGCGCGAGCCCGGATCGCGAGCAACGGCCTTGATCTGGATGATGCCGTCATAGATTTCCGGCACTTCCATCTTGAAGAGTTCCGCCATGAATTGCGGATCGGTGCGCGACAGGAAGATCTGCGGGCCACGGGTCTCGCGGCGCACGTCTTTAACATAGGCGCGGATACGGTCGTTCGGGCGATAGGATTCGCGGCCGATCTTCTCGTTGCGGCGCAGGATGGCCTCGCCACGGCCGATATCGACGATGATATTGCCGTATTCCTCGCGCTTGACCACGCCGTTGATGATGGTGCCCTTGCGGTCCTGGAATTCCTCGAACTGGCGGTCACGCTCGGCCTCACGGACCTTTTGCAAGATGACCTGCTTGGCCGATTGCGCGGCAATGCGGCCCAGATCGACCGGGGGAACCTCGTCGATGACCTCGTCGCCGACTTTCGGATCGGCCAGATACTGCTTGGCCTGCGCGACGGTCAGCTCTGCCTGGTAGTTCTCCAGCGCCTCGTCCTCGACCACGGTGCGCACACGCGTGAAGGTCGCGCGGCCCGACTTGCGGTCTATATGGACGCGAATGTCCATCTCGGCGCCATAGCGCGACTTGGCGGCACGAGCGAGGCTGTCCTCCATCGCCTGGATCACCAGATCCGGGTCGATCATCTTCTCGCGCGCGACGGCCTCGGCGGTCTGCAGAAGTTCCAGTTGGTTGGCAGAGGTAATTGCCATCTCTCAGTTCTCCTCGTCGGGGGAATTCGTGTCTTCGGTTTCGATGTCGTCGAATTGGGTCTCGTCGATGATGCCCGCATCCTTGCGCTGGCGCAGCATCTCGGCGATCAGCTCGTCGGTCAGGATCAGCTTGGCATCCGCCAGCCAGTCGAATTGCAGGCCGATGGTGACCATCTCGCCCTGCTCATCGATCTCGATCAGCACCTCGTCGCCCTCGGTGCCGCGCAGGATGCCCTTGAAGCGCTTGCGCCCGTCGATCTGCTCGAAGGTCTCGATCCGGGCCTCGTAGCCCTCCCACATCTCGAAATCCTTCAGGCGCGTCAGCGGGCGGTCGATGCCGGGCGACGAGACCTCAAGCGTGTAGTTCTCCTCGATCGGGTCCTCGACGTCGAGCACGGCCGAAACGGCGGTCGAGATCGCGGCGCAATCATCCACGTCGATGCCACCCTCGGGGCGGTCGGCCATGATCTGCAACAGCGGATGGCGTCCGCCCTGAAGGCGGATGCGCACCAGCTCGAATCCCAACCCCTCGATGGCGGGGGTGACAATCTCGGCCAGACGCCGGTCGATGGCGGTCTTGGCGATCAGGTCGGTCATCTTCCGATCCTTTAAAACAAAAAACGGGCCAGAGCGGCCCGTTGCACTTCTCCGGTGGGCGCCAGGTTTGGACCCCGGCACGCCGCTGTTGATGTGCAGATACGCTTTTACAGGGGATTCCGCAAGCAGAACTTCAGAGCGCGCGGTTGTCGCGCCAGATCCGCCAGTTCAGCGCGGCCGCAAGGCTCAGCCAGATCAGGTAGGGCGCGACCAGCAAGCCCGCGATCAGATCAAGCTGCAGGAAGGCCAGGCCCATCGCCGCGACCGCCCCCCACAAGAGCGCGATCACAACCATGCCAAACGCCATGCGCCGCGCGCCGAAGAACACCGGCGTCCAGAGCGTGTTGAGCGCGATCTGAAGCGCGAAAAGGGCAAGCGCAAACTGGCTGCCCTCGGCCTCGGCGACCCGCGCGGCCGCATAGGCGAGCGAGACGTAAAGATAGCTCCAGACCACGGGAAAGACCCAGCCGGACGGGGTGAAGGAAGGCTTGCGCAGCGCGGCGAACCAATCGCCGGGCTTGAACACCATGCCGGTCGCCGCCGCCGCGCAGGAGGCTGCCAGAAACACGGCGAAGTAACCCGACAAGGTCATGCGCGCCTCCCCTCCCTCAGGGCCGCAGCGCGTCCATCGCGCGCACGAGGGCCGCTGTGATGCCCGGCTCGCTCAGCGCGTGGCCCGCGGCGGGCACCATGCGCAACTGCGCCTGCCGCCAGCCCTGCGTCAGCCGCCAGCTTGAGATCGGCGGGCAGATCATGTCCATCCGGCCCTGCACGACGATGGCGGGGATATGCTCGATCCGGGCGCGGTCACGCAGGATCTGGCCATCCTCTTCGAGGAAGGCGGCATTGCTGAAATAATGGTTCTCCAGCCGAGAGAAGGCGCGGGCGTACTCGGCGGGCGCCTCGCCGGGAAAGCCGTCGTATTCGACCGAGGCGAGCGCATTTTCCCACATCGCCCAGTGGCGGCCAAAGCGCGCCTCTTCCGCGAAATCGCCCGAGAAAAGCCGCTTGTGATAGGCGCCGATCAGGTCGCCGCGCTCATCGTCGGGGATCGGGCGGATGAACTGCTCCCACAGGTCGGGGAAGAACTGGCCCGCGCCGCCGGCGTAGAACCACTCCAGCTCGGCCCGCGTCGCAAGGAAGACCCCGCGCAACACCAGCGCCTGCACCCGGTCGGGATGGGTCTGGGCATAGATCAGCGACAGTGTCGCGCCCCAGCTGCCGCCAAACACCATCCAGGCGTCGATCCCGAAGGTCTTGCGGATCCGCTCCATATCCGAAACCAGATGCCAGGTCGTGTTATCCTCGACCGAGGCGAAGGGCTTCGACAGGCCGCAGCCGCGCTGGTCGAACAGGATCACGCGGTAATGCGCCGGGTCGAAATAGCGCCGCATCTGCGGGCTGCATCCACCCCCCGGACCGCCATGGCAGACAATCACCGGCTGGCCCTGCGGATGGCCCGACTGCTCAACATAAATGCGGTGGCCATCGCCCATATCGAGCATCCGCTGATCGAAGGGCTCGATCGGCGGGTAAAGAAAGGCGCCCGATGTGCGCTTTTGCCCTGCGGTTCTGTCCATGATCAGACTATATAACGCGTTGAGCGCCCCCGCCATGGGGGCCGGACGAATTCAAGAGGTAGATCCATGCAAGGCGCTGCAAGCAGCATCGACCCGGCCGAAGTGGCGAAATTCGAGGCAATGGCCGCTGAATGGTGGGACCCGAACGGCAAGTTCAAGCCGCTGCATATGCTCAACCCCTGCCGGCTGGATTACATCACCACCCAGATCGCCGCGCAATTCGGGCGCGACCTGAAGGCCCCGCGCCCCTTCGAGGGGCTGCGCATCCTCGATATCGGTTGCGGCGGCGGGTTGCTCTCTGAGCCGATGGCGCGCCTTGGCGCCACCGTCGTGGGCGCCGACGCAGCCGAGCGCAACATCCCCGTCGCGCGCCTCCATGCCGAGCAATCCGGCCTTGAGATCGACTACCGCCACTGCGCCGCCGAGGATCTGGCCGCCGCGGGGGAGCAGTTCGACGTGGTGTTGGCGATGGAGATCATTGAGCATGTCGCCGTGCCGCAGGACTTCGTGAACACCTGCGCGGGGCTGCTGAAATCGGGCGGGTTGATGCTGTGCTCGACTCTCAATCGCAATGCCAAGAGCTATATGATCGCGATCGTCGGGGCCGAGCAGATCATGCGCTGGCTACCAAAGGGCACGCATGAATGGTCGAAATTCATCACCCCGGACGAACTTTACGGCCTGATCCGCGCCTCGGGCCTCGATCCGGTCGATCGCAAGGGGATGGTGTTCAACCCGCTCGCCTGGCGCTGGTCGATCTCGGATCGTGACCTGTCAGTGAACTACGTCACCGCCAGCGTCAAAAGATAAGGGGCGCCCAAGGCGCCCCGTTTATCCCTTATCCCGCAAGGGTCAGATCAGCAGTACCTGCGTGCCGACCTTGGAGTATCCGAACAGCTCCTTGATGTGCTCGTTATACAGGCCGATACAGCCGTTCGACGACTTGCGCCCGATCTTGCGCGTGTCATGGGTGCCGTGAATGCGGTAATACTGCCACGACAGGTAAAGCGCATGGGTGCCAAGCGGGTTGTCCGGCCCGGCGGGCACGAAATCCGGCCAGTCGGGATTGCGCTCTTTCATCGAGGGGGTCGGTGACCAGGTCGGGCCTTCGACCTTGCGGATCACCTCAGTGCGGCCACGGCGGGTCAGCTCCTCGGACACCGGAACCGAGGTCGGGTAGAGGCGATAGATCGACTGATCCTCGGACCAGTAATGCAGCGCGCGCGAAACGGTATCGACCAGAATCGCCCCGTTCTTGAGGTTGCTGAAATAGGGCTGCCACTCAAGCGCACGGAAGCTCGAGATATTGCGCCGCATGTTGGTATAGTCGTTTTCCTCATGCTGCACGACGCCCGCATCGAGCGTCTGCGCGAAACCGGCGGGCGCCGCGAGGCTTGCGCCCGCGAAAACGGCAGTGCTCAGGAAAGCCCGGCGATCGAGGGTTTTGCGCACGCTGGTCATGGTCGAACTCCGTTCCGGCTCTGTCGTGGCCGATTCGACGCACCATTATTGCGTGCACGCCGCAGACGCAAATCAAACCCTTGTCATATACCCGTTTCACGAAACTGTGGGTTTGCGCCCCCATATGCGAGCGTGTAAGCGACTCACGATCAACTCAGGGGGTCGTTCGCGATGAAATCTGTAAAAGTGCTGTTGCTGCTTGGCGCCATGACCCTGGCCGCCTGCCAACCGACCGAACCCGCGCTTGGGCCCGACGGCAAGCCCTTGCCGCAGGTTTACAAGATCACCTCGAAAGAGGCCGGACTCATCCCGCTGCGGGTGCAGGAATCCATGAACTCGCTGCGCGCGGTGCGCGGCACGGCCCCGGTCGTGCTGAACCCGCAGCTGAACGCCGCCGCGCAGGCCCATGCGCAGGACATGGCCGCGCAGAACCGCGCCTGGCACTGGGGCTCGGACGGCTCCTCGATGCTCGACCGTGGCCGCCGCGCGGGCTATCCCGGCCAGGTGATCGGCGAGAATATCTCGGAGACCTACGAGACCGAGATCGAGACGCTCTCGGCCTGGATGGCAGTTGTCGATACCCGTGACGTGATCCTGAACCCGGCAGCGACCCAGATGGGCTTTGGCTGGTATCAGGAGCCTTCAGGCAAGATCTGGTGGACGATGGTCACCGGAAACTGAAAAAGGGCCCCGCGGGGCCCTTTTCGTTTACGGGAAGAGGAAGACCGGCGTGCCGTCGGCGACCATGGCGTAGACCTCTTCGATCTCGGGGTCGGAGACGGCCACGCAACCCGCCGTCCAGTCCTTGCCAAGGCCCCGGTCCTTGCCCGCACGCCCGTGGATGAAGATGTCGCCGCCGGGTTCCTTGCCCTGCGCCTCGGCGAAAGCCATATCCTGCGGGTTCGGATAGGAGATCCCGAGCGACAGGTGATAGGCTGAGTTCGGATTGCGCCGGTTGACGAAGTAAAGCCCCTCGGGCGTCTTGCCATCGCCTTCGAACTGCTTCTTGCCGACCGGGTTGCCGCCAAGGGCGATCTTGTATTCCTTGATCAGCGTCTTGTCCGAGATCAGATACATCACGCGCGCGTCCTTGTGGACCTGCACCTGCGTGATCGGCGGGCCGGAATAAGACCGGAATTTATGCGCGACCTGCGCGCTGTCGCCGCAAGCGGCGAGAAGGCCCAGAGAGCCAAGACCCATGAGGGCGGTACGACGGTGCATTTTCTGCCTGTTATGACTGCTCGTTTTATCCACAACCTATCCCAAATCAGGCTGCGGCGAAAGGCTGCTAGCCTCGCCGGAACCGCGCTGCAAGCTCGATATGCGAGGACCAGCGGAACTGGTCCACCACGATCAGATCGGCCAGCGCAAAGCCCGCCTCGATCAGCACCTGCGCATCGCGGGCTAAAGTGACCGGATTGCAGGAAACATAGGCAAGTTCACGCGTTTTCGAGGCACAGATTTCACGCACCTGCGCCTCGGCGCCGGCGCGCGGCGGGTCGATCACGATCGCGTCATAGCGGTCCAGCTCATCGGGTAAAAGCGGGCGGCGGAACAGGTCGCGCGCCTCATGCGTCACGCGCTTGAGGCCCTGCGCCCCGCGCCAGCCGCGATCGAGCGCCTCGAGCATCGCGGCCTCGCCCTCGACGGCATGCACCTCGGCGCGGTCGGCAAGGGCAAGGGCAAAGGTGCCGCAGCCCGCGAACAGGTCGGCGATCCGGTCGGCGCCCGCCAGCGCCGCGCGCACGAAACCGACCAGCGCGGCCTCGCCTTCCTCGGTGGCTTGCAAGAAAGCGCCGGGGGGCGGCGTGACCCGCGCGCGGCCGAAGTTTTGCAGCGCCGGGCGGCGCGCGGCCACGGTCTCGCCGTTCCACGACAGGCGCGCCAGATCATGGTCGCGCGCAAGGCCCGAGAGCGATTCGAAAAGCGCCGGCTCCATCTCCTTGCCGCCTTGCGCGGCCATCTCGACACCGGCCTCCGACAGGGTCAGGGCAAAGCTCACCTCACCCTTGCGCGAGGCGCCAAGCGCAGTCGCGGCATGCAGCGCGGGGATCTTTTCCATCAGTTCGGGGCGCAGGATCAGGCATTCGGGCACCTCGACCAGCGTATCCGAGGCCCGCGCGTGAAAGCCCACCAGCGTGCCCTTCTTGGTACGCCGCCCGGCCAGCGTCGCGCGGCGGCGGGCATGGAGCGGCGAGGTCTCGACCCGCGCCACCTGCGCGGCGATCCCACGCACCGACAGCGCATTCTCGACCACCTCGGCCTTCCAGCGTGCAACGAAAGCATCCGAGGCATGTTGCAGCACGCATCCCCCGCAGGCGCGGTAATGCGGACAGGGCGCTTTCACGCGCTCGGGCGAGGGGGTGACGATCTTGGGTTGCGCGATGCGACCGCCCTCGGCCTCACCCTCGACCTGCTCGCCCGGCAGGGCCATGGCGACATGCACGGTCCCCTCGGGGCCGTGGGCAACCGCATCGGCATGCAGCGAGAGGCGTTCGATGGTGAGCAACATGGCAATCCCCTTTTGCCGCCCGATTAGCAGGGGGCGGGGGCGCGCGCCAAGGCTTATTGCGCGGCTTCGATTTGCGCATCCTCATCCGTGCCGATGAATCCACCCGACTGGCGGTTCCAGTAGCGCGCATAAAGCCCGCCGCGTTCGAGCAGTTCGGCATGGCTGCCCTGCTCGACGATACGGCCCTGATCCATCACCACGATCCGGTCCATCTGCGCGATAGTCGACAGCCGGTGCGCGATGGCCAGCACGGTCTTGCCCGCCATCACCCGCGACAGCGCCTGCTGGATCGAGGCCTCGACCTCGCTATCAAGCGCCGACGTCGCCTCATCGAGCACCAGAATCGGCGCATCCTTGAGGAAGGCGCGCGCAAGGGCGATCCGCTGACGCTGCCCGCCCGACAGCTTCACCCCGCGCTCACCCAAAGCCGCGTCATAGCCGCGCTTGCCGGTGTGATCGGCGAGGCCCTCGATGAACTCATGCGCCTCGGCGGCCTTGGCTGCGGCGATCAGCTCGGCGTCGGTGGCGTCGGGGCGGCCGTAAAGGATATTCTCGCGCGCCGAGCGGTTGAACATCGCGGTTTCCTGCGTGACCATGGCGATCTGGCGGCGCAGGCTTTCCTGCGTCAGGCCGCGCAGATCCTGCCCGTCGATCAGCACCGCGCCCTTCTCGGCGTCGTAAAGCCGCAAGAGCAGCGCGACGAGGGTCGATTTCCCGGCACCCGAGGCACCGACGATGCCGATCCGCTCTCCGGGGTGGATGGTCAGCGCGATATCCTCGACCCCGCCGGTGCGCCGCCCATAGGCGAAGCTGACATGGTCAAAGGCGATCTCGCCGCGCGAGGCGGTGATCACGCGCGCATCGGGCGCGTCGCTCAGCGTATGGGCGGGGGTAAGGGTGCGCATGCCGTCCTCGACCTCGCCGATATTGCCCCACATGCCCATCAGCGCCTGCGAGACCCACCCCGACATCTGCGCAATACGGATCGACACCGCACCCGCCGCCGCGATATCCCCGACCGAAGCCTGCCCGCGCTGCCACATCAGGATCGCCGTCCCCACCAGAATCACTGGCAGAAGCCCGGAAAACGCCATCTGCGTCGTGCGATACCAGGTCTGGATCACGCCGAACTCGCGCGCCTTCAGGCGGAATTTCTCCATCGCGCCAAGGGCCGCACGGTCTTCGTGATCGGAATGGGCGAAGAGCTTGACCGTCTTGATATTGGTGATCGTGTCGACCACCTGCCCCGTTACCATGGCGCGGGCCGAGGCACGCTCTTTCGAGCGGGCGCGGACGCGCGGCAGGAAGGCTCGGATCAGCAGGAAGTAAAGCACCATCCAGACCGCCAGCGCCAGCGCGCCCCATTTGTCGATCCCCATGAGAAGCGCGATCGAACCGATAACCGAGGCCAGCGCGAACATCACCGTGTTGACCATCTCCGAGGCCACATCGGTCACCGCCCGCGCGGTCTGCATCTGCTTTTGCGCGATGCGCCCCGCGAAATCATTGTCGAAGAAGGTGACCGACTGGCCCATCGTCCAGCGGTGCAGCCGCGACAGCACCAGCGGCATCACATTGGGGTTGATGAGCAGGTTCGAGGTCGAGGACGACAGCCCGAAAGCCACGGGCCGCAGCACGAGGTAGAAGATTACGAAGCCGACCAGCAGCGTCCAGTGCTCGGCAAAGACCGTGGCGGGGTCGGCGGAGGTGGCGGTATCGACCACCCGGCCCAACAACCAGGCCGAAACCACCTCCATCGAGCCCGCAAACGCCGACATGGTTCCCGCAACAATCAGGGCGGGCCAGGCCCCGGTCAGGCTCCAGCGGAAAAAGGCGCCCAAACGTTGCGGCGGCGGCCCCTCGGCGGGGCGGAAGGCGTCGATCATCACATTCTCACTTTCACCCGCAGGATATATGTCTGGGGCACCAAAGGGAAAGAGCGGCCTAGCTGAGCAGATCGTCGCGGGTCGGTTGGAAATCCTCGGCGATCCAGCGGGTCTCAAGCGCGCGCAGCCGCGCGCCAAGGGCCGGTCCCTGAAGGCCGGGCATCAGATCGGAGGCGGTGACGGGGAAAACCTGCGCCGCGCCGCGCAGGATCGGCGCGCGCCAATCATCCGCCAGCGGCTGGCTAAGCGAGGCCGCGCGGATCAGCATTGCATCAGCGGCTGGATCTGCGCCAAAGCGATAGCCAAGGGCGGCGGGCGGCGCATCGCTTTGCAGTGCGGCGCGAATCTGCTCAAGCCCGCGCAGCTCGGCCTTGGACAGGCGCAGCCGCTCGGCCGGATCTTCGCCACCAAGCGCGACAAGGCGGCGCAGGAAGGCAGGCGCGGTGCCCGCCTCAAGATGCACGAGCGGCGCGATCACGCGGCTATCGGCGCCGGGCAGCACATGGGCGAGAACCCCGGTCGCCTGCATCGCGGCCAGTGCGGGCGCAGGATCGGGCGCGGCCAACAGCCTGCGCATCTCATGCCCCACCCGCTCGCGCGAGAGGCCATCAAGGCCAAGCGCGTGTTCGGCGCAGGCCGCCAGCCCCTCGGGGTCGATGCCGAGTGCGGGGTCGCCATACCAGGCGGTGAAACGGAAGAAGCGCAGGATGCGCAGGTAATCCTCGCGGATGCGCTGATCGGGATCGCCGACGAAACGCAGATGCCGCGCGGCCAGATCAGCCAGCCCCTGCCCGAGCGGATCAAGCACCGTGCCATCGGCGCGCGCATAAAGCGCGTTCATGGTAAAATCGCGCCGCGCGGCGTCTTCCTCAATCCGGGTCGAGAACTCCACCGTGGCGTGGCGGCCATGGGTTTCGACATCGCGTCGGAAGGTGGTGATCTCATGCGGTTCATGCGCGGCAACGACCGTGACAGTGCCGTGGTCGATCCCCGTGGGCACCGATTTGAGCCCGGCGGCTTGGGCCAGTTCGATCACCCGCTGTGGCACAGCGTCGGTGGCGATATCCATATCGGTCACGGCGGCGCCGATCAGCGCGTTGCGCACGCAACCGCCCACCAGCAGCGCCTGATGGCCGCCCGCCTCCAGCATGGCCAGCACCTGTTGCAGATGCCCCGCCTCGATCCACTTGCCCGTCAGTTTCATTCCGCCATCCGGTCGCCCAGTGCCCGCAGCATACGCGCGGTCGCGCCCCAGATGTAATAGGGTCCGAAAGGCGCCACGTAATAGCTGCGCCAGGTGCCCAGCCAGCGCCGCCGCTCGACCCGGAAGTTGGCCGGGTTGGCGATATGGGCGAAGGGAACGGTGAAGACCTCATCGACCTCGCCCGCCTCGGGGATCGGGGTGAAGGGCGTGTGGATACGCGCGACAACCGGCGTCACGTTGAAACTTGTGACGGTTTCATGCGCCTCGAGCGTGCCGAGAATCTCCAGATTGCCGGGCGGCAGGCCGATCTCCTCCTGCGCCTCGCGCAGGGCGGCCTCAATCGGGCCGCTGTCCTCGGGCTCCTGCTTGCCGCCGGGAAAGGCGATCTGGCCGGGGTGGTGCTTGAGATGCGAGCTGCGCTTGGTCAGGTAAAGCTGCAAGCCATCGCGCGTGGCCTCGAAGGCCACCAGAACGGCGGCCGGGCGCAGCACGCGGTTGTCCGGCAGGACGACCCCCGGATTGAGATCGTAATCCGACGAGGGCCGCCCCGGACGGGCCAGAGCGGCCAGGACCGGGGCAAGCGGATCACTCATCGACTGACTCCTTCGGGCTGCCATCGGGGTTGACCGTCGCCTCGAACCCAAGGCTTTGCGGGTCGAATTCGTAATGCGCGCCACAGAACTGGCAATCGGCGGTGACGCGGCCATCCTCGGTCGTCATGTGACGAATATCCTTGGCCGAATAGATCGCCAGACTGTCGCGCACCCGCGACTCCGAGCAGGTGCAGCCGAACTCGATGCGCTGCGGATCGAAGACGCGCGGGCCTTCTTCGTGGAACAGCCGCACCAGAAGGTCGGTCGGATGCACCGTGGGGCCGATCAGCTCCATCTCCTCGACGGTATCGAGCAGGTGGTTCACGCGGTTCCAGTTCTCTTCCTCATCGCCTTCGAGAATATCGGTGTTTTGCAACAGCCCCGCCTCACCCGAACCTTCCTTGGCCGCGAAGGGCGAGGCCTTGGGCATCACCTGCAACATCACGCCACCGGCACGCCAATGCTCTCCCTGCCCCGGCAGGGTCGAGCGGCCGTAAGAAATGGCAAAGCGCGTGGGCAGCTGCTCGGACTGCGCGAAATAGGTCTGCGCGCAGGTGCTCAGCGAACCGCCAGCCAAAGGCGTGATACCCTGATAGGGTACGGTGCCCTCGCCCTGATCGATCAGGATGGCAAAGTAGCCGTCGCCGATCTGGCTGAACGGGTCGACCTCGGGGTCGAGCCGCTCGGCGTCAAAACTGGCCCAGCCACGGATACGGGCGGGCTGGCCATCGGAGGTGGGGCCGTAATAGTCCGTCGCGAGGATACGGATCGGGCCATTGCCGCGCACCTGGATCGACAGCTTCCAGCGCAGCTTGATCGTCTGGCCGATCATCGCGGTCAGCAGGGCGACCTCGGCCACCAGCGCCTCGACGATCGCGGGATAATCGTGCTGCGCCAGGACCTGCTCAAGAACGCCATCCAGCCGCGCCACCCGGCCGCGCACGTCGGAACGGTCGAGCTGGAACGGCAGGACAGTATCGTCCCATGCGATTTGAGATAGCGTGGTCATGCGGGTTCCTTGGGGGTTTTCCATCAGCCCGAAGGCTGGCATACCGCGCCTATATAGGCGCAACAGCCGAAAGACCCAAGGGGGCAAGGAGCCGGGATGATCCGCAGGTTTGGAGAGCCCATCGTGCATGAGCGCACGTATCGCCGCCGCCCCGGCGCCTATGCCGTGCTGATGCGCGACGGCGCGCTGCTTGTCACCCATCAGGCCGAGCCCACGCCCGAGTTTCAGCTGCCCGGCGGCGGCATCGACCCCGGCGAAAGCCCGGTGCGCGCCCTGCACCGCGAGGTTTACGAGGAAACCGGCTGGAGCATCGCCACCCCGCGCCGGATCGGCACCTACCGGCGTTTTGTCTACATGCCCGAATACGATCTCTGGGCCGAGAAGCTGTGCATGATCTACGTGGCCCGCCCCGTCCTGCGCCTTGGTCCGCCGACCGAGGCCGGCCATAGCGCGATCTGGATGGAGCCTGGGGTCGCGCTGGAACAGCTCGCGAATTCAGGCGACCGGCACTTTCTGGCGCAGGCGCTGGCGGGGCTTTAGACGAACAACCCGCGCATCTCGTCGAATTCGAACAGCACGCCCGAGACATCGTCGGCCAGCACCCCCCCGGCGAAGCGATCGATCTTTTCATAAACCGCGTTCAGAAACGCCTCGCCGCGCAGCCCGGCAGCGGCCTCGATAATTTTGGCCAGCCCCTCTTCGCCCAACAGGTTCGCGTCTGCGTCGGCGGCTTCGGTGATCCCGTCCGACATCAGGAACAGCCGGTCGCCCGGATTGAGGCGCGCGGTCACGGTCTCATATTCCGCGCCCTCGATCAGCCCGACCGGCAGACCGCCGTCGCCAAGATACTCGACCGCACCCGAGGCGCGCTGGATCGCCGGATAGGGATGGCCCGCCTGCACCAGCTCGACCCGCCCCGAGACCAGATCGACATCGGCATAGATCAGCGTGAAATAGCTGTCGGTCTGCATCTCGGCCAGCACCAGCCGGTTGAGATAGGCGGCAAGCTCGGCCGGGGGGCGGGCATCGCAATGGCCGTAGCTGGCGGGAACAAGGGCGATGTTCTGCTCGGGCGTCGCACCCGACAGATAACCCGCCAGCCGCGCCGTCATCAGTGCCGAGGTGATCCCGTGCCCGGCCACATCCATCCCGAACAGCGCCACCCGATGTGCGTTGATCGGGAAGAAGCCGACCAGATCGCCACCGACATGGCCCGAAGGCCGCAGCATCAGCGACACCTGCGCCGTCCCGAATGAGCGAAAACGCTCCCGCACAAGGCTTTGCTGCAACTTGCAGGCCTCGGTCAGGTCGCGGTCGATGACGTCGTAAAGCCCCTGCAACTCGCCTAGCGCCGAAGACAGCAGGCGATTCTTCTCCTGCAACTGCCGCTCCATGGTCAGGATGCGCTCGCCCGCGCTCAACCGCGCCCGCAGTTCCTCCCCGCTGATCGGCTTGGCCAGAAAATCGTCGGCGCCGCTTTCCAGACCCTGCGCCACCTCGTTCTTGTCGGTCTTCGAGGTCAGCAGGACGAAATATCCGTAGCCTTTGCGCGGCATTGCGCGGAAGGCCCGGCAGAAATCCAGCCCCGACATGCCCGGCATCATCCAGTCCGACAAAACGATATCCGGCTCGGCCTCGGCGCAGATCGCCAGTGCCTCTTCCGCATTGCCCGCCTCGATCACCTCATATCCCGAACGCGCCAGTTGGGCCGAGAGAATTCGGCGCTGCATCCGGCTGTCATCGACCACCAGAACGCGGCGCGGGGCTGCATCCGCCGCGGGCATCCCCGGCCGGGTTGATTGTATCGTCTGTTCAAGCACCTTGGACCCATCGCACAAATACCGTCTGTGCCGATCCTGCGCGGGCGGGGTTTAAGATCGCGTGAATCGCCGCGCACCACGGCATTAAAGCTTGCGAAAGGAATGGCGCCTAACCTGCAGGTCAGTCAGGGTTTCAGTGCGTCGGAGGTCACGGTGATTGATTGGCAAAGAGTTCTCGACCTGCATACGGAGATCGGAGCCGACGGATTGGCCGAGGTGCTTGAGCTTTTCCTCGACGAGGTCGAAACCGTCACCATGCGCCTTGGCCGCGCACCCGACCTGCTCGAAGAAGACCTGCATTTCCTGAAAGGCTCGGCCTGGAACCTCGGCTTTCGCGACTTCGGCGCGCTGTGTCAAGACGGCGAGCGAAAGGCCGCGGCGGGCCATGCCGAGGCCATCGACCTGGCCGCCATCCTGGCGTGCTATTCCGACTCCAAGGCGATGTTCCTCGCGCGGATCGAGACGGTTCTGGCCGCCTGAGCCTCAGACCAGGAACTCGGCCAGCGTCTCATCTTCGGTGATGTCGCGATAAGTGAACCCGGCCGTGTCGAGCTTGCCGGTCAGCAGATCGAAGTTTTCCGCCCGCTTCGTCTCGATCCCGATCAGGACCGAACCGAAGTTGCGCGCCGATTTCTTGAGATACTCGAACCGTGCGATATCGTCGTCGGGGCCAAGCATCTGCAGGAACTCGCGCAGCGCGCCGGGGCGCTGCGGCATCCGCAGAATGAAGTATTTCTTCAGCCCCGAGTATCGCTGCGCGCGTTCCTTGACCTCGGGCAGCCGCTCGAAGTCGAAGTTCCCCCCCGAGGTCACGCAGACCACCGTCTTGCCGCGAATCTCCTCGGCAAGTTCGGGCAGCACATCGACCGACATGGCGCCTGCCGGTTCCAGAACGATCCCCTCGATATTCAGCATCTCAAGGATGGTGATGCAGATCCGGTCTTCGGGCGCGAGGAGGATCTGCTCGGGGCGCACCCAATCGAGCGCTGCAAAGGGCAGCGCGCCGATCCGCGCCACCGCCGCGCCATCGACAAAGCTGTTGACCTGGCGCAGCGTCACCGGCTCGCGCGCCGCGACGGCGGCGGTCAGGCTGGCGCCGCCGAGCGGCTCGACAAAGCGGAACTCGGTCGCCGGGGCGGTCGCGCGCAGATAGCCCGTGACGCCGGCGGCCAGGCCGCCACCGCCCACCGGCAGGATCACCAGATCGGGCGCGCGGCCCAACTGGTCGAGGATCTCGACGCCGACCGAGGCCTGCCCCTCAATCACATCCGTATCGTCGAAGGGCGCGAGGAAATGTGCGCGGGCTTCGGCGCAATACTCCTTGGAGGCCGTCAGCGTCTGGTCGAAATAGTCGCCGGTCAGCACGATCTCGACCGCGTCGCCGCCGAAGGTCTTGGTTTTGTCGATTTTCTGCTGCGGCGTGGTGACCGGCATGAAGATCGTTCCCTTCACACCGAAATGGCGGCAGGCGAAGGCCACGCCCTGTGCATGGTTGCCCGCGCTCGCGCAGACGAAATGTGCGGCCTGCGGATCGCGCTCGCGCAGCTTGCGCATGGCGGTGAAGGCCCCGCGCAGCTTGTAGCTGCGCACCGGCGTCAGATCCTCGCGCTTGAGCCAGATATCGGCCTCATAGCGCTTGGACAGATGATCGTTGCGCTGAAGCGGAGTCGGATCGAACAACGCGCGCAGCGCACGGGTGGCGGCAAGGGTGGCGAGGGCAAATTCACTCATGTTTCATGCTCTGGCGCGCGTTGCGCCTTTAGGCAAGAGCCTTTCCCTGACGGCATAGGAAAAATTCCGCGCAGCGGCGGCGGCAAAACGGCAAGAATATGCGCAACTCGGGCAGCAACCCAATTTCCGCCCTCCCCCTGCCCAAAAATGACCATAGTCTGCGCCGCATCTGTTTACCAACTGTCACGCCCTCAACCTGCGGAGACCGCACATGCGTATCAAGACCCCCCTCATCATCGCCGCAACGGCTGCGGCCCTCGTCGTCGCCCCGGTGGCGACCAGCTCCTTCACCGGTGCCGATCTAGTCTTTGCCAAGGGCAAGGATGGCGACAACGGTGGCGGAAATGGTGGTGGTAACGGCGGCGGCAAAGGCGGTGGTAACGGCGGTGGCAACTCGGGCAAGAGCTCGGGCAGCGACGGCGGCAACGGCAAATCCAAAGGCACCTCGTTCAGCCCGAAGGACAAGTCGAGCAAGTCGACCGGCACCTCGTTCAGCGGCTCAAGCAAGTCGTCGAACGGCAAGAAGAACGCCACGAAAACCAACCATGGCGCCATCGCATCCGAGCTCAAGGGCCTGAACGCAGCCCATGCCAGCCCGACCGCGCTGGCCAATGCTGCGCCCAACAGCCAGGTCGGCCGCATCGCCACCTACAAGGCCGCAGTCGAGGCCGGGATGCTGGCGGACAAGAAACTCGACGATGCCAATACGGAACTCGCGACGATCGACGAGCGCCTGGCGGGATACACCACCGTACGCACGGTCGAAGAGATCGACGCCGATCTGGCCGGCCTGACGGAGCCGACCCCGACCGAACTGCCCGAGGACGACCCAGACTATGAAGCGGCGGTCGCGAAATACAACGACGACATGGCGGCCTATAACGAGGCGACGGGCGCCCTCGATGCCGAACGCGCCGAGGCCGAAGCCCGCGATGCGGACCTGGCAGCGAAAGCCGCCCTTGAGGCCGAGATCGCAACCCTCGAAGAGGAAGCCGCCGCCGCCGATGCCGCCGAGCATGACGCGCTGCTGGCCGCCTCGAATGGCCGCGAGCTTTCGCCCGAAGCTCTTGAAGAGCTGAACCGCATGCTCGACCCGCAGATGCCGGTCGAAGAGGAAGCGACCTCGGAGGAAGACACCACCGAAGAAGGCGCGCCCGAAGAAGTGGTTGCCGAAGTGACCGAAGAGGCCGCCGAGTAATCGCCCCCGACTCCACTGGTTCCTACGTTTTGCGGGCGGCCTTCGGGCCGCCCCAATTCGTTCCGGCCGCACCCTTGCCCGTAAGGAAAAAAACCAATAGACCGCGTGCAAACCACTAAGCATAGCAAGGGGCTTGCCATGTCCGCGCCTAAGAAAGTCGTGCTCGCCTATTCGGGTGGCCTCGATACCTCGATCATCCTCAAATGGCTGCAAACCGAATACGGCTGCGAGGTGATCACCTTCACCGCCGACCTCGGTCAGGGTGAAGAACTCGAACCCGCCCGCAAGAAGGCCGAACTGCTGGGCATCAAGCCCGAGAACATCCACATTGAGGACGTGCGCGAGGAATTCGTGCGCGATTTCGTCTTCCCGATGTTCCGCGCCAACGCGGTCTATGAAGGCCTCTACCTTCTGGGCACCTCGATCGCGCGCCCGCTGATCTCCAAGCGTCTCGTCGAGATCGCGCATGAGCATGGCGCCGATGCCGTCGCCCATGGCGCCACCGGCAAGGGCAACGACCAGGTCCGCTTCGAGCTGTCGGCCTATGCGCTCGACCCGATGATCAAGGTCATCGCGCCGTGGCGCGAATGGGATCTGACCTCGCGCACCAAGCTGATCGAATTCGCCGAGCAGAACCAGATCCCGATCGCCAAGGACAAGCGCGGCGAAGCGCCCTTCTCGGTCGATGCGAACCTGCTGCACACCTCGTCCGAGGGCAAGGCGCTGGAAAACCCGGCCGATGAGGCGCCCGAATACGTCTATCAGCGCACCGTCAGCCCCGAAGAAGCCCCGGACACCCCGGAATATATCGAGGTGACCTTCGAGAAGGGTGACGCCGTGGCGATCAACGGTGAGGCCCTGTCGCCCGCCACGATCCTGACCGCGCTGAACGAATATGGCCGCAAGCATGGCATCGGCCGCCTCGACTTCGTGGAAAACCGCTTCGTCGGTATGAAGTCGCGCGGCATCTATGAAACCCCCGGCGGGACGATCCTGCTCGAGGCCCACCGCGGCATCGAACAGATCACGCTCGACGCGGGCGCGGGCCATCTGAAAGACAGCCTGATGCCGCGCTATGCGGAACTGATCTACAACGGCTTCTGGTTCTCGCCCGAGCGCGAGATGCTGCAAGCCCTGATCGACAAGAGCCAGGAGAACGTCACCGGCACGGTGCGCCTCAAACTCTACAAGGGCTCGGTGCATTGCGTCGGCCGCTGGTCGGATTATTCGCTCTATTCCGAAAAGCACGTGACCTTCGAGGAAGACGCGGGCGCCTATGACCAGAAGGACGCCGCAGGCTTCATCCGCCTGAACGCGCTGCGCCTGAAACTGATCGCCACCCGCAACGCGCGTGTGAAGAAATGAGCGCCCGGGCCGCCATCGTCACCGTCTCGGATCGCGCCAGCCGCGGCGAGTACGAAGACAAGGGCGGCCCCGGCTGCGAAGACTGGCTGCGCGGCGTGGTGACCACGCCGCTCACCATCACCCGTCACATCATCCCCGACGGGCGTGAGAGCGTCGCCGCGACCCTGCGCCAACTGGTGTCCGAAGGTGCCGACCTGATCCTCGTGACCGGCGGCACCGGCCCGGCACCGCGCGACGAAACCCCCGAAGGCTGCGCCGATGTGTTCGAGAAAGAACTCGCAGGCTTTGGCGAGGAAATGCGCCGCGCCTCGCTGCTCGAAGTCCCGACGGCGATCCTGTCGCGCCAATCGGCAGGCATCGCGGGCAAGTCGCTGATCATCACACTTCCCGGCAAACCCTCGGCCATCGCCACTTGCCTCAACGCGGTTTTCGCGGCGGTGCCCTATTGCCTCGACCTGATCGGCGCGGGCTTCATCGACACCGATCCTGCCAAGATCAAGGCCTTCCGCCCCAAGGCGAAGTAACCCTCGCCTATTCTTCTTGGCTCAAGTACCTCGGGGTGGGGGGGGGGGCCCCCCCCCCACCCCCCCCCCCCCCCCCCCCCCCCCCCCAACCAC
>NZ_JAHVAI010000008.1 GCF_019264375.1 Sedimentimonas flavescens | reverse complement strand
CGCGGGGTGGAGCAGCCCGGTAGCTCGTCAGGCTCATAACCTGAAGGTCGTAGGTTCAAATCCTACCCCCGCAACCATTAAGACCCTACCCGATCCGCCGCCCATGAGGGCGGCTTTTGCATTTGTACCGGACGCGGCGAAGTCGAGGATGGAGGCCAGTGCGCCGACGAGGAGCACCTGGACATCGCCGCGACTCCTGCCGGCAGATACCTCGATGCGGTCGATCATGTTGCGAATGATCTCCATGGCTTGGGGGCGGGCGGCCTCGTCTCCGAGCAATGTCTCGAGCTCGGTGACCTTGCGACGGTAGAGTTCGCCGATGTTCGGGTGGAGCTCGAGCCCGGGTGCGGGGTCCAGGCTCCGCAGATCGCGTTCGAGCATGTCCTTGCGGGCTTCCAGCTCTGTGAGCTTTGTACGCACCATGCCGGGATCGCCATCTCCCTCGATGATGAAGGTGAGGCACCGTTCGATGCCACGCTCCACCTTCTCGAGTTCCTTGCGACGCGCGGCGGTGCTCTGGTTCCGGGTCCGTCTCAGCCGGGCAACCTCAGCCCGAAACGCCTCAGCGAATTCGTCGATCAGATCCTGTCGGCCGCACAGGATATCGCGCAGCCCGTTAAGGATGCGTGTCTCGAGATCCGCGGCGCCGATACTGACGGGACAGGTACAGGTTCCACGCTCACGACGTGCCGAGCACGAATAGCGCTCGCGGTTGATGATCGTCATCGCCCCGCCACATGCGCCGCAGCGAACCAGCCCCGACAGTAGGCGCTTCTTGGTTTGACGCTTGTTACCGGCCTGGGAGCTATAGCGCCGCCGAATGGCCTGCGCGGCCTGCCAGGTGACATCGTCGATAATCTGGAGTTCTGGCACCTCCTTGATGATCCATTGCTCTTCGGGGTTCGGCCGCGATAGCCGTTTGCCGGTGTCGGGGTCCTTCACAAAGCGTTGCCGGTTGTAGGTAATCCGACCCAGGTAAAGTTCGTTGTTCAGGATCCCGTTGCGACGTTGTCGGCTCCCGTTGATCGTGGAGGCATTCCAGAACCCGCCACGCGGGCTCGGGACGCCATCGTGGTTCAGCTGCGCCGCGATGGCACGGGGCGTTGCCCCCGCGACATAGGCCTCGTAGATGCGGCGCACGACGGCCGCCTGGTCGGGGTCGATCTCGCGCTCGCCGCGCACGAGTGCTCCGTCTTCACCGATCCTGCGGATCATCCGGTAGCCATAGCTGTTGCCACCGGGGATGCGTCCGGCTTCGACGCGCCCGCGTTGCCCACGACGGGTCTTCGATGCGAGATCCTTCAGGAAGAGGGCGTTCATCGTGCCCTTGAGGCCGACATGAAGTTCGTCGATCTGCCCTTCGGAGAGGGTGAAGAGGTCGATCTCGGCGTGTTTGAGCCGCTTGAAAATGCCGGCGACATCTTCCTGGTCACGGCTGATCCGGTCGAGCGCTTCGGCGACGACGATATCAAAGGCGCCCCGCCGTGCGGCGTCCATCAGGGCGAGCATGCCGGGACGGGTCTTGAGGTTGCTGCCACTGATCGCGGAATCGCTAAAGACGTCCGTCACCTCGTGGCCCGCTTGCTCGGCGAATTCTCGGCAGAGCCGGACCTGGTCGTCGATCGAAGCGGCGGACTGAAGGTCCGAAGAGTAGCGAGCATAGATCGCTATTCGGCTCATGATGCGTTCCTCTTCTTCGTCTGGGCCAAGCGTTTGCGCAGCTTCGCCACCGAGTTCCTAATGCGGCGACCGGCGACGATCTGGTTGGCCTGAATGTAGTGCGATTCCGCGGCTCTTGGGTCAATGTGCCCCAAGAGCGGGGAGGCGATCCCGACATGCTTCGGATCTTCGAGAGCAACAAAGGTGGCGGCGCAGTCGCGAAACAGGTGCGGATTGATCGATCGTCCGAAGGCACGCTCGGTCGTTCGGGTGATCGCGGCGTGAATGGATTTGGGCTTCATCGGGGCTCCGTAACGTGTGATCCAAAGCCGTGGGTTCTCCCTTCCCTCGAGCAGGATCGGCCGCACGACAGTGAGATAGTGATCGATCTGCTCGGTAAGGGTATCAGCGATTGGTGCAGAAAACGGATGGCCGGTCTTCGTCTCGGGCCCGGCGAAACGCAGACGGTACCCCGATGCGTCGCGCTGCAGGTGGCGATCGATCTCGATCGCGCTGAAGTTCCCAAGCCTGACGGGACAAATGCTGAGCAGGGCGACCATCAGCGCGTCCCGATAGGCCCCGGCGGCATCGCGCATTGGGGGATTGCGTGTCACCTCGTCCATGCGTCCAAGGGCCCAGTCGAGGATCTCGTGCGCCGGCTGAAGCCGCTGCAGCTTGTTGCGACGATCTACGGTGCCTTGCTCATGGAACCGAGCAACCTTGCGCAGCCACCGGAAATCCTCTTCGGGCGCCATGGCCTGTATGGCGGCAAGGAGTTCTGCCAGACGCCCCCAGATCGTCCAACTGGCGAGTTCTTGTGCATGGAGTTCCGTGATGTAGCCGCGCACATGCTCTGCTGTCACGCGCTCGGCGGGACGTTGCCCATTTGACATCAGTCCCGCCCGGATCAGGTAGGTGAGCCAGCGGCCATAGCCCTTGCGATACTTCTCTCGGGTCTCTTCTCGCCAGTGATGGCCGGGGCCAACGGTGCCTTCGAGCAGATCGCCGGCAGCCAAGGCGGCATCCCAGGCACGACGATCGGCCTCGGGCCAGAACTGGAGCTGCAGGCAGCGGCGTGCAGGGTCTTCGAAGGGTTGGAGATGATCAGCCACGTGCGATCCTCTTCTTGGTCAACTGCTGGCGCGCTGCAGTCACTGAGGCCTGGTAGTGCTTGACGGCATTCTTCTGCTCGAACTGCGCATAGGCCTTCATGGCGGTTTGCAGAGTGTCGCCAATGGCGTGTCCAAGCGTCGCGAAATCGCCGGGGTGGATCATGCAGTGGATCTTTCCGGCGATGCTCCGAAACAGATGGGGGTGAATGTCGAGGCCGGTCTGCTCATGGATCGTCTTCTTGATCAGTGCCGACAGGGCATGCACGCGTTTGGGGCTGCCGTCCCGTGCCGGGAAGAGGAACTCGGAGGGCTCCTGCAACAGAACGGGGCGGTGCTGGCTCATGTAGAGGTCGAACAGTTCGAGCGCGTCGCCCGTCAGTTCGAAGGACAGGTCGCGATTGTTCTTCACCTCCGCGCCCGGGATCGTGATCAGGAGGCAGGCCTCACCCTTGACCCGAGCGCGGCGAATGTGTCGCTCGAGGCTGAGGCGGCTCAGATTACCCATCCGCATGGGTGCGTGCAGCAGGATCTCGATGCAGAGCGCGGCCTGGATCATGAGGGCGTGTCGATGCTCGCGCAGATCGCGGCCTTCGACGCGTTTACGCAGCTGGCGTGGAAGATCCAGCAGGAGTGCGAGGTTCTCCTCATCTTCGAGCTGTTCGAGCCGCGCCTGGTTCTTGGCCCGCAGACCGTCGACGTCCAGGTTCAGGCGTTTGCAGAGGCCTGCAAGCGCTTCGAGGTGCTCGGTGTCGACCTTGACGTGATACTTGGCGAGGGACTTCATCCCGATTGCGAGGCCGTGGATCGCTTCTGTCGGCTTGCCGCCGAAACGGTCCAGCAGGAAGCGCAGGCCCGCTTTGATCCGATCAAGATCGACCAGGCAGCCGAGATCGTGCATCTCTTCCATGGAAATGGAGGCGCCGCGCACGATTGCGGAGGCCATCTCCCGGATCATGAAGCGCCACCGCTCGATGCTCGCCGGTCGGAGTGGCCTTGCCGGGCCATCGCCGGACAACGGATCGGGATTGGCGAGGCGGTCGATCCAACGCTCGACATCTGTCTGGAAGCTTTCTGGAAAGCGCTCCAGCGGAAAGGTCCAGGGCTCTCTCTGGCGCGGATAGGTGAGGGGCGGCGAGGGCCAGTCCGGCAGTGTCTTGTGCAGACGGTTCCAGACCGAGACGATGGCGCCCACCTTGGCCTCCGGCTTGTCCGTGAAAGTCTCGCGTGTCAGGGCCGCTAGCAAGCCGGCGATATGCGCGTCCTCGACGGCATCAGGTTGAACACCGAGTGCCGTACAGAATTGGGCGAGTTGTGTGAGCTTCCAGGCGTCAGGTTTGGTGGGCACGCTCTCGAGCAGATGTGCCCATTCGGTCGACGGCTCGCGCAACCAGTCTGCCCGGGCGCGCGATGCGCCGCAGAGTTCGAGCGCCTTCAGCACGTCCGAGCGAATGTTCTTCAGGCGCTTCTCGGAGATGCCAGCCTGCACGGGATGGATACGGCGCAGGCGGATCTGCACCCAGTTGATATTGGCCGGGACCTCCTCGGGCGCGCGATCGATCAGGCGGCAGACGCTGCGCACCGCGGATTTGAGATCGCGACACCGCATGGCCGGGATCTGGAGCTCATCGAGCTTGGTCAGGACCTGGCTCATCATCAGGCTCTCGGGGCTGACAAACGGGTTCTCACTGGGTTGGCAGGTCATCGGGCAGGCTCCACATTGGTCAACGATGGACACGGGCAAACTCGGGTGGTCAGGGCGTCTTCTTCGGGACAACGTAGCACAACAATCCGGCTCCGATTGCTCGGGTCCGTTGTCCCGACGTTCCGATAAGGCATTGTCGTGGATGGACATTCTTGGCCTTCCATGGTCAACGCTCCAACCGGTCGCGAACGAAGCGATCGAGGTCCTGGGGGCGGATGCGCCACTGGTTGCCGAGCTTTGCGGCGGACAGTTCTCCACTCTCGATCCAGCGGCGGATTGACTTGATCGAAACCCGCAGAAGCTCGGCGGCTTCGGGTATGGTGAGCAGTTGTTCAGGGGTGGTTGCGGGGCGGGAACGCATCGCTGGGGTTTTCCTCGGTCAGGTCTGGCCGCGCGGAGGCAACGAACTCTTCGGCGGTCCGCCGCGCCAACAGACGCACCAGCGCGCGCAGGGGATCCTGCGTGGCGCTTGTGTCATCGTCGTGCTGGCTGTGGCGGGGCTCGCCCATCGAAGCATCCTCTTGCGGTACAGCAGAGGATATCGGTGACCAGGACCTGGCCCGTCAGCCCGCGATCGGCCCACCTGGACCTGGGCTGCTGCCGAGCTAACGCCTTAGAGATCTTTGATGTAGCGCTGGATGCTTGTCCGGGAGGGGGGCTCCCGGCCAGTCTCGTCTTGGAATGCCCCTTGGAGTTCCAAGATCAGTTCGTTCTGCGAAAGACCCGGCTGTTTTGTTCGGAGTTCTGCGTAGGTTCGCTGAAACCACGCCTTGTCGAACCGGGATCGACCCTGCACCTCGCTGGGGCGACGCCAGAGACGTTCCGTATCGGCCCGCAGGACCCGAATGCCGAGCCAGGGTACCACCTTCTGACCGCTCGCGAGTCGACGATACGGTCCCTCGACATCGTGGATCAGATCGCTCCACTCGATGCGAGGGATCTCCTCGAAGGCGGCATCGGGTGTCGAGCGACGCCCGAACGCAACCAGGTGACCACTTTGCAGAGCATTGAAGAGATCGCCGACGCTGCCGCGCTCGGGATACTCTCCACGCATCGACGGGTAGAACATGAAGGCCTTCCAGTCTTCCTCGTTCGGCGGCGCGAACTGCGCCACAAGCGACATGTCCCGAAAGACGACCCAGGCCGCCGCCTCAACCAGGGTCCAGTATTCCTGCTCGATCGTCGACATATGCTCCTGTCGTCAGCTCATCGCCAAACGCATCAATGTGCAAACGAAGCCTATGCGCCGATCGGATGTCACACAATTAATTCCGTGCCCGCACAAAAGACGCTTCGCGAGGCTTCCAGGTGGGTCCAAGATCGACGAGGAAGTGGACGATCGCCTTCGTGAGGGCAAAGGCACGGGAGCGATAGCTTGCCCGCGTCGTCGGAGGGTGCGCGCGTTCTGGGTAGCCGACGAGCCCGATCTTTCCGCTTGCGTCGCTCACGAACAGCTTCGGGAAGGTCACCTCGTCCCCGGATGTCACGATCCCTGTCTGATAACGCAAGGTGAGCCGACAGGACCTTAATGTTGCGCGACGGGCGCTTCTGACTTCGCTGGCCTCGGTGCGTGTCCGCCGGTCGTTGAGTGCAGCCGAGAGTTTCAGGCGCAGTCGGCCGAGGAAATGGCCCTTTTGCCGGAGGCGGCGGTCGTGGAGATGTTGACCGACTACGCAGTGATGCATGAGCAGGGCGGGTGTGTAGATCGGCCTCAACGAGGCGGACTGCAACGACCAAGGCGCGTTAGACGCCGCCAAATACCGCTTCGTCGTGCCCGTGGATGGCACCCACCTCTTCGGCTCGACGCCTACGGACAACGTCAACGCCAGCACAGCGGCCTGCATGAGCAGGCGGTTTGTGCCGAACGGAACGACCGTGGTCAGGCGATGGGCTTCTGCGGCCAGTCCTTCAGACGGCCGAGGCGCTCGAGCAGGGATTGCCTGAGATTGCCCCGTCCTGAGCCGTGATGCAGATGGCGATGGCAGTTCGGGCAGCAGCCAACCGCATTGTCGACGGTGTCTGGCCCGCCCTCTGCCAGCGGGCGCACATGGTGTACCTCCAAATACGGTTCGCCGTCGTCGCGCTGGAACGGGGCTTTGTCACCGCAGGCCTCACAGGACCCGGCGGCCTGTTCAAGCACCCACGCGATTACGTTCGGATCCCGGAGAAAGCGTTCCGATGAACCACTCGCCCGCTTGACGTCATTCTGTCCTTCAGGAGGTGTCTTGCCCTGCGCGGACGAACGTCTTGCCTTGCGGCGCGCGTTGGCCACACGCTTGTGGAGCTCTTCCTCATCCGACGTTGGGGCTTCCGTCCAAACCGACCCACCGTTGCGTCCCGTGAAGATACCCTCGAGCTGATCCATTGGCATGGCGGCCGCTTCTTGCGAGCGCACAATGAGCTTCATTCTCTTGCTGTTATTGCCGGTGGAGTTCGACGTGTTCTGAAACGCGGCGGATTGGCGGCCGATTGCGAGGCGCAGTTCATTGAAGTCGCTCACTGCAGCCATTCTAAGTGGCCGTGGGTAGCCCTCAGGCCAGACAACGCGTTCAGATTCAGGCAGCCCTAGCGCCTTCGCGCTAGCCACCTGGATCTCGTCGAGGCGCATGTCATGCTCGGCCATGCGCTTCAGGTGCAGAAGCATTCCATCGATGTAATTCTTGTTCCGGCTGGGGTTCGGGCCATGGTCTGACCCGCCCCGAGACTCCACTGTGAGGGCAAATCCATCCGGCAGCTTCTCGAGCGTAAATTTCGCATCGAGCTCCCGGCCCGTATCGTCCCTCGGGTTCAGCACATTTTCACTCCATAACCGCTCAAGCCATTGATACGCCAAACGGGCCGGGCGCCAAGGTGTTCAGGGGACTCTGGCATGGCTAGGTGTCAGGAACTGAAATTACATCCGCTCGAATGACAGAAGATAACTCCTCGTCGCCGATCTGGAGCTGACGCTCATTCGACCGCAGCCACGCTGACAGAAGGTCGGCGGTGGCGTTCACCTGATCCAGCCTCCGAAGAGCGCACTCCCAAACAGTTGCGACGCGCCACTCGTCTTCCAGAAGTTTTGCATGAACTGCTTCGTCCCGAGCGACATTCGCAGTGAACTTGGCCTGCCAGAACTCCTGGCGTGTCGATGGCGTGGTAGCGTAACGGCAACTCTCGTGGCGATGCCAGAAACAGCCATGCACGAAGACGATGGCACGATACTTCGGCAGAACGAGGTCCGGTCGACCGTGGACCGCCCTAGAATGGAGCCGGAATCGGAAACCGCGCGCGTGCAACGCCCGTCTCAGCGCTAGCTCGGGCTTCGTGTCCTTTCCCCTGATCCCTGCCATCATTCGGGACCGGGTCTGCTGATCGACGATATCTGTCACATGCGTCCTGGTTTTCGTCCCTGAACCTGGTATACACCGGCTGAATGAAGTTCGTCAGGAGTCTGATTTGCCTTCGACTTTCGGCATCGTTGATTTGTTCGCCGGCCCCGGCGGACTCGGTGAGGGGTTTGCATCCCTTGTAGAGGATGGCCACGCGCCGTTCCGGATCGGCATCTCAGTCGAGAAGGAGGCATCGGCGCACCGGACGCTGACACTGCGCGCGTTTCTGCGCGCGTGCCGGTCGCGTCATGGCAGCTTGCCGAAACAGTTCATCGATTTCCATGCGGGGGAAACTTCTGAACCGGACTGGTCGGAAGTCGATGCGTCTGCTTGGCAGTTGGCCGTCGAGGAAGCCCGCGGCCTAGAGCTCGGAACCGAGGCCGCAGCAACAGCGATCGATGCCGCCATCGAGAAACTGAAGTCGGGGTGCGACGACACGATCCTGATCGGCGGCCCGCCGTGTCAGGCCTACTCCCTCGTGGGTCGGGCGCGGTCGAAGGGCAAGGTCGGCTATGTCCCGGAAGAGGATGCGCGGCACTATCTCTTTCGCGAATACATCCGGGTTCTCGACAAGCTTCGCCCGGCCGCATTCGTTATGGAAAACGTCAAGGGCATGCTTTCGTCCACAGTCGAGAGCCGACTTGTCTTCGAGATGCTGATGGAGGACCTGTCCTCTCTCGGCACAGGTCACGCCCATCACTACGAACTTCGTGCCGTCCGGGTCGAGGATGGCAAGGCCAGCCTGCAGGAGGCGTCACATCCCGCGGATTTCATCGTGCGCGCCGAGGAGTTTGGAGTCCCGCAGCGTCGCCACAGGGTGATCATCGTCGGCATCCGTTCGGATCTCGCAGGTCGCGCTGCCGATGGAGAGATCGCTGTATCCGGGATTGAGCGGACCGTCCGCGATGTCATCGAAACTATGCCCGCCTTGCGAAGCGGCATCAGCCGCGGGCTTGACGACGCGGCTGCCTGGCGAGCAGAAGTCCTCGACGCCGCGAAGCTGCTGGCCGGGATCTCCAAGGGCCAGGAGAACCGTGCACTTCGCGAAGCGTTCCTGTCCGTTTCCAAGCGAGTAAAGGACAATACGCATACCATTCGCGCGGCGACACGTTTGCCGGATGGCTATGGCAGTTCGAACGATGAGTTGCTCCAGTGGATCGAGCGAGCAGAACTCCGCGCGATCGCCCAGCACGAGACGCGCGGGCACATGGCGTCGGATCTGGGCCGCTACCTGTTTGCTGCCGTGTTCGGGACTGTCCGTGGCTACAGCCCGAAGGCCGCCGATTTTCCTCTGGTGCTCAGCCCCGATCACCGCAACTGGCACAGCGGTGTCTTCAATGACCGTTTCCGGGTTCAGCTGGCGGACGAGGCATCGACCACGGTCACGAGCCACATCTCGAAGGATGGTCATTACTTCATCCATCCCGATCCCGCGCAGTGCCGCAGCTTGACGGTGCGTGAAGCTGCACGCCTGCAGACATTCCCTGACGACTACCTGTTCATGGGCAATCGGACCCAGCAGTACGTTCAGGTTGGGAACGCCGTGCCGCCGTTCCTCGCGAAAAAGCTGGCGTCCCTACTAGCTTCGGCATTGGGTTTTACTGCTTGAGGCCTTTCCGCCACCCAAGCGATCAAACGTGAAGACTTGCCGACGACGTGTTACTCTATCGAGATGTTAAGACTTATGCCTATCAATTCCTCAATGCTCCTTGCTGTGCCCCCCGATGCTCATCCAGCTGAGACCAGAGTCGGCGGTTGAATTGAAGCGAGACCCAACCTTGGGAGGTGACCACGCGCGGTCTATTCACAATTGTCTTTTTTGATTTATTCTTCTGATGGAATGTCTTCCGGCGGCGTCTAATCCGGTTCATTCGGATCAGGCAATGTTCTATGAATCGGACTAAACGCTCCCTTTGTTTCGTCGCTCATTCTTCGTCTTCCGTTCCCTATGTGGCTTCAAGAGGAGTCATCGCCCAAGCTCCGGGATGCCGCTGCGATCCAATTTAAGATCAGCATTCTTCACCTTTGCCCACGTATCCGCTCGTTTTGCTACCTCAGAGAACTGTTGACCCGGAGCGATCCTATTGAACTCTGAATTTACGACAACGGCCCAATCCCAGAGCAGGTCGCGCAGACCACCTGAAATCCCTTGCCGCATCCAGATCTGTTCGAGGTCGAGCCTGTCGCCAAGTCTGTCAGCGACCACTGAAACGACGTAGGTTGCGATGTTGACCCATCCTTGGCGAAACACCTCCTTTGCTTCCTTGGTCTTGATCATGCTCTCGATTGCCTTGAAAAGAACAACCTTGGCGATCATCGCTCGATACCAGCGGGCATCGAGTGGGTTGGGCACAATGTTCGGATCGTCATCGAGAGCAGCCATGAAGGCCGCGAAGTTCTTTTCACCAGCCATTGCGACCTGGTTCGGCTTGCAGCGCCACGCTTCATGATACTTGGCGATGTCGTTCTTTGTCAGCTTGCGCTTCGGCGGGATCATCTCCTTCAGATTTCGCCTTTTTGCTGGTGTGGTGCCTTCTCTGAGCAGCATGACGTTATAGGCGCCGGCTGCGCGCTCGTAGAACCATCGCGTTGCACCGTCGGGGCACCACGTTTCGTTCGCGAGTTTCTCAAGCTCTCGATGGAACGGGCGGTTCGCCGACAGGTCGGACATTTTCACCGCGTTCTGACTGTTCGCATAGCGGGAAACGTTGCTGATAAGTCTCTCGCGCGCTTCGTCCTGCGACCCCTTGAGGATGATGATCTTCGCAGGGACCATTACATGGCTGAGATCGATGGTGCGATCGTCGCGGGATGAGAAGTAGATGGTCGAGGTCGTCTGGCCGCCATTCACAATCTGCAGCCCCTTCAGGAAAGACAGGCCTAGGTCCCCGTCCTCAGTCCGCTCGAAGGCCGCTTCGTCGCAGACAAGTACGAGGCCATTGTTGAAGGCGAGGAAGTGCTCCGGCTCCTTTCGGAGCGTCTCGACGATGCCGTTGTTCACGGATTTCTTTCGGCTGGCCCCCAAGAAAGTGCGAACATTTGCTTCCAGCAATCGCGTCCCGAAACGCAGGTACAGGTCGCGAATGAGCTGTCCCGGAATTGCCGTCAGCGCGTACTCATAGTCGGCATCGGGATCGGGGACATGGACACAAGGCAGCGGGCGACCGATCGACTGAACAAGACTGACGGAGAGTTCGTCGCGAGGCTTGCCCTCGGTGTGGCGGAACAGCCTCTCCATATCCATGGCCTCGACAGCTACCATCTTCTGGTGAACCTCCTTGTTCGAGAACCGTTTGGTCTTTGTTTTGCCGTCCGTAATTACGAAAACACGAAGTCGGTCGATTTCTCCCCAGCGAGAGCGAATGGTTGCCACAAGGTCCCTGACCGGATGGGTCGGATCAATTCTTGCGTCGAGGTTGCCGCTGGCCGCACGAAAGAGAAAGCGAACGCCCTCGCTTGCGGTTGCTGTCGCATCCGAGTCCTTGAGATCGTTCAGCTCGTCAGTCCCGAAATAGTGGGTCACGAAGAGGTCGAGAGACGTTTCATCAGAACTGAGCGCATAGCCCGTAATGCGGAGTTTGGCGTTTCCGACCTTGCCGCTCCAGTGGCAAACGGTTGGTGCCTCGCAAATCCCTGTTTCTGCGACATGCTCCATGACCATTTCCGCAAAGACGAGCTCATCCGAAGGAAATGGGCCTTCGCCGGCCTCCACACGCTCGGCGATGATGGTCTGCAGGTCGGATCGAAAGTTGCGGTGAAACTCTTCGAGGCTCATGTCATTCCAGTCCAAATTCGTTGATCAGCTCCGGAATCCCAATTGAAGGGACTTCCAAGGCATCGAGGTCGAGTACATAGGCGGCTGAACGGATGGCGGCTGGCAAGGAGGCACGCATGAGGCGCGGCATGTCACCTTCCGAACGGAATGTCCTTGCATCCTTCAATGCCAGCGTTCGGCCGTAGAGCAGTGCATGCTCTTCGAGGTATCCCATCACCATGAGCAATGCCTCGAAGCCGCGCTGAACTCCGGCCAGTCCAAACCTCTCGCGGAGTTCAGACACGAGGTCGACAAGCGAGAACCCGTCCGTATTTTCCTCGAAGCGGAAGGCGCAAAGGAAGATGGGAGCTCTGTCGCCATCCAGCTGCTCGATGCTGTTGATCCGCGCAAGGAAGCTCCCGGTCCGGACCGTGCTCTTCACCTCTATCGCGCCACCCCGAACGTGGAAATCCTGTGCAGCCCGCAACGGTCCCTGCCAGCAGTCGAGAGCACCGGCTCCGAGGGAGGTGTCCGTGAGCAGCCTGAGCATCCAGAGTTCGCCGAGCAGGCCGATCTGTGCATCGGACGAAAGAGGGCGGTGGGTTCGAGCCATGAACGCCTGCCACTCCCTTACCCGTTCGAGGAAGGTCTCCATGACATCGCGGCCCGCGCTGTTGGCTGCTGCCTCCAGAGTTCTCAAGACATCAACGACCATGATGGCGAAGATGTCGGGGGAGCCCTCCGGCCGTCTGACGAGAGCAATCGCCGTCTTGCCTGCGAATGCGGACTGACCCTCGATGCAGGATACGTCGAAGCCCTTGCCTTCAGGAAGCTTTGCCGGGTTCACCGGCCACGATCCCGGAAAGGAGACGATCAACGCCTCCCGTCCGAGAGGGAAGTGACACCCCGCCTCAACCGAGACGGCGCCCACGTCAGTGAGATGCACAAATCGCCAGTCTTCCGCCGCTTCCTGCCGTGCGAGCGCTCGCCAGGCGCGCGCAATCCCATCTTCAGTCCACCCAGTCATTGAGGCCTCCCCATAGAACGCTGTTGGCGATGTACCTCGAGTTGGAGACCCTTCTCTCGGAAGTGCTTGACGGAAAACTGATGGCCCAGGCGACGACGGGATCGGCACTCCTCAGTTCATCGACACCCGCACCCTCGGGATCGAGCAGATAGAGCATGAGCAGGCCGCGTTCCCGGCGAGCCGGAATGCCCGCTTCGGCGATGCCTTCCCCGAGTACGTGACGGATCTGTGGGCCTCTCGGTTCGGAGGGCGGCTCCTTGCCTTCGTTTCGATCCGTGTCGTTGCGCCAGGTCTTCTGGCTGAGATCGAGCGCTGCCTTCCATTCCGCCTCGGTCAGATCGATGGCCTGATCGCGAGGCGAGATCAGGGTCTTGATCGAGTATCGATCCGCATGTTCAGTCGTGCGCTTGCGCTGGAGCATGTTGACCGAACAACCACCTGCTGAGCGGTGCTTGTCATCCGGGCCGCTGTCCTTGCCGATCAGTGCGATCGTCCAGTTCGTCAACTCAAGATCCTTGTTCATCTCCTCGATGAAGTCCGCGATCAGCGGACTCATGATCCGGAAGCTGGCGGGGTGGGTCCTGTAATCCCGAAGGAACGAGATGACGCTCAGAGCCGGTACGTCTCGCCAGAGGTGACCGTTCCACTTCTGACCTTGTGGAACGAAATGCTGATCGTTCAGATCCGTCGATGGACCGAGTGCGTTGATGAACCGATCTGTAGCATTGAAGTTCGCCGTGATGTCGTCCTTGCGGTTGGGAAACACGATCGTCTGCAGAAGGTCGCCCGAATAGGTCAGCTTCATTGCGCGAGCGTTTCGCATCTTGGCCCGAGAGGTGACCGTCAGCACCGAATGCGATTTCACCCGCAGACCGAACTGTTTTGGCGTGGCGCCGGCCGCGACCATGTTGTCGAACTCCTGGCGCAACTCTTCGGCGGCGTCGGCTATATGGCCGAACCACTCCACCATTTCCTGTGATGTGTAGAGGCGGCAGACATCGAGGTAGCCGTCGCGGTAGCCGAACCAGCGCCCCATTTGCATGAGCGTGTCGTACATGCGCGCGGTCCGAAGGAAGTAGCTCGTACAGAGACCTTCGAGCGTCAGACCACGCGCCAACTTGTCGCCGCCGATGGCAATCACCTTGAGGCCGGTGCCATCGTTCTCGGCATAGTCGAGTGCATCCTTGGCCGTGCCGTTGATCTCGCGCACGCGAATGTCGGAAAGGATGTCGGGGAGGACGGTACGAATGTCCTCCCAAGAGAAATCCTCCAACGTTTCACCTTCAACGAGTGCAGAGCGGATTCCCTTCATGCCTGGTCGGAAGGTATTTTCATATTCCTTGCGCATGGACGCCTCGAGGGCCGCAAGCTCGATGCCGCGAGTGTAGCGGCCCTTCAGATCCCGCACGTACTCTGCGACCTGGTTGACCACAGCGTTCTGTACCGAGGTGAAGCGGGTAACGTGGATGAGCATCGAGGAGTGTTTGCTGCCCTGTCCGCGCAGCTTCCTCACGGCACAGGCATAGACGAAGGAGCGGATCGCTTCTGCGAGCGAGTTCGGCACACGGTCCTCCCCCTGCCATCGTGGCCGGTAGCCGTTCTTGTGTCTTGGCGGCATCCACGGCTGGAACTCATCGTCCGAAAGCCGGCGCACCAGAGGCAGGTCTTCCGGCGTGCTGGAAGCTGATCCGAAGACACGGCCCGGTCCGACATAATTCGATGGTGCCGCAAGGCTGGTGATGAAGGCTGCGGGGAAGAGGTCCGGTCCGTGCTCCTGAGTCTCCCCGCGGTCATGAATGAAGATGTTCGCAAAGGGTGTCGCCGTGTAACCGACATAGGCCTTCCGCGAGAAATGGTGGAGGATCGACCGGATCAACCTGTTGATCGTCTTGGGCTCGTGCTCGAGATCCGGGTTGCCGAACTCGTCCACGACATCTTCACCGGTGTCGACAGATCCGTGATCGGACTCGTCGTCGATCACTAGGAGAGGCAGGTTGGTGACGAGTTTGCGACCTGTTACGGGGTCGACGTGATTGGCCACACGGTTGCGGATCCAGTGCAGCAGGCGCTCCAGCACCGTCTTGTTCTTCTTGACGACGAACAACCACGGTCGTTGTTCCGGGCTGACGTTCATCTTCGCGGCAACGGCCGTGTTGAAGTCGCCCTTGTCGCTCCGATTCGTTGCAGCATTGGGACGGACCGACATGTCCTTGTCGATCAGTCCGACCCCCACTGTTGGGAGCTCGTCAGCATCCGCGATGGTGGCAAAACCGAGAAACCCCTCGTCAAGGCGGATCTGGGTCTGTGCTCTCAGGTTGTTGTGCAGGCCGGCAAGCACGATGATGATCTTGTAACCGGCGTCGGCAGCCTTGCAGATCAGTCCGGTATAGTTGCCTGTCTTCCCCGACTGGACGTGGCCCACGACCAGGCCGCGACGATCCCATGCACCTTCCCGGGTCGGGTCCTCGAGCTGCGAAAGGACTTCGTCAGTGGCGACGTCGAGAGCATCGAGGGCCGTCCAGGGGATGCGCGCTTCCATGTACTCCGAGTAACGCTGCCAATAGGTCCAGCCCTTCTTCCTTTCTGCATCAAGCCAGGCGACATGGTCCTCACCGCTCGACAGGGTGGCGTTCTCGCCCACCGTGCGGCTTGAACGGCGGATCAGTTCGTCAACCAGCGCGTCCCGATCAACAAGGGCGAAATCATCCTCCATCATGATCGACAGCTTGGTCAGCTCCTTCTCGATCATTTCCGGTGTGACAGGGCTCTGAGCGCGTTCCGCAGCAAGGCGGAGCATGTTCTGGGCCATGGAAAGAATTGAATCGAAGGCCTTCTGGTTTGAAATCGTCATTGCGTGTCTTTCGCTTCAAGGGCTGCAACCAGGTCGAGGTGCCGGTCGAATGGGGGCGTGCGACCGAGCCGCTCGCGCGCCTCGGTCGGGCTGAGCCCGCGGAACTTCACTAGTGCTTCAAACATCGAGGACAGGGTCTCCATCACCTCGTTCTCGGCCGCTCCGGTGAAACCAGTTCTCGGCGTCTCCTTGTCTTCCGCCGTATCCAGCCAGATACGCTGCACGGGCACCGTCTCTTCGATCAGCCTCAGAAGAGCGAGGATGTCGGGCTTGAGTGGGCCGGCGCGATCGAGGATCGAGGCGAGAAGATCATGGTCACGAGCGATCCGGTAAGACGTTCCTTGTGCCGAACGCCGCACTTGCCAGGCTTCGGCGACTGCGTTCGGGCGCGTGCCTGAGGCCGGGGTCACGTGTCCTCGGTGGGCGAAGACCCGCCGCGCCGTGTCGCGTGTTTCTGTTGCGAGACGATGAAGCTGGGATCGCAAGCGCACCGGGGGGCTGGCCGTCGATTTCAGGACATTGATCTTCCAATCGGCATCCGCGCTGTTCGGTATGTCGAGCCGGATACGAGCGAGCCTGTGAGCTTCATCGCGCGGCCATGGCTTGCCGCCATCGCCGAGGCCAAGCCAACCCCCAGCGAGAAGGAGACGCTTGTTGCGGTAGACGTAGAAGCCCTCCTGCTGCGTCCATCCTCCGGGCCCCGCCGCCGCTTCCTGCTCGGCAGGCTTGAGCATGTCGCGATGCGGAAGGACATGGCATTGCACGGTCACACCGGTGGTGTGGAGGATCCGATACTCGGGGCTTTCGAGCGCCTTGCCGGGATGACCGAGGAGGTACGGATCCCAAGGCTTCAATCCTCGGCCATTGAGCGAGAGGCGCAGCATGGGCAGTTGGCCATCGATGAGGCGATGGAAGGTCATCGCAAGATGCGCCTCCACGCGATCCGCGAGCTCGATCATGTCGGTGGGCGCGAAGCCATCCGTCACGATACGGTCCAGTTTCTCCCAGAGTACGACGGTGCCGTGGGCCATCTGGTCCAACGGCGCAAGCAAATGCTCTGATCCCGGCGACGGTCCCTCGAAGAGCGGCCAATCGGCCCCGGGTTCCTGACCGATGAGATCGAGGTCCCAGCGCAGGCAGACGACCGGTCCACCTTCCTTCCGACTGGCGACGGTGAGGCGACGAGCCTGAGAGAAGCTGGCCGTCTTTAGGCCCAGCCCGAAGCGCCCGAGGTCGGTGGCGGCGCGTTCAGCCCTCGGATCGCGAGCGCCAAGGCGCATGCCGGCCTCCAGAGCCGCGTCGTCCATGCCGTCGCCATCATCGACGATTCTTACCCAGCTCTCTGTACCGGCCCACTCAAGATGAACGGCGACGTCGCGTGCATTTGCAGCGATGGAATTGTCAACCAGATCGGCAAGTGCGGTGGGAGCCGCGTAGCCGAGCCCACGCAAAGATTCGAGCATCGAACCGGCATGCGGGGGAGCATTTCTCACGGTCATTGGCATTGCCCCCTGTCAGAGTCTGCCAGACCGAGGCGGCTCAGCTTTCCAATTACGGCATTCCGGCTGGTTTCCCCCAGTTCCTGCGCAATTTCACTTGCGCTCATACCGGCTGCCCAGAGTTCTCTGAGGCGATCAACTCGACTCTCGGACCAAGTTGTAAGTACTTGACTCTTTTCTACTGGTTCCGCTGGGCTATGCTGCTCTCGCTCGGTCGAAGATGAACCCTTTGAACCGCGGCTGCTGTCGTAGCCCAGCAACTCCTGGAGCCGGCGCTTGCGGCCCGGGTGGGAAAGGCGATCAAGGCCCTTCGCTTCGATCTGACGAATGCGCTCGCGCGTCACGCCGTAGATCTGACCGATTTCCTCAAGGGTCATGTCAGAATCGCGCCCGATACCAAAGCGCATCCGGATCACATCAGCCTGACGTTCCGGCAGCTCAGCTAGTGCGTCTGTCACGATCCTTTCGGTTTCTGCCTCGTCGAAGACATCCACTCCCGCAGGCTCGGGTAGCAGGTCGTCCCAGTCGTCAAGGCTTTCGGGATACTCGGCTTCACGCGGGATGCTGCGGAACTGTCTGACCTCGTCGATTGTCCATTCGAGCTCTTCGGCGAGTTCGAGGTCGGAGACGGCACCGCCGACCCGAACGTCCAGCCTCTCGAGGGCGCGATCGAGCTTGGTGATCTTCTCGTTCCGATGCACGGGGATGCGGATCGCCGCGCCTTCATCAGCGCGCCATCGCGTGATGGCCTGTCGCATCCAGTAAGTGGCGTAGATGAGGAAGCGATAGCCACGCTCGGGATCAAATCGCCTTGTGGAACGCTGCAGACCCATAAACGCGACCTGGAACACGTCTTCTGGATCCTCGCCTTCCTCCACGTTCCGCGAGGCAAACCGCCGGACGTAAGGCAGATGCTCGCGGATTAGGTGCTCGGTAGCAGCTTCGGAGATCAGTATTTCGGCTTCCAGCTGACTGGCCTCGGCTTGGCACGCTGGGGACTGTTGCAGTCTGCGGACCAACTCCTTTTGGAATGCCCGAGAGAGATCCAATGCCTCGAGCGCAGCAAGTGCCTCTCTTCGTCGTTTGCCGTCCATCACCCGGCCGGTAGTGTGCCAGGACCTCAGGGCGTCCGCGGCGGCCAATACTTCGGACGTCTCTGCATGGCCCGGGCGCGAGAGAATTATGGTTCTCAGGGAGACCGAGCCGGGGTCTCGCGAACCGTCGCGGACTCTGTCCATGACTTCGAGGATCGTTTCGACAGCGGTCTTGGAGGCAAGGATGCCCAGCTGGAGTTCCTGCTTGGCCCGCATCATTGGCTCAAGCAGTTGCAGCTCTTCTGATTTCTCCATGACGAAACGCTGTGTGCCAGGCAGCCGCGTCTGACGTGAAAGTGCTGCCTCGATCGCGTCAGCAAGGTCGTCGGACGAAGTGTCCGAGGCAGAGTCCCAGAGAACGGCATCGTGCCCCGGAACCTGATTGAAGTTGAATTCAGCTGCTTCAAGATTGCGCTGGAGGTTGGTTTTCAGTTCCTCGAGATCACCATTCCCTTCGCAACTGGCGACGAGGCGGTCGATATCGTCGAGGGAGCAGTGCCCCTTTGCCAGAATTTCTTCCGCCCAGTTGAAGCAGAGGTCCGGGTCGATCGACATCCGTGTGCTGGTCTGGACGACTGCTCGTTTGAACGATTGTCGGCCGCGGTTCCGGACCTGCAGGAAGTCACTTTCTCCACCGTGATCGGTCGGCACCGCAGCGCCGGAGCCGATGCCCTCTCCGGCGATCGGTGCGGGTGAAAGATCAAGTTCCCAATCAGCGTCCTCATTATCCAAGACTGCCGGCGATGAGTTAAGGACCGCGAGGAATGTTCCTGAGGCCGTCTGGTTTGCAGTCTTGTCGAAGAATACTTCCGGTTCTTCTTCGGCTTCGAAACTCAATTGATCCTCGAGTTCTGCCATCTGCACCGGATTGCCTGATGTCGCGCTATCTCTTGCAAGCTCGACAGGGGGCGACGACTCTGCTTTTGGCAAGGAATCCGGGAGGGCATTCTCGAGCGGTTCAGTTTGTCCTCTGGGGCGCTCATGTATGCCAAGTCTGTGGAGTTCAAACAGCACTGCACCGGGTGTCAGAACTCCTCCAAATGCCTTTGCGATCTCGCTGGCACTTCGACCGTCCGACCACATCCGTCTGAGAATCTCGATTCTCTCGCCAGTCCAGAACGTACCGGCGTGCCATTGACACAGCGTTTTGGCGTGAATGTTCTGCGACAGCTGTTCATCGGCATGAGTGAAAGGCTGGGGTGCGGATTCGTCAGGTTTTTCCGGTGGGTTCGAAAGGTCGTCGGATTCGACGAGTATCTGTTGATCTTCTGGTGAATCCACGCCGGGGCGCGGTTTGTTCAGCATTCCGAGACGAAACAGTTTGCTGAGGACGGCATTGCGACTTGCGCCACCCAGCTCTCGCGCGATTTGACTTGCGCTCTGGCCTTCGGCCCAGAGTGTCTTGAGACGCTGGACCCGCTCGTCCGACCAGGATGAGTTCGAGCTCCCGTCGCGTGCCCTCAGAACTGCATCATCTCGCGGCGATCCGCCTGCAGTCGGAGATATCGCCCTGGAAGCGCCTTCGAGCGTAGCTGCGGTCATACCGGCATTCGGAATCCCTCGAACCCCTTGAAGCTGTTCCGGCTGTAGCGGTTCGCCAACAAGCGAGTACAGAAGTTGCGCGGCGAGACTGTGTCCCTCTTCGAGAGCGATGTCGGCGGGTGTTTGCCGTTCGTTATTCAGGGCGCGGGGATCGGAACCCGAACCAACGAACAAATCACAAAGCGCAAGATTTCCAAGGCGTGCTGCGATGTGGAGCGGTGTGTCCCCCTTTGCGTCCGTGGCATGAAGACGAGGAGATGCAGCGAATTGCGCGAGGCTGTCCATCGCTCCCGCTAGGATCATGCGCACTTCAGACGGTGTCAACGGTCCTCGAACTTCAAGCGCATCAGTCTGAGTTTCCCGACTATTTGGCTCGACGGGTCCTCCTTCACGAGGAGCCGCACCGTTCTGCGCTACAGCTACAATGCGAGCGGAACCGGGTGGTTCGGCGGGTTTCTCCGAACGTCGATCCGGGATCGGTGGGATCTGGGCGGAGTCGGCAGAATGACGTTCCGGTTCAGGCGCCAATTGAATGCCACGCCCCAGAAGACGGGAGATTCTATCCATGAACTTCATGGAAGACCTCGCTGTTGAGAAGCACGATCTGTTGATCCTGCGGTCTTCTGGCAGACGGGTCGGTATCGAGCCCGAGCCGTCTCAGCGCGTAGTAGAGAAGCGCGCGCCGGACCTTGATCTTGGCCTTGCCGCAACGCATTCCATAGTCGAGTGTGATGACGTTCGCCTGCGTCTCAGAGATCTCGGGTTGGGGTCCCACTTCCAGTGTAACTTCCGAGTGCCAGTCGCGGTCGTCGTCGCCAGACGCTTCTCTGCCTCGCTCGATTGCGCCGCTGCGCGACAGCTCTTCGAGTTCGGCGAGAGCGGCGCCCCGCTTGTCATGCGCGAATCCGGCGCCCACGAGAACCATGAGTTCCCCTATGGTCTTGCCGCGCGGAAAAGCAGAGATCGTCGTCAGTATTAGGGACATGGGCTGCAGCTAGATTCAATCGAGATTGGTGGAATTGGTCGCGGAGCGGAACTCTGCCGAAACGTAACCATCTACTTCGAGTAATGCTCCCAAGAGTCTGTTTGGTTATCGATTCCATCTTCCACTGAAGACTTCAACCAAGTAGGTGAAAATTATTCATTTTTCGTCTGCTTGTTCCGCCTGCCGTAATGATTTCTTTCTTCTTCTGTCCATTTGGGCCAAACTGCCAAGAACCTTCGGCGCGTAATGTCAACCGCTCCCATTTAGGCCTTCTGGAGTGTGAAGGCTCACGATCGTCATTTCGAAGACACTGCCTCCGACAAGGCTCGGTGAGTCGAGCCGAGGCTTGGATCAATATCAATTCGGACTCTTCCTGTTTCCCCATTCCGTTAGGAGCAGTGGCCAGCGATTCGAACCTTTGCATTGCTGGGTGACAAAATCAGACATGATGCCGGAGGCATCCTAACCGCCCCACTGGGCGGTCTGGAGGCGACATCAGGTCTCGTGCCAAGCTGGTCTTCATCTACATGCTCTGTAGCAAGCCCATGAACCTCGTCGTTTGAACCAAGAGCAAGGGAGGCTTTGGGTCAAGAATCGTTCTGGGGTCATAGCCAGAACATGGCGGTTGTAGCGAGAGCTACCGCACCAATGTCTGTGACTGTCCCTGGTTGAACAGCTTCGGCGGCAGCCAGAAGGGCCTTGTGCTGCACCCGACCGAAAAGCCTCTTCACTAAGCAGTCCACTTCAGCTTTTGCACCGATCCGTGGGCACGTGATGCCTCATCCAGGCAGTGACGGCATCCTCAATCATGGGAATGATGGGAAATCGCCGCGGCGGTGGTGCTGCACCATCTCCCGGAGCGTGTCCGGCTTCAGCACCTCGACGCTGTCGCCCCACTGATAAAGGTGCCAGGCCATTTCCAGATGGCCGGAAGCGGAAAAACGGACGATCAGCGCACCGTCTTCGTCTTCCGTCAGTTCCTGCAGTGGATGGAAGACAAACTCCCGAGCGACGGCTGCGGCCGCCGGTCGAAAACGCCAGACGACTTCTCCGTACTCGATCTCGGCGTGATAGGAGCCAAACGCCCGACTCGCATGTGTTGCAATGTCGAAGTCGGAATCTCGTGCGAAGGAGTTCTGCTGCAGTCTTGCTTCCGAAATTCGGTCAAGTCTGAACTGGCGCATACTGCCGTCGCCACCCGCCGGCCGGGCGACTAAGTAGCGACGCGTTCCGAGGAGGAGGCCGTGTGGCTCGATCAATCGCTCCTTGCCCTCGATGTCGTTGGCACCCTTGTAGCGGATCGAGAGCTGAAATGGCCCCTTGAGTGCTGCCGAGATGGTCTGGAGCAAAGTAAGATCCGATCGCACCGTTGGCCCCGGGCGCGAGGCAAAGCCCTGGGCCTCGAGCATGGCTTCCGCGTCGGCCTCGGCGCGTCTGGCGTGAGGTCCAGGCATTGCTGCAAGGAGACGGTCACGCAGGCTTCGCAGGCTTCGAACCTCGTCAGCCGCGCCATCCCGTTCCGCTCGTCGGATTGACATGTCGATGGCCGCGAGCTCGGAGTCCCGGATGCCCTGCGAGACGACGAGCTTCAGATCCGCGGCAGGGATTTTCCAATACTTGCGCCTTTCCTCGTCGGTTCGGGTCTCACAATGGGGAAATATGTCTTCGAGTGCCTTCGTCATGCGTTGCGCCGTGCGCCGATCCACCTCGAAGATCTGTTCGATGTCGGTGAGCCCGACGCCGAGGAATCGTGACGCTGCAAGTTCTGCAAGGCGAAGCAGGTCGGACGCTTTCTGGAAAGACATTCTGCCCCCATGACAGTTTCTGACATCTAGGTCGCATAGATTGAAGTTATCGACCAAGTGCAATCTGAGGGACTCGAGATGAACAGCCACAAGGACACGGCCGTCAGTGCATCACTCCGAAAAGCCCTGAAACGCGGCCTCGCGCGGCAGGCAATGCAGTGCGCGGAACGGGAACAGGCCGAAATCTCCGAAATCATCTCCGAGCTTAGGGGCCGCCCCCTAGGGGAGAAGGCAAGGACTCGGCTTGCAAGACGTCTTCGCAACCGTGCGGGCGTGGTGCGCGCTGCAATGACGCCGGACCTCAAGAGCATCATTCTCGTTCTGAGGAACGTGCGGAACGTACTGACGCGTTCGGATGGCGTCGATCTATTCAGCGAGCCTCAGCTCGTCTACACGCGTCTCGTCGTGACCAGTGGCAGAACCTTGATCCGGTTCGCGATCGATCGGATTTCATTCTGCGCACACGCGCTTGAACGTTTGGTCGAGCGATCCAGTTGTGGACTGTCGTTCTTTCTGGACGTTGTCGACCAGGAAGCGTCGCGGTTGCTGCGCTGGATCGCCAGCGACCGTGTTCTGCATGAGAGTGGAGATTGCTATCTCGGGTGTGAACATGGTGTCTGGGCTGGGAGCCTTGACGAGGCAGAACCAGAACCTGGCTGGTTCCTCAGAGTGGACCCCGAGGCGCGACGCATGCCGATCTTCTCTATTCGGACATATCTCGGCGAAGCCCAGATGAAGCCCCTGGTCTGGCTTCTGTGGCAGGAAAGCAGGAAGACTAAGGCGATGAGTGCGTGAGCGAGGGCAGATCCGTGCAGTATCACGACACAAGGACATTCAAGGCACTCCTGCGCGGAATCCTTCCGGCATCCTTCCACGTTTCGATCGCGTTCATCGCATTGCTGATTGCCATACATCCCGTACTGGCACGCGATCGGGTGACTGGAACTGGTTACGTCCGTGACGGCGACACGATCGTCGTCGCCGGAGTTCCGATAAGGTTGAATGGAGTTGATGCGCCAGAGCTGTCAGCCCGGTACGGCCGCGAATCGAAGGCCTTCATGCAACGCGCAATTCGCGGTCGAGAAATTACCTGCGATCTGAATGGCGATCGCACTTATGACCGGTGGGTCGGCGTCTGCTTCGTCAAAGTCGACAGAGAGTACATCGATCTTGGCGCAGCGCTTGTCGCCAATGGATATGCGCTTGATTGCGCGCGCTATTCCGGCGGAAGGTATCGTAGTCTCGAGCCGGCAGGTGCCCGCCAGAGACTCGGGCAGGCCAGTTGCTGCTAGTTCGTAGGGTTGGGGTGAGTGCATGCCGCCAAGCGAACGGCAGACCGGAAAGAAGATAGCACGACAATCGATGGGTGCGGGGCTCCTGGGAATAGAAAGAGACAATTGCTGTCGTCGGTCGGACCAGCACGCCGTTCTTCGGAAAGCGGTTACTTCTGTTGGGGCTAATGATTTTGAAATGGCCAGGTGATGTCTGAACGTCAAGATAAGATGACTGCCGCTGAAGCAAAGGGCCTTCGGACAGCCAAGGAGCTGGAGGGGCACCTAGTCTGGCTCGACACGTTCACACCCGCCGCTCTTGGTGTGCTCGCCATCGCATCGGGCATTTATACCTATCTGGGGGTCACATCGCTCTTGGAGGATATTGGGGCGATGAGTTTCTTTGCCGCCGTTGCCTATTCGGTGGCCGTGTCCGTCGGGATCTTTGTCTTCTGGAGCTACATGCTTCGGCTCCTCCCGTCGATGCGAAGTGCGGGAGGGTTCATCGGGCTGACGATTTCGACGATTGTCGGGTCCCTCGCCATCATCGCGATGTCGAGCTGGCTGAACGCGGCCGCGCTCGCAGGATCCGCTGCCGTCGAGCAGCATCTGGCGAGAACCGTTCAAGACTACCAGACGGCCTTGGAACAGGCACACGACATCGCGCTTTCGGGTTAGGCGCTTGGACGTGAAGTGCAGCGCGCGCGAGGCCTTCGAAGCGCTAGCCAATCAGGAGAAGACGGGACAGCTCTCGGGAACCGCGGGGGAAGGTGCCGTCTTTCGCGTTCTCACGCAGAAGACTGAGGAGTTGCGCAACCTCGAGGAACAGATCGCTAAGCAGCAGCCTCTCATCGAGCAGGCCTTCGACGACGGCAATGCAATCCTGGGCAGAATGAGAGCGCTGTTGGTCTTCGCCAGCATTACTATGACACGCCGGGGTATATGCCCGTCTTTCTGGCAGTCGAGGGTATCCAGCACAGTCAGGGGAGACGATGCGGTATCTCATCGAGATGGGAGTTGATCCGGGACTGATGATCCATTCTCTGAATACACCGCCGGATGACATTTACGTCCTCGTTGAGGAGCAGCTCCTGGAGACCAAGCTCGCGACAGAGATCACGGAATGATCCTGGCTCTCGCAAGATTTCCGTCGCCCCGAGCCGTTGTCGGATGCTTAGAATGCGTAGCAGCCTGATCGAGATCGAAACTCAAAAATATGACATATTGACATGTCGCATTAATCGGCCTACATCGTCGCTATGTCTGATAATGAACTCACACTCGAAGAACTGAGCGAGCGTACCGGGGTCGAGGCACGTACCTTGAGGTCCTGGGTCAGCGAAGGACTTCTGGCTCCACCCTTCAAGCCTGGGCGAGGCGCTCGATACCCCGCCAGCAATGCATATCGTGCGCTTGCCGTTCGGGCGCTCAAAGATCTGCACGGGCTATCGCTCTCTGAGATCGGGCGTCGCTTCATGATGGCGGCGGAAGATCAAATCCGAGAGTGGGCCCTCGAGGCAGGCCCTACAACGGCTTCCACTGGGTCGGCGCGCGATTACCTCAGGCGGATCCAGACACGAAGCGCCACCGAGGAACAGCCACAGCGATCGATGGACTTTTTCGCGAAGAAGACCCTTTCGAGCGCGTCAGAGCGGCCGTCTTTCGAACCTCGCTTCAGCAAGCCGTCGACGGAGTCCTATCGAGGAACTCGCTCCGACGAACGCCAGGCGGAACTGGCGAGCATCGAGCGGCTGATCTTGCAGTTGGAGAAGGTGCTCGAAGCGCCGGCGCCGAGGCGCTCGCGAGGGGCGGTCTGGACGCGGATCTCGGTCACGCCGGATCTCGAACTTTCCGTGCGCGGCAATCTCGAGGCTCGCGAGCGGGTCCTTTTTGAACAGCTCGCGGACCAGTTCCGCGCCATTCTTACCGGGAGAGCAAGAAATGACTGATTTGAATTTCACCGCCGCCGCCGTTTTTGACCGCAAACTCTTCTGGGAGGGCGGCGACTCTGTGCGCTACCTCGTCGCCCGTCTGAAGGCTCACCGAAAAGATGACCGTCGCCCGGCAGAACGCGCACCCCTCAACATTGCCCTCGTGATTGATGCCAGCGGTTCGATGGGGGGCGGAAAGCTCGAGGCGGCCAAGGAAGCGGCCCTCGGCCTTGCAGAACGCCTCACGGAGCGGGATCGGCTTACTGTGGTGTCCTTTGCGTCAGATGTCCTCGTTCATCTCGATGGCGTGGCGGTGACGACCGACAACGCGGCCCGCATTCGGTCGGAGATTTCGCGTCTTCAGACGCGGGGCATGACGCTCCTGTCGGGGGGATGGTTCGCCGGTGTCGAGTGCGCCGCTAGGATCGCCGAAGAAGACCCGCGGATGACTCCACGTGTCATCATCCTGAGTGACGGTCATGCCAACGAAGGCATCGTCGACCCTGAAGAGCTTCGCGAGCACGCAGGCGAGCTCCGGATGCGCGGCGTCCTGACCTCATGCCTTGGCATCGGCGACGGTTACGACGAGCAGCTGCTGAGGGGCATTGCCGAGAGCGGTGGCGGACGCCTCCACGATGCGGAACTGACGAGCGAGATCTCCTCTGTGCTTCTGGGCGAACTGGACGACATCTTCGGGACTGTCGTGGATGATGCACAGATCGCACTCACTGTACCGGCGAGCGTGCGGGTCGAGGTGCTGGGAAGAACAGGATCCGAGAGCCGCGACGGTCGCTTGCTCGTTCCTCTCGGGCCGGTTCAAGACGACATCGAGCGGGTTGCCGTTTTCAAGATCACCTGTCCCAAGGCGCGGCAGAATGACGAGCTTGCATTCGAGCTGACCGCCAGTGGACGCGCTGTTGACGATCGCGCCAGGCTCGAAGCGGACACCGTGCGGGTCAGACTCGCTGCCGTGGGTGGGGATACCAACAAGGCCCAGTCCCGCGACATCGAGATCGCGGCGATCGTTGCTCGGACGTGGAGCGCTCATGTCGTGACCACTGCGGCACGCATGAACCGGGACGGGGCCTATGAGGAGGCCGAAAGATATATCGAACGCGAACTGCGGCACTTCCGCCGCTACGTCGAGAGCCTGGATCAAGGGCCCGAAATGATCCGGGAACTCGAGCTGCTGGCGGGACGCGTTGGACGACAGTTCTCGTCCCGGATGCGCAAGGAAATGGTGGTCCAAGCGTCACTGGCGATGGAGAGCCGGGTCGATCGCAGGGGCATGGGCAAGGCAGCTTGGAGTGCGCGCATGGAGCGCGGCGATTGATGACCATCATGTGAGGGCAGGATAGGCTTCTGGAGATGGCAACATGCGACACGTGTGGAGAACCGATTGTATTCAGGTACATGGATGGGCGCCCGACGCCCATCCATGTCCATGGCGGCTGGTGTCGAGGCTATCAGGAAAAGGGTCGGGCTTCAGAAAGCTCGCCGTTTCGGTCCGTTCGGTCCTACATCGTTCCAAACGCAACTTGCCCGGTCTGCGGTGAGACCGTTTTCTTCTATCAATCTCCCAACGGCGGGCGCGTCTTCTTTGATGACCTTGGCTGGCCTTGGCCGAAACACCCGTGCACGGACAATCAACGTCCGGTGGGAAAGCCGGCGCATCCAAAGCGCACTGGCAACATCTTGGCATTTCGCGCGCGGGACGGGGCGCAGCTTGCGCTCTACGATTTGGATGACTTCGAGGATCTGGAGGGCCACTACAAGTTCATTTTTCGCCGGCAGGACACGAACAGGCGTCGGACCGGGTTTCTGAAGAAATCGACACTGAAGAAAGGTCGGCTGAGGCTTGAAGACTTTTTCGATGCGCCGTCTTTTGTCGTCGATCTCGACAAGAGCTCAAGTGCAGGACTGCACGTTGACTTCATTTGTGCCAGGGTTGGCAAGATCGTGAAGATCAAGATGTCTGTGAATGTTGAAGACCGCTAACACGCTCAGGAAGCATGGACTGAATAGCCCCTTTTTTCCTAGACAACTGCCTTTTCCAGTTTGAGCTGACTTTGATGGATCCTAGTGGAATGCACGCCAATCCGGCTCGCCAGCACAGTCCACTTTTCTACGTCTTTCAGCGCTTCCAGCGCGACTCTTGACTTGAACTCGGGCGCGTGCCGCTTCCGTTTCGACATCTCTGATCTCCTTCTCGTCGAAGATCAGAAGACTTCAAAGCCCAGCTTATATCAGTTTCGAATTTCAGGGGGTAACTCAGCGTTTTATTGTTGTGGTGCTGTATTTTAGCTGCAACTCTTCGGTACTGGTAATTTTCCAAAAAGTATTCTGCATTGCCACTCTCCGAACTTGCCGCTCAGACCGAGCAACCGCTTCTGCCCTCCATTTCCGAGAAGGCGCTTTTGAAGATGCCCTTCCTTGCTACGGTCGAAACGATCGTTTGGACGAGGGGTTTCGGGTTCCTGAAGGTCGAGGGCCGAAAGGACGAGATCTTCTTTCACGCCAAGGCCGCCTTGTCGAACGATCAAGAAGTGTTCCTGACGCTGAAGGAAGGAGACAGGCTGCTGTGCCAGGTCGGCAGTACACCGCGGGAACCGTCCAAGCCCGCTGCCGTGCTCTGGACCCCGGTCGCCGGGCGGGACTGGACGAGCATGGGCACACCGGACAGTCAGACGGAGCTGGACCGGATCCGGCGCTCTCTCTTCGGGAAGGCCAGCACGGAGGAGATCGGACGTATCGTTGCGGCAGGCTGGTATCGCCGCAAATGGAAGGAGGGCCCACCCACCGATCTGGAGGATGCGGTCCTGCAGCAGGTTTACGCCACAGCGCTTGCCGCGCTGAGCTCCGAGGAGCTCACCAGCCGCCTCCATGCTGCGCAAGGCAGCCCTTTTGCCTTCGTGGGGGCCCTCAATCCGATGTCGGATGTCGCCGACCTCTCCGCTCTGCTGGCGACATTCGTGCCAAGTCAGCTCGCGGCGATTTGCGCGCCCCGGGCAGAGTGGGCACAGGTCTCGGGACCTCGGGGCAAGGCTAGGCGCTTGTCCGAGGATCACAAGGTTGCCCTGCTCGATTGGGCCGTGCTGAGCAGCGCCGGTGACCCCGAGAGATTCCGGGCCACATGGCTGAAGGGCGACGGGGCGCATGAGGCGGCCTTCGCGCGGCAATGGCTGGCCTCGGGAAAGCCGGTGCCCCGGCCACTGCTGTCCTGGCTGATGACCCTACTCGAAAAGGATCTGCTGCAGGTCGGTGACCTGCGCGACCTCGCGTTCCGGGATGCGCATGCGGGCGTCGTCCTGTATCACGCGCTCTCCGACGAGGATCAGGCACGCCTTCAAGAGAGCTGGGCACGCGATCCCTCGGCGATCGAGATTGCGTTGGAAGACGAGCCCGCGCTGGCGGGACGGTTGCTGGAGACCACCGTGCTTGCGGTCGATCTCGAGACGGACGGGGCGCGGATCCATCAGCTCGGACAGGCCGATCACCGCGGCAGTACGCGCCTCGAGGGCAGCAGCCTGGCCGGGAGCCTGCAACAGGGTCTGCCTGACTTGGTAAGCGCCTTGACGCGGACCCGGCTGGCGGTGGGGCACAACGCGATAGGTTGGGACTGGCCCATCCTGTTGCGGGCCGTGCCTTCACTGCCCGGAACGCCCGTTTGGGACACGCTCCTTGTCGCCTTCCTGCTCGAGCCCCAAGCCCTGTCTCATGCGCTTGGCGGGGATCACACTGCCGATGCCGATGCCCGCGCGGCTCTTGATCTCTTCCGTCAACAGGCCGTGCGCTTCGATACCTCCGTGTTTGAGGCGATCCTAACTGGACGCTGCAACTCCACGGAAGAGCTCTTCACGCGGATCGTGGATGCGGGGCCTGACGACCTCTCCGTTGCCCGAGCCACGCCCGCAGTCCTCGAGGCGGTCGATCGTGAGCAGCCCCTGCTTCTGCCGGATCGGCTCCTGCGGTTGCTGGACTGGGTACCGGGATACGTGATCGCGCCCGTCGACCCGGAGACCCCGCTCGATCCGGGCTTCCTCGAGATCCGGGCGATGCGCTTGTTCGGCGACCTGACGGCGGTGCAACGGCGGACGCCCGTGGTCAAGGTGTTGATGGCGGTGCTACAACGGGCACAGGCACAGAGGATCTCCGTGCGGCGCAACATGGTGCCGAGCTGGCTGACGGAGCGGCTGCCCTGGCTGGAGGCCGCGCTCGATGGGTCCACGGCGCTGCCCGACATGGAGTCCGGCTGCCGGGCTTCTCCGCTCCCCGCTTCGCTGCACTGGTGGGCGCAGGCGGAGACGTGGTCCGGGCAGGCTATGCTGCCCGACGGGCCCCGGATGATCGTCGCGCGCGCGCAGGCCCCCGCCGGGGTTCTGACGACGACCCCGATCCGCGAAAGCACCCTCCTTCTGGACCTCGCCGCCGGGACTGACTGGGCTGTGCGGGATCCGGCAGCGGACCAGCTGGAGACGGGCGGAGGCTGGCGGAGCTTCCACATGATCACCGTGCCGAAGACGGTAACGCCGGTAAGGGGACCGGGCAGCCCGCGGACGAGCAGTCCGCTGCTGGTTTCTCGCCAGACCACCGTGCGCGATCCCGGCTCCCGGACGCAGGCCGGCTACTGGTCGGAACAGCTGGCGACGCTGCGCAGCCTGCCCGCGGAGAGCGATACGGTGCCGATCCTGCTGGTGGGCAGCACCCGCAGCCGCACGATGCTGGGCCTGCTGGAAACGGCGCTGGCCGAGCTGGGCGTGGGAGAGAAACAGCCCCAGCATCGCAGCCGGCGAGAACACCTGAAACGGGCAGCGGCCAACGGGCACTGCCTTGTCGCCGGTCTCGATACGTGGCGCGACTGGGCCGCGCTGGCGAAGGATACCGGGATCACCCTCCAGCCGGTCGTCGATGCGGCCCCGCTGGAGGAGTGGTACGCGCTGGAAGCCCCCGCCTGGGCTGCGCAGGAAGAGGGGCAGGAGGACGGGCCGCGTGAGATCTCCACGTCCATGGTACTCGACGGGATCGACAAGCGGGTGGACAAGTGGCTGCGGCCATGGCTGCGCGAGACCGGCCTGGAGGAGAGCGCCCGGGTCCCCGTCCTGCTCGACCCCCGGCTGGAGGACACGCGGCACCTGACGGGAGGTGCCTTCAAGCGGCTGGCGGTCGAGCTCACGCCCTGGACCAGCGAGGAAAGCCGGCGACTGGAGACCGTCTTCGCCCCGCTGCAGATCGAACGGGAAGAGGCCCCCTCCGGGATGGCCGCGATGGAGCACTTCCTGGTGACGCACTGGCAGCCCTCTGGAGCGGCGGGCACCAACCCCGTGACCGGGTTCAAGCCGACACAGCTCCAAGCCATGGAGCATATCCGTGACTGCCGGGCCGACGTGATCGTCACCCTGCCGACGGGAGAGGGCAAATCGGTGCTCTTCCAGGTGCCGGCCCTGGCCCGGGGCCTGCGCAACCGCCGGCTCACTCTTGTGATCTCGCCGCTGCGGGCGCTGATGCGGGACCAGGTCCTGCGCCTGCATGAACAGGGGTTCGAGGAATCCGTGGACTTCCTCAGCGGAGACCAGTCCCGCGAGGAACAGCGCGAGGTCCTGCAAGGCGTTCTCGACCAACGGATCGTGATGCTCTACGTGGCACCCGAACGGCTGCGCGTGGCCAGTTTCGTCGATGTGCTACTGCGCCGGATCAAGGCGGACGACGGGCTGGAATACATCGTCTTCGATGAGGCGCATTGCATCAACCAGTGGGGCTACGAGTTCCGCCCCGACTACTTCTTCGCCTTCAGCTTCCTGATGTCGCGGCTGCGGACCGGCCGCCTACCGGAACCGACGCCGGTCCTGCTGCTCTCGGCGACCCTCACGGCCTCGGACCGTCGGCGGATGCGCGGTCTGCTGGAGAAACTGTCGCAAGATCCGGACCGGCTGCCGCTCGCGATCTGTCCCGATCCTACGACGCAGGTCAGCCCGCTGCGCGCTCATATCCGTGTTCGCACGCGTCAGTTGCAGGGGAACATCTTCGAGACGGACGGCAAGGCGCTGCAGGAGCGGATCCCGGAAGTCGTGAAGGTCATACGTACGGCTCGCAGGAACGTCGAGGAGACCGGGCAGCGCAGCGCGGTGCTGGTATTCGTCCTCTCCCGCTCTCATGCCGACACGCTAGCGGATCAGCTGACGCGCGAGACGGGCCAGGAGGTCGAGAGCTTCCACGCCGGTCTCGATGGCGCCACGCGCGAGGACATCTACGACCGCTTCCGAAGTGGCGGGTTCGATGTGTTGGTGGCGACCAAGGCCTTCGGGATGGGGATGGACATCCCCGACATCCACTGGGTCGTGCATCTGGCTTCTCCCGGATACCTTGAGGACTACCTGCAGGAGGTGGGCCGGATCGGGCGCGGTGTCAGGGAGCGCGAGAAGGCGGGGCTCGACCGTCTCGACGCGCTGCTGCTTTACTCGGGGCAGGATTTCGAGGCGATCCGGAGCATGCGGGCCGAGAACGAACTGCGGGTGCCGCAGATCGACGAGATCGAGAGGGACATCCTGAAGGCGGTCGAGACGGTTGGAGACAGCCCCATAGCCTTTGTTCCACAGGACGGCTTCTCCGTCGAAAAGTACCGAACACCAGCGAAACGCCGGGGCGATGCCACGCGCCTGCGCTTGGCGCTCCACTGGTTGGAGGAGGCAGGGCATGTCCTGCAGGCGGGCACGGTGCCGGACCTGCTCAAGATCCGCTTCTCGCCAGTTCGCCTGAAACGAGTGTCCGAGGAGGACAGCCTGGCGGGGAAGGTCGCAGCGGCCATCTTGGAGGCGACGTCCAATGTGCTGAGCGAGAGGGAGCTGGCACTTCCGGAGCTGATGCAGAGGATCTTGCGCAGCGTTGGTCTGCGGACCGGTGACGACGACGAGCACTCCGGGGAACGCAAGGCCGTCATCAATCTCTCCCGGATCCGGCGCCACTGCCGGATGGAGAGCCTCGACGTGGCCATGTCCGTGATCGCGGACCTCGCACGCCGCGAGGCACTGACGCCCGTCTGGTTGATCGATTACACGACGCGGCCCGTGCTGTCCGAGAGCGAGTCGCATATCCGGACCCTGATGGAGCGGGTGACGGAGGCGGTGCGCCGGTTGCTCGCAGAGCTCCGCGGCACGGGCAGGTTCCGCTTCGACCCGCACGACTGGTACGATCCGGCGCCGTTCCGGCTGGTCGATCCCGAGGTTCGGAGACTTCCGAAGCAGTCCCGCGAACAGGTCGAACTCATCCTGCGGGAAGACCGGTTCCGGCGCAGCTACATCAACGGCTTCCGCACCTTGGCCCGGGTTGTCGGGATCCGCCTCAAGCAGGGTCTCGACCCGGAGAGCGATTGCCTCTACTGGCAGGCCCGCTGCCCGGATGCCGAAGGCCGGATCGCGGCGCAGCGTCTCGATCACCTCTTGCCGCAGGCCGCAGCCCTGTCGCGCCTGTTCCCCCCGAGCCCGAAGGACGGGAGCCTCGAGGTCGCGGATCTCATCACCCGGATGCAAGAGGCGCATCCCGCCGGGACCTTCCACGCTTCGGATCTCTCCAGCCTGATCCGCCTGCTGTCCTCGCTCGGGCTCGTGAGCACCTCGCCCGACCTGTTGCCGCCGTCCTACGTGCTGCAGCCGCAAGGGCGCGTGCCGGGGTTGGGGCAATACCCCGATCTGGTCGAGGAGCTCGACAGCGTCAACCGCTTCGCCGAGACGCGGATCTTCGGCATGGAGGTCCATGCCAACCTACCCGAAGACGCGCGGGACCGGTTCGTGCCGGGCTACTTTGCCTGCACCGACGTGGATGCGCTCAAGGGCTTCGTCGACGAGCAACTGGGCGAGATCGAGGACGAGACCGGGATCTTCGCCGAGAAGCGCGACCAGCTCCGGGCGACCCGTGCGTCGGAGTTCTTCGATTTCTACCGGACCTCACCGGAACCGGCGCAATGGGCGGCGATGCAGCACCCTTTTGACCGCCACCTGCTGGTGAATGCGGGACCGGGCGCGGGCAAGACCTCGGTTCTCGTGGGCCGGATCGTCCATCTTATCCGCGAGCAGCATGTCAAACCGTCCGAGATCATGGTGCTAGCCTTCAACCGTGCCGTGGTCTTCGAGATCCGCAAGCGGGTTCGGGACCTGTTCCGTTCGCTCGGCTACGCGGCCTATGCGTCCCGCGTCCGGGTTCATACCTTCCACGGTCTCGCGATGCGCCATCTGGGGGACACGGCCCCGTCCGAGCCCGAAGAGCTCCTGCCGACCTTCGCCCGAAGGATGACACGGGATGCGGCCTTCAGGGCCAGCGTGGCCGGCGAGTGCCGGGCGCTTCTGGTTGACGAGTTCCAGGACGTCAACGAGGAGGTCTACGAGATCATCCATGCACTGCATGCGGGGAGTGGGGACCGGGCCGGGGTCATGGCGATCGGGGATGACGATCAGGACATCCTGCGCTGGAACCGCAAGCCGGTCCGTGTGGGTTGGGGGCGCCCGGCGGTGGAAGCCGGAGGCGTGTTCGCCGATCATTACTTCGGTCGCTTCCGGGCGGATTTCGGCGGCGCGGACCTGTCCGAGCTGACACTGGGCGTCAACTTCCGCTCCAGCCCGGAGATCGTTGAGAAGAGCCAGGAGATGATCAACGGCTTCTTCGGCCGTCGGACCCTTTCGCGGCGGCTCAAGACCGACCGGCTGCGCGCCGTAGACGGGGCGCCATTGGGGACGGTGGAGCGTATCGATGCGCGGGGTTGGAGCTGGGAGCGGACGCTGGAAGAGGTCCGCGCCGCCAGCCGGCGGCTCCTGTCGGAGAACCCGGGATCCCTCGCGGTCCTGTGCCGTTCCAACGACGAGGTGGCCAGTGTCCACCGGGCCCTCTCCGGCGTTTTCCCCGTCGTCACTGTGCAGAGCAGCGACAACATCGCGATCCGCTCGCTCCGCCATGTGGCCCTCTGGCTGGATCTGCTCGAACGCGAGATCGCACAACAGGACCAGGCCCTAACCGATCCGCTGCGGGCGCGCCTGCTGGAGGCCTTCCACGCGGAGACGGACATTCCCGAAACCCGTGCCGGAGGCCGGATGGCCCCGGATCTCTCCGTACTGTGGGACCTCTGCGCACAGGAGACCGTCTTTCCCTATCTCTCGACGCTGGTCGAATTCCTGAAGGATCTGCGCAGCGACGAGCTGCAGCGCCTCCTCGGTGCCACGCGCCCCGAGGGCGAGATCCTCGTCTCCACGATCCACAAGGTAAAGGGACTGGAATACGACAACGTCGTGGTGCTGCCGTCCCGCATGTCCTTCGGCGACAGGAGCGCAGAGATCGAGGCGGATGCGGCGGAAGAAGCGCGGCTGCTCTACGTGGCGCTGACCCGCGCGAAGTCCCGGCTGGTGTTCCATCTGGGAGATCGCGAGTATTCTTGGGCGGGAAAGACGATCAAGAAGTTTACGGGCGCGCAGGACGGTGGCCGCATACTGACCGGAACACCGAAGGAGGTTTTCATCAGCTGGTCGATGAACCGGTCACACTCCAATGCGGATCCCGGGCGCATCCAGACCTATATCGAGACATTCGTGGCGGTCGGTGATCCGATCCTGATTGAGGCGCCGGACCGATGGGCCGGGAAGGCGCTGATGCACCAGTCGGAAACGGAGGGCCGTCGCCAGATCGGGGTGCTGTCCAAGGCAGTCGGGCAGGGAGGCGCCGTCACTGATCTGAAAGTCAGTGCAGTGATCCGCTACGAGCCAAAGCCCGACGACCGAGCTCAGCCCTGTCCCAGGGTCGCGACGCAGGGCTGGGGCTATGTCGTCCTAGTTGAAGGGGTGCTGCGCTAGGTGTTCAGTTCCGAAGACGTTGATGATCGACGCGACTTAGCAGCGCTTGACTGCGTTTGGCGGTTGGAGTACCCAAGGATCAGCATCAAGAGTTGGGCTGACGTCCACGCCAACCTGCCGAGACCCGGCAAGGTGGTTCCCGAAAGGGGATGCGGCCGATGGGCAACCAAGGGGTCGTAGGTTACGTCGTCAGCCCTCCTCGCCACAGCGACGGAGGGTTTTTCATTGGGTAGCGCGGCAGAGCTTTTTGCGGCTTACGAGGCGACCGACTACGTGATCATGAGCGAGCCGCTCTGCGTTGCGCGGGTTGGCCTAAGCGATGATCGGATCGACCAACTTCTGCGCGGCCACGGGGCGACCACCGCGGCGGTCCTGACGGCCTTGAACTCCCGCAGCCAGCCAAGCATGCCCGCCAAAAACGAAGCGGCTCAGAGCTGCCTCGAGGCACGGCTTCAGGCGCTCGGGATCCGGCATCTCGAAGCCGAAGGGCGGGGCCAGGATGGCGCATGGCCAACCGAGCGAGGCCTGTGCTGCCTCGACCTTCACCTCGACACTGCGTTCGAACTCGCGCGCGCTAGGCCAGAACGGCTTTCTCTGGCTCGAGATCGGCATGCCCCCATTCATCGCGCTGACGCGTTGATCGCCTAACCTCAACCACGGGCATTTGAACTTCAGATTGTGCGCCCGGCCATCCTGGCAAAAGCACTAAAGAGAGGACCAAGACATGTTCGAGACTTCGCTATTCACCTCCGAGAGCGTTTCGGCCGGCCATCCGGACAAGATCTGTGACCAGATTTCCGATGCGATCCTGGATGCCTGCCTCGCCCAGGATCCCGGATCCCGTGTCGCCGTCGAGGCGGCGATCAAGGGGCACCGGCTCTTTCTGCTCGGGGAACTCTCGACCGAGGCTCGGATCGACGCCGAGGCAATCGCCCGGGGCGTCCTCGCGCAGATCGGCTACGACGACCCGACTTGGGGGCTCGAGCTCGATCGGCTCGAGATCCTGTCCGAGCTCTCCGTGCAGTCTCCAGAAATCGCGGCGGGCGTCGGGCGGGATGACAGTGGGGCGGGGGACCAGGGCCTGATGTTCGGCTACGCCACCGCGGAAACCCCGAACGCCATGCCGCTGCCAATCGCGCTCGCCCATGCGTTGATGCGCCGCCATGATGTCCTCCGTCGCGGATCGCTCGGTCATGTCCTAGGCCCCGATGCGAAAGCCCAGGTTACCGTCGCGCGCGACAAGGGGCGCGTCCTGGGCATCACCGACGTCGTGCTGTCGAGCCAGCATGCACCGGACCTGCGGCTCGAGGACTTGCGGGAGCTCCTGCGCGAAGAGGTAATCCGACCGACGCTGGGCGATCTCTGGAGCGATCGGATCCGCCTGCACCTCAATCCGGCGGGCAGCTTCGTCCAAGGCGGGCCCGCGGCGGATGCCGGGCTCACGGGGCGCAAGATCATCGTCGATACCTACGGTGGGGCTGCACGGCATGGCGGCGGGGCCTTCTCGGGCAAGGACGCCACCAAGGTCGATCGCTCGGCGGCCTATGCCGCGCGCCAGCTCGCGCGCGATGTCGTAGCGCGGGGATGGGCGCGCAACTGCGAGGTGCAGATCGCCTATGCGATCGGCCGGGCCGCTCCGGTGAGCCTCGCCATCGATGCGGAGGGCGCGGTCTCGGCGCGCGAGATCTTCGGGCGCTACGCCGAGGAGGGCATTGATCTCGAGGCGGCCTTCACGCCACAGGCGATCATTCATCGGCTCGACCTGCGGCGACCGATCTTCGCGCCCACGGCCGTCTTCGGACATTTCGGGCGGGATGATCTGCCCTGGGAGGCGCCGCTCCGCGCGGGGGAGAGCCTTGCCGAGCCGCTTGAAGGGGCGTCCGCGCCTCACGGGCAATCGTCCGTCAGCATGGAGGTGTGAGCGATGTTTACCTTTCGACCTGATGAACCGAGCGATGACTTCGTGGCCTGCTTCACCGCCGCAGGCGAACATCTCGCATCACGCCTGCCGCCCGGGTTCCCCTATTGGCTCAAGCGGACGGTGACGCCGCCCTTCCTGGAACATCTGTCGTTCCGGCTCGGCAACCAGCTCTTCTTCATCCGCCTCGAGGATGTCGACAGACGGCTCACCATGCCGGGGGATCGCTCGCTGCTCGACCGCATCGCCACGGGGTCTCAGGGCCATGCCTGCCTGATGCCGATGCGTCGCGGAGCCAACGGCTGGCGCCCCGACCTGCCGGGATGGGGGCTCGTCGATGCCTATACGGGTCTGCCGGTCGATCCGCCGGCACTCGTCAGCGATGCGCTGATAGAGATGACAGATTGGGAACTGCACAGCATGGCGAGCCAGGTCGTGCAGATGCAACTCGCCGCAGAGCATGGTGTGACCAAGTTAACGGCCCAGGTCGATCCGGACATCGAGCCGGCGATCTGGTTCGAAGGCCCCACAGGCCCTTCCTGGATCGTGCTGCGCGCGAGCCGGGACCAGGAGCCGTTTCCGGCCCGACCGCCCGTGTTGGCGCAGATGGCTCAGAGCCCGGCCATGAAAGGCGCTCAAGGGTATTTCGTGGGAGTGCGGCTGTCTTCTGCCGAGCCGGGAGCGTCTGAGCAGGCGTCGGGTGATGCACGGCCGCTCTGGCGCGGGCATGCGCTCCACGTGGCCTGGACCGGCCTTCAGCCAGCACATCTGCAGTGATCTGCAGCTTCCATCCATTTAGATCACAAGGATCATTCCCATGACCTGCTTCAGCCGTCGTGACTTCGTGAAAACCATCCTCGCGTCGGGTCTTCTGCCCTTAGCTTTCGTTCCATCGGTTGCGGAAGCCGCGCCAGAGATCCTCGAGACCGCGTCTGAACTTCTGCGGCGGGAGCCGCTCCGGTTCGGTGTCAAGGCAGATGGTGAGCTCTGGCTCCTGAACTACGAGCCCTCCGGGGATCGCTACACGGCCTACGACGTGAAGCCCGAGGAAATCGCCGAAGGGGACCTGCACTGGGATCTGCTCGACCGCATCCAGGCTTTGCGAGAGTGGATTTGTGGGTTCTCGCAGGAGTTTGACGATGAAAGTCGCTGGCTCGAGGATTGCGACACTGATGAGGTCTACGAGTTCCTGTCGACGTTGAGCCCTGAGGAAGACGCGAAACTCCGCCAAGAACTGCGCGAGTGGTTTACGCACGAGGTCAGCTATGAGGAGGAAGACGGCAACGACATCGTGCGTCCAATTGATGGTCGGGGCTTCGCCTTCCAGTTCTTCGCATTTGATGTCGATGGGGAGCTTCTCGACGAACTCGATATAGACCTCATCGAAGGCGATCAGCCTGGGAGCAACTATCGAGGGGCTCAGATGAATGGCTCCGTCGAAGATGCTCAGCGTATCGTGCGTGAGCGGGATCTTCCCTTCATCTTTGAGGAGATGGAGTGTTGAGCCCTTAGGAGAACCGCGGTCGTGTAATCTGCGTCCATCTGCAAGGTATGGACATCATGGCCGAACGAATTCATCGTCGATCCAGCTCGCCATTAACTGAGGCAAAATTTTCAGTATCGAATGGGGGGATGATTGCTGGTTGCACTACGCAACTTTGAAGTCAGTGTTAGTGGTGGAGCATACGATGGAAATCAAAGGATCCGCATGTGTAGCGGTTACACTGGCGCTAGCGCTGATGTTGCCCAGCGGCGCGTCAGCAGATGCGTCGCAGATCCAGTCGCATTTGCGGACATTATTAGGTCCAGTGGGTTCTGCGATCGACGTCACAGGGGCAGGTAAGGAATACTTGGTTACCATCGATGCGGAGCTGCCGCTCGGTTCCTGGATCGACACTTTGGGTCACACACTTGCGATTACACCCTACAATATCAAGCTCGAGGAGGTGAGTACGGGGCGGTGGAGCTTCGAAGGTGAACCGCAAGAATTTAGAATGACAAGCGCGAGTCAATACGGAAATATGGAGTTCCGTTTCAGTATTTATGATTTAAAATTTAGTGGAAATTTTGATGAAGCGACGATGCTTTTCTCTGATGTGCGCCTAGAGTTTTCGTCGATGACGAGGAAGACAGTCATCAGATATGATCAAGGTTTAAACTCTGCTAATGATCCTGGGGTCAAGGTCGTTATCTCGGAAAGCACCATGGGTTTTGATGGTTGGATAGATACTGAACTCAATGGAAATGCGTTGGATCTGATTGGTCAAGCAAAATTCGGTCAAGTCCATAAGAGCATTTCCGAAGAGAGGCCGATAAACCTAGAGATTACGTCACTCACTCGAACGACAGAGTCTTCTTTGGGGGTGGAAGCACTGAAGATCGATTTTTCGCTGGCCGGGGTAGTCTGGGATGCGATCCGGGAGCTCATGAATGACGCTGCGGGTCTTGCAATTTACCCTGGATTGGAGGGGGCTGACGGTGCGAAGTTTATTCAAAATGCTCAAAGGGCGATCCCGTTTTTTGACCAGATTTCAGTTCGTGCTGAATTGGAAAACGCAAAGATTTCAGTGGCACAAGTCGGAGAATATCATGTGGATGGGCTGGAGCTATCGGTCGACTCCCGGGGGGCCACTGCAGATGGAATGGTAGTCGCATCTTTAGGCGTTGCAGGGCTGTCGTTGCCCAAAAAAATATTGGCAGATTGGCAGGCCGCCATTGCTCCAAGATCAGGAAAGGTGACGTTCTCCTTCTCGGATTTTAATGCAGATAAGTTCGCAAATATGTGGCTTCTCTATGCTCTGGACAGTTGGACGATGCGACAGGCGCGCCAAACCTGGATGGAAGCGTCGTTTCCGAAAGGAGCGTTTAAGTTGAGCGTGCATCCGGCGTGGATATCTGGCGAAGGATACGACTTAATGCTGGATGGCGATATATATGTTGATGCTAAGACTGGCGAGCCTGCCGAAGGGCAGGCAACTGCTCGGATGACGGGGCTTGATAACGTTCTGAATGCCTTACGGTCTGCGCCGCCGGAAATGAGCGATTTGCTGATGGCTTTAATGATGGCGCGAGGTTTCTCGAAATGGGAAGCGGATGGCGGTCTAGTGTGGAACCTAAAGTTGTCCGAAGATGGCGATCTGTCGGTGAATGGGGCAAGCGTGGGGTCGCCCAGAAAATGGTAATGTGGATTAGCGGCGACGTTTTCTGGTGTATATTTGCGCGGAAACGCAGTATTGAGCGCAGAAGCTAGATCCTGGTGCCGATCCTAACGGGAGATTCCACATTTTATACTTCTCAAATGATCTATTTGGATGGCTAACTTGTGAATTTTTTATGCTATCTTAAGGAAAGCATTCGGGTCTCAAAGCAAGATATAAAATGATTGAAGCATGAAGGCTCAGTGGTTGGATCTCTAGGTTTCCACGATAATAGTTGTCCAGTTCCCTTAGGACTTGCGGTGTATTTCTGGTTATTCTTTTGGATCAAGTCCGGGCGCCATCCACTAACGTTAAAGACGAGAAGCCAGTTGTCCTCGAGGAACTCCTTTGCCACCCAAAGCTTCGACAAGTTAAAGGAGCGCACATTTTCGATAAGTTTATCATATGCGTGGTGGCTCCTGTCATTAATGCAGGTCACCACTAGTGATTTAGGTCCAAAGTTTATTAGGATGGGGTTTCGCGAAGCTCACACCATGGATTGTGACAGCCTTTTCGGAGATCTCGACACTTCCGCCGTGGCCCGTGAAGACATGCACGTTCGGGGGGAGTTCCAGTTCGCGCGTTAATACACTTTCGGCGTCGTGATTTCCGCGGATCATAAACACACGGATGCCGGCCTCGTTCAGTCGTTCCATTTCGCTAACGAGGAAGGCGGCAGTTTTCATGCTGCGCATGTCGCCGTCATAGAGATCGCCCGCGATCAGCAGAGCGTCGACCTGCTCTTTAAGGCATAGATCGACGATACGCTCGAGCGCTCGGCGGGTCGCGTTGCCGACAAGGTCCGAGAGGTTTTCGTCTTTCAGCGCAAGGCTTTTCAGTGGGGCATCAAGGTGCAGGTCAGCCGTGTGTACAAATCGAAACATTGGTACCGAAGGAAGAAATGGAAAAGGTTCGCGGCGCAAGATCAACAGCTAGGCGGCGGATCCGCCACTCGAGACTAGCCTCTCCACTTCAGCGACATCGTCCTCGGAAGGCAAGAATTTCTTCCAGCCATCCGGGTCGTCCGCGTTATAGAACCACCCAGGGTTCATGCTTGATGTGATCTGCGTGATCTTCGTTTGGAACCAACCGTGGGTGCCCTCGATGAACCATCGATCGTCGCTGGTTCTGACGACCGGATCTCGATCCCAGAGCAGAATGTGGTCCACGTGGGGAGACAGGGCTTTCTTCTCTTCAGTGCACATTACTGACGCTCCTTTTGATCCTGTTTAGGAGGTTGCGCGTTCTCGTGTCCGCTCAAGTGCTGCAGCGAGAGGGTCTCCTGAGCGGGATCCATTTGGTACGACACCAGTGGCCCGGTCTTCCCGGCCGAATAATCGAGGCAAAGCGCGTTGGGTGCCTGAAGTTCGGGGTCTCCGGTCAACCAGTAGTGCCCGAAGAATACGGGCTTCGCGCCCTGCGGGTAGCTCCGTTCCAGAATGTCCTTAGGTGGAGGGGCTGTGGGAAGGTCAGACAGGTCGGGTACCGAGGCGGCGATCTCGGCCCAACTCGTTGCGTTCTGGGCCCACCAGCGTATGCGGACCTGGTCTCGCCAGGTCCCATCCTTGTCATGAAACCCCCAGCCCCCCGGGAGAGGATATTCGGGACCCTTCGTGGCCGTTTCCACGAGGTCGAATAGCTGGGTCGTCGGGTCTGCTGCGGCGATAAACTGATCGTCGTTCAGGATGCCGTTCGGGGTGTGCGCTCTGAGTTCGGAGATCCGTGCCTCGTCCCAACAGGCGTGGACCACGCGAAAGGTGTCGAACTCCAAGAACAGCGGAAGCGATTTCATCCAAGCAATCAGGTCTCGGGTCCCTGCGCCGCCGAGGGGGAATTCGTTCAGGAAGCTTTGGTGCTGGTGGGAGTTCTTCGTCGAGCGTGGCCGGACGCCGTCGCCCGTACGTGGATCGGTCGTATGATAGTGGATGGCGTTCAGTTCGTGATTGCCCATGATGGCCCGCGCCGTTCCCGCGTCCAGCATCCTGCGTACGATGTCGATGACTTCGCCATTCTTGGGGCCGCGATCTATAAAGTCGCCGAGAAAAACGCAGATCCGGTCCGGGTCGGGATGTCTCCATACACGGGACCTTTCCTGGTACCCGAGGGCGCTGAGGCGTTGGCGCAACTTGTCCGCTTGGCCGTGAATGTCGGGAATGATGTCGTGCATCGTCTCTTTACTTATCCTTATAGCAGAACTGGCGGATCGAGTTCTGGGCATGTCTCGGTTTGTGCCGCGTGATCACGAATGGTTCATTCTAGCGAAGTGCCGCAAGATGCGCCTCAAACGCGTTAAATATTAGAGCACGAACGGAAACCAGATCGGCCTTATCCTGCTTCAGCCTGTTCTCGGACACCACGGCGGACTTGCCGCAATATCGGCCGGGATGGCGCCTATAGCCGATGTACGCAGCTATCCTGGCCAGCGGCGCCAGCCGTGCAACACGGTTCTCTGAGACACGCTCGCCCTGATCGCGCAAATCGCCCGCCAGCTTGCGATCCCCATAGACCTTGCGTCTGTCGGCCCTGACCTGCCGGATCGGCTGGGTCTAGGGACTCTCATCGATCTCGATCAGACGGCATGCACAATTGTAGGTGCTTGAGTGTATCTAGCCCCCGCAACCAAAATCTTGTAATGAGAGCAACACGTTACGCGCCGCCTAAGGGCGGTGTTTTGCGTTATGCCTAAGCCCGTGGAAGCACTCTGGAAGCAAGTGGGGCGGGAAAAGAGGTGTGGCGGAGAAGCAACTATTCGGAGTGGAGGTGAGGCTCACTGGTCCGGAAAGGACCAATCGAGACGCCGTCTCTATGTTTGGGTGTTGAAATAACAGTATAGTACCCGTGTGGAGAAAATCATTTCTGCGGTGTGTTCTAGAGGGCTCATTTCGCAGGAGTAGATTGGCTGTGCGATTTAGGTGCCTATTGATAATTTGGGCTAATTAGATGATCGCAGGTGCGCGGCGAAGTTTGTTTGGGCTAGAGAGTAATGGAAAGTAGTTTTTTCAAAGAAGCCTACCTGAAGTATTATCTTCAAATTGTTGGTGTCTTGCTCGTGATGAATTTTGCGATCCATCTTCTGGATCCAGATAGTTACCAACTTAGCGAATGGGGTATCAATTCATCCGGAGGGTTTGTCCGAAGGGGTATAAGTGGCGATATTTTAATTTTTCTGGCAGAACATTTACGTGTGCCGATAAACGTATTGGCCTTTGTATTTCTTCTACCTTTGATTTTTATATGGTGGCGCAGCTATTTCATTTTTTCGCTTTCCACGTCACGAAATCCGTGGGTTTGGCCCCTGATATTTTCGCCAGCGTTCATGTTGCCTTATGCGGTGTCAGATTTTGCAGGGCATAAGGAGATTCTAATTTTTGCGCTGTATGCATTTGTTATCTTCAAGCTTGATGGTGATGATGCGAGAAGGTTTAAAGCGATTGTGATCGGTCTTTATTTTCTTCCTGTGATCATATTGGTCCATGAAGGGTTAGTTGCATGGACGCCATATTTTTTTGCTACGCTCGTGAGTGTATCAATCAGCCGAACTCGGGTTCTGCTGCTTCTACCCGCTTTGGTGGCCATGGCTTTGGCGCTGACATTTGCTCTGACATATCGTGGTTCAGAGGAGCACGCTTTAGCCGCCTGTGAGGTGTACAAGAAAGCGTTCTACTTGTTTTCGAATTCAGCAAGCGATTGCGGTGCAATAGATGCTCTTTCTGGAAGCGCACGCAAAAACATGAAGCTGATCATTTTTGAGATTGGGTCTGGCGGCACAAAGATTCTTCTCGGAAGCATCGCGTATTTTCTTCCTATCGCAATTTTCTTACTTGCGACTTCTCCATGGCGATACTTGCCAACTAGGCGGTTAGTATTTGTTTTTGCTTGCTTTGGAGCCAGTGTGGCAATGACCGCGGCAATGATGCTCGTCGCGTTCGATTGGGGGCGCTTTCTCGCGATTCACGTGACATTACTTGCCTTTTCACTTTTGTCTTTGGTGAAAAATAAGGTTCTAAAGTTTGACGCTGCTCTTGCTATTCTGAGGAGGCTGCCGGATAGGGGCTGGCTTGCTATCACCATAGTCGTTTGTGCGACTTGGTTTCCAACAAAGTTTGTCACCGACTATATGGCTAAGCCTTTGTTGTTTTTTCTTCCGGCTGTCTTTCTGTTGATATGGTTGGTGCGTGATTGGATTAATCGGAAATCAGAAATCATTGATCTCTAGGGTTCAGGCTGAACGGGAGAACCAGACATCCGACATTTCCTGCTCAATACACTAAGTCCACCGATACTTCCCGCCCGCCTTCTGCAAACGCTCTTCCAGCGTCTTCGGGTGCTCTTCGCTATACCGGCGCAGGGCGTCGGTGTGCTGGTCCATGAAGGCATAGAACTCGCCCGGCTGTATATCGGAAATCGCCGCACGGGTGACGAAGAGGCTCAGAAGCTGCCGATCCAGCTCCCGCATCTTCGCGGTGCGGTTGGCAAAGATCACGTCCGAGGGCTGGATGTTGGAGCAATAGACGCTGAGGTCATTGCCGATGGTATCTTCGAAGAGCCGCCACAGCTCATGCACGGGCCAGCGAGCGCGGTTGCTGTCACTCTCACCTTGGGAGATTTTCTTTCCCGGCTGGTGGTGGAAGTCTCAAAGCAGGTTGATAACGTGCGGTACTCCGTTTTCATCACACCCGGCATTGTAAACTTCGACATTCACCGCACCGTCAAGGTTACTACGCCGTCGACACAGTTGGATGCAGTCGGTGTCGCACTTTATGTGACTTTGATAAAGAAAGGGCTCGGAGAAACCTTCAACCCAAAAGACATCCTGATCACTGTACCGACCACCCAGGGGCTTCTGCCGGGTCTTCTTCCGAAACAGGCGCTCGTCACATCCCAGATCGACGGAATGCGGATTTCATTTCCGACGCACTGGCTTTGGGCACCATTCTCGCTGGACTGGGACTTAGTGAAGGTGTCACGAGGGGAGTTTGCCGCAGATGGCGCCAGCGAAGCGACCCTTTCCTATCTTCGCGGCATTCTGAGGGACAACATAGCTTATCAGGATCTGACATTGAACGACTTTGCCTTGATCTGCCGCGTGCATCCACGCCGCATCCAGCGAATCCTGTGGGCACAGGGCACCTCCTACAGTCAGATGAAGGACGACGTGCGCCAGAGCGTCACCGAAGACCTTTTGTCGAACACGAACCTACCCGTTGCGCAAATTGCCCTTCGGGTAGGTCTCTCCGGCCCAGCGGCCCTTGACCGTGCATTCAGGCGATGGGCCGGTAGGACGCCGACACAATTCAGGGAAGAATCGAAGCCGAAACAGGGACAACTCGCCCCGCGCGAAAGCCCTCACGGTGATGTAGGGTGTCCCCCGTCAGCGCCTATGGCACAGATTTGAGGTTGTGATTTAAGGAGGATTTGGGCTTCGTCGTAGTGACGAAGGAACGAAGATGAAACCCAAATCCTCCCATTCAAAATCGCCAGTGAAGCCCCCTGCGGAGCGGGTTGTGAAAGACATCCGTCGGCATACGCGTCGCCATTTCTCGGCCGAGGACAAGATCCGCATCGTGCTGGAAGGCCTTCGCGGTGACGACAGCATCGCCGAGTTATGCCGCAAGGAAGGGATCGCGCAGAGCCTGATAAGGGCAGAAAGATCTGTATAACCCCTATCAGGCTGGTGCTGATTTTGCCTGATGTGGTTTAGAGATTTCTGGCTACATGATTATAGCTGGCAATGTGGTCTGGGTAAGATTCTGTGGTTGCGAGCCCCCGCAACCAAAATCTTACATAGATTGCATGCGCTTAGCCTTCTCCGGGAGGCTTTCGCCGTTTCTGCCTGGCAGGGCGGTGCTACGGAAGTGCTACGGTGCAGAGTAAAGAACATCGCAATGAAAGCCGTCCAGCGCCAAGCCGCGTGCATCGGTAAAACTGCGCTGTGGCCGGGGAGTGGTCGTTCGCGGCGGTCAGCATGGGCTGTGTTGCACAAATCAGCTGACGGTCGAGTTTCCCCTTTCCCCGGACAGACTTATCCTACGACCTTTGTGACGGGTATTCCGAGGGCGGTGTAGCAGTTCAGGACAGCGATGCGGACCTGGAGTTCGGCGACCTGGCGGTCGAAGTCCCGCGCCATCAACCGCTGTCCCAGTAGCTTCAGGCAATGCATCTTGGTTTCGACGCGGCTTCGACGGTGATAGCCACTCCATCGTCGCCACAAAGCGCGGCCGAGGTATTTGCAAGCCCGCAGCGCTTCGTTGCGCACCACGGCGCCGGCAGTGATCGCCTTCCATGGCTTCGCGTTCTTGCGGGGCGGGATGACGGCATGGGCGCCGCGATCGGCGATTGCATCATGGCATTTTCGGGTGTCGTAGGCACCGTCGGCGGTGACGCTGCCGATCTTCTGGTCCGCCGGGATCTGGTCGAGCAGATCTGGCAGCACCGGCGCATCACCGATGTGGCTTCCGGTGATCTCGACGGCCCGAACTTCCAACGTTTGTTCGTCGATCCCGAGGTGGATCTTACGCCAGACCCGCCGTTTTGGACCGCCATGTTTGCGGGCGTGCCACTCGCCTTCGCCCTCCACCTTGATACCCGTGCTGTCGATCAGCAGGTGCAGCGGCCCCTTGGAGCCCCGGTAGGGGATGTTCACCGCCAAGGTCTTCTGCCTGCGGGATAGCGTGCTGAAGTCGGGCACAGCCCAGTCCAGGCCGACCAGGCGCAGTAGGCTCTCGACGAAGCCGGTCGTCTGGCGGAGCGCCATGCCGAACAGCACCTTCATCGATAGGCAGGTTTGGATGGCTGCGTCGCTGTAGGTCTGCTGTCGGCCGCGCTTGCCGTTCGGCACTGCATCCCAGTTTATCTCGGGGTCGAACCAGATCGTCAGCGAGCCTCGGCGCTTGAGCGCTTCATTGTACGCTGGCCAGTTCGTGGTTTTGTAGATCGCGGGTGTCGGTCTGCTCATGCCGCCCAGCTACCACGTTGGATTCACGAGATGAATCCTCTCCCAATTTGTGCAACACCGCCGGGCGGGTCTGAAATGGCGAACGAGGTGGGCGATCCCTATTTCGGGGCCAAGCTCGCCATCAAGGTCGCCAATCCGGGAACTCCGAAGATTCGGGATGCTGCCATCAACGCCGCGACCTTCGGAGGTTTCCTGTCTAGGCTGGTGGTGGAAATCGCGAGGCAGATGGACAGTGTGCGCTACCGGTTGGATGTATCGTCCAGTGCGGTCAGCTTCGAGGTTCGGCGCACAATGAATCTGCGCGGGGCCACGACCAAGGTGGATACGGTGGGTGTCGCCTTCTATGTGACGCTGTTCAAACGCGGCCTAAAGGACGTTTTCGATCCCACGCGTATTGTCGTGATCGCGCCGGTCATCGACGGGGGGGGCAAGGATTTCCTTCCGAAACGAAGCCTGCTGAAGTCCCCCATCAACGGACTGAGGATTAGCTATCCTCCGGATTGGCTGTGGGCTCCGTTCTCACTGGGCTGGCGGGATAGCGACGAGCAACGAGCAGAAACCGGCGATGAAGAAGGCGATGCGATGCTTGTGCATTTTCGGTCTATGCTTGAGAACAATATCGATCATGTCGAGTTCTCCCTGCCGCGTTTCGCCGACCTCGTCGGCCTGCATCCACGTCGTGTGCAGCGCATTCCCCCGGCAAATCGAACATCCTTCCCAGAGCTGAAAGAAGATGTGCGGCGGGCAGTCGCCCTTGATCTTCTGTCATACACGAGCACGCCGAGATCGCCTGTGAGGTCGGATTTTCCGATGTGACTACCTTCGACAGGGCGTTCAAGAGATGGACTGGGAAGACACCCACGGAGGTTCGAGACCAACACTCGCCACAAAGCAACGGCTGACCGACAAGAACCTTCGCAGTGGTCCGTGCCGAAACAAGCCCCCGAGTTCTTGGGAACGTCTTGTCAGACAAAGCTGGCTTGAGCGGCGGGCAGGGCGCCGGCTAGCGTTTCCTCGTGACTAAACCCAGTCCTTTCAAATGGTTCAAAATTGGCCCTGAGATCATCCGTTTGGTGGTGATGCTGTATATCCGGTTTTCGCTGCTGCTTCGGAGTGTCGAGGATCTGCCCGAGATCGACATGCAAGGATTGCTCGCCGCCCGGTGATCTGGTGCCGGGCGGGCGCTATGCGGGGCGTTGGTAAGCTCAAGCGCGCTGTTTCGTGTGCCAGACCGGCATTGTTACTGCGGCAGTTGGTGCTCACCCGGCCTGGGCGACCGTGCCGAGCAGCGCATCGATCCGGATTACGCTATCCAGCTTGCACCCGATCGCCAATTGCCCCCGGTTCGTTTGGCCAATGATTGCGGCAGGTGCCGAGGTGGCCGCGCGCAGGGCTTCTGGCAGGCCTACGCCGACGTCGTTGACCAGCACGCGGATCGCGGTTGTCAGGTCGAGATCGGCTCCGGCCAGTGTGCCGTCTTCAAGCGTCAGGCGGCCGCCCTCGCGTCGGATCAATCGGCCTTCCAGCGTGAACTGGGTTGCATCGCTACCCGCCACGGCCATGGCGTCGCTGACAAGGAACAGCCGTCCCGGCCCGGTTTTCGCGGCCCAGGCGGCGCGGAGCGATTGCGGGTGCACATGAATGCCATCGGCAATCAACCCGGCAGAGACCGCGCCATTGGCCAGCGTCGCGCCGACCAATCCCGGGTTGCGATTGCCCAGTTGGCTCATGGCGTTGAAAAGATGCGTGACACATCGCGCCCCGGCCGCGAAATAAGCTTGGCAGGTGTCAAAATTCGCGTCGCTATGGCCGAGGGAAACAAGCACACCTGCGCGGGCGAGGGTTTGAACCTGCTCAAGCGTCACGTTCTCGGGCGCAATCGTGATCTTGAGCACCGGGAGCTCCGCCGCCGCGGCAAGCAGCATCGCCAGATCCTCATCGTCCATCGGGCGGATAAGGGCCGGGTCATGCGCGCCTTTACGCGCCAGCGACAGATGCGGACCTTCAAGGTGCAGCCCGGCAATGCCCGGAACGGCTTCGCGCACGGCCTCTATTGCCGCTGCGATGGCCGCTTGCGTCTTTTCGCGCGTGTCGGTGATCAGCGTGGGCAGCAGGGCTGCGACCCCGAGGCGGTGGTGAGCGCCCGCGATCCGGCGCAGTGTGGAGACCGAGGGATCGTCGTTGAACATCACCCCGTCGCCGCCATTCACCTGCAAATCAACGTAGCCAGGGCCGAGAATGTCGCCCGCGAGATCCACGATCTTGCCGGCGCGTCCGATCACATTCTCCGGGCCCAGAGCGGCGAGTTTGCCACCCTCGAAACGCGCGGCAAGGCCCGCGCGCAACTGTAGGCCATCGAAGATCGGTCCGTTCAGGAACGTCAGGGTTTGCTGGGTCATACCGTCTCCGTCACCTTGTTCAGATGGCGCGGTTTGTCAGGGTCGATACCACGGCGCACCGCGACAGCCTCAACCATGCCGTAGAAGGAAACGATCGCAGCCACCGGATCGGTCATCCAGTGTTCGGTACGCACATGCGGCAGGCGCGTGGCGCGCTCTACACGGTCGGTGGTGGCAAATACCTTTGCCCCTTTCGCAGCCATTTCATCCGCGGTTGCAGCCAGTGTTTCCTCGGCCGCATCGCGTGCCGCGAAGGCGATCACGGGGAAACCCTGCTCGACGATGGAAACCGGGCCGTGCAGCACCTCTGCCGAGGAATAGCTTTCGGCGTGGATCAGGCAGGTTTCCTTGAATTTCAGCGCCGCCTCGTTCGAGATCGCCAGCGACGGCCCGCGACCAAGGGTGAACAACGACCGCCCGTCGATTGCGTCCGCTGCGGCTGACCAGTCGCAGCCGGTCGCCGCCTCAAGATGGCGGGGCAGGGCGTGAATTGCGGCAAGCAGTTCACGGTCGTCCTTGATTGCGGCCAGCAGCCACAGGCCCGCCACGACAGAGGTCACGAAGGTCTTGGTGGCGGCTACGCTGATTTCGGGGCCCGCATGAATTGGCAGCGTGGCCTCGGCGGCCTCTGCCAGACGCGAGGCCGGGTTATTGGTGATCGCAACCGTCAGTGCGCCCGAGCGACGCAACGACTCGGTCATACGCACGATGTCGGGGCTTTGGCCAGATTGCGAGATCGAGATGCACAACGCCCTGGCGGCCTCCAGATCGGCTCCGTAGATCGAGGTCACCGACGGCCCGACCGAGGCCATCGGCCGCCGCAGCAGCAGCTCGCTTGCGTATTTCAGGTAAGAGCATGCGTGGTCGGACGATCCGCGCGCCACCGACACAAGAAACCGCGGATCGAGTTCGCGCGCCTTGGCGGCGGTCGCGGCGATCTCTTGCGCGCCGTTGGTCAAAAGCCGGTCGACTGCGGCAGGGATCTCGAGGATCTCCTGACGCATCAGGGTGTTGGTAATGGACATGGTCTGGCAGCCTTTCCTTGTCAAAGGCGCAGTTCGGCCACGAAGTCGTAAGCGTCACCGCGATATAGCGAATGGGTCAGTTCCGCGACCCGACCGGTCGCAAGGTAGGATGTGCGGGCGATGCTGAGGCCCGCAGCCCCCTCGGCGACCCCCAGCAAGGCGGCCTCGCGCGCCTCGAGGTTGATGGCCGAGATCTTCTGCACCGCCCGAACGGGACGGTTGCCCTTCCGTTCGAGCACTTCGTATAGCGACGTCGTCACCTCGATCGGGTTGGGCAGGATGTCGAGCGGCAGCGCCGCACGCTCCAGCGCCATCGGGCGCCCACCCGCCTCGCGTAGCCGGTAGATGCGCGCGACATTCTCGCCTGCATTCAGACCGAAGGCCGCGATTTCTTCGGGCGAGGCCATGAAGACGCCGCGTTCAAGCCAGGTCGAAGTGGTCTGCATCCCGCGCTGCGCCATGTCCTCGGTGAACGAGGTCAGATGCGAGAGCGACTGTTCCAGCCTGGTGACCGGTTCGCGCACGAAGGAACCCGAGCCTTGCCTTTGTTCGATAAGGCCTTCTCGCACCAACCCCTGAATAGCCTTGCGGACGGTTACGCGCGAAAGCTCGGTCAGTTCTGCGATTTCGCGCTCGGGCGGCAACGATGAGTTGGGCGGCAGCGCGCCGGTCTCGATACCCTCGATTAGCCTGCGGCGTAGCTGCACATAGCGCGGACCCTCGCTAGAGCCGAGCCAGTTTTCCGGGCGTAGAAACTCAGCTGCGTTCATGGGCGATCTCCTTGGCAAATTCGCGCGCCAACGTCAGGGCGCCATCAAGCGGGGAGCCTTGCGGGGCTGCCACATCGGCCAGCATGGCAGCGGGCAGGAATTGCATGAAGTGGGGGCCGATGCCGCCGGTCAGGCAGATCGCCTGACCCGGAACCCAACCCATTTGCGGAATAAGTGCTGCAATCTCGGATGCGCCCGTTGCCATGACCCCAAGCGCAAGTGCATCGCCTTTTCCGGCGTAATCGGTAACCAAAGGCGCCAGCGCGCCGAAGTCCACGGGGCGCGCGCGGCTGGCAAACCGCACAATTCCGGGGCTGCCGCCCATCTCGGACAGCAGACGGTTTGCGAGCGGCGTACATTCCTGCAGATCATCGACGCAATCAAGGGTCGCGCGCAGGGCTTCGCGCCCGACCCACTGCGCCGAGGCACGATCCCCGAGCACTGGCCCCCAGCCACCGGCAAGGCGCATCACGCCCCGGATCTGCGCGGCGAAAAACGAACCTGTTCCGCAATGTGCGACCACGCCATCGCGATCTCCGAGCGCACCGCGCAGTGCGGCGGGGCGGTCATCTTCGACGCGCACGGCGGTAAAGGGCAGCGCTGCGCATAGCCGTGCGCGCATCTCCGCCCCGGTAACCCCCGCGAGGCCGACAAATGCCGGAAGGCTCCAAAGTGCCTGTACCGGAAGGTCGACCTTGCGCGCCAGGAGGTTCATGCCCTCGATCATCTGCGCAACCGCACCATCGAAATCGGTCGAGACATTGGCCGAACCAGTTTCGATCGCGCGCGTCAGGCGGCCATCGTCCAGTGCCACCCGGCACCGGGTTCCTCCGCCATCAATGGCGATGATCGCATTGTTCAATGAATCGCTCATGAGAAGACCATTATAATACCTTACGAGATAATGGAAGAAAAAAGAGAACCAATGACGTGGAATCTTTGCGATAAAACAAACCTATCCAGAACCGCTAACGAAATGCTGGACAAAAGGTATTATATAGGTATTCTTGTTGGAGCTTGAGGGGGGAATCAGGTGAAAAGACACGTGACAGAGGGCTTGCACCGCGATGCGGTTGGGTTGGATCAGAAGCTGCCTGCCGAAGTTGCGGCGCTTCTGGTCGAAGGTCAGATCGCGGCCGCTGTAGCGGTTCGCGCGGCGCTGCCGCAGATCGTGTCGGGCGCTACCGCGATGGCTGCTTCGATCGGGGCTGGTGCGCGGCTGCATTATATCGCGGCCGGCTCCTCGGGGCTTATGGCTGCCGCAGATGCGCAGGAGCTTGGTGGAACCTTTTCGATCCCCTCCGAACAGCTGCGCATTCATATGGCGGGTGGTTTGCCGACCGGGGTTGAGATGCCCGGCGGCACCGAGGATGACACCGAGGGGCTGGCCCTCGCGCTGGCGGATCTGGGGCCGTGCGACACGGTGATCGCTGTCTCTGCCAGCGGTACGACCCCCTACACGGTTGCGGCGGCTGAGATCGCCCGGGCGCGGGGTGCAGCGGTGGTCGGGATCGCGAATAACGGCGATACGCCGCTCTTGAATCTGGCGCATCACGCGATCTTGCTACCCACGCCGCCGGAGGTGCTTTCGGGCTCGACCCGGATGGGGGCGGGGACCGCGCAGAAGATCGCGCTCAACATGCTTTCGACGCTGATGGCGCTCGAACTCGGCCATGTCTACGACGGGATGATGGTCAATCTGCGCGCCGATAACATCAAGCTTCGGGCGCGTGCGGCCGGTATCGTCGCGCAGGCGGCGCATGTCGATCCGCAGGTGGCCGAGGCGGCGCTTGATGCCGCACAGGGCGCGGTCAAGCCCGCAACACTGATTGCCGCGGGGGGCATTTCGCCCGCCGAGGCGCAAGACCTTCTCGAACAGACCAACGGAAATCTGCGGGTCGCGCTGGCGCGGCTTCGCTGAACAAACTCGTCCAAACAGGAGAATAACGATATGAAACATACCTATCTCAAGATGGCGCTGCTCAGCACCGCTCTGGTTGCGACCGGCGCGCAGGCACAGGATGCCGCTCTGACCATCGAGAGCTGGCGCAACGATGACCTCGCGCTGTGGCAGGACAAGATCATCCCCGCCTTCGAGGCCAAGCATCCCGGCATCAAGGTCCAGTTCACGCCGACCGCCCCCGCGGATTACAATGCGGTTCTGAACTCCAAGCTCGATGCGGGTTCGGCTGGCGATCTGATCACCTGCCGCCCGTTCGACGCGTCGCTGGCGCTCTATCAGGCCGGGCACCTGACCGACCTGAGCGATCTTGACGCGATGTCGAACTTCTCTGACGTGGCGAAAGCCGCCTGGCAGACCGATGACGGCGCGGCCACCTTCTGCGTGCCGATGGCCTCGGTCATCCACGGATTCATCTACAACAAGGACGCCTTCGCCGAACTGGGCATCGAAGTGCCCGTGACCGAAGAGGAGTTCTTCGCGGCGCTCGAGAAGATCAAGGAAGACGGCAGCTATATCCCGATGGCGATGGGCACCAACGACCAGTGGGAAGCCGCGACCATGGGCTATAACAACATCGGCCCGAACTACTGGAAGGGTGAAGAGGGCCGTCTGGCGCTGATCCGCGGCGAGCAGAAGCTGACCGATCCGCAGTGGGTCGAGCCCTACGCGACGCTGGCCAAATGGGCGCCCTACCTCGGCGACGGCTACGAGGCGCAGACCTATCCCGACAGCCAGAACCTGTTCACGCTTGGCCGCGCGGCGATCTATCCGGCGGGCTCGTGGGAGATTTCGGGCTTCAACGCCCAGGCCGAGTTCGAGATGGGCGCCTTCAAGCCGCCGGTGAAAGCTGCGGGCGATACCTGCTACATCTCGGACCACACTGACGTCGGCATCGGCATGAACGCCGCCAGCGCCAACCCCGAGGCGGCACGCGCCTTCCTGTCGTGGGTCGCCAGCCCCGAGTTCGCCGAGATCTTCGGCAACGCGCTGCCGGGCTTCTTCCCGCTGTCGGATACGCCGGTCGAACTGTCCGATCCGCTTGCGAAGGAATTCGTCGGCTGGCGCAACGACTGCGAACGCAGCATCCGCTCGACCTATCAGATCCTGTCGCGCGGCACCCCGAACCTCGAGAACGATACCTGGGGCGCTTCGGTGGCGGCGATCAAGGGCACCTCGACGCCCGAGGAGCTGGGCGTGAAACTGCAGGCTGGCCTCGACAGCTGGTATAAGCCGCAGAACTGACCCTCCCGTCAGATGATCTACCCGAGCGGAGCCATCCGCTCGGGAACCAAGAACCGGAGGCACACATGACCCGCCCACGTATCCGCTGGCACATCCCAGTGTTCCTGGCGCCCGCCGTCGTCATCTACACCGCCGTCATGATCTTTCCGCTGGTCAACACGCTACGTCTGGCGCTGTTCAGCAAGATCGATCAAGAGCGCGTTTTCGTCGGGCTGGACAACTTCCGCACCCTGTTTTTCGACCCGATCTGGTCCGAGCAGTTCTGGAACGCGCTCGGCAACAACTTCTGGTTCTTCCTGATCCACATGCTGGTGCAAAACCCCATCGGCATCGTGCTGGCAGCGATCCTGAGCCATCCGCGCCTGCGCTTCAGTGCGCTTTACCGCTCGGCTATCTTCGTGCCCACGATCCTGTCCTTCGTCATCGTGGGCTTCGCGTGGAAGCTGATCCTGTCGCCGATCTGGGGTATCGCGCCCTCGATGCTTGATGCGGTCGGGCTGAAATCGCTGTTCGCGCCCTGGCTGGGCAAAGAGGAATATGCGCTGACCACACTGGCGCTGATCTCGGTCTGGCAGTTCGTCGGCATCCCGATGATGCTGATCTACGCGGCGCTTCTGTCCATCCCCGACGAAGTGATCGAGGCGGGCGAGGTGGACGGCATCACCGGAATGGCGGCCTTCTGGAAGATCAAGCTGCCGCTGATCCTGCCATCGATCGGCATCATCTCGATCCTGACCTTCGTGGGCAATTTCAACGCTTTCGACCTGATCTACGCCTCTCAGGGTGCGCTCGCAGGGCCGGATTACTCGACCGATATTCTCGGCACCTTCATGTATCGCACCTTCTTCGGTTTCCAGCTGCAACTCGGCGACCCCCACATGGGTTCGGCCATCGCCAGCGCCATGTTCGCGATCATCCTGGTTGGTGTGTGTCTCTATCTCTACGGCGTCCAGTCCCGGATGCGTCGCTACCAGCTGTGAGGAGCAAGCCAATGAACAAGGCCCGCACGAACCCGCTGAATACCTTCGCGATGCATGGCGCGCTGATCTTCTACACCCTGATCGCGCTGTTCCCGGTCTTCGTGATCCTGATCAACAGCTTCAAGACCCGCAAAGCGATCTTCAAGGAGCCGCTGGCGCTGCCTGACACCGAGAGCTTCTCGTTGATCGGCTATCAGACGGTGCTCAAGCAGGGGGATTTCTTCCTCTACTTCCAGAACTCGATGATCGTCACCGTGGCGTCGCTGTTCCTGATCCTGCTGTTTGGCGCGATGGCGGCCTATGCGCTGTCGGAGTACCGCTTCCGTGGCAGCAAGCTGCTGGGGCTTTACCTTGCGCTTGGCATAATGATCCCGATCCGCATCGGTACCGTGGCAATCCTGGATCTTATGGTCAGTACGGGCCTTGTGAATACCCTCTGGGCGCTGATCCTGGTCTATACCGCGCAGGGCCTTCCACTGGCCGTCTTCATCCTGTCAGAGTTCATGCGCCAGGTGTCGGATGACCTCAAGAACGCCGGGCGTATCGACGGGCTGTCGGAATACACGATCTTCTTCCGGCTTGTGCTGCCGCTTGTGCGTCCGGCGATGGCGACCGTGGCCGTGTTCAACATGATCCCGATCTGGAACGACCTTTGGTTCCCGCTGATCCTGGCGCCGACCGAGGCCACCAAGACGCTCACGCTTGGCTCGCAGGTCTTCATCGGCCAGTTCGTGACCGACTGGAACGCTGTTCTCTCGGCGCTGAGTTTCGCGATCCTGCCGGTGCTGGCTCTCTATGTCATCTTCTCGCGCCAACTGATCCGCGGGATCACCTCGGGGGCAGTGAAATGATTGCCCTCGCCCTGAATGCACGTCGCGCGGCCCCATCCCGCCGCGCCCGGATTGTCTGGCCCATCCGTATCGGCCACCCCGTTTCGCTTGAGGAGCCCACGCCATGACTGCACTGACGCTGACCAATGTGAACAAGTCTTTCGGGGCCGTGCATGTCCTGAAGGACATCAGCCTGACCGTCGAGGATGGTGAATTCGTGGTGTTCGTCGGACCCTCGGGCTGCGGCAAGTCCACGCTGCTGCGCGTGATCGCGGGACTGGAAGACGCCACTTCGGGAGAAATCCGCATCGCCGGCGAGCAGGTCAACCTGACGCCTCCGTCAAAGCGCGGCATCGCGATGGTGTTCCAGTCCTATGCACTTTACCCGCATCTGAGCGTGCGCAAGAACATGTCGCTGGCGCTGCGTCAGGAGGGGCAGCCCAAGGATGTGATCGAACAGCGCGTGGCCAATGCGGCGCGCATGCTCAATCTCGATCCCTATCTGGACAGATACCCGTCCGAGCTTTCCGGCGGCCAGCGTCAGCGTGTGGCAATCGGGCGGGCTATCGTGCGTGAACCCAAGATCTTCCTGTTCGACGAGCCGCTCTCGAACCTCGATGCGGCGCTGCGGATGAACACCCGGATCGAGATCGCCAATCTGCACCGGCAGTTGTCGGCCTCGATGATCTATGTCACCCACGACCAGACCGAGGCGATGACGCTTGCCGACAAGATCGTTGTGCTGCGCGACGGTCGCGTCGAACAGATCGGCAGCCCGATGGAGCTGTACAACAACCCTGCCAACCAGTTCGTCGCGGGGTTCCTGGGATCACCCTCGATGAACTTCTTCCCGGCCGGGCTGGTGAATGAGGGCGATGATCGCACCATGGGCGTGCGTCCCGAGGACCTGTTCCTCTCGGATGACGGGCCTCTGCTGGCTCAGGTCATCCATGTCGAGCATCTGGGGGGCGACACCAACGTGATTGCGAATGTGCAGAGCCATCAGGTCACCGCGCGCCTCTTCGGGCAGCATTCGATCGAAGCGGGGCAATCGCTGCGCCTCGGGTTCAGTGCGCAGAAAACCTTCCACTTCGACGCCGATGGCCTGCCCGCGGCCTGACAGACGGCAGGCAAACAATAATGAGCGGGGCGACGCATACCGTCGCCCCGCAGTTTTTTCAGATATTGCGGCCCATCGCGAAGAACTCGTCATTGGGGCGAAGGTTGCTGACATTTGCCATCCGGTTCGACAGGCCGAAGAAAGCGGCGATGCCGGCGATGTCCCAGATGTCTTCCTTGTCGAAGCCGTGCTCGGCGAGCGTCTCGAAGTCGGCCTCGCCGACCTCATAGGCGGGGCCCGAAACCTTCATCGCGAAGTCGAGCATCTCTTTCTGGCGCGGCGTCAGGTCGGCCTTGCGGTAGTTGATCGCTACCTGATCGGCGATCAGCGGGTTCTTCGCGCGAATGCGCAAGATCGCCCCGTGCGCCACGACGCAATATTGGCACTGGTTGATATTCGATGTCGCCACGACGATCATCTCGCGCTCAGCTTTGCTCAGGTTGCCCGGCTTTTCCATCAGCGCGTCGTGATACGCGAAGAAGGCACGGAACTCGTCGGGCCGGTGCGCAAGGGCAAGGAAGATATTGGGGATGAAGCCGGACTTCTCCTGCACGCCAAGAATGCGCTCGCGCAGATCTTCGGGCATTGCATCAAGTTCGGGAACGGCGAAGCGGCTGATATGTGTTGCGGTCATGAAGAACTCCTGTCTGGGTAATGCGGTTGGTTAGGCAAGCTTGGGGGCGATCGGTACGACGACGCGCCCGCGCTGGCTGCCAGCAATCAGCTTTCCGGCGGTATCGATGACATCGCCAAAGGCGATCTCCTCGGTCAGGCCGGCGAGTTTGCCGGGGTCGAGGTCTTGTGCGAGGCGGCGCCATGCCTCAAGCCGTTCGGCGCGCGGGCACATCACGCTGTCCACGCCCAAAAGCGCCACGCCGCGCAAGATGAAGGGCGCGACGGTCGCGGGCAGAGACATGCCGCCCGCCAGGCCGCAGGCCGCGACGGCGCCGCGATATTTCAGCGATGCGCAGACATTGGCCAGAACCTGACCGCCCGCGACATCCACCGCGCCAGCCCAACGCTCTTTCGCCAGCGGACGACCGGGTTCCGAGTAGTCACCGCGCGGAATAACCTCGGCCGCGCCCAGATCTTGCAGGTAGCTGGCCTCTTCCGGGCGGCCCGTCATTGCCACGACGCGATAGCCAAGCTTGGCCAGTAGCGCGACTGCCACGCTGCCCACGCCGCCCGCGGCGCCGGTAACAAGAATGTCGCCCTGATCGGGGGTGATGCCGTAACGCTCAAGCGCCATGACGCAGAGCATGGCCGTATAGCCCGCCGTGCCGATCGCCATCGCGTCGCGTGCGGTGAAAGGCGCCTGTAGCGGCACCAGCCAATCGCCCTTCACGCGGGCTTTCTCGGCCAGACCGCCCCAGTGGCCTTCGCCCACGCCCCTGCCGTTCAGAACCACCCGGTCGCCCGGCTTGTAATCGGGATGGGCCGAAGCCTCGACCACGCCCGAAAAGTCGATCCCCGGAACCATCGGCCAGCTGCGCACCACGGGCCCCTTACCGGTGATGGCCAGCGCGTCCTTGTAGTTCAGCGTCGAATAGGCGACGCGAACGGTCACATCCCCCTCGGGAAGCTGGCTTTCGTCAACTTCGGCCATGCGGGCCTGGGTGCCGTTCTCATTCTTCTCGAGCAGGATTGCGCGAAACATGGTCGTCCTCCTTTGGGTGATCGGGTCAGCGCAACATGGCCAGAAAGCCTGCCGCGAAGGTGTCAAGCGGTGCGGGCGAGAGTTCGAGCTTGGCGCGCAGAACCGCGCCCTCCCATCCGATCCAGAAAATCTCTGCTAACTGGTCGCAATCGGCCTCGGGGCCGATCTCGCCCGCGGCCTGCGCCGCGTGCAGACAGGAGGCGGTGCGGGCCTGCCAGTCGAGCAAGACATCTGTCAGTTGTCTGCGGAACGACGGGGGCAGGGTGCCCATCTCTTGTCCGAGGTTTCCCACAAGGCAGCCGCGCGTGAAGCCGTGCCGCGCCATGCCCGCTTTCGCATCCTCGACGAAGGCGTGCAGCCGTGCGAGCGGCGTCAATGCGTCGTCCAGAAACCAGCGGTCGAGCTTGGCCGCGAAATACCCGGCATAGGCGTCGATCAGCGCACGGCCGAAAGCCTCCTTGCTGTCGTAATAGGCGTAGAACGATCCCTTGGGCACGCCAGCAAGGCGCAGGATCTCATCGATTCCGACGGCAGAAAAACCTTTCTCGGTCAGCACGACAAGCCCCGCACGGATCAGCGCATTGTGCAGATGCGCCATTTCCTCGGGTGACTTCCGGGGCCGACCGCGATTGCGGGAAAGGGGGGATGAGTTGCTCATTTCTATTTATAGACCGATCGTCTAAAAAATAGCAACGCTTATTTTGCGGCACTGATCTGCCGCGTGTCAGGGAAGCTAGGCGGGGTGTTGCCAGGCCGCGATCAGGGCAAGCCCTTCGGCGCGCGGCAAGACGGCAGCAAGGCCGTTCTCGGCAAGCGAGATGATCGTGACGATCAGATCGTCGGAGAGGGGGAGGACGATGCCCTCGGTGCGCATCGGGCGGATGCGGGGGGCCTTGCGCGGTTTGGAGTGCATCGCGCGGTAGCGCGCGGCGATGTCACGCAGTGCGGGTGCCCATTCCGGCGCGCCCGTCGCCGCTTCCGAGCCGTTAGTCCACGCCAGTTGCGAAAGGGCTTTGGCCTCGATCTGGCGGCAGAGTCGCTCGAAGGGAATATGGCTCGGCTCGATCCCGAGCAGTTGTTCGAGCGTATGGACCGAACAGGCCGCCTCGGGGTGAGAGGGCAGGGCGGTGCGGCGCGTCACCTGCAACGCCATATCCCCGGCCATGCGCGCAAGCTTGGTCAGGCTTTCGGCGAAAAGTTCGACCATCGCCTGCGGGTCTTCGGGGGGCGCAGCGCGGCCAGGCGTGTCGATATCGATCAGGCGCCGGTTCGAGACGGTCAGCCGCGCAACTCGGTGCCCGCTCGCAAGCAGGTCGAGGTGGCGCGGCAGGACGGTCTCGTCGATCTCGCGCAGCAGGAATTGCAGACGCGAATCGGCGGATTGCGGCAGCGACTGACGTTCTGCGGCGAGCGACTCGGGGGCGCTCGACAAGCGGTCGAGCAGGCGGCTCAGCTGATCCTCGGTCGCCACGGTTTTGCCCTGTGTCTTGCGTTTCGAGGCGCTCATTGCGGGTCTGCGAGCTTTTCAGCCGCCTCCCTGGTCAGGCTCAGCGCGGTATGCGCATCGGTCTGCGGCGCGAATACAGCGCCGACAATGTCGTCAGGCGCGTCTGCGCTGCGCGCGAAAACGCGGGTCGCGCGATCGGTGAAGGCCATCACGGCCTGCCCGTACTCCGGCGCCGGGATACCTTCGGGCAGCAGCGCCGGGTCGAGCAGCGCAAAACAGCCTGCCGATTGTTCGGAGAGTTGGTCGAGAACTTCGCGCGGGCAGGGCGACGGCGCGCTCCATTTCAGGATCAGACCAGACGACAAGTCACCGAACGTCGCGAGGCGGCAGCCGGGCGCGTCGTTGAGCAACTGGTCGAGATGGTCCTGGATCTGCATCTCCGTCTTTCCTTGGGCGGGGTCCTTATGTCTCTAGCTTTAGATCAGCCACGTCATCAGGTCGAGGGCGGGCGGTTGTGGTCGTCTTGACGTGAACGCGGCGGGGCACGATTGGCGCGGCAGTCGGAGCTTCGGCGCAAGGCGGTGCCGCCTCCATCGCCGGCGGCAGGGTGGGGCGTTCGGTCGCCGGCTTGGCGCCGACAGGCTGCTGCAACGCGCTGCCCGTCTCCATCAGGATCTCGACGAGGTGTTCAAGGAACTCGGCCGCGCCGCTCGCTTGCCAGGCATCATAATCGTCGCCCGCCTCAAGCGCCTCAAGCAGTGAGACCGGGTAGATCTGGGTGAACAGCCCATCGACCTCGTTGCGCACGCGGTTCAGCACTCGGCTCTTGTCGCGCGGGTTGCGCAGCTTGTCGAACTGGGTGATCAGTAGCAGGTTCTTGCCGCGCGTATAGGGCAGCATCCGGCCCCAGGTCGCCGCTTCGGATTGCCGCCAGGCCTGGGTCGCATGGGTGCACCAGACGACGTGGTCGGCCTTTTCCATCACCGCGTCCCAGATATCGGAAGGCATGTTCGGGTCCGAGATGCCGGGCATGTCAATCAGGTCGCACAGCTCGAGCGTGTCGGCCTCCATTGTCAGGTGGATCCAGCGCGTCTCATCGAGGTTGACCGCGCCCAGTTCGGCGGGGTTGATCTCGGTCCGGGTGCCGTCGCGATGCTCGGCAAAGGCCGAGGGTGCGCCGTAGGTGATATGTACCGGGGGCAGGCGCGTTGCGGTCACGCGCATGGGCAGGGCCTCGCCCTCCAGCAAAATGTTCGACAGGGTGCTCTTGCCCGCGCTGAATTCGCCCATCAGCACAAGGCGCGGTTTGCGGCGTGCGCCGGTCTGGCTCGTGTCGGTCATATCGCTAGCGCCTCTTCGTTGCTGCGCGCCACATGGACCTGAAGCGTTTCGAGCAGGCTGTCGATCACTTCGCGGCGGTCGCGCTCTTCGCCGTTCAGCAGCAGGCTTTGCAGATGCTCCTTGTTGCCGCGACTGCTGCCGATCTCGAACAGCAGGTCATGGCATTGATCGAGCAGCCCCTTCAGCACCGCCTCCATCTGGGCGTTGAAATCCTGTGGCGGGATGGTCTTGAACTGAGCCATGAAATCCGCGGTCTCGGCAGAGATCATCCCGTAGAAACGCTGGGCAAAAGCCTTATAGCCGCGCGTCCGGCGCCACCACGAGACCCACCAGCCGTCATTGAAATCGAGCACGATGGTCTGGGCAAGCATCACCGGCGCGGGCGGATCGGGCGCTTCGGGGATCGAAAGCTGAATGCCCTCGATCGCATTGCCGAAGGACTTGTAGAGCAGTTCCGCAATGTCGATCACCGCCGCCTTGTAGCAGGTGTTCGCGGCGGTTTGCGCGCGAGAGCTATAGACCGAATAGGCCGATTTCAGCAGCACGCGAAGCCCGGTCGGATCGTATTCCCAGACCTCGTGATCGCCGTTGCGCTCCAGATGCTCGATCAGCGAATGGGTCGCGCGCTCGACGAAATTCGCGTGCGCCCGGTCGGCGCGGTCGTGATAGGCGCCGGTCACCGTCGTCAACTGATCTTGCAGGGCTTTGATGTGCCGGGCCGCCAGTTCGTCGAACTCGCCGGCCACCTGGTTGAAGCTGACCGAAGTATCGGCGCTCTCGCCCTCGATACGCACGATATTCGCCGCTTGCAGGCCGCTGGCGATGGTTACGGCGGCGCTGGCGATCTTGCGCAACTTGGGATTGCCGAGGGTCGTGACGATCTGATCGGCAATCGTGCGGTTAAGCTTGGGCAGGCCCGACAGGTGCCAGACCATTTCGGCAGGCGTCAGGTCCAGCTTGGAATCCACCAGCTCGCGCTGTGCCCAGTTCACCAGCGCGTCCGAACTGGCCTTCGACATCTCGTCGAGGCTTTCGGACAGCACCTTGTTGGCCCAGTAGCCGCTGCCAAAGATGATCTCGGCGTCCTGCGGGCCATTGTGCTTGGCCAGCGTGTCGCGGATGCTTTGCTCGATCTCGGGCACTTGCCGGGCGGGGTCGCGCAGCTCGTCGATGCGGTTGACGAAGATCACCACGTCGCGCGAATGCAGGTTCGAGATCAGGCGGATCAGACCCATATCGACGGAAGTCAGCGCCTGATGGGCCGAGAGCACCACGACGCAGATCCGGCTTTCGCGCACGGCATTGATGGTGACCTGCTCGCGCATCAGGAAGGTGTCGTTCACGCCGGGCGTGTCGCGCAGGCACATCTGCATCGGCATGGTCTGGCAATGCAGGTAGAGGTCCGCCGCGCGGGTGATATCGGCGAAGCGGCCCTGATGCTCTTCTTCCTCGGGCGCGTCTTCATCCAGAAAGTCGTCGCCAAGGCAGATGTAGCGTTCCAGCAGGTTCTTGTCGAAATAGCCGTATTCGTGCTCCTGCCCCAGCAGCAGCTCGAACTTCTTGCCCAGGCGGCGGCGGGATTTCTCGCGCAGCGCCTCGATCTGTTCGCGGATCTTTGCCAGTTCGCCCTCGGCATCGGCGCGCTGCGCCAACTCACCCAGACGACCGCCCTTGTTGAGCAGGCGATCCCACTCGTCTTCCTTCATCAACTGGAAGCGGGCGCCCACCTCCTTGCGGTGCGCGCCGGGCAGCAGGTGCAGCGAGGTGACGACCGAGGTCCAGGGGTTCACGTCGGCGGGCAGCAGATCGGACCAGCCGGCGAGCGCGTTGACCAGCGTGGTTTTGCCCGCTTTGACCTGTCCGAGGAAGGTGATTGCCGGTTCGAACTCGGCCAGTTCGTGGCGCAGACGCGCAACAGACCGGGCCGCCGCGTCGCCCGCGACATGTTCGAGCGTCTCCAGAGTCGCCTCGACCTCTTTCACGCGCGCGGCGAAATCGGCCAGCGGCTCCAGCCCGGCGTTCAGGCATTCGCGCGGCGCAATCGACGTGAGTCGGTCACCCGTTGTGATCTGGGGCACTATCGTCATGCCTCACCTGTCTTGGCGGTTTCCTGGGTCTTCGGAATGAACTTGAGCATGGCATTCATGAAAAATACTTTTCTGACTTCCCCGCATTCTTGACTCGGAATGTGGTCAAAGCTTGACGTGGCTGTGTCAGGCGGCGGTATTGGCGCATTTCATCGCGCCCGCCGTTCGGACATCTCCTTCTTCATCTGCACCAGCACCGTCAGTGCATCCGCTGCCGCGTTTTCAGAGCGTTCGAGCCGGAGCAGCATCAGCATCTGCTCTCCCTCGATAGCGTCCTCACGGAAGGCCTCGATCTCTTCCGAGCGGTCATCGGAGGACGACAGCAGCGTGACCAGCTCTTCCGCAGCCTGCGAACACCGCTCGAGAATCGCGTCGCTTGACGCGCCTGCGGTGGCCTCGGGGGTCTCGATCAGTTCCTGTGCGCAGCCCTGCAGCAGCGCCAGAGCGCGGTCGATGACGCGGGCAGGCTCGGGCTTCGGATCGTGCTGGGTGGCGCGGCGGACGGCATCGGCAATATCGACACGGGGCTTCGGCGGGGCGGCCGGGCGCTCGGGCGCGGCTTGCGCATTGGGCGCGGGTGCGGCCTCTGCCTTGGGAGCGGGTTCCGGCTTAGGCTCATCAAGCGCGACCTTGTAGCGGTCGAGCAGGATGTGAACGTGGTCCAGATCGGCCGAGCGGGCCACGTCGATCTGTTGCTGGATGCCGTCGAACAGGGCTTTGCCGCCGCTCGCCGACCAGAGCTTTTCATTGGTCTGCTCGGCGGCCTCGCGCGCGGCGATCGCCTGCCGGGTGGCAACCGGGTAGAGCCGCAGGAACTCCTCGGCGACGACAGGCTGCAGCGCGGCAATCCGGCCGCCAAGCTCCCCGCGCATGTGCAGCCTGTCCGCCATGGTCAGCGCAAGGAAGCTATGGTCCTTGAGATGATCGGGAACTCCGGCCCAGGCTGCGCGCTCAAGATCGTTGAACTGCTGAGTGCACCAGATCGCGATATCGGTGCGCTTGGCCATCCACTCAAGCAGGGCGGGCCTGTCCGCCCCCCCCTCGCTCAGCGTCAGTTCCAGAAAGCGGCGCTTGCGCAGCCGCGGGTCGGGCAGTTCCTGGCGGATGCGGAAAGTACCTGCGGGGATATGCGCGGGATCAACCAGCCCGTCCTTGGCGCGCACGCTTCCATCGGGCAATTCGAACAGCGCGCGCGGAGCCGGGCCATACCACAACTCTAGCGCTGCCACACGGCCCAGATCGGGCATCAGTTGCTCGCCCAGAAGCATGTTTACAAGGCTGGATTTGCCCGATCCGGGGTGGCCGATCACGGCTATCCGGGTCGGGCTGTTCAGATGCGTCAGAAGGCGCTGACCGATCGATTGCCCTTCGGGGGGAAGAGCGCCCCGGTCCAGCGCCCGCTGCAGCTGAGTTGCGATCTGTTCGAGCGGTGCCATGGCCTTCAGCCCTCGTATGCCGCCGTTGCGCTGAAGGCGACCCGCTTCTCGGGGCGATGCACCCGAAGCAGGACGGTCTTGCGCAGGGTCGACCAACGCGAAGAGCGGTGGTCAGGCGGCGGGTTGCGCGGTGGCATCGCCGCCTTGGCCTGCTTGCTGATCTTGAGCACACAGATCGAGACATTGTCCTGATCGGGGTCGTCCAGATCGAGGATCTCCTGCATCAGCCGCGCGTTGATCTCGGCGCTGGTGCTGTCCCGGTGCTCATGCACGAGTTTGGCGATTTGCGCCTCATCGAGGAACTGGAGCCCGTCGCTGGCAGCGATGACGATATCGCCGTCCTGCAACTCGACCGGAACGTCGCGGCAGTCAATCTCGGGGATGCTCTCGCCGATCAGAACCGAGGTCAGGCAGAACCGGTCGGGGTTCTGGTCGGCCTCAAAGCGCGTCAACTCGCCGGTGGCCACCATCATCTCCATCTGGCGGGCCATCGAATGTTCCTGGTTGAGGCGGAACATGCGGTTGCCGCGCAGCAGGTACAGCGGCGAATCGCCCACCGAAATCCAGTAGAGCCGGTTGCTGACGATGATCGGCGCGACAACCGTCGCCCCCATGCCGTAGAGGTCGGGGCGCATGGTCGTGTAGCGGGCGACCAGATCGTTTGCACGCTCCAGCGCATCGCGCAGGATCGGGCCGATGTTGCTTTCAAGATGTGTAGGGTCGGCTGAGTGCGCGCGCAGATGGTCGCACAACTCGGCCACGACGATCTGGCTGGCCAGCTCGCCCGCGGCATAGCCGCCCATACCGTCGGCAAGGACGATGAACCCTAGCCCCGAGCCATCGGGGAAGTTCGTCGCGACCGCATCTTCCTGCTGGTCGCGTTGTCCCTGTGCCAGCGCGGTGGCGGCATCATAATGAAACTCGAACTCATCCAGCATGTTTCACATCATTTTGCGAGGCTGCATCCCAGGAGAAATCCTCTCCGCACAGTGCGACGAAGCGCAGGGTCGTCTCGCCCAGCCGGACCTGATCGCCCGAGCGGATCTGCTCGGTACTCAGCAGCGGCTTGTTGTTGAGGCGCACAAGGTTCGCCTTGCCGCTCTGGCCGATGTAGAAGGCGTTCTGCTCGGAATCGTAGGCCACCGCGGCGTGGTTCTCGCGCGAGATGGCGCTGTCGCCGAAGTTCAGTGCGATCGCCTGATCCTCACCGCGGCCGATCTTGGCGACGCCATCATAGAGCGGGAAGGAGGCGCCGCGACCAGGGCCCGACACAACGACCATCCAGCCCACCGGGAAGTTGGTATCGGCCGGGGCTGCGGCTTTCTCGAAGGGGCTCGCCGGGGCAAGGCCGCCGGGGTTGAAGCCCAGAAGGCGCGTCTTGACCCGGCCCGAACGACCGGAGCCACGCCCGACCGAAGGGGTCGGGACCTCAAGGCCGAGATCCGCCGCCGGGGCTGCGCCGCCGACATGAATGAAGGGCAGACCGCTCAGATCGAGCGAGTCATCGGTCTCGACCGCGGGGGCCGTGGGCTTGGCAAGATCGAGCGCAGCAATCGCCCGCGCGGTCTCGTCCATCGGCTCCGGGGCGGCGATGAACGGCTCTTCGGCCTCGGTTGCATAGGCTTCGTCGCGCAGGCTGGTCCAGAGCTTGCGGCGTTCGAAGGGCTCGACCGTTTCCTCCTCCGGCATCCCGGCTTCGACCATTTCCTCGACCTCATCCAGAGCGTCCTCGAAAGGCTCCTCGGCGAAGGCGTCAAGTGCGGCCTCATCGGCCAGCGTCTCGTCATCCAGCGCTTCGTCTTCCAACGCGTCGAACTCGGGTGCGGGCAATTCGTAGCCGTCTTCATCCTCGGCAAAGGCGGCGTCCTCGAGATCCTGCTCGAACTCCTCGTCGATCTCTTCTTCCAGCGCGGCGTCTTCGGCGAAAGCCTCCTCGCCGTCCAGCTCCTCGTCGAGTGGCGCGAAGTCCTCGGCGACCGCGTCCTGCGGGGTCAGTGCCAGCACGTCGGGGGCTTCGGTCGGGAGGATCTCGACCGGTTCGGGTACAACCGAGGTTTCCTCGTCCCAGACTGCCGGCGGAATTGAAACGTCCGACTGCTTGCCGCTACGCTTTTCAGAAATAAGATCGCGAATGAATTTCATAACAGGGGCTCCGTGTTTTCGGAATCAGGCCGCGCGCGAGGCGGGGTTGCGGGCGAGACAGCGCATGAGCAGGCCGACGATGACCGATTTTCCTTCATAGCCGGTCCCGCCCTTGCCGCGCGCGGCGCTGTCGTGGTGTCTGTCGTGCATGTTGCCCCGGTGCTCATCAGCCCGCAGGTCGTCGCTTTGTTCCTCATGCCAGGCCGAGAGGTCGTCGATCGGGTTCCCAAGGATATCGACCCACTGCTTGCTCGGCAGATCCGAAAGCTCGCTGTGCTCCGGCTCCTGGCGTGCCTCCAGCGTGGGACCAGCCGGCTGCTTGGCCGCCTTCGAGGGCAGCGTCATGTTGGTCTCCTGCACCAGCATCGACACGGCGGCATCCAGCTTGGTGTCGAACACAACCGGCTTGGGGCGGGCAGGGCGCACCTTGGGCGTTTCTTCCAGCGCCTTGAGCCATTGCTTGGTGTTGAGGAAGCGGTTCTCGCGCAGCACCTCAAGTGAGCGGTCGATGGTGGCCAGCAGGTTGTAGCCGATATCCCAATCGCCATCCGCAAGCGGCACATAGGGGTCGGTCATGCCCGAGGACACCGCCGACAGGCGTTGCTGGCAGTTGGGCGGAACGATCCCGGTGATCAGGTGGTAGAAGGTCGCTCCGAGCGAATAAAGATCGCTCGAAAAGTCGTGCATGTTGCTGGCCAGATAGAATTCGTGCGGCGAATAGCCGTCTTTTACCGCGACCAGCGTGGTCACCATCGGCGCGCCGCCGGTGGGCTGATGCTCGCGCGCGGCGCCGAAGTCGATCAGCGTGATCTCGTCCTGGTCGTTGACGCGGATGTTGTCGGGGGCGATGTCGCGGTGCAAGAGCCCGTGCGAATGGATGTATTGCACTGCCTCCAGCGTCTGCATCAGCGCCGATTCCAGGAAGCGGGGCGACAGGCGCTCGGGGTTTTCCTCCAGCACGGTGATCAGATCGGTGCCCTCGACGTAATCAAGGGCCATATAGGCGCTGTTGTTTTCCTCGAAGACCTGGTGGATGGCGACGATATGGGGATGGCGCAGTTTGGCCATCCGGCGCGCCTCGCGCAGGAACTGGCGCTTGAGCGACTGGAACTGCTTGTCGGCCTGCTCGGAGTTCGCGTGAACCTCATTGCCCTCGCGCTTGCAGTAACCCGCGGGGAAGCATTCCTTGATGACCACCTGACGCTCAAGGCTGTCGCGCGCGACATAGGTGATGCCGAACCCGCCCTGCTGGAGGTGGTTCAACAGCTGATACTGCCCATTCAGAAGCTGAGTGCCGACAGGCAACTCAACGTGGATTTCACTCGGGACTGCAACCATCTGGTTCATCATTTTTTCCGGTCAGGGGTCGAGAGGGGGCGGATGGAATACACAACAAGCGAGAATGATACGATTCCATCGTCCTCCCGAATTGTGATCAGATCATGGCAAGGCTGGGACCAGCAGATGGCGGTGTGCCGATTTTCCCGGGCGCACGCTGCGGTTGATCCGTGCCGTGGCGCGGTGCGCGCTAATGTCCCGCCGCGTAAGGGCGGAAATGGCTTTGCCTTGCGCGCGGGTGGGTGCAGGATTGCCTCAGAGGGTGCGCTGATCGGCCCCAAAGGGCTGTCCTGCCGCATCGGGAGGAGGAAGCCATGGTGAAGAAATCGCGTTATCTGGCGTGGTTCGAAGAGATCGCACGCACCGATGTCGGCGTCGTCGGCGGCAAGAATGCCTCGCTGGGGGAGATGGTGCGCGCGATGGATGCGCAGGGCATCAAAGTGCCCCCCGGATTTGCCACCACGGCTGATGCCTATCGCAGCTATCTGACCGAAAACGGGCTTGATGAGGGGCTAGGCGCACGGCTGGCCGAACTGGCCGACGGGCGCGCGAGCCTGCAGCAGACCGGCGCCAGCATTCGCGCGGCGATTGTGGGCGGCACCTGGCCCGCGGCGATCCGAGATGAGATCGTAGCGGCCTATCGCGCGCTCGGCGCGCGCGTCGGGCGCGACGATCCGGCGGTGGCCGTGCGCTCCAGCGCGACCGCCGAAGACCTGCCCGACGCGAGTTTCGCGGGCCAGCAGGAAACCTTCCTGAACGTGCGCGGCGAGGCTGCGCTGCTCGCCGCGTGCCGCAAATGTTACGCGTCGCTCTTCACCGACCGCGCGATTTCCTATCGTCAGCTCAAGGGGTTCGAGCATCAGAAGGTTGCGCTTTCCATCGGCATCCAGCTGATGGTGCGCTCGGATATCGGCGGCTCGGGGGTGATGTTCAGCATCGACACCGAGTCGGGCTTCGACAAGGTCGTGCTGATCAACGCGGCCTGGGGGCTTGGGGAAAACGTGGTGCAGGGCACCGTCAACCCCGATGAGTACCAGGTCTACAAACCCTTCCTCGACAACCCCGCCCTTAGCCCGATCCTTGAAAAATCTCTGGGCGAGAAGGAGCGCAAGCTGGTCTATGCCGGAGAGGCGGGCGGCTCGACGCGCAACGTGCCCACCTCGAAGGCAGAACGCGAGACCTTTGTGCTGAGCGATGCCGAGATCCTCGCCCTTGCGCGGCAGGCCTGCGCGATCGAGCGGCACTATGGCCAGCCCATGGACATGGAATGGGCCCGCGATGGCGAGAGCGGCGAGCTGTATATCGTGCAGGCGCGCCCCGAAACCGTTCAGTCTCGCGCCGATGTGGGGGCACTGCGCTCCTACAAGATCAAGGACAAGGGCGCGAAGCTGCTGACCGGCCTGAGCGTGGGCGACGCGATCGCCGCAGGCGAGGTCTGCATGATCGAGAGCGCCGCCGATATCGACCGTTTCGTCGATGGCGCGGTGCTGGTGACCTCGACCACCGATCCCGACTGGGTGCCGGTGATGAAACGCGCCCGCGCCATCATCACCGACCACGGCGGGCGCACCAGCCATGCCGCCATTGTCAGCCGCGAACTTGGGCTGCCCGCCATCGTCGGCACCGGCAACGCGACGCATCTGCTGCATGACGGGCAAGAGGTCACCGTTTCATGCGCCGAGGGCGATCATGGCTTCGTCTATGCCGGGATCGCGGAATATGAGGTTGAGGAGCTGCATCTGGACGCCGTGCCCAAGACCCGCACCGAGGTCATGCTGAACCTCGCCAACCCGGCGGCGGCGGCGCGCTGGTGGCGGCTACCGGCCGATGGGGTCGGCCTCGCGCGGATGGAATTCGTGATCTCGAACGTCGTCAAGGTGCACCCGCTGGCACTGACGCGCTTCGATCAGTTGACCGACCCCGAGGCGCGCGATCAGATTGCGCGGATGACGCGGGGCTATCCCGACAAGGCCGACTACTTCGTGGACAAGCTGGCGATGGGCCTCTCGCGCATTGCGGCGACCTGGTATCCGCACCCGGCCATCGTGCGGATGAGCGACTTCAAGACCAACGAATATGCCGATCTTCTGGGCGGGCGCCAGTTCGAGCCCGCCGAGGAAAACCCGATGATCGGCTTTCGCGGGGCCTCGCGCTACTACGCTGACGCCTATCGCGACGGGTTCGCGCTGGAATGCCGTGCGATCAAGCGGCTGCGCGAGGAGATGGGCTTTGACAATGTCGTCGTGATGATCCCCTTCTGCCGGTCGCCCGAAGAGGCCGACCGGGTGCTTGAGGTCATGGCCGCCAACGGGCTGACACGCGGCGAGGCCGGATTGCAGGTCTATGTGATGTGCGAGATCCCGTCGAACGTGATCCTGGCCGACGAATTCGCCAAGCGCTTCGACGGCTTCTCGATTGGGTCGAACGACCTGACGCAGCTGACCCTTGGGGTGGACCGCGACTCGGCGCAACTGGCGGGCCTGTTCCGCGAGCGCGACCCGGCGGTGCTGTGGATGATCGAGACGGTGATCGCCCGCGCCCGCGCCAACGGGCGGCATATTGGCCTCTGCGGTCAGGCGCCAAGCAACGATCCCGAGTTTGCGCGCCTTCTGGTCAAGGCCGGGATTCACGCGATCTCGGTCACGCCCGACAGCTTCCTTGCGGTCAAGCAGCACGTTGCGGCGGCAGAGAGGGAGGGTAGTTAGGGCTGCGCAAGCCCCGCGCTGAGGCAGGCTTTGTCGAGTGCCAGTTCGACCCGGAATTCGCCGCTGCGCGACATGCGAAAATACTCGCCCGCGTTCTTGCCCGCGCCCTCGGTCAAGAGGGTGAAGCTGTTGAAATAATAGCTTCGCCCGGCGAACTGGACCGAGCGGACCAGCAGATCCGTGTCGCCGGTCTGCCCGTCGCCCTCCCATTCGTCATTGAGGAAATAGACCCCGATCTGGCGTGGGCAGGGCGGAGCGCTTACCGGCAGGCGGAACGTCATCAGGGCGCGGTCGATCTCGTCCTGCCGCGCGTCGCGTTCCGCGTTGCTTGGGGCGTCGGTCACCTCGATCACGGCGACATGCGCGCCATCAAGGGTGATCCAGGCGCGCGGTGCGCTTTGATACCGGGTGCCGCTGACCTCCAGGACGATCTCATCGGCGCGCGCCGGCGCACGTGGCGCCACCGCGCCCGCCGACAAAAGCCGGTCGGTGTAGGCGTTCTGCGCCGCGATGGCATCGCCCAGTTTGTCGCGCGCTGCGGCGGCCAGTGCCGGGTTGTCCGGAGCAAGGTTGTGCTGTTCGTCGGGGTCGGCCTGCAGATCGAATAGTTGCTCTTCCCCGGTGTTGCCGTTGAAGATGTATTTGCGGTCGCCCTCGCGGTAGCCGACCTGGAACCCGTTCCAGGGCGCGTAGAAGAACACCCCGTCTTGCCGTTCCTGTGCGAAGACCGAGCGGCCCTGCCAGCTTGCGGGGGCGACGATGCCAAGCAGGTCGGTGATCGTCGGCGCCACATCCATCATTCCCACCAGCAGATCGCTGCGCTGCCCCGAGAATAGCTGCGGGTTGATCAGGGCGAGGGGGATACGGATGTTTTCCTCATGCACCGCCGCAGCATGGACATAGGTGCCGTGCTCGCCAAAGGCCTCGCCGTGATCGCCTAGAACGATGACGAGCGTCTGCGCGCTCAGCTCCGAGCGGTCGAGGTAATCCATCAGCGTGCCGAAGGCCTGATCGCCGACGCGCAGCGCGTTGAGATAGTCGTTATGCGTCTGATCCTCGACATAAGCCTGCGGTTCGGCGCCGGGGAAATAGGGGTAATGTGTCATCCCGGTCCGCATCGCCAGAAAGAAGGGCTGGTCGGGCTCCTGCGCGATCCAGCGCTCGACCTCGCGGACGGTGCACAGATCGTTCGAGGTTGTCAGGAAGCGGTCGGTAACGCTTTCGACCTCGTAGATGCCGCCCGCGCAGTCCCAGTCGCGATAGTCGCGCACGACGCTGAAGCCTTCGGCGTTCAGGAAGGTCTCGGCATCCTGAAACCGGGTGTCGGCGGATTCGAAATAGGCGGTTCGCAGCCCCGCTGCGCCCAGGACCTCGGGCAGGGTGGTCAGGTCAAGGCCGGGGCGGCTGGCCGTCATCAGATCGGTGGAAAGCTCGGGGATAAGCGCGCCGAAGGCCGAGACGAGGAAGTAATTCGAGGCGGGGACATGCGCGTAGGCCCGGTCGAAGGCCAGCGCCTGGTCGAGGCTTGCGGCGAGGTTCGGCGTGACGGGGTGGGTTCCTTCCCAGCCCTGCGCCTGGCGGGCGGGCACGGATTCCAGCGCGAAAAGGATCACGTTGCGCAGCGGCTTTTCGGGGATCGGCGGGCGCGCGAGCGGTGTGGCGGGGCCGAAGGGCATCTGGGTGCGCAGCGTTCCGGCACCCAGCTCGGACAGGCCGACAAGCCCGCCGTCATCGCCAAAAGACCCCAGAAAGGCGATCACCGGATTGACCAGCCGCCCCCGCGAGACCGGCGCGGGCCCGTCGCTCAGCGCCAGCCCCCAGATCGTGATCAACGCATAGGCCGCCATGAGAGCCCCTGCAATCGCGCGCTTGCCGGGATGGCGCGACAGGATGCGCGCTCCGCCCAGCAGGACGGTCAGGGCCGCCAGTGCCAGCAGCGCCTCGCGCAGCCCAAACAGCCTGCGCAGCGCATTGGGAACGGTGCCCGCGCGTTCGATGTCCGAAAACGCGAGCCAGTCGGCGGTCACCGGAGAGCCGAGCATGCGTACCGCCACGATATTGATCAGCGACCAGAGCATCACGGTGCTGGCAAGGAAGGTGAACAGACGGGTGGCCCGTGCCGCGTTGCGCCCGCGCGGCAGTGAGCGCAGCGCCGACAGAGTCGCGAAGGTCAGCAGCAATGTCAGCCCCAGATCCTGCCAGAGGCCGCGGGCCATCAGGCCAAGCGCCTCGGGCAGAGTGGAATTCGCCATCGGGACGGCCAGAATCGTTGCCCGCGCGCCAATCAGGATCAAACCCAGCAATGCGCCGCACCACAGCACGAAGGTCCGTGCGTTTGCTCGGTCGGGGGGGCGGTGCCCCGGGGGAACTGGTTGCCTTGCCGGCGCCGTCATCGCGCGCTCCTGCCGTTTCTTCGTCGCCAGCCTATCGGCAGCGTCACCGGCCCCGCAATGGCTGGACACGCCCGGCGGGTGCGGTCAATTGCCCGGAAACCTTCGGGTGCGGCGCAGGAAAAAATGCGTGGCGCGTGGCGCAGTCCACTTGCAGCCCTCTGCGCGGGACGGTATCAGAAGGGCGTCGCGGGCGTTGTGTAATGGTAAGACCTTAGCCTTCCAAGCTAATGACGCGGGTTCGATTCCCGCCGCCCGCTCCAGAAACCCTCATAATAGAAGTGTCGTCAGCCCCTCTGCGCGCCGAAGGGTCACGCCGCCGTGGAACCGTTGTACAAGATCGCCATGGCGGGTCTGTCGAAGGAAGGGGACGTGCCGCAGATCAGAACCACTGGCCGGGTTCGATCAGGCCGAGATCCATTAGCTGCTGGCTCGACCACTCGAACCGGACCGAGTTGTGCCAGGCGAAATTCTGCAAGTCAAAGCGGGAGCCCGGATTGTATTTCAACGCTTTGGCAACCCGGAAGGACATCACGGCCGCCGTCAGGTTATGGTGCCAGGGGCAGGCGTAGGTGTTGTATTCCTCGTCGTTGAACGTGTGGTTGGCGCGCAACTCCAACCCCTTGCGGGTACGAAACAGCGCGATACGGTCAATTTTGCGCCGGTTGTACGGGATGTGCTCGTCAAAGCGCCAGCGCAGCCCGCCGAAGAAGTCCAACTGGCGGTCTTTCGGGTGGTAGTGGTTCGCCGGATCGAGGCGCGCCAGCGCGTAATAGCCCGAGCGGTCGAGCATCGCGCTGCCGCGATCCACGCCGTTCGGGTGCGTGCTCAGGTCGGGTGCGTAAAGATCGATCGCATAGCACAGCATCGCGTCGCGGCGTTCCTCGGTATGGAAGGCCAGCAGCTCGCGCACATTTCGGGTCTCGCTGAACGGGTAAAAGAGGTACTCGGCGTTGAAGCCGTAATAGAACCACGTCCCTGCGGGGGCGGCCGCGATCAGCGGATTGATCAGGCCGGGCAGGGCCTCGGGGCCGCGCGATGTAGACGGGATGCGGTGGACCTGATCGGCCAGCGCAGCGGGCAGCTCTAGCCCGTCGGGCATGAAGGCGATGAGGGTGCGAAAGCCAAGCTTAAGGTGGTGGTCGAGCGTGCTTTCCACCTCGACCGGGTCTTCGACCACGATGATAGCGACCGGCCCCTTGGCCAGTGCCGCCCTATCCCGTTCCAGAAATGCCGCGAGCGATGCGTGGTTCATGCCTGCCCCTTTTGGCGCCCAGATTGACCATGAGTGCCCCGATTGCAAGCGTGGAAAGGTTGCGGCGCGCGCGGGTTTTGGCTAAAGGGCGCATCTGTTTTAGCCCGGAGGGCCTCATGTCGGATACGCCGAAGAAGCTGCATATCAAGACCTATGGCTGTCAGATGAACGTCTATGACAGCGAGCGCATGGCCGAGGCCATGGGCACCAAGGGCTATGTGCTTACCGACGATCCGGCCGAGGCGGATATGGTGCTGCTCAACACCTGCCATATCCGTGAGAAAGCCGCCGAGAAGGTCTATTCCGACCTTGGCCGCCTGCGTCCGTTCAAAGAGGCCAAGCCGGATCTGAAGATCGGCGTGGCGGGCTGTGTCGCGCAGGCCGAGGGCGAAGAGATCATGCGCCGGATGCCGCTTGTCGATCTGGTCGTGGGCTCGCAGAATTACCACCGGCTGCCTGAAATGGTCGCCGCGACCGACCGGGGCGAAAAGCCCGTCGACACCGAATTCCCGACCGAGGACAAGTTCGACCTGCTGCCCGAGCGTCCGCTAAGTGCGCGCCCGACCGCATTCCTGACCGTGCAGGAGGGCTGCGACAAGTTCTGCGCCTTCTGCGTGGTGCCCTACACCCGCGGCGCCGAGATCAGCCGCCCCGTCTCGCGCATCCTGACCGAGGCGCAGAAGCTGGTGGGCAAGGGCGTGCGCGAGATCACGCTGCTCGGTCAGAACGTCAACGGCTACCACGGCGAGGGGCCGGATGGCGATTGGGGCTTGGGCAAGCTCGTGCGGGCACTGGCGCGCATCGACGGGCTGGAGCGTATCCGCTACACGACCTCGCACCCCAACGACATGACCGAGGATCTGATCGCGGCACATGGCGAAGAGCCCAAGCTGATGCCCTATCTGCATCTGCCGGTGCAGTCGGGCTCGGACCGGATCCTCAAGCTGATGAACCGCAAGCACACCGCCGAGGAATATATTCGGCTGGTCGAGCGGATCCGCGCGGCCCGCCCTGACATGATGATGTCGTCGGATTTCATCGCGGGCTTCCCCGGCGAGAGCGACGAGGATCACCGCGCCAGCCTCGATCTGATCCGCGAGATCGGCTACGGCATGGCCTTCTCGTTCAAATATTCGTCGCGCCCCGGCACGCCAGCCGCAGGGCGCGAGGGCGTGCCCTCGGACGTGGCCGACGCGCGGCTGCAAGAGATCCAGGCGCTGATCACTGAACAACAGCGCGCGACGCAGCAGGCCATGGTCGGGCGCGATGTGGGCGTGCTGTTCGAAAAGCCCGGGCGGCTGGAAGGCCAGTGGGTCGGCAAGTCGGACTACCTGCACGCCGTCCATGTCAAGGCCGAGGGGTTGGCGCCGGGCACACTGCGCCGTGTGCGGATCACGGCGGCGGGGCCGAACTCGCTGGCGGGCGAATTGCTGGCGGACTGAAGTTCCGCGCGAACAGAATCGGTTCGACGCCCTAAGACAGCATGGGAGTCGCCCAAACGCTGCACGCATCCGCTCTGGGCTTCGTCAAGGCGCCTGATTTGTTGCAGCTTTGTGAAATCTGCGGATTCCTTGCCGACCGGATAAACCAATGCTTGCGTGACTCAGGGGTTGGGGGCACCATATCTTCACCAACCTCGGACAGGGAGACGTTCTTGGGCTTTAGTGCGATCACACCCCCGCCTCGCTCTCAGGATGCACACGAGACGCTTCTTGAGTTCCCTGACAACCGGCTGTTGATCGACCTGTGCGGAGAATTTGACCGCAACCTCGCCCAGATCGAACACAAGCTTTCGGTGCATATCCTGCGGCGTGGCAACCAGCTTGCCATCGTCGGAACGCCAGAGTCGCAGGAGCAGGCTGCCGGAGTGCTGAACCAGCTTTATCAGAAGCTCGAGGCAGGGCGTCCGATCGACGCCGGTGAAATCGACGCGACGATCCGCATGGGCGACTTTGGCCATGCCGGCGTGACGATGGACGAGCAGCTTGAGATGTTCGCCGCCGGCAAATACGAGATCCGCACCCGCAAGAAACAGGTCGAGCCGCGGACCGAGGCACAGAAAGCCTATGTGAAGGCGCTGTTTGAAAACGAGCTGGCCTTCGGTATCGGCCCGGCGGGCACCGGCAAGACCTATCTGGCGGTCGCCGTGGGCGTGACCATGCTGATCGGCGGCCATGTGGACAAGATCATCCTGTCGCGCCCCGCCGTCGAGGCAGGCGAGCGCCTGGGCTTCCTGCCCGGCGACATGAAGGAGAAGGTCGATCCCTACATGCAGCCGCTCTACGACGCGCTGAACGACTTCCTTCCCGGCAAGCAGATGCAAAAGCTGATGGAGGAAAAGCGCATCGAGATAGCGCCGCTGGCCTTCATGCGCGGCCGCACCCTCTCGAACGCATTTGTGGTGCTCGACGAGGCGCAGAACGCCACGACCATGCAGATGAAGATGTTCCTGACCCGCCTGGGGCAGGGCTCGCGCATGGTGATCACGGGCGACCGCAGCCAGATCGACCTGCCGCGCGGAGTGGCCTCGGGGCTGCAAGATGCCGAGCGGATCCTCGATGGCGTCAAGGGCATCTCGTTCAACTACTTCACCGCGTCTGACGTGGTGCGCCACCCCCTTGTGGCGCGCATCATTGACGCCTATGACCGCGACGATGTTGGAGCCGCTGGTTGACATTCTGATCGAAGACCCGCGCTGGGAGGAAATTGACCTTTCGGCGCTGGCCGAACATGCCGCGCGGGCCGTTCTGGCCGACCGTGGCCTCGACCCCGAGGATTTCGAGATCAGCCTTCTGGGCTGCGATGATGCCCGCATCGCCGTTCTGAATGCCGACTTCCGAGGTAAGGCCAGCCCTACCAACGTGCTCAGTTGGCCGTCCGACGAGCGCGCGGCCGAGGACGACGGCGGCGAGCCCGACCTGCCCGAGCCCTTCGCGCCGGGCATCCCCGAAGCTCTGGGAGATATCGCCATCGCCTATGAAACCTGCGTGCGCGAGGCGGGCGATCAGGGCAAGGCGCTGCGCGATCATGTGCTGCATCTTCTCGTGCATGGAACGCTGCACCTGCTGGGTTTCGATCACATTCGCGAAGGCGATGCCGCCCTGATGGAAGAAATCGAGGTGCGGGTGCTTGATCGGATGGGGATTCTCAACCCATATGGAGAGTAAGGCCGCCACTATGGCCGGTTGTTTGGAAAGGACCGATGGGACAAGTCGCTGACGGAGGAGCCTCCGCCAACGCGTCCGTGTCAGAATCTGACGCGGGCGACAGTAGTACAGAACCGCCGTCGCGCGGATTTCTGGGACGCATATTCGAAGTATTTTCCAGCTCTGAGGCTGAGCCGACGCCGATGGCGGTTCCGGTCGTGCCTGCGGTTTTGCCCGGCATGGGCAACCTGCGCCGGATGCGGGTGGGCGATGTTGCCATTCCCAAGGTCGAGATCGTCGCCGTTCCCGTCACCGTCGCTCGCGACGAGCTGGTCGAGGTGTTCCGCGCGCAGGGCTACTCGCGCCTGCCGGTGTTCAAGGACACGCTCGACACGCCGCTTGGGCTGATCCACCTGAAGGACCTTGCGCTGGAATACGGCTTTGGTGCCTCGGGCGGGCGGTTCTCGCTGCGCAAGTTGCTGCGGCCGTTGCTCTATGTGCCGCCCTCGATGCCGATCGGGGTGCTGTTGCAGAAGATGCAGGTGCAGCGCATCCATATGGCGCTGGTGATCGACGAATATGGCGGGGTGGACGGGCTGGTGACGCTTGAAGACCTCATCGAACAGGTCATCGGCGAGATCGAGGATGAGCATGACGAGGCCGAGGACGGCTACTGGAAGCTGGAAAAGCCCGGCCAGTGGCTGGTGCAGGCACGCGCTCCGCTGAAGGATTTCGAGGCCGAGATCGGCATGTCGCTTGCGGACCCCGGCGAGGATCAGGACATCGACTCGATGGGCGGGCTTGTGTTCATGCAGATCGGTCGCGTGCCCGCGCGTGGCGAGGTCGTAGTGGGCGAGAACGGCATCGAATACGAGATCGTCGATGCCGACCCGCGCCGCATCAAGCGCCTGCGCGTGCGGCTGCCGGGCGTGGCCCCGGCCGAGTGATCATGCGCCTGCCGCGTTTCCTGCTGCCGCCCAAGCGGCCCGGCTGGCGACAGCTGGGCATCGCTGTTCTCTTGGGTGCGGGCGTTGCTTCGGGGCAGGCCCCTCTTTACTGGTGGTTCGCGGCTTTGCCGGCACTCAGCGCGCTGATCTATCTGGCGGTGCGCTCGGCCAGCCCCGGCTGGATCGGCTTTGCAGCGGGCTTCGGCTATGCGCTGGCCGCGATGTTTTGGATCGTCGAACCCTTCTTCGTTGAGGCCGAGCGCTACGGCTGGATGGCGCCTTTCGCCCTTGTCCTGATGGCAGCGGGGATGGGCGTGTTCTGGGCGCTGTCTGTGGGGCTAGGCGCCCGACTCGGCGCCGGGCCTGCAACGCGCGCGCTTGGCGTGGCGCTTGGGCTGGTCGCGGGGGATGCGCTGCGGTCCTACGTCTTCACCGGCTTCCCTTGGGTGCTTCTGGGCCATATCTGGATCGATACGCCGGTCGCCCAAGCCGCGGCCTATATCGGCCCCCTGGGGCTGAGCCTGATCACGGCCGTTCTGGCGGCGCTGCCCGTTGCGGGGCAAAGGCCGCAGGTCGCGCGCATCGGCATTGCCGCTGCGCTTCTGGGCGCGCTCTGGTGGGGCGGGGTTCAGCGGCTGGCCGCGCCCGATCCTGTGCGGGCCGAACCACTCACCTTGCGTCTTGTCCAGCCCAACGCGCCGCAGCATCTCAAATGGCTGCCCGAATACCGGATGGAGTTCTTTCTGCGCCATCTGGCACTGACCGCGACACCGTCCGAACAGGGCCAGCCGCGCCCCGACCTGATCATCTGGCCCGAAACCGCCGTGCCCTTCTTGCTGGAGCGTCCGGGCGACGGGCTTAAGATGATCGCCGAGGCCGCCTCGGGCGTGCCGGTTGCGATCGGGGTGCAGCGCGCCGAGGGGCGGCGCTACTTCAACAGTCTGGCCGTGATTGCCCCCGATGCGCAGGTCACACAGGTCTATGACAAGGCGCATCTGGTGCCCTTCGGCGAATACATCCCCTTTGGCGATATCTTCGCGCGCTTCGGTATCGCGGCCTTCGCCGCACAAGAGGGTAACGGCTATTCTGCCGGGCCCTCGGCGCAGGTACTCGATCTGGGCGGTCTGGGCCTTGCGCAGCCGTTGATCTGCTACGAGGCCGTCTTTCCGCAAGACATCCGCCGCGCGCCGACCCGACCGGATTGGCTGTTGCAGGTCACCAACGACGCCTGGTTTGGCGAACTCTCGGGACCGTGGCAGCATTTTGCGCAAGCCCGCCTGCGCGCAATCGAGTTCGGCCTGCCGCTTGCGCGCGCGGCGAATACCGGTGTTTCGGGCATGATTGACGCGAAAGGGCGCGTGCTGGCGGAACTTGGCCTGGGGCGCGAGGGCGTGCTTGACGTGCCGCTTCCGGCTGCCCTTGCACCGACACCTTATGCGCGGTTTGGCGATGTGCCTGTGATTGTGCTGATCCTGACGCTTTCAATCATTATTTACCGCCTGCGACAAAGATACCGCGTTGACCCCGGCGCGCAGCGGGTCTAGGCAGTCGCATCGAACCGTCACAACGGCTTCCTGGCGTGGCGGGGTTTTATCAATGGAGCACTTCCCCATGGCACGACAAAATTATGTGTTCACCTCCGAGTCGGTCTCGGAAGGTCACCCCGACAAGGTCTGCGACCGCATCTCTGACGCGATCCTCGACGCTTTCCTCGCCGAAGAGCCCCGCGCCCGCGTCGCTTGCGAGACCTTCGCCACCACCAACCAGGTGGTCGTCGGCGGGGAGGTAGGCCTGTCGGACAAGGCGCGGCTGGCCGAGTTCATGAGCAAGATCGACGGCATCGCCCGCGATTGCGTGAAGGACATCGGCTACGAGCAGGACAAGTTCCACTGGGCGACGCTGCAATTCGCCAACTACCTGCACCCGCAGTCGGCCCATATCAGCCAGGGCGTCGACAAGGACGGGGCAGGGGATCAGGGCATCATGTTCGGTTACGCCACCGACGAGACCCCCGAGCTGATGCCCGCGCCGATCCAGTATGCCCATGGGATCCTGCGCCGCCTGGCCGAGGCCCGCAAATCGGGCGCAGAGCCCACGCTCGGCCCCGATGCCAAGTCGCAGCTCTCGGTGCGCTACGAAAACGGCAAGCCGGTCGGCGTCACCTCGATCGTGCTCTCGACCCAGCACAAATACGAATCCCAGACCTCGGATGATATCCGCCAGATCGTCGAGCCCTATATCCGCGAAGTGCTTCCCGAAGGCTGGATCACCGAGGCGACCGAATGGTGGGTCAACCCCACCGGCACCTTCGTGATCGGTGGCCCCGATGGCGACGCGGGCCTGACCGGGCGCAAGATCATCGTGGATACCTATGGCGGTGCGGCACCTCATGGCGGCGGGGCCTTCTCGGGCAAGGATCCGACCAAGGTCGACCGCTCGGCTGCCTATGCCGCGCGCTACCTGGCCAAGAACGTGGTCGCCGCGGGTCTTGCACAGAAATGTCTCATCCAGGTCTCCTATGCCATCGGCGTGGCCAAGCCGCTCTCGATCTATGCCGATACCTACGGCACCGGCGAGGTCTCGGATGAGGAAATCGAGCGCATCGTCGCCAAATGCATGGACCTGACGCCCAAGGGCATCCGCACGCATCTCGACCTGTGCAAGCCGATCTACGCGCGCACTGCGGCCTACGGCCATTTCGGCCGCGCCCCCGAGGCCGACGGCGGCTTCAGCTGGGAAAAAACCGACCTGACCGAGGCGCTGAAAAACGCCCTCTGACTTCGCTCAAGCAACACAATGATTGGGGGAGCCTCCGGGCTCCCCTTTTTATGCAACTATGCCATTCAACGTGGCGCAAATATCCTCGGGGGTGAATGGCCGAAGGCCAGAGGGGGCAGACAGCCCCCTGACGCCCCCACAACACGAACCGAGACCCCGATGGAAAAAACCGATGTCACAGGCCTGACCCAACTCGGTCAGAATGTCTCCACCCCGCAATCGCCCGAAGAGGCCGTGCTCGAGCGCGTTCCCGCCTCGCATCCCGGCGCCGATTACTGCGTGCGCTTCACCGCGCCCGAGTTCACCTCGATCTGCCCGATGACCGGCCAGCCCGATTTCGCCCATATCGTGATCGACTACATCCCGACTGACTGGCTGGTGGAGTCGAAATCGCTCAAGCTCTTTCTTGGCTCGTTCCGCAACCATGGCGCCTTCCACGAGACCTGCTCGGTCGAGATCGCCAAGCGTCTCGTCGATCTCTTGAACCCGAAATGGCTGCGCATCGGCGCCTATTGGTATCCGCGCGGTGGCATCCCGATCGATGTCTTCTGGCAAACCGGCACCCCGCCCGAGGGCGCCTGGATCCCCGATCAGGGCGTCGCTCCCTATCGCGGCCGCGGCTGAGATTGTTCTCCGCACAACCCCGGCCTTGCACAGCGGTGTAATGCGTTGCAGCCTGCCCTCGGGAGAGAGGGAGGCATTCATGGGTGACGGGATTCGCTATGCGGCGATCATGCTGGCTGCCGGGATCGGGATTCCGGTCCTTGCAGCGCTGAATGCGCAGCTTGGCGCGCGGATCGGCTCGCCGGTCGTTGCGGCGGTGGTGCTGTTCTGCGTGGCGCTCTGCGGCGCGGTGTTGGTCATGCTCGTCAGCCACGGTCCCTCTGCCTTCGCCAAAGTGCCCGCGCAGCCGCGCCATCTGTTCATCGCGGGGCTTCTGGTGTGCTTCTACGTTCTCTCGGTTACCTTCGTTGCGCCCAAGTTCGGCGTCGGCAATGCGGTCTTTTTCGTGCTGCTCGGGCAGATGATATCCGCCGCGATGATCGACCAGTTCGGGCTTTTCGGCGCCATGGTGCGCCCGATCACTGCCCTGCGCGCGGCGGGCATCGGCTTCATGGGGCTGGGGCTTTTCCTGATCCAGAAGGGCTGAGGGCTTGACCTTGCGCGCATCGGGGCGCTAGAGGCCCGCCCCATGAGCGATGAAACCCAGACCCCCGAGACCCCCGAGCCCGAGGCCGCGCGCCCCGAGTGGCGCAATTTCTATGGCCGCCGCGCGGGCAAGACCATGCGCCCAAGCCAGAAGACCTACCTGTCCGAGGATCTCGACTCGCTCACCCCCCGCGGCATCACCCGCGAGGACAACCCCGAGCGCGAGATCATCGACCCTGCCTCGATCTTCGGCAATGACAACCCGATCTGGCTTGAGGTCGGCTTTGGCGGGGGCGAGCATCTGGTGCATATGTGCGCGCGCTATCCGCAGGTGAACATCATCGGCTGCGAGCCTTTCATCAATGGCGTCGCAATGCTGCTTGGCAAGATCCGCGAGGCAGGCGTGACCAATATCGCCGTGCATCCGGGCGATGCGCGCGACCTGATGGATGTGCTGCCCGAGGGCTCGATCGCCAAGGCCTTCCTGAACTACCCAGATCCCTGGCCCAAGCGCCGCCACCACCGGCGCCGCTTCGTGACGCAAGATCACCTCGTGCCGCTGGCGCGCTGCCTGCAGCCCGGCGCCGAGTTCCGCGTGGCCACCGACATCCCCAGCTATATGACCCAGGCCCTGCGCGAGGCGCCGAAGGCCGGGTTCGAGCTGACCGCCCATTCCGGCACCGCCTGGGATGACTGGATCTCGACCCGTTACGAGCAGAAGGCCTTGCGCGAGGGCCGCACGCCTGATTACGCCACCTTCCGCAAACCCTGAGGTCCGTCGGGGCTTCCGGCCCGCCCGCACATGCGCTAACAGGGGCCGACCAGACGAGGGAGGCAAGCATGTCCGGCCATGGCGATCCTGTTCCGATGATTGCGCGCAAGAGCGCGGCGCTGAAAGGCGTGGCCGAGGTGCCGGGCGACAAGTCGATCTCGCATCGCGCGCTGATCCTTGGCGCGCTGTCGGTCGGCAAGACCGAGATCACCGGGCTGCTGGAAGGTCAGGACGTCCTGGACACCGCCAAGGCGATGCGCGCCTTCGGTGCGACGGTCACCCAGCACGGCCCTGGCGCCTGGACGGTCGAGGGCGTGGGCGTTGGCGGTTTCGCCGAGCCCGAGCAAGTCATCGACTGCGGCAACTCGGGCACCGGCGTGCGCCTGATCATGGGCTGCATGGCGACCTCGCCGATCACCGCGACCTTCACGGGTGACGCCAGCCTGCGCAAGCGCCCGATGGGCCGCGTGACCGATCCGATCGCGCTCTTCGGCGCGCATTCCTATGGCCGTCGCGGTGGCCGCCTGCCGATGACCATCGTCGGTGCGCCCGATCCGGTGCCGGTGACCTACACGGTGCCGATGCCCTCGGCGCAGGTGAAATCGGCGGTGCTGCTGGCGGGTCTGAATGCCCCCGGCCAGACCGTGGTGATCGAGAAAGAGGCCACCCGCGACCATACCGAGCGGATGCTGCGCGGCTTCGGCGCCGAGATCAGCGTCGAGGAAACGCCCGAGGGGCGCGTTATCACCCTTCAGGGCCAGCCCGAGCTGACCGGCCAGACCGTGGCCGTGCCGCGTGACCCAAGCTCGGCCGCCTTCCCGGTCTGTGCCGCGCTGATCGTTCCGGGCTCCGAGATTTTCGTGCCCGGCGTGAGCCAGAACCCGACCCGCAACGGCCTCTTTACCACGCTGGTCGAGATGGGCGCCGACATCGCCTTTGAAAACCCGCGCGAAGAGGGTGGCGAGCCGGTGGCCGACCTGCGCGTGCGCTACTCGGCCCTCAAGGGCATCGAGGTGCCGCCCGAGCGCGCGGCCTCGATGATCGACGAATATCCGGTGCTATCGGTCGTGGCCGCCTGCGCCACCGGCACCACCGTGATGCGCGGCGTCAAGGAGTTGCGCGTGAAGGAATCCGACCGGATCGACGCGATGGCGCGCGGCCTTGAGGCCTGCGGCGTGTCGATCGAGGAAGATCAGGATACGCTGATCGTCCACGGCCTTGGTGCTGGCAATGTGCCTGGCGGCGCGACCTGCGCCACCCATATCGACCACCGGATTGCCATGAGCTTCCTCGTGCTTGGTCTTGCCGCGCAGCAGTCGATCTCGGTCGATGACGGCTCGCCCATCGCGACCTCGTTCCCGGTGTTCGAGGATCTCATGCGCGGGCTTGGTGCCCAGATCGAGCGGGCCTGAGCCATGGCCTTCACGGTGGCTATCGACGGGCCTGCGGCGGCGGGCAAGGGCACGATCAGCAAGGCCGTGGCCGCGCGCTTTGGCTTTGCGCATCTCGACACCGGGCTGCTTTACCGCGCCGTGGGCGCCAAGGTGGGCGACGGGGCCGAGGCGATTGCGGCAGCGAAAAGCCTGAGCACTGACGATCTGGCGCGTGATGATCTGCGGACGCTGGCGGCAGGGCAGGCGGCCTCCAAGGTCGCTGCCATCCCCGAGGTGCGCGCGGCATTGGTCGAATTCCAGCGCCGCTTTGCTCGGCAGGACGGTGGCGCGGTTCTGGACGGGCGCGACATCGGCACGGTGATCTGCCCCGAGGCCGAGGTGAAGCTGTTCGTTACCGCCAGCGCCGAGGTGCGGGCGCGCCGCCGTTGGCTCGAACTGGGTGGCGAGGCGGCCGATCAACCCTTCGAGGCCGTTCTGGCCGAGGTGAAAGAGCGCGACGAGCGCGACATGAACCGCGCCGATGCGCCGCTTCGGCCTGCTACGGACGCTCTGATCCTCGACACCTCCGAACTTAGCATCGACGAGGCCGTTGCCCGCGCCGTGGCGGCGATCGAGGCCGCCCGGGCATGAGCCCGGCCCGCGTCATCCTGAACCTGACGCCACGCCTGCAGGCCCAAGTGACCGAAGGGCGCGTGCCCTCGCTCTATACTCACATTCACGACCTGATCTCCCGGCGCGGTGGCACGGTCGGCTTCGGCCCGCCGCGCTGGATGCGCGAGCCTGACGGCGATCTGCATGTGATCGACAACGCGCAAATCCCCGGCCCCGGCCAGTTGACCGCCGCCACCGCCTATCTCGATAAGTTCTGGCACCTCGACCCCGAGGGCGTGCTGGCGCATTCGCGTATCCGCAACCGGGTGTTCGACGCCGAGTCCGTCCCCCCCCGCAAAGCGCGCCTTTACTACAAGGCGCTGCGCGAGCGGTTCGTGGTGCCGAGGATCTCGCGCTACAACCAGCCGCGCGCGGTGCAGGCGGTTCCGGACGGCGCGATTGCCGTCTTCCTGCAAGGCCCCGCGCCCTATGTCGCGGGGCAGGCCTTTCTGGATGCCGACACGATGCTTCGCGTGGTGGCCGCCGGGGCAGGGATGCGGCCCGTCGTCGTCAAGCCGCATCCGCTTTTCGTCGAGGACGGGCGTGCCCTGATCGCCGCATTGCGGGCCGATGGTCTGCCGCTGATCGAAAGCCTCGCCAATGTGCATGACATTCTGGCCGCAGCCTCGGTTACCGTCTCGGTCAATTCCGGCGCGGCGATGGAGGGGTTCTTGCATGGCAAGCCCGCGATCCTCTTCGGCCAAAGTGATTTCGCGCAGATGGTCGAGACCGTGCGCAACCCCGAGGATTTCGCGCCCGCGCTTGTGCGCGCACTGGCGACAGCGCGGCCCTATGAGCGCTTCATCTACTGGTATTTTGGCACGCAGTGCCTGTGGCTCGACGATCCGGATTTGGATCGCAAGGTGCTGGCGATCTTCGCCGAGGCTGGCTTCGATGCCGAACGGCTTGGCCTGACGCTTTAATAGCGGTCTGCGCCTATTGATGCCCCGAGGGGCCGCACCATATCAGCATCATGACTCGTCGCATCGCCCTCATGCTTGTTCTTGTCCTTTCGCCCGTCGCGATACGAGCCGAGGAGGCACGCCCGCAAGGGCTGCTTTGGAGCGAAACGGATCTTCCGCGCACCTTTCCGCTGGTGGTGCAGACGGCCCCCGGAGGGGATTACCTTCTGGTGCTGCGCGACCCGGCCACAGGGCAAGATGTTCTGGGCGCCTATATCCGGGGCGGGGCGTTCTTCCGGGTGCTTGTCCCACCCGGCAGCTACAGGTTGCAATTCGCCGCCGGGACCGAGTGGCAGGGCGAGCAGGCGCTGTTTGGTGAACAGACCCGGCGCTTCGTGCTTGATCCGCCGCTGCATTTCGGGGTCGAGGGTGTGGGGCGCAAGAGGGGCAATATCGTCGATCTGCGCGATCTGGGCGATGTCAGCACCAAGCCCATCGCGCTGTGCCAGCGGTTCGCGCTGAAGCCCGAGCCATTCGATCCGCAGGCGGGCAGCCCGCCCGATCCGCGCGAAGACCCGTTCACCGCGCCGGAATACACGCTGCGCAGCCGTATCTGCGACTGATCCAGGCAGGCTAAGCACAGTAAAACAAGGCGTGGCGGGGCAATTATGGCTTGCTGCATGGGGGATTCGCGCCTATATCGGCGCGGTCCAGAGGCCCCGGATTGCTCCGTGGGCCGCTTGGGCGTCTTCACAAAAGACCGGCGGAGCCAACCGCATGGCCAGAAAACCCATGTAAAGGAAACTCAGACGCATGTGCGCTAAAGCAACCATGGAAGAATTCGAAGCCCTCCTGAGCGAGAGCCTCGAGATCGACACTCCGAACGAAGGTTCGGTTGTCCGCGGCAAGGTCATCGCCATCGAGGCGGGCCAGGCCATCATCGACGTCGGCTACAAGATGGAAGGCCGCGTTGATCTGAAAGAATTCGCCAACCCGGGTGAGGCCCCCTCGATCGCCGTCGGCGACGAAGTGGAAGTGTACCTCGACCGCGTTGAAAACGCCCGTGGCGAAGCCGTCATCTCGCGCGAGAAAGCTCGCCGTGAAGAAGCCTGGGATCGCCTGGAAAAAGCCTACGCTTCGGAAGAGCGCGTCGAAGGCGCCATCTTCGGTCGCGTCAAGGGCGGCTTCACCGTCGACCTCGGCGGCGCCGTTGCCTTCCTGCCGGGCTCGCAGGTCGATGTCCGTCCGGTGCGCGATGCCGGCCCGCTCATGGGTCTCAAGCAGCCGTTCCAGATCCTCAAGATGGACCGTCGCCGTGGCAACATCGTTGTCTCGCGCCGCGCGATCCTCGAAGAGTCCCGCGCCGAGCAGCGCGCCGAAGTTATCGGCAACCTCTCGGAAGGCCAGGTGGTCGATGGCGTCGTCAAGAACATCACCGAATACGGCGCGTTCGTTGACCTCGGCGGCGTTGACGGCCTGCTGCACGTCACCGACATGGCGTGGCGCCGCGTGAACCACCCGTCCGAGATCCTGTCGATCGGCGAGACCGTCAAGGTCCAGGTCGTCAAGATCAACAAGGACACCCACCGCATCTCGCTGGGCATGAAGCAGCTCCAGAACGATCCGTGGGATTCGGTCGAGTCGAAGTTCCCGATCGGTTCGGTCCACAAGGGCCGCGTGACCAACATCACCGACTACGGCGCGTTCGTCGAGCTGGAAGCCGGTGTCGAAGGTCTGGTGCACGTTTCGGAAATGTCGTGGACCAAGAAGAACGTTCACCCCGGCAAGATCGTTTCGACCTCGCAAGAGGTTGACGTCATGGTGCTCGAGATCGACACCGCGAAGCGTCGCGTTTCGCTCGGCCTCAAGCAGTGCATGCGCAACCCGTGGGAAGTGTTCGCCGAGACCCACCCGGTCGGCACCGTCATCGAAGGCGAAGTCAAGAACATCACCGAATTCGGTCTGTTCGTCGGCCTCGACAACGACATCGACGGCATGGTCCACCTGTCGGATCTGTCGTGGGAACAGCGCGGCGAAGACGCGATCCAGAACTACCGCAAGGGCGACATGGTCAAGGCCGCTGTCACCGAAGTGGACATCGAGAAAGAGCGTATCTCGCTCTCGATCAAGGCTCTGGACGCCGACACCTTCTCGGACGCCGTTGACGGCGTGAAGCGTGGCTCGGTCATCACCGTGACCGTCACCGCGATCGAAGATGGTGGCATCGAGGTCGAGTACAACGGCATGAAGTCCTTCATCCGCCGTTCGGACCTGGCCCGTGACCGCGCCGACCAGCGCCCCGAGCGCTTCCAGGTTGGTGACCACGTCGACGTGCGCGTCGTGAACGTGGACAGCAAGACCCGCAAGCTGGGCGTGTCGATCAAGGCCCGCGAAATCGCCGAAGAGAAAGAAGCCGTGGAACAGTACGGCTCGTCGGACTCGGGCGCTTCGCTCGGCGACATCCTCGGCGCCGCTCTGAAGGGCAACAAGGAGTAATCCTTGCCCTGACTGGCTTACGCGGCCTCGCCTTCGGGCGGGGCCGCTTTCGTTTTGGCGATTCGGATTCGGGTCAGGCAGGCTGCCCGATCATTGGGCGTTTCTGCACGAGCGAGGGCGGAACGGTGCAGTCGATATGCGCGGGAAGCCGCAAATCGGGTGCTATTCCAAGCCTTTGCTGTTTGTGCCGCCGAAATTTGACCTTATAGTCGCATTGATTAATCAACCCGGCACGAACCGGGAAGCCCGTGGGGGGAACAACAGAATGATCCGCTCGGAACTGATCGCAAAGATCGCCGAAGAGAACCCGCATCTCTTCCAGCGCGACGTTGAGAAGATCGTGAACACGATTTTCGATGAGATCATCGAGGCAATGGCGCGAGGAGACCGCGTCGAGTTGCGCGGCTTCGGCGCCTTTTCGGTGAAGAAACGCGACGCCCGCACCGGGCGCAACCCGCGCACCGGGGATTCGGTCGATGTCGATGAAAAGCACGTGCCGTTCTTCAAGACCGGCAAGCTGCTGCGTGACCGTCTGAACGGGAACGAGGAATAAATCATGTTCCGCATACTGCGCCTGCTGTTTCTCGCCTCTCTGGCGCTGGTTCTGATCGTGCTGGCACTGGCCAACCGCGAGGTGGTGACCCTGCGCCTGCTGCCGCCCGAGGCGGGCGAATTCCTGGGTCTCACCTGGGGCATGCAGGTCCCGCTCTTCCTTGTGATCTTCGCAGGCATTCTGCTGGGGCTTCTGGTGGGGTTCGTCTGGGAATGGATGCGCGAATACCGGATCCGCTCGACCGCGGTGAAGGCAACGCGCAAGGCGGCCTATCTCGAGGGCGAGGTGGATCGCCTGCGCGAGAAGACGCATGGCCCGCAGGACGACGTTCTGGCCCTGCTGGAAAAGCCGGCGCGCTGAGATGGTGACGATTGCGGTCAATCGCGGGCGCCCCGGCGGGGTTCGCGTCAAGATCTGCGGCCTGACCCGGCCCGAGCATGTACGCGCCGCCGCCGAGGCTGGCGCGGCCTATCTGGGGTTCGTGTTCTTTCCCAAGAGCCCGCGCAATGTCTCGATCGCGCAGGCGCGCGATCTTGCGCTTGAGGCGCCGATGGGCGTGGCCAAGGTGGCGCTTCTGGTCGATGCAACCGACGCCGAGATCGATGCGATCCTCGCCGACGTTCCGCTCGATATGCTGCAGCTTCACGGCAAGGAAAGCCCCGCGCGCGTGGCCGAGATCCGGGCTCGCGCCGGGTTGCCGGTGATGAAGGCGGTGGGCGTGGCCGAGGCCGCCGATCTGGCGGCGATCCCGGCCTATGAGGCTGTGGCGGACCAGATCCTCGTCGATGCCAAGGCCCCCAAGGACGCGGCGCTGCCGGGCGGCAACGGGCTCTCGTTCGACTGGCGCCTGATCGCCGGGCGTGAATGGGCCAAGCCCTGGATGCTGGCTGGTGGCCTGACGCCCGACAACGTCGCCGAGGCAATCCGCCTGACCGGCGCGAAGCAGGTCGATGTCTCCTCGGGCGTCGAGTGCGCGCCGGGCGAGAAGGACGAGGCCCTGATCCGGGCCTTCATCGCGGCGGTTCAGCCCGGCTGAGGCCGCGATATTTGTCGCGCCATGCGGGGCCGGCGCTTTACCCGCAGGGGCAATCGCGCTAAGTCGCTTTGATGACTTTGCGCGAGGTGAGACGATGGCCGAAGACCTTCCCAACAGCTACATGACCGGCCCGGATGATAACGGGCGCTTCGGCATCTTTGGTGGGCGTTTCGTGTCGGAGACGCTGATGCCGCTGATCCTCGAACTTGAGGCGCAGTATGAGCACGCCAAGACCGATCCGACCTTCTGGGCCGAGATGGAAGACCTGTGGAAGCATTACGTCGGCCGCCCCTCGGCGCTTTACTACGCGCCCCGCCTGACCGAAGAGCTTGGCGGCGCCAAGATCTATCTCAAGCGCGAAGATCTCAACCACACCGGTGCGCATAAGATCAACAACGTGCTTGGCCAGATCCTGCTGGCGCGTCGCATGGGCAAGACCCGGATCATCGCCGAGACGGGCGCAGGCCAGCACGGCGTGGCCACCGCTACCGTCTGTGCGCGCTTTGGTCTGAAATGCGTGGTCTACATGGGCGCGACCGATGTCGAGCGTCAGGCGCCCAACGTCTTCCGTATGCGCCTTCTGGGTGCGGAAGTCGTGCCGGTTACCTCGGGCCGCGGCACGCTGAAGGACGCGATGAACGACGCGCTGCGCGACTGGGTGACGAATGTGCGCGACACGTTCTACTGCATCGGCACCGTCGCGGGCCCGCACCCCTATCCGGCCATGGTGCGCGACTTCCAGGCGATCATCGGCAAGGAAACCCGCTGGCAGCTTGAAGAGCAGGAAGGCGAGGGGCGTCTGCCCGACACGGTGATCGCGGCGATCGGTGGTGGCTCGAACGCCATGGGCCTGTTCTACCCGTTCCTCGATGACAAGTCGGTGCGCATCATCGGCGTCGAGGCGGGCGGCCATGGCGTGGATGAGCGGATGGAGCATTGCGCCTCGCTCACTGGCGGGCGCCCGGGTGTTCTGCACGGCAACCGCACCTACCTGTTGCAGGACGAAGACGGTCAGATCCTCGAAGGGCATTCGATCTCGGCAGGGCTAGATTATCCCGGCATCGGCCCGGAACACGCCTGGCTGCACGACATCGGCCGCGCGGAATATGTCTCGGTCACCGACCAGGAGGCGCTCGCCGCGTTCCAGCTGCTGTGCGCGACCGAGGGGATCATCCCCGCGCTTGAGCCCTCGCACGCGCTGGCACATGTGACCAAGCTCGCGCCGACGCTGCCCAAGGACCACATCATCGTGGTGAACCTCTCGGGGCGTGGCGACAAGGATATCTTCACGGTGGCGAAGCACCTTGGCTTTGACATGAAGATCTGAACCACCCCAGATCCGAAGGCCCGGCCAGCGCCGGGCCTTTTCATTGAATTTTCCGCATAAACTCAGGTTTATGCGCCTATCGCAGGGGATTAATGGGCCGGTTTATACCCTCAGCCCTATATCGCTCGGCGGATTTGCATGGTGTCATCCCCTCGACGGCAATTGGTTCCGCCGCAAATCGGGAGACCCACAATGAAACGAACTTTCATCCTGTCAGTCGCCGCCGCCATGTTCATGGCCGGTTCGGCTTTCGCAGAAATCAATACCCAGTCGATTATCGACGATCTGACCTCGAAAGGCTTTACCCGGATCGAGATCACGCGCGGCACGACCCAGGTCAAGGTCGAAGCCTACGGCAGCGCAGGCAAGATCGAGGTGATCTACGATTCCTCGACCGGCGAGATCCTGAAGCAAGAGCAGGAGCGTATGCGCGCTGGCGAAGACATGACGCAGGGCGTCAGCATCCGCGAGCGTGATGGCGACTTCCTCGATGATGATGACGACGACGATGATGACGATCATGACGGTCGTGACGACGATGATGATCATGATGACGACCATGATGACGATGACGACGACGATTCGGATGATGACGACGATGACGATGACTCGGACGATGATGACAGCGATGACTCGGATGACGACGACAGCGACGACTCGGACGACGATTGAGGCTTTCGCCTGATCGGAAAGACGGGTTTGATGAAATGAAAGGTCGTGCCTCGAATGCTCGGGGCGCGACCGTGACGCGTTATGAGGCGTGTGACACGGAAATGCACAGACGCGAGTTGCTGAAATACGGGGCTGCGGCGTTCACGCTGCTGGTGTCGGCTGTGCCGCTCCTTGCGGCGGGGCTCGCCGATCAGTTCTCGGCGGAGTTGAAGGCCGCTGGCTATAAGGATATCCGCGTCAGCCGCACGCTGCTGGGGCGTACGCGCGTGATTGGTGAGCGTGGCGGCTTCAAGCGCGAGATTGTCTTCGACCCCCGCACGGGCGAGATCTTGCGCGACCTGACCGTCAAGGTGAACAGCGGCTTCGGGTGGAGTAGCGGTAACTCCGGCTCGTCGGGCTCGGGAAGCTCTGGCGGATCGAACGACGACGACAAGGACGACGACGACAAGGATGACAATTCCGGGCCCGGGTCGGATGATGACGATGACGACGATGATGACGATGACAGCAGCGACGACAGCAGCGGGGGAAGCGACGATGACGATTGAGGGCTGTGCGCGGGGACGGGCCAACCGCGTATGATGCGACTGGCCGTCCTTGTCGCAGTGTTTGCGTTACAGGGAATCTGTGCGCTGTTTTTCGTGTCCGACATCATCTTGTCGGTGCTTGGCATCTATGTGCCTCCGCTCAGCTGGGAAAGCCGTGAGATTCTGGAAATCTCGGCCGCGCTTGGCCTGTTGCTTGGGTTGGGCTTGGGTGGCGTTCTGATCCTGCGCGCCTTGCGGGAATCGCGTCAGGCGCGCGAGCGGCTGCGCCGCGCCGCGACGGCCTTCAATGAATTGCTTGAGGAGCGTTTTGGCGAATGGGGCCTGACCCCGGCCGAGCGCGAGGTGGCCCTGTTCGCCATCAAGGGGCTGAGCACGCCCGACATCGCCCGGCTGCGCGCCACATCCGAGGGCACGGTGAAGGCGCAGACGGCGGCGATCTATCGCAAGGCCGGGGTGAACGGCCGTGGCCAGTTGCTCAGCCTGTTCATCGAGGACATGATGCACGAAGAGCCGCTCGGGGCCGCGCCCGCCAGCGGTGCCTCAGGCGCGGCTTAGGGTATAGCGCGTCTTCTGGCGCCACTCCTGCCCGGGGCGCAGGGCAATCGATGGAAAATCCGGGTGGTTCGGTGCGTCGGGCCAAAGCTGCGGCTCCAGCGCGAGGCCGGCGCGGGCCTTGTAAGGCTGGCCCGTCAGGCCCGGATAGGGGGTCGAGTCCAGCCCCCGCCCGTCATAGACCTGCAATCCCGGCGCATCGGTTTCCAGCACAAGCGTCACGCCGCGCTCACCCGTCAGGCGCGCGACCGGGCGCGGGGTGTCAGCCGCGTCGAGGCAGTAGTTATGATCCAGCGGCGGCAGGTCGGGCAGCGCCCGCGCCTGACGCAGGTCGTAAGGGGTGCCCTCGACCGGGACGGGCCCAAGCGGCAGGCTCTCGCGCGTCGGCAGGACGCGGCTTGCTGCGACGCTCAGGCTGTGCCCCGAGGTTGTGCCGGTGCCATCGAGGTTCCAATAGGGGTGATGCGCGAGGTTCATCAGCGTCTCGCGGTCTGACTGCGCGCTCAGGGTGATCTCCAGCGTCGCGGGGGACGCGATCCGGTAGGTCACGCGGATCATGCGATGCCCCGGAAAACCGCCGAACCCGTGCGCCAGATCGCATTGCAATGTAACTGCGTCGCCTGCGGCCTCGGTGAGCTCCCAGATCAGCCCTGAGATGCCATCATCGCCGGAATGCAGCAGGTTTGGCCCTTCATTCGGAGTGAAGCGGTGGTCCCGCCCATCAATCCGCGCCCGCGCACCGCCGATCCGGTTCGCGACCGGTCCCACGACCGCGCCGCACCAGTTCAGGCTGCTCATATAAGCGCCGGGCAGGTCCGAGCCGAGCACCAGCGGCCAGGGCGTGCCCGCCAGCCGCAGATCCTGTAGCGTGGCCCCCAATGTCAGGATGCGTGCGCTCAATTCTCCCGCGCGCAGCGTTGTCGCGCGAACGACGCGCCCGTCTGCCAGCTTTCCGAACTCGCGAATATCCGCGCTCATTTTGCACCCCGTGCACGTTGGAGCCCCGCGATCAGGGCGGCTTCGCCGTCGCCGGTAATGACTTCGCCACCCTGTGCCGCCAATGCGCGGGCGCAGGTTTCGGCCCAACCGGGCGCGGCGGCGCTGTCGAGCGCGATGACGCGCTGCCCTAGCCACCAGGGCCTGGCTGCGGCAAGCTCGGCCCCCAGGATCGCCCCGGCGGCGGCACCCGGCTCGGCTGTGCCATCGAGGTAGCGCAGCACCCTTTCGGGGCGGCTGCGGCAGTCGTCCAGCGCGCGGTCGAAGGCTGGGCCTTCGGGCGCGCTGAGCGGCTCATTCAGGGCGAGGAGAAGCCGCGCCGAGGCAAGTCGGCTGACGCTGACAACTTCGCCGGCGCTCAGATGCGCCCATAGGTTGTTCTGACCGCAGAGCCAGACGGCCCCGTCGAACTGCGGTTGTGCAGCCAAGAGCCCGGCAAGGCGCAGCGCCTCGGCGGGGTGAATGCTGACCGGGGGCGACGCCTGCGCAAGGCCCGGAACCTCGCGCACAGGCCCCTCGGGCAATGGTGGCGCGGGCAGGGGGCGGTGCAGGGCATCGGCGCGGACGATCAGTGCCGCGTTCGCCCGGTCGCTCTCTTCGATCGCGCGCGCGGCCAATAGCGCGCCCGATCCGTCCAGGCAGAGCGTTCGGCTCAGCCCCGGCTCCTCGATGATCGCCAGCCAGTTTGCGTTGTTCATGGCGCCCCCTTTGCCGTCAGAAAGCACGCAAGGGGTGGGCGCGCAAGTCACTGTGCGCCCAAGCACCCCGCGATGTTCTCCGCAAGGCCGCGCATCAGGGCATCGTAAAGATCCGGACCATAGCCGAGGCTGGAGCCCGAAGGGTCAAGCGCCGCGCCGAGCCGGGCGGGCGTGCCCTCAATCAACCGCTCGATCAGGCGCGGGTCGTGCTGTGCCTCTGGAAAGACGCAGAGGATACCATCTTCGGCGATATGCGCGCGCAGCTCGGCTAGATGCGCGGCACCCGGTTCCGCCGCGTCGCCCATGGCGACAGAGCCAGCGTTGCTCAGCCCGAAATGCCCCGAGAAATAGCCATAAGCATCGTGGGCCGCAACGAAAGGACGACCTGCAACATCTTGGAGTTGCGCGGAAATATCGGCTTCCATTCGATCGATCCGTGCCTGGGCCGCCAAGGCATTCGCCGTGTAGGTTGCCGCATTCTCCGGGTCGAGTTCACCCAGACGGCCAGCGATCAGATCCAGCCAGGCACGGGCATTGGACGGGTCGAGCCACGCATGGGGGTCGATGCCCTCGTGATCGTGGTCTTCAGCATCTGCTTCGGGGGCGGGGTGATCGTGATCATGCCCGGTCTCCTCGAACTCGCGCCGGAAGGTTTGCGGCGCGTCGAGAAGCTCCAACTCGGCGCCGCTTGCCATGCCCTCGATCGCGCGCGCGAGCCAGGGTGTCATCTCGGGGCCGATCCAGACCACCAGATCCGCCTCTTGCAGTGCGCGGGCCTGCGAGGGGCGCAGCTGGTAGTTATGCGCATCGGCGCCGCGATCCAGAAGCACCTCGGGCGCCGCAAGCTCGCCCATGACCTGCGAGACCAGCGAATGCACGGCCGGAATATCGGTCACCACGCGCGGCGGTTCGGCCAGAGCGATGCCGGGCAGGGCGCTGAGGGAAAGGCTTATGATGAATGCGCGCATCGCGGGTCTCCTGCTTGTGGTTCGCTGGCGATGTATGTATGTTATAGCATAACGCGTCAAGTGGAAGGTGATAGAGTAACATGACTGAGATCTTGCCCGAAGCGCGCGCCTTTGCGGCGCATGACCACAGCCATTGCGCAGGCGATACCCTTGCGCGCGCCGAGGCCGAGGCGTTCCGGCTTGGGTTGCGCCTGACGCCCGTGCGCAAACGGACGCTTGAGATCCTGCTGGAGGCGCATCGTGCCATGGGCGCCTATGAGGTGCTTGACCGGCTGGCCGCCGAGGGCTTCGGCAACCAACCCCCCGTCGCCTATCGCGCGCTGGAGTTTCTGGTCGAGCACGGTCTGGCGCATCGGGTGCGTCGGCTGAACGCCTTCGCCGCCTGCATGCATCCGGGCGAGGAGCACGCGCCGGTTTTCCTGATTTGTCGCGAATGCGACGCCGTGGCCGAGGCGGCCGCGGCCCCGGTGCGCGCGGCGCTTGACAGCGTGGCGCAGGATCTTGGCTTTGCCATCGAGCGCGCCAATATCGAGGCGCTCGGCCTTTGCCCGACCTGTGCGGAACATCAAGAATGAGCGATAACGCACTGATTGAGGCCAGTAATCTCGGTGTACGCCATGGCGAGACGACGGTGCTGACCCATGTCGATTTCCGCATTGTGCCGGGTGAAATCGTGACCGTCGTGGGCCCCAACGGCTCGGGCAAATCCACCCTGATCCGCGCGCTGATCGGGCTAGAGCCCGCCGCCAGCGGCCGCGTCAGCCGCGCAGCGGGGCTGGTGATCGGCTATGTCCCGCAGAAGCTGCATATCGACGCGAGCCTGCCGATGACGGTACGCCGCTTCCTGTCGCTGCCGCGCCGTGTCAGTGACGCACAGGCCGCCGAGGCGCTGGCCCGCACTGGCGTTTCCGGGATCGAGTTGCGCCCGCTGGCGGGGCTTTCGGGTGGGCAGTTCCAGCGCGTGCTACTGGCGCGCGCCCTGCTGGCCAAGCCGCAGATCCTGATCCTCGACGAGCCGACACAGGGCCTCGATCAGCCCGGCACCGCGGGTTTCTACAAGCTGATCGAAGAGGTCCGTCGCGAAACCGGCTGCGCCGTCCTTATGGTCAGCCACGATCTGCACGTGGTGATGTCCTCCTCCGACCGGGTGATCTGCCTCAACGGCCATGTCTGCTGTGAGGGAACGCCGCGCGTCGTCTCGGCGGCGCCCGAGTATCGCGCGCTGTTCGGTCTGGGAACCGGCGGGGCCTTCGCGCTCTACCAGCACGTCCACGATCATGACCACGATCATGACGAGGGGCATGGCCACGACCACAGCCACCCGCATGCCGCCCATTCCCATAGCCACGACTGCGAGCACGACCATGCTTGACGATTTTCTGATCCGCGCCGCACTTGCCGGGATCGGGCTGACGCTGGCGACCGGCCCGCTTGGGGCCTTCGTTGTCTGGCGCCGGATGGCCTATTTCGGCGATGCGACCGCGCATGCCGCGATCCTTGGCGTGGCGATCAGCTTCGGACTCGGGCTGCCGGTTTATATCGGCACGCTTTTCGTGGCGCTGGCCATGGCGATCACGGTCGCGATGCTGTCGGGCAGGGGTCACGCGAGCGACACGATCCTTGGCGTTCTGGCGCATTCGGCGCTGGCCTTCGGCCTTGTCGCGGCGTCGTTCTTCTCGGGGCTGCGGGTAGACCTCTCGGCCTTCCTGTTCGGCGATATCCTGGCGGTCAGCCGAGGCGACCTCGGCGTGATCTGGGCGGGTTCGCTGGCTGTTGCAGGGCTCTTGGTCTGGCGCTGGCAGGGGCTCTTGACCGCGACGGTGAATGAGGAACTGGCCCAAGCCTCGGGCCTCAATCCGCGGGTGGAGCGCCTTGTGCTGACGCTGGCGCTTGCGCTCACGGTTGCCGTGTCGATCAAGATCGTCGGCGCGCTGCTGATCGCGGCCTTGCTGATCGTCCCGGCCGCCACCGCACGTCAGTTCGCGCGCGGGCCGGAGGGGATGGCGGCCCTTGCCACGGGGCTTGGTGCGGTGTCGGTGCTGTGCGGGCTTTGGGCCTCGCTTGGTTATGACACGCCTGCTGGCCCCTCGATCGTCGCAAGCGCGGCGGTGCTGTTCGCACTGTCGCTGCCCTTGCGGCGGCGGGGCTGAAGCGGCTTAGCGCCCCACGCTGGTATAGGCGGCAAAGCCCGCGGCCTTCGCGTCCTGCGCGTTGTAGATATTGCGCAGGTCGGCCATGCGCGGCACCGCCATGCTGGCGGCAAGCTTTTGCAGATCAAGCGCGCGGAACTCGTTCCACTCGGTCAGGATGACAACGCAATCGGCCTTGTCGGCGGCGCCATAGGCATCGCTCAGCCAATGAACATGCGGCAGCAGATGGGCGCCTTCACGCTCGCCCTGCGGGTCCACGGCGCGGACATTCGCCCCCGCCCCGACCAGCGCCGGAACGATGGTCAGCGAGGGCGCGTCGCGCATGTCGTCGGTATTGGGTTTGAACGTCACCCCAAGCACCGCGATTGTCTTGCCGTTGACCGAGCCGCCGCACAGATCGACGATCTTCTCGATCATGCGGCGCTTGACCTCGTCATTGACCTTGATGACCGTCTCGACGATCTGCATCGGCGCTGCGTGGTCCTGGCCCATCCGCGCCAGCGCCTGCGTATCCTTGGGGAAGCACGAGCCGCCATAGCCCGGCCCGGCATGCAGGAACTTGTTGCCGATCCGGTTGTCGAGGCCCATCCCGCGCGAGACCTGCTTCACATCCGCGCCGACCTTTTCGCACAGGCGCGCGATCTCGTTGATGAAGGTGATCTTGGTCGCCAGGAAGGCGTTGGCCGCGTATTTGATCATCTCGGCGGTTTCGAGATCGGTGTAGAGGATCGGGAATTCGCGCAGGAAGAGGGGGCGATAGATATCGCCCATCACGCGGCGCGCCTGTTCGGAGGTCACACCGACAACGACACGGTCGGGGCGCATGAAATCGTCGATCGCCGCCCCCTCGCGCAGGAATTCGGGGTTCGAGGCAACGTCGAAGGCGAAACCGGGCCGGACGCGGCTGATGACGTCATGAACGGCCTTGTTGGTGCCGACCGGGACGGTCGATTTCGTCACCACGACCGTGTAGCCGGTCATCGCCTCGGCGATTTCTTCGGCGGCGGCCATCACATAGGTCAGGTCGGCATGTCCGTCGCCACGCCGGGTGGGGGTGCCCACGGCGATGAAAACCGCGTCGGCGCCATCCACGGCGGCTTTCAGGTCGCCGGTGAACGACAATCGCCCCGCCGCAACGTTCTTGGCCAGAAGCGTGTCGAGGCCCGGCTCGTAAATCGGGATCTCGCCGCGTTCGAGCATCTCGATCTTGCGCGGGTCCTTGTCCACGCAGATCACCTCATGGCCGAAATCCGAGAAGCAGACCCCCGAGACAAGGCCGACATAGCCGGTGCCGATCATGGCAATCTTCATGGTTCTCTCCTCAGTCTTGCTCTGGTCGAAGCGTTGTTTCGGCGAAGCGGGATGTCAACGCGGCAAAGGGTGCAAATGCACGAAATCAGATAGGAATTCCAGCCGCGCAATGGCATGATGTACAAGATTTGAAGCCGTTAGCGCCGACGGTCGCCGGCGCTCTTGCTAAACTGCAACACTTGGCTGCGGCTGATGCGACAGGTGCCAATTTACCCCTTTGCAATCTGTTGCGCATGTGAGAGTCTCGCTCCGAGGCTGCCAGCGTGGCGGCTGTCAACGGTAATTACGGAGATTACTATGAAAAAAATCGCTACCATCGCTCTGGCCCTCGGCCTGTCGGCTTCGACCGCTTTTGCTGGCGGCTACACCGCTCCGGTCGTGGAAGCCGAACCGGTCGTCGTCGAAGGTTCGTCGTCGTCGAACGCTGCTTGGCTGATCCCGGCCCTGCTGATCGTCGGCATCGCGGTTGCCGCGAACGACTGATTTCGACTTCGGTTGAATTTGAAAGATCGGGAAGCGCAAGCTTTCCGATCTTTTTTATTTTGCGTTGCGCGGTGTTTGCTGGAACGTGAACTGCGCGATCAGTCCCGTAGGGACTGGAACATTACGTAGCCCAGGCTCGGACCCGCCCATTGGCTCGAGACGAGCACGCGCCCCTTGGTGCTGACCAGATATCCGTTATCCACCACCGCGCCCGAGCCTTCGCAATGCTCGACCACCTGCATGCCGCTATAGGCGATGCCCGACAGGGTCTGGCTGACCGGCTGGCCGATGCTCACGGCGCAGCGCATCGGTACGGGGCGCTCGGTGCCATCGCCGTCAAGATAGCGTTGCACCCGCTCGGCGGTGCCTGCGCTCCGCGACGTCACCAGTTTGGCGACGCCCTCGGTGTCGGCTGACATCAGGTCTTCGCCAAAGCCGCGCGTTGCCGCCAGCATTCCGTTGCGCAACACGATGCCGCGCTGATCGGGGCTGTTGTAGCTGCGCATCGCGCCATTCTCGCCGACCATGCCGAAAACCATCGTGGCGCCCGATGCCTCGAAAGTTGCCAGCATGACCGGCCCCTTGACCGAGGAGAGCGCGGCCTGCGCCAGCGCTTCGGGGTTCTGCGGAGCGGTCTGCGCGGCTTCGCTGCCCGGCATGACCAGCGCGAGGCCCGCTTTCAGAGTGCTGCTGGCGGAGGCGCCGCCTTGGGCCACCCCGGCAGTGTCGCTGGCGCAGGCGCTAAGCGCCACGGCGGCGGCCAGAGCCGTCAGGAGGGGGCGGCTCATCGCCAGAATCTCCCCCAATCCTCATAAAGGGCGCCCATATGGGTGTTGCGCACGGATTGATAGAGGCGGCCATCGACCTCGACGCGCGCACCGCCATCGCCGACATAGGGGCGGATCGTGGGCGTGAAGGTCGCGAGCGAAGGCTTGCCGGTTGCCCAGGACAGCGGGATGCGCAGCTTGACGCCCTTGTCGAAGGCGCCTGGGCCGAACTCGTCCGAGCTCATGTCGGTGATCGTCGCGAAGGCGCTCACGCTCCAGCCGTTCGCCAGTTCGCGATCGACCGAGAAGGTCGCGCCCCAGTCCTCGGCCAGGTAACGACCGACATCGACCGAGCCGGTGACGCCCGCGCCGAAGTCGTAATAGGCCGACAGGTGGCCCGAAACGGTGTCGTAATCGAGGAATTCGAAGCGCTGGTCATAGGCGCGCTGCTTGACCCAGTTTAACTCGCCGCCGAAGGCCAGACGGCTGTCCACGGGTTTCCACAGGATCTCGCCCGAGACCCCGCCATACATCTGCTCGAGATAACCGACGGTGACGCGGCTGTAGAGGTTCTCGGCGGGGCGGCTATACCAGGCCAGCGTCAGGCGTTGCAGCGCCAGATCGCCATGCTTCTGATACTCGGCGATATCCGAGCGGACATGCGGCGCGGTCGAGGTCGAGACCTTGGTTTGTTCGTCGAGGTTGCCGAAGATCTTCTGGTTGATCGCGCCCGACAGGATCAGGCCCGGCGTGATCTCGTAACGCGCGCTCAGCTCGACGCCCATGTCGGCGTAAAGATCGGCGTCTTTCTCGTAGGTCGAGAACTCGGCATAGGGGCGCAGGCCGAACTGCAGGCGCGGATAAAGGCCTTCGGTGGGCACATAGGCGCCAGCGGTCTCGGCCTCGCCGATCTGCGTTGCGGCAAGGATCTCACCCGCCTGGGTGTTTTCGAGGCGCTCCAGATCAGACCGGCGGAAGGTGACCGATGAGGTCGGCATCCCGTTGGAGACCTGCGTGACGGTGATCGTCTCGACCGAGGGGGGCAGGGCGCGCGTCAGGACGCGGGCGGTATGGCCGATGGCCTGCGGCGGAGCGGCGTAGATCTGGTTGCGCACGCGCACGTTGACGCTGTCAGCCGACAGTCGCATCGAATCGAGGATTTGCCCGTCCTTGCGAAGCGCATCGGCAACGGCTGTCTGAATCGCGGGTTGCGCGGTGGGGTCGGCGGTCCAGGCGCCCGACCAGCCGTCCGGGTCGGCGGCGGGGGCGGGGCGCGGACGCACCGGCAGCGGTGCTTTCTCAAGCCCCGAGGGTGCTGGCGGGTGGCGCGGATCAAGCGCGACGGTCAGTTGCAGCCCGACCTCGGAACCGGCCAGGTAGTAACCCGACAGCTTCACCATGCTGTTGATCTTGTAATCCGCACCGAAGTTCAGCGAGGACTTGCGGTCGAACCCGACCGCTGCGGTTTCGGCTTCATAGGCGTCCGAGCTGTATTCCGCCTTCAGCGTCAGCTTGTCGTTGGCCTGCCAGGCAAGACCCGCGAAAACCGCCGCCGGACCACGGAACCATGCCTCTGAATTCAGGCCGCCGGTGGGGTCGCTCACCGGCCGCGTGCCGCCGCCAAAACTGCCTTCGGAACCCAGTCGTCCCCAGCCAAGGCCCACGGTGCCACGCAGTGAGGGGTTCAGCGTCTTGGTCGCAACGATATATTCCGAGCCGTGGATGCCGCCGCCCATCAGGTCGCGCAGGCCGATGGCCAGTGCCGGGCGCATCCCGTTTTCGTTCAGCACCTGCCAGTGCAGGTCAAAGCCCCGGTCGCGCAGCGCGGTGCCATCGTCGGCCATCCCGTCCTCGGTCGAGACGCGCAGAACGGCGGTCAGCTGCGGGGCGATCTGGAAACTGAAATTGCCGCGCGCGGTCTTGCCATAGCCATAGACCGAGGTGACCAGCTCGCCATCCTTGATGACTTCGGCGGTGGGCATGTCGATCAGGCCCGGGGCGCCGTAGGTGCCAAGGCTCCAGCCGATGGTGGTTTCGGCATGAGCCGGGGTTTCGAATGCCATGGGCAGGCTGCCCGCGATCAGGGCAAGAGTGCTGATCTGAGCGATCTTCGAGACTTTGCGCGCCACGTGTCCCTCCAGGATTTTTCCCTGTTTATCGCGCACGCGCGCACAACGCGAGAGGAAGCACGCGATTCATCCGCCACTATGGGCGCGAAGCGACACTTTTTTCGCAAGAATTTGCGGAAGGCTGCGGCGCGGGGTCTTCCTGTGGGGCCGGGGCGCGGCGATACGCGCCCCGGCCTGATCGGTTACATGCAGCTGTCGAAGAGGGCGCGGGTGTTTTCGCGCGTCATCTCGATCGGGTTGCCGCCGCAGGAGGGGTCCTCCAGCGCCATCTCGGTCAGCATGTCGAGGTCTTCGGGTTTGACGCCCATGGCCGAGAGGTTCTCGGGGATGCCAAGCTCGCTGCGCAGGGTCATGACCCGGGCGCGGAAGCCGTCAAACCCGCCCTCGATGCCGAGGTAAGCGGCGGCCGCCTTGATCCGGTCTTCGATGGCTGCGCGGTTGTAATCGAGCACCATCGGCATCACGACGGCATTGGTCGTGCCATGGTGCGTGCCATAGACCGCGCCGACGGGGTGCGAGAGCGAGTGGATCGCCCCAAGCCCTTTCTGGAAGGCAACCGCCCCCATAGCCGCGGCCGACATCATGTTGGCACGGGCCTCAAGATCGGTCGGGTTCGCGTAGGCCTTTGGCAGGTTCTCGAACACCAGACGCATGCCTTCCAGCGCGATGCCCTGGCTCATCGGGTGGTAGAAGGGCGAGCAATAGGCCTCAAGGCAATGGGCAAGCGCGTCCATCCCGGTGCCAGCGGTGATGAAGGCGGGCATCCCCACGGTCAGCTCGGGGTCGCAGATCGTGACCGCAGGCATGAGCTTGGGGTGGAAGATGATCTTCTTCTTGTGGGTGTCCGAGTTGGTCAGCACGCCCGCGCGCCCGACCTCGGACCCCGTGCCTGCGGTGGTCGGCACGGCGATGATCGGCGCGATCTTCGCGGCATCGGCGCGGGTCCACCAGTCACCGATGTCCTCCAGATCCCAGACGCTGAGCGAGGCCGCCTGACGGGCCATCAGCGCGATCATCTTGCCCAGATCCAGCGCTGAGCCGCCGCCAAAGCAGATCACGCCATCATGGCCGCCCGCTTTGTAAACGGCGATGCCGTCGGTCATGTTCTTTTCGTTCGGGTTCGGATCGACCTCTGAAAACAGCGCGCGGCCAAGGCCCGCCGCCTCCAGCACATCCAGCGCGCCCGCCGTGATCGGCAGGCCCGCCAGCGCCTTGTCGGTCACCAGCAGGGGCTTCTTGATCCCAACGGCCGTGCAGTGATCGGCCAGTTCCTTGATCCGACCGGGGCCGAACTTGATGGCGGTGGGGTAGGACCAGTTGACGGTCGGGGCGGTCATTTCGTCACCTTCTTGAGATGGTAGGATTTCGGCCGGGTGACCGAGTAGAAACCGAGAACCGAGAGCGATCCGCCCCGGCCCGTGTCCTTGCAGCCCGTCCAGCACAGTGCCGGGTCAAGATAGTCGCAGCGGTTCATGAAGACCGTGCCGGTCTGCACCTGTGCGCCCACCTCGGCCGCGCGCCCAGGGTCCGAGGTCCAGAGCGAGCAGGTCAGGCCATAGGGGCTGTCGTTCATCGCGGCGATCGCCTCGGCGTCGTTCGCGACCGACATGATGCCGACCACGGGGCCGAAGCTTTCCTCACGCATGACGCGCATCTCGTGGTTCACGTTCACAAGGATCTGCGGGGCCAGATAGGCGCCGCCGTCATCCTCGGGGAAGAGCGCGGGGTCGATCAGCGCGGTCGCGCCCTCGGCCACGGCCTCGGCGATCTGCTCGCGCACGGTATAGGCAAAACGCTTGTTCGCCATCGGGCCGATGGTGGTTTCGGCATCGAAGGGATTGCCGAGCTTGAGGTTCTTCACCCAGGCCACGGCCTTCTCGACGAAGGCGTCATAGAGGCTTTCGTGAACGTAGACCCGCTCGATCCCGCAGCAGCACTGGCCCGCGTTATACATCGCGCCATCCATCAGGCTGTCCACGGCGGCGTCGAGATCGGCGTCGTCCATCACATAGCCCGGATCCTTGCCGCCAAGCTCAAGCCCGAGCCCGGTGAAGGTGCCTGCCGCCGCGCGCTCGATCGCCGCGCCGCCACCGACCGAGCCGGTGAAGTTGATGAAGCCGAAGGCGCGCGACTGGATCAGCGCCTCGGTCACGTCATGGGTCAGATATACGTTCTGGAACACATCCTCGGGCACGCCCGCCGCGTGGAAGGCCTCGGCCAGGCGCTCGCCCACCAGAAGGGTTTGCGAGGCGTGTTTCAGCACGACCGTGTTGCCCGCGATCAGGGCGGGCGCAAGCGTGTTGATCGTGGTGAGGTAGGGGTAGTTCCAGGGCGCGATGATGAAGACCACACCCACCGGCTCGCGCGCGATCTGACGCAGGAAGCGGTCGCTGTCTTCCACCACCATCGGCGCCAGCGACTGCGCCGCGATCGAGGACATATACTCGGTGCGGTCATTCACCCCGCCGAATTCGCCGCCATAGCGCGTCGGGCGGCCCATCTGCCAGGCCAGTTCCTCGACGATCTGCTCTTTCATCTCGCTGAGCTTGGCGACACCGGCCTTGACCAGCGCGATGCGCTCTTCCAGCGGGCGCGCGGCCCATTCGGCCTGCGCCGCGCGGGCGCGCTCGGCAACCATCTGTGCCTCGGACAGGCTCAGAGCGGGCCTTTCCGCATAGACCTGCCCGTCCACGGGCGAGATGCATTGGATCATCTTCGTCATATCGACCTTCCTTGCGCCCCAAGGGGCACCGTTCCTTGCGTCCGACTGGCCGGACGCAGCCATCTACGGGGCCTCAGGCCCGCTCAAACCCGCGCGTGCGTTCCCAATCGGTCACCACGCGCATTGCCTCTTCGATCTCCCAACGCGCGGCGCGATGGTAGTGTGACACAACGTCATCGCCGAAGGCCTTGCGCAGGAATTCCGAGCCGTTCAGCGCCTCGGCCGCCTCAAGCAGCGAGCGCGGCACCTGCGGCGCGGTGTCGTTCTGATAAAGATCGCCCGAGATCGGCGTGCCGGGGTCCAGCTTGCGCTCGATCCCCTCTAGCCCCGCCGCCAGCAGCGCCGCGCAGGCCAGATAGGGGTTCAGGTCGGCCCCGCCGATCCGGCATTCAACGCGCACCGACTTGGTGCTTTCGCCGCAGATCCGGTAGCCCGCGGTGCGGTTGTCCAGCGACCAGACCGCCTTGGTGGGGGCGAACATGCCGACGCAGAAACGCTTGTAGCTGTTGATATAGGGCGCGAGGAACACGGCGATGTCGCGCGTATAGGCCAGCTGCCCGGCAAGGTAGTGGCGCATCGTGTCCGACATGCCATAGGCCGCGTCCGCGTCGTAGAAGATATTGGCGCCACCCTGCCAGAGCGACTGGTGGATATGGCTCGACGAGCCCGCGCGCTTGTCGTCGTATTTCGCCATGAAGGTGACACTCGCGCCGTAGTCCTGCGCGATCTGCTTGGTGCCAAGCTTGATCAGGCTGTGCATGTCAGCGGTGTCGATGGCGTCGGAATACTTGGCGTTGACCTCTTCCTGACCGGCGTCGGCTTCGCCTTTCGAACATTCGATCGGGATGCCCGCACCGTAAAGACTGTTGCGGATCGCGCGCATGATCGGCTCGTCGCGGGTCGAGCCCATGATCGAGTAATCGACGTTGTAGCGCGCCATCGGCGTGGGGGTGGGGTAGCCGGTATCGAACAGCTCGGCGAAGCTTTCCTCGAACAGGAAGAACTCAAGCTCGGTCGCCATCATCGGCTCAAAGCCCATCGCGCGGGCGCGCTCGACCTGCTTTTTCAGGATGGTGCGCGGGGCGTGGGGGACAAGCTCATGCGTGTGGTGATCGTACAGATCGGCCATCACCAGCGCCGTGCCATCGGCCCAGGGGATCAGGCGCAGCGTGGCCAGATCGGGTTTCATGATGTAATCGCCATAGCCGCGCGACCAGGACGAGGCCTCGTAGCCCGGCACGGTGACCATCTCCATGTCGGTGGCCAGCAGGTAGTTGCAGCAATGGGTTTCCTCGACCGCGCTTTCGAGGAAGTGCTGCGCGTGGAAGCGCTTGCCCTGAAGGCGGCCCTGCATGTCGCAGATGCACACGATTACAGTATCGATGTCGCCGGAAGCTACGGCGGATTTCAGAGCCTCAAGCGAGAGGTTGGCGGGCATTCTTTCCTCCTGTGAACGGCCCCGCCTTCTTGCGGGCGGGGCTCGGGTATTGCGCGGCGGGGCGCGTGGCCCCGGCCGGATCAGCTGTAGCGATAGGGCGCGCCAGCCTTGACCATGGTATCGTTATACTTGCGGATAATCTCGACAACCTTCGCCTTGAGCGGGCTTTCGGCGGCGATCTCATCCCAGAACTTGTGCGCGGCTTCTTCAAGCTTGGCATAGTCCTCGTCGGGCAGGCTGGTGAGCTTCATGTCCGGGCCTTCGACGCGCAGCTTGGCCTCGCCAGCCCAGTACCACCACTGGCGGCGGTAGTGCGACTGCTCGAAACAGGTCGTCATCAATTGCTGCAGATGCGGCGGAATCTCGTTCCAGCGATCCATGTTGGCGAAGAAATGCCCGATCCACGCGCCCGAGATATTGTTCACGAGGAAATAGGGCGCGACCTTCGACCAGCCCGAGGTGTAGTCCTCGGTGATGCCCGACCAGGCCAGGCCGTCAAGCTCGCCGGTTTGCAGAGCGACCTCGACATCTTCCCAGGGCAGAGTGACCGGCACGACGCCGAACTGCGCGAGGAACCGGCCCGCCGTCGGGAAGGTGAAGACGCGCTTGCCGTTAAGGTCGGCGAGCGAGCTGACCGGCTCTTTCATGTTGAAGTTGCATGGATCCCACGACCCGGCCGAGATGTGCTTGATGCCCACCTTGGCGTATTCTTCCTTCCAGATCTCATCGAGGCCCCAGGTGTTGAACAGCGCGGGCACGTCAAGCGAGTAGCGCAACGCAAAGGGGAAGTAGCCGCCGAACACGGTCACCTCGGTCGGCGAGGCCATCGAGTCGTCATCCGACTGCACGGCGTCGATCGTGCCGTTCTGCATGGCCCGGAACAACTCCGACGTCGGCACCAGCTGGTCCGAAGTGTAAAGTTCGATCTCCATCTGGCCGTTGGCGATGGCGTTGAACGCATCGATTGCGGGCTTGACCACCTCTTCGGCCAGTGCGGGGCCCGCATAGGTCTGCAGGCGCCACTTGATCGTGCTTTGCGCGCGTGCCGGAGCCGCGAGGCCCGCCGCGGCAGCACCCACCGCACCGGTCGTGAGGAACTTACGTCTTGTCGTCGTCATTTCTCTCTCCTTGTTGGTTCAGCGCCCCGTTTCGGGGTCGTTCGTTATCATCAGCGGCCCAGAACCTCGCGCGGCAGCCAGAGCGCAAGTTCGGGGAAGATCATCACGAGGATCAGTGTCAGCAGCATCAACAGCACGAAAGGCGCGACCGAGCGGTAGATGACGGGCAGCGTGAACTCGGGCGGTGCCATCGCTTTCATCAGGAACAGATTATACCCGAAGGGCGGCGTGAGATAGGCAATCTGACAGGTGATCGTGTAAAGCACGCCATACCAGATCAGATCGAAGCCCAGGGTCTTGGCAAGGCTGACATAGACGGGCGCCACGATGACCAGCATGGCGGTGTCGTCGAGAAACATCCCCATCACGAGGAAGCTGACCTGCATCAGCACCAGGATCTGCCAGGGTTCGAGCCCCAGGCTGTTGAGGAAGAAGTTGTTGATCGCGCGACCCGCGCCAAGCCCGTCGAACACGGCGCCGAAAGACAGCGCGGCGGTGATGATCAGCATGAACATCACGGTGATCGCCAGCGTCTGGCGCGTCGCGGTCTCGAATACCTCGCGGGTGAAACGGCGTTTGACGATGGCGGCCAGCACGGCTGCCAGCGCGCCGATGACCGAGGCCTCGGTCAGGCTGGCCCAGCCATTGAGGAAGGGCACCATCATCGCGACGAAGATGAAGACCGGCAGCAGCCCGGCGCGCAGCAGGCGGAACTTCTCGGCGCGACTGACCGAGGCAAGTTCTTCCTCCGACATCGGCGGGGCGAGGGCCGGGTTCAGCTTGGTGCGGATCAGAATGTAGAGGATGAAGAGCGTCGCCATCAACAGGCCCGGCACCGCGCCCGCCAGCCACAGGTTCGACACCGGCTGACGCGCGATCAGCGAGAACAGCACCAGCACGACCGAGGGCGGAATCAGGATGCCAAGGCTCGACCCGGCCTGGATCACGCCCGATATCATCAGCTTGTCATAGCCGCGCCGCATCAGTTCGGGCAGCGCGATGGTGGCGCCGATGGCCATGCCCGCGACCGAGAGACCGTTCATCACCGAGATCATCACCATCAATAGGATTGTCCCGATGGCAAGGCCGCCCGGCACCGGGCCGAACCAGACGTGGAACATCCGGTAGAGGTCATCGGCCAGACGGCTTTCCGACATCACATAGCCCATGAAAACGAACATCGGCAGCGTCAGCAGTGGCGTCCACTTCATCAGCTTCATGACCGCCGAAAAGCCCATGTCCGTCCCGCCCGGCCCCCAGAGCATCAGCGCGGCGGCTACGGCGACAAAGCCGATGGCGCCGAAAACCCGCTGCCCGGTGAGCATCATCAGCAGCATGGTCGAGAACATCAGAAGGGCGATCGTGTTGTGATCCATCAGATTTTCTCCCCGCGGACGGTCGCTATGTCGCGGATCAGATGGACCCCGGCCTGCAACAGCATCAGCGCGAAGCTGATCGTGATGATGGATTTGATCGGCCAGAGCGGCGGGCGCCAGGCGGTCGGGTTACGCTCATTCACCGAGAAGGAATAGACGGTCGAGTCAAACGCCCCCCAAAGCATCACGCCAAGGTAGAACATCAGGACGAAGACGGTGAACACGTCCCACATCGCCTGCCCCTTGGTGGTGAAGCGGGAATAGAACAGGTCCATGCGCACGTTCGTGCCGAGCTGAAACGAGTAGGGCGCGCCGAGCATGTAATAGGCGACCAGAGTGAACTGGGCCATCTCAAGCGTCCAGAGCGCGGGCACATGCATGATCTTGGTCACCGAGGACCACAGCAAGATCGCCATTATCACATAGAGCAGATACATGGCGAAGCGCCCCACGCGGCGGTTCATGCCTTCGACAAAGCGAACATAGGCGTGACACCAGCCGGGCATTAGCGCGCCTCCTCGATCTTGGCGACGGCCGCGAGCAGCAGCGGGGCGAGGCGCTCGGCCATCGTGTCTTGCTGGGCGGGCGTGGCGATCAGGTCGTTGCGCAACTCTATCATGACGTTGGGGATGCCAAGAGGCGTCGCTTGCAGGGCAAGGGTGTGGGTGACCTCGTCGGCGGCCGAGTAGGGCTCGTTCAGGCGGGCATCCATCTGGGTCGCGGCGCGGGCCTCGGCATGGAAGGCCACGGCAAGCGCGGGGTCGGCGTCATGGATCACGCCCAGTTCGACGGCACGGGCCTTGCCGTTGAAGACGGGGGTGAAGCTGTGCACGGTGACCATCACCGGCGCGTGCCCCAAGGCCAGTTTGCGCGCGATCTGAGCGCGCAGCGTGGCGTGGAAGGGCAGATAAAGCGCCTCGGTCCGCGTCAGGCGCTCTTGCGGGGTGATGTTGCGATTGCCGGGAATGTCGTGGATCTCGGAGCGCGCGGGCATCGCGCCTGCCGAATGCGGGGGGCGGTTGAGATCATAGATCAGGCGCGAGCTGTTGGCATGCACGAGAGCCGCGTTCAGCCGCGCCGCCAGACCCCGCGCCAGCCCAAGCGCGCCCGGATCCCAGGCGATATGGGCCTCGCGCTGCGCAGCGCTCAGCCCGAGATCGCCCCAGGGCGCCGGGAAGGCGTTGGACGCATGTTCGCACACCACCACGAAGCGGCCGGGGGTATCCGGCCCTTCGACAGATACGGCGATTTCCGCAATCTGATCGGTCATTTTCCCGTCGATTCTCTTTTTATCTTTTGGTCAGGCTCTCTCGCGCAGACCGGTTCTGTCAACATCATTTCAAAAATAGAATTTCTGTTACAATCTGTTCTAAGGCCGAGTCGGCCCATCATGGGGGGAATGCCCAATTTGGCGGCAGTGACGCAAACCATCGAAGAGCAGCTGCGCGGCGGGATCGAGGCGATGACCCGCGCCGAGAAGCAACTGGTGAGCCATATCCTGCGCCACTATCCGGTGGCGCTGCTTGGGTCGGTGACCCAACTAGCCAAGGCCGCCGAGGTGAGCTCGCCAACGGTCGTTCGCCTAGCCCAGAAGATGGGGTTCGGCGGCTATCCCGGCTTGCAGGCCGCCGTGAAGGAGGAGTTGGAGGCGCGGCTGGAAAGCCCGCTGGCCAAGCATGACCGTTGGGCCGAGACCGCACCCGAGGCGCATATCCTCAACCGTTTCGCCGATGCCGTGCTGAGCAATCTGCAAGCGACGCTCAAGCAGATCGACCATGCCGAGTTCGACGCGATCGCGCGCCTTCTGGCGGACCCCGAGCGCAAGGTCTTTGCCACGGGTGGGCGGATCACCATGGCGATGGCCGAGTATTTCGTGACCCATATGAAGGTGATCCGGCCGGAGGTGGAGCTGCTTGCGCCGGTGTCGAACGCCTGGCCGCCCGCGTTGATCGAGATGCGTCGCGGCGATGTGCTGCTGGCCTTCGACATTCGCCGCTACGAGAACAACGTGCTGCAACTGGTCGAGATGGCGGCCGAGCAGGGGGCCGAGGTGGTGCTGATCACCGATCCCTGGGTCAGCCCTGCCGCGAGCCATGCGCGCTATCGGCTGTCGGCGCAGGTCGAGGTGCCCTCGGCCTGGGATTCGACGGTGGCGATCCAGGTTCTGGTCGAGACCCTGATGGCGGCGGTGCAATCGCTGACCTGGGAGCAGACGGCCGCACGGATGAAGCGGCTTGAGGAGCTTTACGCAAGGGCGCGCTTCTTCCGGGGGCGCAAGGGGTAGGGGGCGCTGCCCCCTCGGGCCAGATGGCCCTCACCCCCGAGGTATTTTGGCCAAGAAGAAAGGGCGGATCAGTCTCCGATCACCAGCAGGTCGGTGGCGTTCAGCCCGAGCACGACCTTTTCGCCGATGCGCGGGGGGGAGCTTTGCGTGGTGTTGAACGTGTCGAAGGCGATGCTTTGGCCACCGACATCGGCACGCAGCCGGATCACCGAGCCGAGGAAGTCGACATCGGTGATCGTGCCTTGCAGGCCCGTGTCATGTGCGCCTTGTCCCAAGCTTACCATCTCGGGCCGCAGGCCGAGGGTCGCGTTGCTGCCGGTCAGGGCGCGATGCAGCAAGATCTCGGTTCCCGCCACATCGACGCGTCCGGTGGCCGGGTCGAGTACCTTCGCCTCGAGCGTGTTCAGCGTGCCGACGAAGCCCGCGACGAAGCGGGTGGCGGGGCGATTGTAGATCTCGAACGGGGTGCCGACCTGATCGGCGATGCCCTGGTGCATCACGACCACGCGGTCGGACATCGAGAGCGCCTCTTCCTGATCGTGGGTGACGAAGATCGTAGTGATGCCTAGCTCACGCTGGATGGTGCGGATCTCGTTGCGCAGGCTGACGCGAACCTTGGCGTCAAGTGCCGAGAGCGGCTCGTCGAGGAGCAGCACCTGCGGTTTGGGTGCCAGTGCACGGGCGAGTGCCACGCGCTGTTGCTGCCCGCCCGAAAGCTGGAACGGGTAGCGGTTTCCGAGTTCGGACAGACCGATGAGGGAGAGCATCTCCTCGACCCGCGCCGCGATCTCCTTGGTGGGCGCGCCCTTGACCTTGAGGCCGAAGCCCACGTTTTGCGCGACCGTCAGGTTGGGAAACAGCGCATAGGCCTGGAACACCATGCCGATGTTGCGCTGGTTGGGGCGGAGGCGGACGACGTCGGCGCCATCGATGGTGATCTGGCCGGCCGAGGGGGACTCGAACCCCGCGACCATGCGCAGGACCGTGGTCTTGCCGCAGCCGGAGGGGCCGAGGAGCGAGATGAACTCACCCTGATCGACGGTGAGATTGAAGTCTTTCACCACGCGGTTCGGGCCGAAGCTCTTTTCCAGATGGGAGATGGTCAGAAAGCTCATCGGGCAGCCTTGGTATGTTTCGAGAAGCGGGTGACAAGTTGGATCAGGCCCATGCAGGCCCAGGTGATCACGAAGGCGATGGTCGCCAGAGCGAAGGGCTCATAGGCCTTGTTGGCGCCCATCAGCTGAAGATAGGGGCCGAAGGCGGGGCGGTTCAGCAGCGCGGCCATGGTGAATTCGCCCATGACAATGGCGAAGGTGACAAACGCGCCCGAGAGCACCGCGACCAGCACGTTGGGCAGGATCACGCGTGCGAGCACCGTGAACCAGCCCGCGCCAAGGGACTGGGCGGCCTCGGTCAGCGTTGCGACATCGATGGTGCGCAGGCCGGTGTCCACGGCGCGATACATGTAGGGCAGCGAGAGCGTCGCGTAGCCGAACATCAGAAGCATGTTGGTGCCGAAAGTGGTGCCGGTCAGCGGCAGCCAGCTGGAGGTGTTGAACAGCCGGATATAGCCGAAGACCACGACGATCGCCGGGATTACCAGCGGCAGCAGGGTCACGAACTCGACCACCGGGCGCATGCGCGGCATCTTGAGGCGCACCCAGAAAGCCGTGGGAACAACAAGGAACATGCCGAAGACGATGGTCAGCAGCGCCATGAACACCGAATAGGAGAAGGTCTGGCGGAATTGCGGATCGGCCAGTACCTTGGCGTAAGCGTCGAAGGAATAGACCCCCCGGCGCATCGACAGCGAGAACTCGACCATGCCGATCAGCGGCAGGACGAAATAGGTAATTCCGAGAAAGAGGATGGCCCAGGCGGCGGCTTTCTTCATTTCAGCCACCTCTCGGAGCGCATCCGCAGCCAGATGTAGATCACGTTGGCGATGCCGGTCACGAGGATCATGCCGAAGGCCATGGCATAGCCCAGATGCGGGTTGCCCAGAACGTCGCCGCGGATCTGCGCGAACAGCATGATCGGTACGATGTTCAGGCTGGAACCGGTCAGTGCGATGGCGGTGGCGACGGCGCCGAAGGCATTGGCGAACAGGAGCGCGAAGGTGCCCAGGATCGTCGGGAACAGGATCGGCAGCGCGACCATGCGCCAGTATTGCGTGCCCGTCGCGCCAAGGCACGAGGCGGCCTCGCGCCATTCGCGCTTCAGCCCGTCAAGCGCGGGGGTGATGATCAGGATCATCAGCGGGATCTGGAAGAACAGATAGGTGATCGTCAGGCCCCAGAAGCTGAGGATGTTGAACCCCATGGCGCGCAGGTTGATCCCGAACTGCGTCTTGAGGAACATCGTCACGAGGCCAAGCGGCCCGAGCGTGGCGAGGAAGGCAAAAGCCAGCGGCACGCCCGCGAAGTTCGAGGCGACGCCCGAAAACGTCATCAGCGGCGAGCGGATCGTGTTGGGCAGCCCGCCCAGCACCATCGCCGCCGCCATCAGGAAGCCGACAAGGCAACCGATCGCCGACGAGGCGACCGAGATCTTGATCGAGATCCAGTAGCTCGCGATGATCGAGGGGGTGAAGAGACCCGCGATATTCTCGAAGGTGAAAGAACCGTCGGCGCGCTGGAAGGCGCCGATCACGATCTTCATCGTCGGCGCGATCAGGAACAATCCGACGAACAGCGCGAAGGGCACAAGGCCCAGCCAGTTCAGATTGATCCGCCGGCGCGGTGGGGGCAATTGCGTCTCGCTCACGCTTTCTCCGCTCGTTTCTTGGCCCCAAGGGGCGCAGGAGCCGCCCCCGGTGGAAACCGGAGGCGGCAGTCTGGCACGATAGATCGCGTTTACTGAACGTTGGCGCCGACGACGGCATCCCAGCCGCCCACGACGGCTTCCTTGTTGGTGCCTTGCTCCTCGATGGTCGGGAAGTAGGCGGCCTCATAGGATTCGGCCGGGGGCAGGGCGTCCATCAGCTCTTGCGGGATCTTGCCGGCGGCGGCCATCGCGTTGAAGCGCGCCGGGTGGCAGTAGCCCTTGAGCCAGAGGTTCTGGCCTTCGTCCGAATAGAGGTACTCCATCCACAGCTTGGCGGCGTTCGGATGGGGCGCGTGGGCCGAGATCGCCTGAACATAGACGCCGGCGAGAACGCCGGTTTTCGGCACGACGACGTCCACCGGCGGGTTACCCGCAAGGGTGTCGCGCGCGGCAAGGGCGTTATAGTCCCACATCACCACGATCGGGGTCGCGCCCTGCGCGAGCGTGCCGGCCTTGCCGATGACCGGGACGAAGTTGCCCGCCTCGTTCATCGCCTTGAAGTACTCAAGACCCTTCTCGCCGGCTTCCTTGCCGGCCGCGCCGCCATTGGCCATGCCAGCCGCCAGCACCGCAAGAATCGCCTGGTTCGAGGCGCGCGGATCGCCTGCAAGCGCCACCTGGCCCGCGTATTCCGGCTTGAGCAGGTCGGCCCAGTCGGTGGGGGTGTTGTCCACGAGGTCCTTGTTCACCATGAACGACATCACGCCGTAGTAGTCGGCATACCAGTAGCCATCCGGGTCTTTCGCGCTGTCCGGGATCTCGTCCCAGGTCGAGACCTTGTAGGGCTGGATCAGCCCTTCTTCCTTCGACTGCGGGCCGAAAGCCAGGCCCACGTCGATCACGTCGGGCGCCTGCGGGCCGGTGTTGCCCTTGTTGGCGCGGATCGCCTCAAGCTCGTCCGCCGAACCCGCATCCGGGTTCAGCTCATTCACGCTGATTTCAGGATACTTGGCCTTGAAGCCGGCGATCACGTCGCCGTAGCCGCACCAGCTGTGCGGCAGTGCGATCGTGGTCAGCATGCCTTCCGCCTTGGCGGCGGCTTCGAGCGCGGCCATGTCCTCGGCATGGACCAGAGCGGTCGATGCCAGAAGCGCAGCGGCGCCTACCAGCCAGTGCATCGGTTTCGTCGTCATTTCGGATCTCTCCCCGTCAATCGGATCTCTCGGGCCCGGAATGGGCGCCGACTAGCAGCTAGGCGCCTTCTGTGACAGTCTTGCGACGCGGGCGCTCATTGGTCGTCAAACTTTGACCGACTGGGAAAGACTTGCTTGAAAACGCGTGGCTTGCAACATTTCCGTTACTTCCCTGTCATGATTGCTGAAATTTTGAGCGCTATCCGCGATGCTTCGCCATGGGGCGAACCGCTCGCGCGACGGCGGGCGTGTCGCGCCGCGCGGCCCGGGTGTCGCGGCTGGCACTGGACAGGCCGGGGACGGGCCGCAATAAACTGACCCGGACAGGAGGAGCCGCCATGATCCGTACCCTTACGCTTGCCGCCCTTTGCCTTGGGCTTGCTGGCCCGTTGGCCGCGCAGGAGGTTACCCTGCGTCTGCACCAGTTCCTGCCCGAAACAAGCTTCGTGCCCGCGCAAATCCTCAACCCGTGGATCGATTCGGTCGAGGCGGCCTCGGGCGGACGGATCGAGGTGCAGCACTATCCGGCGATGCAGCTTGGCGGAAAACCGGGCGATCTGGTCGATCAGGTGGTCGATGGTGTGGTGGACATCATCTGGACGCTGCCGGGCTACACGCCGGGCCGCTTCCCGCGCACCGAGGTGTTCGAACTGCCCTTCATGGTCGCCGATGCCGAGGCCGCGTCTGCCGCTTTCTGGGATCTCGCTCAGTCGGATATGGTGGCGACCGACTTCGCCGATCTGCACCTGTTGGGCGCCTGGGTCCATGGGCCGGGGGTGATTCACGCCAGCAAACCCGTCGCGAAGGTTGAGGATCTGGCCGGGTTGAAGCTGCGCGGTCCGTCGCGTGTGACAACGAAACTGCTGGAACAGTTGGGCGCGACCGCCGTTGGAATGCCGGTTCCGGCCGTGCCCGAGGCCCTGTCGAAAGGCACGATTGACGGGGCGCTCCTGCCCTGGGAGGTCTCAGCCTCGCTCAAGGTCGGCGAGATCGTGCATAACCATACCGAGTTTGCCGGGCCATCGATCTATACCGCGACCTTCATTCTGGCGATGAACAGGGACGCCTACGAAGGTCTGCCCGATGATCTGAAAGCCGCAATCGACTCGGCCTCGGGCGCGGCATTCTCGGCTCAGGCGGGCAAGCTGCAACAGGCCGAGGATGTCCCCTCGCGCGCGGTGGCCGAAAAGCTCGGCAATGCGATCGTCACCATTCCCGCAGTCGAGACACCGGTATGGGAGGCTGCCGCCGCGCCCGCGATCGACGCCTGGGTTGCCGAGATTTCAGCGCAGGGCATCGACGGTCAGGCGCTTCTTGAGAAAGCCCGCGCGGGCATCTCCGCGCATTCGCGGTAAGTGGCCCGCGCGCTCGATTTCGCTGTACGAGCGCTGGCGTTGGCCGGTGGGCTGGCGCTGCTGGGGCTGATCGCGATGGTCGGGCTGAGTGCGCTTGGCTCGGCGGCGCAGAAGCTCTCGCACGCGGCGTGGCTGGGAGAGACCGTGACGGGTGTGCTTGCGGGGCTTGGGCCGCTCAAGGCCAGCTTTGAGCTGATCGAGGCCAGCCTGCCGATGATCGTCTTCGCGGCGCTGCCCTTGGTTCAGCATAACCATGCCCATGCCCGCGTCGATTTTCTGGCCGAGCGTTTACCGCACCCTGCACGGCGGGTACTGGCCATCGCTTGGCCCGCGCTCACCGCACTTCTGATGGCGGTCATCGCATGGCGATTGGGGGCGGGGATGCTGGGCAAGATGCGCTCTGGCACGACGACGTTTCTGCTGGGCTGGCCGCTCTGGTGGTTCTACGCGGCCTGCCTTCCCGGCGCGTGGTTGACCGCGCTGGTCGCTGCCGCGCAGACCGGTGCGGCGCTGGCCCGCCCCGGACGGAGCGCGCGATGAGCGATCTGGCGCTTGGTCTGGTCTCGTTCCCGCTGCTGCTGGTGCTGATCGCGCTGCGCGCGCCCATCGGTCTGGCGATGCTGGCGGTCGGGGCAGGGGGGCTGTGGCTGGTCACCGGCAGCCCCGACATGTGGCTTGCAAAGATCAAGAACGAGGCCTTCTCGACCTTCGCCAATTACGACCTGTCAGTCGTGCCGTTTTTCCTGCTGATGGGCCAGTTCGCCACGCAGGGAGGTATGAGCCGCGCGCTCTTTCGTGCGGCCGATGCGCTCATTGGTCATCGCAAGGGGGGGCTGGCGATGGCGGCGATCGGCGCTTGCGCGGGGTTCGGGGCGATCTGCGGCTCGTCGCTGGCCACGGCGGCGACGATGGGCCGCGTGGCCCTGCCCGAGATGCGCGCGGCGGGTTATGCAGGTGGGCTTTCGACCGCCGCGCTGGCGGCGGGCGGGACGCTTGGCATCCTGATCCCGCCCTCGGTCGTGCTGGTGATCTTCGCGATTCTGACAGAACAGAACATCGCCCGGCTTTTCGCCGCCGCCATCGTTCCGGGGCTGCTGGCGATGCTGGGCTATATGCTTGTCGTGGCGCTTTACCTGCGGCGCCATCCACAGGCCGCCGGCACGCGTGCCGCGCAGCCTTGGCCTGCGCGTTTGCGCGCGGTTGCACAAATCTGGCAAGTGGTGGCGATCTTCATGCTGGTCGTCGGCGGGATCTATGGCGGGCTCTTCTCGCCCACCGAGGGTGCGGCGGTCGGTGCGGCGGGCGTCGGGTTGATGGCCTGGGTTTCGCTTGGAGCCGGTGGATTGCGCCGCGCGCTGCTGGCCACAGTCGAAACCACGGGGATGATCTTCTTCATCATCCTGGGTGCCGCTGTCTATAACGGGTTTCTGGGCATTACGCGGGTGCCGCAGGAACTGGCCGACGTGATCGGCGCGTGGGGTCTGACCCCTCATGCGATTCTTGCGCTGATCCTGATCCTCTATCTCGTGCTGGGCTGTTTCATGGACAGCCTTTCGATGATTCTGCTGACAATCCCGACCTTTTGGCCCATCGTCGCGGGCCTTGATTTCGGCATGGAGGCCGAGGCGACCGCGATCTGGTTCGGCATTCTCGTGCTGATCGTGGTGGAGGTTGGCCTCATCACCCCGCCGGTGGGACTCAATCTCTTTGTCATCAACGCCATCGACGAGACGACGCCGATGTCGGCCACCTGGCGCACCGTGATCTGGTTCGTGGCGAGCGACCTGCTGCGCACAGCGCTGATCTTTGCAGTGCCGGGGATCGCGCTTGTGATGCTCTGAGGTCTTTGAAAACGGGTGATTTTCCTGCGTCGCTGTGCAAGCATGACCGCAGGAGGACCCGCCATGACCGAGATCACCAAGGATTTCACCGGACAAACCGTCATCTGCACGTTCGAGATGACGCCCGCCACCGCGATGGAGCTGATGGAGGCACTGACGGATGCCTATGAGAATTGCATCCGCCACCAGCCCGGCTTCATCGGGGCCGGTGTTCACATGAACGACGCCCATACCCGCATTGCGACCTATTCCAAATGGGAGAAGCGCGGCGACTACCAGGCCATGCTGCGCTCGGCCGAGATGATCACCCGCAACCGGCATATCGCTACGCTGTGCCGCAGCTTCGAACCTGTGATGTATGAGGTCTTCGGCGACTATTGACGCCAAAGGACGTGCATTCCATGACGACTCAGCCTATGCTGCGCTGCGGCATAGGAGGTGGGGATGTCTGGACTGGTCATTACGGTTGCGCAGCAAAAAGGCGGTGCTGGCAAGACGACGCTGGCGGTGAACCTGGCAGTCGGCTTCCTGCAACAAGGTCTGAGCGTGGCGCTGCTCGATACCGATCCGCAGGGGTCGCTCGGGCGCTGGTTTCTGGCGCGCCGCGATGTGCTGGGCGAGCCCGGGCTGGAGTTCTCGACCTCCTCGGCCTGGGGCGTCAGCTATGAAGTCGAAAAGCTCAAGCGCAGCGTGGACGTGGTGATCATCGACACGCCGCCCAAGGTCGACAGCGACCTGCGCCCCGCGCTGCGCGAGGCCGATGTAATCCTTGTTCCGGTCGCGGCCAGCCATGTGGACCTCTGGGCGACCGAGGGCGTGATTGACCTCGCCAAACGCGAGAATAAACGGCCCAAGGTTGTCCTCAACCGCGTCAAGCGCGGCACCCGGCTTGACGCCGAGGTGCGCGAATCCGCCGAACAGCTTGATGCCGATCTGCTCGACACGGTTCTGGCCCATCGCGTGGTCTATGCCGAAACGCTCGGGCAGGGGCTTGGCGCGCTTGAGGCCGCGCGTAAGGGCCCGGCCCATACCGAGGTTCTGGCCCTGTTGGCTGAGCTGAGAGACTGAACGGAAGCTATAGATATTCAATAATTCGCATGTTAGTGTTCGCGCGTTACAATCAGGGAGGATGTAATGCGCATTGCTTTGGGTCTTGTTTCAATTCTGGCCCTTTCGGCCCCGGTTCTGGCCGAGAACGCCCCGGTGGGCATCACCCCAGATATCATGAGCGTCACGGTCGAGACCGACTCCGGTCCGGTCGAGATCGCGCGCATTCAGGACAACGCGAATGAGCTAAGCGGCGAATGGGCGCGCACCTCGCGTCCCTGCCCGAATTTCTGCCTTCAGCCGATGATCCCGGCGCCGGGCGTTACACCGATCGGCGAGCTTGAGATGCTGCAGTTCCTGCAAGACCCGAGTGTGGTGGTCATCGATGGCCGCGTGCGCGCCGATTTCGAGGCGGGCGCCATCCCCGGAGCGATCAGCGTTCCCTATACCGAGGCCGCCGACCGCTTGGGTGAACTGGGCTGCGAGCCTGATTTCGACGGGTTTGACTGCTCGGTCGAGGGCGTGAAATCCGCCGCGCTCTATTGCAACGGTCCCTGGTGCGGCCAGTCGCCCACCGCCGCCCGGCGCATGATCGAAGCGGGTTTCCCTGCCGAGAAAATCTATTATTATCGCGGCGGTATGCAGGCCTGGCGGATGCTGGGGCTGACGGTGACGCCGCAAAGCTGAGTTTGCGACGCCCTATCCCGCCTCTTCGCAGGGATAGGGCGAGCCGTCTGGCAATTTGCAGAGTTGGCGAAAGAAGTCGGGTGGCAGGCGCCCGCTGCCGGGCGGGAGATGGTTGCGGTCGAGCTGTTCGAGATAATCGGAACATGCCGCGATGTAATAGCTCTCGCGCCGGATCGGGTTCGCATACCATTGCGTGAACGCCGCGCTGGCAGCGTATGCCGCGTTACCGTTTTGCGTGAATGCCTGCCGGTAAGTCCGCGCGATATCCGCCTGCATTGGCCAGAGTGAGAGAGCCTCCCACAGATCGGGCAGGCCGTCCTGCCATAGTTCCCAAGCGACGGTAAGGCTGTAGGCGCTGGAATCGGCCTCCATCGCAAAGATTGCCCGCGCGTTTTCTCGCATCGACAGGTCGGGGGCGGGGCAGGTGCCCGCCGATTGCTGCTGCAGGTGGCGCAGTTCATGGATCAGGATGGCTTGTTGCAGCCGTGGTGGCAGGTCGGCTGCGATCACGATGCGTAGAGCGTCTGCCTCAAGATATCCGCGCGCGTCGTGCAAGGTGTCGGCCAGACAAAGCGAGCGCGCCTCCTGGAAAAGTGTCGCGCGTAGAGCGGGGAAGCGCGCCAGGACCGGCTCGACCGCCGCAGCCAGATCCGCGACGCCTTGGTGCGATTGGAAAGGGGGCGGGGCGCAATCCATCCGCTGTGCCTGAGCCGGGAGTGCGCAGGCTAGCAAGGCAGCGAGTATCGGCGTCGCAAATCTCACAGCCCCTTCCTTCTCTTCACCCCGCCGCGTTGTCCCGGTCGGCCTGCGGTCGAGCGGCCCTTGACCTTGATCGCGGCCTCAGCGGCCTCTTCGACGGCGGATTGGCGGGCCATCGGGTCGTCATGCACGGCCAGATCGACGGCTTCGAGTCGCTTGATTTCGTCGCGCAGGCGGGCGGCTTCCTCGAATTCGAGGTTCTCGGCGGCCTTGCGCATGGTCTCGCGCAGGCCGTCGATATGGGCGGCGAGGTTGGCGCCCAGCATCGGCTTCTCGATCGTGGCGGTGACGCGCGACATATCGGTGTCGCCCTGCCACAGGCCCGCGAGCACGTCCTCGACGTTCTTGCGCACGGTTTGGGGCGTGATGCCGTGTTCCTCGTTATAGGCCATTTGCTTGGCGCGGCGGCGGTTCGTCTCATCAAGTGCGCGCTGCATGCTGCCGGTGATCCTGTCAGCATACATGATCACGCGCCCTTCGGCGTTGCGCGCGGCGCGGCCGATGGTCTGGATCAATGAGGTCTCCGAGCGCAGGAAGCCCTCCTTGTCGGCATCGAGAATCGCGACCAGCCCGCATTCGGGGATGTCGAGCCCCTCGCGCAGCAGGTTGATGCCGACCAGCACGTCGAAGGCCCCAAGGCGCAGATCGCGCAGGATCTCGATCCGCTCGATCGTGTCGATGTCCGAGTGCATGTAGCGCACCCGCACGCCCTGTTCGTGCAGGTATTCGGTCAAGTCCTCGGCCATGCGCTTGGTCAGCGTGGTGACCAGCGTGCGCATCCCGCGCGCCGCGACAAGGCGGATTTCGTCAAGGACGTCATCGACCTGGGTTTCGACCGGGCGGATCTCGACCACCGGATCGAGAAGGCCCGTGGGACGGATCACCTGCTCGGCGAAGACGCCACCAGCCTGCTCCATCTCCCACGCCGCCGGAGTGGCCGAAACGAAGACCGATTGCGGGCGCATCGCGTCCCATTCCTCGAACTTGAGCGGACGGTTGTCCATGCAGGACGGCAGGCGGAATCCGTGCTCGGCCAGGGTGGACTTGCGCCGGAAGTCGCCGCGATACATGCCGCCGATCTGCGGCACGGTGACGTGGGATTCGTCGGCGAAGACGATGGCGTGATCGGGGATGAATTCGAACAGCGTCGGCGGCGGCTCGCCGGGTGCACGGCCGGTCAGGTAGCGCGAATAATTCTCGATCCCGTTGCAAACGCCGGTCGCTTCAAGCATTTCCAGGTCGAAGTTTGTGCGCTGCTCCAGCCGCTGCGCTTCCAGCAGCTTGCCCTCATCGTTGAATTGCTTGAGCCGCTGCGCCAGTTCGACCCGGATCTGTTTGATCGCCTGCTGAAGCGTCGGACGCGGGGTGACGTAGTGGCTGTTGGCGTAGATGCGGATCTGCTTGAAACTGTCGGACTTCTGCCCGGTCAGCGGGTCGAACTCGATAATGGATTCAAGCTCTTCTCCGAAGAAGCTGAAGCGCCAGGCGCGGTCTTCGAGGTGCGCGGGCCACAGATCCACCGTATCGCCCTTGACCCGGAACGAGCCGCGCTGGAAGGCGGCGTCGAGGCGCTTGTATTGCTGCGCGACCAGATCCGACAGGAACTTGCGCTGATCGATCAGGTCACCCACCGTCAGATCGAGCGTCATCGCCGAATAGGTCTCGACCGAGCCGATACCGTAGATGCAGCTGACCGAGGCCACGATGATCACATCGTCCCGCTCCAAGAGCGCGCGGGTGGCCGAGTGGCGCATCCGGTCGATCTGCTCGTTGATCTGCGATTCCTTCTCGATATAGGTGTCCGAGCGCGGCACATAGGCCTCGGGCTGGTAATAGTCGTAGTAGGATACGAAATATTCGACCGAGTTGTCGGGGAAGAAGCCCTTGAATTCCCCATACAATTGCGCGGCCAGCGTCTTGTTTGGCGCCAGGATGATGGCGGGGCGCTGCGTTTGCTCGATCACCTTGGCCATGGTGAAGGTCTTGCCGGTGCCGGTGGCGCCAAGCAGAACCTGGTCATGCTCGCCCCCCAGAACGCCGCCCGCGAGTTCCGCGATGGCCGTCGGCTGGTCGCCCGCCGGGTCGAATTCGGTCTTCATCACAAAGCGTTTGCCGCCCTCGAGCTTGGGGCGGGTCAGCACTTCGGGGCGGTGCATCGGCATGTTGGAATTGTTGTGCGGCATGGCGAAACCTCCGGGGCCTGCCTAATTTGATCTATTTTTGTTCTCTTGCAAGGTCTGCTATGGCCGCAGCGCGGCAATCGGCGGCAATTGACAGGCCAAGGCGCCCAAAGGGCTTGCGCTTTTGGCCCGATTGACTAAGAAAGGCCAAGCATCCGAGGAGATAAGCCATGCGCGCGCGTATTTATCAGCCGGCCCGCAATGCCATGCAATCCGGCCAAGCCAAGACCAAGATCTGGTATCTGGACTTCGCTCCGGCGACAGCGCGCGATATCGACCCGCTGATGGGCTGGACCAGCTCGGACGACACGCAGTCGCAGGTGCGCCTCAAGTTCGAAAGCCGCGAGGCCGCCGAGACCTATGCCAAGGAGCAGGGCCTCGAGTACACCGTGACCGAACCGCACAAGCGCGCCGCCAACATCCGCACCCGTGGTTATGGCGAAAACTTCGCCTCGGATCGCCGCGCGAACTGGACGCACTGAGCGAACGTTTCCCGTTTCAGGGGACCAGAACCAAAGCGCGCCGAATGGCGCGCTTTTTTGCTTTGCGCCTCGGAGGTTGCGCAAACACTCGCCACAGGGCGAATGCTGGGCTAACAAGGAGTGGCGCAGCACGACCGGAGAGAACCCCATGAGCCGCAAGCCGATCTTTATTCTGAACGGACCCAACCTGAACCTGCTCGGCAAGCGGCAGCCCGAGATCTATGGCCATGACACGCTGGACGACGTTGAGCGGGCCTGCGCCGCCGTCGCGGCCGAGAAGGGGTTCGAGGTTCAGCTGTTCCAGTCAAACTACGAAGGCGGTCTGGTCGAGCTGATCCACCGCGCGCGCGACGAGGCCTGCGCGATCGTGATCAACCCCGGCGCCTATACCCATACTTCGGTCGCGATCCTCGATGCGCTGAATACCTTCGAGGGGCCGGTCTTCGAGTGCCATATCTCGAACGTGCACAAGCGCGAAAGCTTTCGCCACCACTCCTATGTCTCGTTGCGCGCGGACGGGGTGATGGCGGGCTTCGGCGTCGAGGGCTACGCGCTTTGCGTGCGCCGGGTGTGTTCGCTTTTGGCGGGCTGAGCGGCCTTACCTGGCGCGATACTGCAGGTACTGGCCGCGCGCATCTCGATCTTCACGCGGTCGCCCTTGGCGTTGAAAACGCGGGTGACGGTCTGTCGAAGTCGATAGCCGAATGATGCCGTCGCCGGATTTCTCGGCGTGTCTTCTGACAGGATCGGCGCGGCTTCATCCTGTTGGCTGCTATGGGTCGGCGACAGGCGAAGCCCGCCAGCACGATGCAGAGCACGGCCAGCGCGAGGATCGCGCCTGCCATATAGGCGCGGATCAGCGTGCCCTTGGTCGACATCAGGGTCTTGGATTCACCGGCCTCGATCATCTTGGCGGCGAATTCGGCAGGCTGGACGTAAGCCGTAATCTGTCCCTTTGTTGGAGAGGTCAGAGACCAAGCAGTACGGTCTGACCGTCGAGTTTGACGGGGAAGGAGGCGGTCTGGCCTTCGTCGGCACCCTGCGCGGCGCCGGTTTCGAGCGAGATCACCCAGTTGTGCAGGGGGCAGGTGACGCATCCGCCATGCACGATCCCCTGGCTGAGCGGCCCATTCTTGTGCGGGCATTTGTCTTCGAGCGCGAAGACCTGGTCGTCCGAGGTGCGGAAAACCGCGATGGTCATCTCGCCGTTCTTCACGCAACGCGCGCCCTGGCGCGGAATGTCGTTGATCGAGCCGATCGCGACCCAGTTTCTGAGCGGGGCGTTCATTCCGCGGCCTCCAGTTTGATTTCTGCCATGTTGCTGAATTCATGCGCTTCGGCGCCCGCGACGCGCTCGGCCCAGGGGTCGGTCTGCGCGAATTGCTGCGAATAGACGAAGCGGTCGTAAAAGGCCTTGCGCGCCTCAAGGTCGTTCAGGATCACGTCCTTGATGTGCTCGTAGCCCACGCGCTCGGCCCATTTGTAGATGCGCTCCAGGTAGAAGCCCTGCTCGCGATACATCTGGGTCATGGCGCCGATGACCTCGATCACCTCAGCCTCGGTCTTGACGTTGCCAAGCTTGGTGGTGCCCTGGATATGCAGGCCCGCCGCGCCGCCATAGACGATCTCGTAGCCGCTATCGACGCAGATCACTCCGATGTCCTTGCAGGTCGCCTCGGCGCAGTTGCGCGGGCAGCCGGTGACTGCGAGCTTGAGCTTGGCGGGCGACCACGAACCCCAGAGGAACTTCTCAAGCTTGACGCCCAGGCCCATCGAGTCCTGCGTGCCGAAGCGGCAGAAATCCTTGCCGACGCAGGTCTTGACCGTGCGCAGACCCTTGGAATAGGCCGCGCCCGAGATCATCCCGGCGTCGTTGAGATCCTTCCAGACCGGGATCAGGTCTTCCTTCTTCACGCCCAGAAGGTCGATGCGCTGGCCGCCGGTGACCTTGATCGTGGGGATGCTGTAGCGATCGGCCACATCCGCGATGGCGCGCAGCTCATCGGCGGTGGTCAGGCCGCCGAACATGCGCGGCACGACCGAATAGGTGCCGTCCTTCTGGATGTTGGCGTGCACACGCTCGTTGATGAAGCGCGATTGCTGATCATCCGTGTATTCTCCCGGCCAGTCGCACACGAGGTAATAGTTCAGCGCGGGGCGGCACTTGGCGCAGCCCTCGGGGGTGGACCACTCCAGCTCCTGCATCACGGCGGGGATGGATTTCAGCCCCTTGGCGCGGATCAGGCGGCGCGCCTCGCCATGGCCATGCGTGGTGCAGGGGCACATGCCGGCAGCCTGTGGGATGACGAAGGTATCGCCAAGCGTCAGGCCCATGACATTCTCGACGAGCCCCGTGCAGGTACCGCAGGAGGCCGAGGCCTTGGTATGCGCGCGCACCTCGGCCAGCGAGGTCAGGCCCTTGTCGCGGATCGCGGCCATGATCTGGCCCTTGGTGATGCCGTTGCAACCGCAGATCTCGGCATCGTCGGGCAGGCTCGCCACGGCGGCCAGCGGGTCAGCATTACCGCCGCCCTGATAGGCCTGCCCGAAGATCAGCGTCTCGCGCATTCCTTCGACGTCCTCGCCGGATTTCAGCATCTCGTTATACCAGCCGCCATCGGCGACATCGCCGTAAAGAACAGCGCCGATGATCTTGTTATCCTTGAGGATTACGCGCTTGTAGCTGCCGCGTGCTGCATCGCGCAGCACGATATCCTCGCGGTCGGGGCCTTCGGCGAAATCGCCCACCGAATAGAGGTTCACGCCGGTGACCTTGAGCTTTGTCGGGGTCTCGGCATGGGCAAACTCGGCCTTCGACGGGCCGGCCAGATGCTCGGCGGCGACCTTGGCCATGCGGTAGAGGGGGGCGACGAGGCCATAGACCATCCCGCCGACCTCGACGCATTCGCCCACCGCGTAGATCGAGTGGTCCGAGGTGCGCATGGTCGCATCGGTCATGATGCCACGGTTGACGGCCAGCCCGGCCTCTTGCGCCAGTTTGACGTTCGGACGGATACCCACGGCCATCACGACCAGCGAGGCGTCGATGATGCGGCCGTCGGCCAGCTCCACGCCTTCGACTCGGTCGGTGCCGATGATGCGCTTGGTGTTGGCCTGGCAGAGCACCTCGATGCCGCGGCCTTCAAGCTCGCGTTGCAGCAGGTAGCCTGCGGCGCTGTCCAGCTGGCGCTCCATCAGCGTCGGCATCAGGTGGATGACGGTCACCTCCATGCCCCGCAGCTTCAGGCCTGCGGCGGCTTCAAGGCCCAGGAGGCCGCCACCGATAACCACGGCGCGCCCGCCTTTCGTCGAGGCGGCAATCATGCCCTCGGTATCGTCGAGATCGCGATAGGCCAGTACGCCGGGCAGGTCAGAGCCGGGCACCGGGATGATGAAGGGGGACGAGCCGGTGGCGATCACCAGCCGGTCATAATGCGCGACAGTGCCCTTGTCCGAGACGACCTTGCGCTCGTCGCGGTCGATCTGCACGATTTTCTCGCCCTTGTGCAGGGTGATGCCGCGCTCTGCGTACCAGCCTTCGCCGTGGATGATGATGTCGGTATAGGTTTTCTCGCCCGACAGAACCGGCGACAGCATGATGCGGTCGTAGTTCACGCGGGGCTCTGCGTTGAAAATCGTCACCTCGAAGGCGTCGCTCACCTCGAAGAGATGTTCGAGCATACGGCCGGGGGCCATACCATTGCCGATGATGACGAGTCGCTGCTTGGACATGTGGCACTCCATCTTCGCCAGGGCCGGAAACCGGCCGGGTTCGGGAAAAGATGCAGCGCCGTTGCTGCGGGCCCTTTCGGGCGATCAGTTGGGCCGACACCGTTGCCGGACCCGTTCGCCTTTTATTTCATATGAAGATGCATACCGTGCAATCGCAGCAAAATGCTGCCTGCGCGAAAAAGTCGGTGCTGCACAATTTTCGATCACTTGGGCGCCACGCTGATGAAGTTGAGCGCGTTCTTGTGTCGGACGTGGCCGCGAAGCGGTTGGCGCAGGGCTTCGGCGTTGGATCTGAGTGCGGCGCTCAGCCGCCCCAGATCACCGCATCGCGGATGTCGTAGAACTCGGGCCCGATGGTGAGGATTGTCCTGTCGCTCTCACGCGTCACGATCATGGGGGCGTCGGCGTTCGATGCGGTGGGGAGACCGCCCTCGAAGGTGATCTCCCGGCTGCTGCCGTCGGGCCATGAGATGACAACGCGCCCATTGCCATTGCCTGCGCGGATTACGCCGAAGGTGCACTCGGCCGCCATTCCGTCGCGCTGGCAGGGGAGCGGCCCGGTGGCGTGGAACGCGGTGCCGGGGACCATGGCGTCCTGTTCGGCGGGCAGGGGCGTCATGTCGGGCTCGATCGGGCCGCTGCCTTCGATCAGGAACTCGCCTGCGGCCCACCCCTCCAGCCGGGGGTCGGAAAGCGTCGCGACACGGCACCAGCGCCGCCCCTCGGCCATCCGGCAGCCGAGGTTGCGCAGTTGCGCCCCGTTCGCCGCCTGACCCAGAATCGCGGCACCCGCGCTGGCGCTCTGCCGTATATTCAGCGAGCCGCCCGGCATTGCGGTGCGCACGGCGTAGTAATCCGGGCCACCCGCCAGCCCGTCGGCAAAGTCGCCTTCGACAATCGCGCCTGTCGTGCCGGTCACGGCGATATCGAGCGTATAGGACGCGCTCAGCCCCTGCCGCGCCGCATTGCGCATCTGATAGACAAGCACACGGTAATAGCCCGAGGTGTCCAGCGTCACGTCGAAACGATTAATCTCGGGCACCATGGGGCCGGTCAGGTCGCTTGCGGCAAGCCCCGCGCCCCCCGGCGCCTGACCGGGGCCGAATACCGTGAAAAAGGTCTGGTTGTTGGAGGCTTCGAGGCCAAGCACCATGCGCTGCCCGGCTTCCGCACCGATCATGTAAGAGACCGCATCGTATCCGGTGATCGTGCCGCTCTGGCGCGTTCCTGTCTGACCTGCGGGAAAGGCCACGCTTTCCTCGCGGATCTGATCTTGCGCCTGCGCGCCGCTCGCAGCGGCAAGCAGGGCGCACAACAGGGCGGCGATCTTGAGCTTCATGGCGTTCCCTCCGGTGCTGGACGGGCACATCCTAGCATGGGCTTGTGACGATGCGCCCCGCGAATTCTCACGTTAAGCCTTCGGGCCATAGCGATTGCGTGAGGCGGGCGATTTTCGCGGTCAAGGTTTACGCGCCGTGCTAAAGCCGGGCCAGACCCGTCACCAGCCGTGAGTGCCGCATGAGCGCCCCCCAACCCCAGACCGCGCGTATCCATGCCCTTGATCTGGCGCGAAGCTTCGCGCTTGTCGGGATGGTGATCTACCATTCGGTCTATGACCTGACGTGGTTCGGGCTGCTTCCGGCGGGGCTTGCGACGACGGGCTTCTGGTCCTACTTCGCGCGCATGGTCGCGGGCAGTTTCGTGTTGCTCGCGGGGGTCAGCCTCTATCTGGCGCATGGGCATCAGTTCCGGTCGCGGGCGTATTGGCGCCGCCTCGGTGTAATTGCATTGGCGGCGGCGGGCGTGTCGCTGGCCACCTATGTCGCTGACCCCAGTCGGTTCGTTTACTTCGGTATCCTGCACTCGATCGCGGTCAGTAGCCTGATCGGGCTGGCATTCTTGCGCCTGCCCACGGTCGCGATCCTGATCGGCGCGGCGGTGTTCTTTGTGGTGCCGCAGTACGTTATCGGCGGGGTGTTCGACCATCCCGCGCTGGTCTGGCTCGGGCTTGGCGCGCAGCACCCGCCCTCGATGGATTATGAGCCGATCTTCCCCTGGGCCGGGCCGTTCCTGCTGGGTCTTGCGCTGGCCAAGGCGGCGGATGCCGCGGGCCTTTGGCAGGGATTGCGCGGGCGGGGTGAAAGCCTGCGCTGGCTAGCCTGGCCCGGAAGGCACAGCCTTGCGATCTATCTGGTGCACCAGCCGATCCTGTTCGGCCTGGCCTATCTGGCGGCGCGGGTGCTTGCCTGAACGGCACTTAATCCAGATGCGGCAGGTAAGAGCCATTCATGGCGAGGATCTCGTCCTGAATGCGTGTGGCGGCCGGGGTCAGGGGCGTGTCGCTCGTGTGCAGGATGTACCATTCGCGGATCAATGGCAGCCCCTTGGCGGGCAGGCGGACCAGCCTGCGGCTGCGCAACTCCTCGATCACGGTATGCTCTGAGATTAGCGCGATCCCGAGGCCGGCGATCACCGCCTGCTTGATCGTCTCGTTACTGTCCATGACGATGCTGCCGTAGCCTTGACCGCTGCCGATCCGGTCAAGATACCGGTTCGCCAGAATGCGTGTGCCCGAGCCTTCCTCGCGCATGATGAAGGTTTCGCGCAGCAGCGCGGCGTCGGGCACTTCGCCGATCCCGGCCAAGGGGTGGTCCGGCGCGGCGATGATGACATGGGGGTGGTTGCCCAGCCGCTCGGCGATGACCGAGGGCGTGCGCGGCGGCCGCCCCATGATCGCCAGGTGCAGGGTGCGGGTGTCGAGCGCGTGGATGATCTCTTGCCGGTTGCCGATCGACAGGCGCACGTCGATGCCGGGGCAGCACTTGCGCATCGCAGCCACGATTCCCGGTGCAAAATACTTGCCGGTGGACACGACGCCCAGATGCACGCGGCCCTCGTGCCCCTCCTGAACTGCGACAATGTCGCGCAGGGCGCGCGTCAGCTCCCCCTCGATCCGCGCGGCGGCGTCGAACAGAACCTGCCCGGCCTCGGTCAGCGTCATTGCTTGGCCCCTGGTGCGGTTCAGCAGCGCCGTTCCGACGGTATCTTCAAGCAATTTCAACTGGGTATGGATGGCTGGTGCGGTCAGGTTCAGCCGCTCGGCCGCCCCGGTGATCGAGCCATCCGAGACCACCGCCACAAGGGCGCGCAACTGGCTGAGCTTTATGCGGTCAGGGTCTATCATTAGATTTTATTTAAGAGGAATTCCTTTCTTTTAAATTTCATAAAAACAAACCCCATGCAAGCGTCAGCTCAACGAAACGCCGAAATCAGCTTGGGAGGAAGCCATGGGTTCGACGATCGCGCCGATTTCCCCCGAGGGGATACCCACCGCATTGCTGCCTGCGATCAGCGCGCTCTGCTCGGTCGGGCGCAGCCTGTCGCGGCAGATTGCCCGCGGCCCGCTTGGTGCCTCGCTTGGGCGCAACGTGGGCACCAACACCGGTGGCGACGGGCAAAAGGCGCTGGATGTGCTGGCCGATACCGCCTTCGCCGCGGCGCTGAGCGGGACGGGCGTGCGCTACTTCGCTTCGGAAGAGCGCGAGGAGATCGTCGAGCTTGAGCCCACGGGCCACCTTGCGCTGGCCATCGACCCGCTTGATGGCTCGTCGAACATCGACGTCAACGTCTCGATCGGTACGATCTTTTCGATCTACGAAGCCTGTGGGGGCGCCGAGGCCAGCTTTCTGCGCCGGGTCCGCGACCAGATCGCGGCGGGCTATATCATCTACGGGCCGCAGACCTCGCTGATCGTCACTTTCGGGCAGGGCGTGCGCTACTACACGCTCGACCCCGAAACGCAGGTCTTCGAACTGGCGCAAGACCATCTGTGCCTGCCCGAGCAATCGGGTGAGTTCGCCATCAATGCCTCGAACTACCGCCACTGGCCGGTGCCGATCCGCGCCTATATCGACGACTGCCTGGCGGGCGAAGAGGGGCCGCATGCGCGCAATTACAACATGCGCTGGATCGCCTCGCTGGTGGCCGAGACGCACCGCATCCTGACCCGTGGCGGGTTGTTCCTCTACCCCGGTGACGCGCGGCGTGGCTATACGCGGGGCCGCCTGCGGATGCTTTACGAATGCGCCCCCATCGCCTTTGTCATCGAACAGGCCGGGGGCAAGGCCAGCGACGGGTTGCTGGCCATCATGGATCAGCGCGTCGAGGACCTGCACGAGCGTGTGCCGCTGATCTTCGGGTCGCCCGCCCAGATGGACCGGGTCACCGTCTACCACGATCTGCCCCCCGCCGAGACATCGGCGCTCTTCTCTGAACGCAGCCTTTTCCGAGTCTGAGGATCAACAAAGTGAGCAAGAAACACCCTGTCATCTCGGTGACCGGCTCGTCGGGGGCTGGCACCACGACGGTCAAATCGACCTTCGACCAGATCTTTCGCCGCGAGGGGATCAAGGCGGTTTCCATCGAGGGCGACGCCTTCCACCGCTACGACCGCGCCGCGATGAAGGCCGAGCTTGAGGCCCGCACGGCTGCCGGCGACGCAACCTTCAGCCATTTTTCCTACGAGGCCAATGAACTGGCCAAGCTCGAAGAGGTTTTTCGTACCTATGGCGAGACGGGCCGGGGCGAAACCCGCCATTACGTCCATGACGACCGCGAGGCCGAACGCAGGGGCACCGCGCCGGGCAAGTTCACCAAATGGGAGGCGTTCGAGGATGGCTCGGACCTCTTGTTCTACGAGGGCCTTCATGGCGCCGTCGTCAATGACGATGTGAACATCGCCTCGCATGCCGATCTCAAGATCGGGGTCGTGCCGGTCATCAACCTCGAATGGATTCAGAAGATCCATCGTGACAAGGCCAGCCGGGGCTACTCGACCGAGGCCGTGACCGACACGATCCTGCGCCGGATGCACGCCTATGTGCACTGCATCTGCCCGCAATTCACTGAAACGGATGTAAATTTTCAGCGCGTGCCGGTCGTTGATACCTCGAACCCGTTCATCGCGCGCTGGATCCCGACGGCGGATGAAAGCCTTGTGGTGATCCGCTTTCGCAACCCGCGCGGCATCGACTTTCCCTACCTGACCTCGATGATCCAGGGCAGCTGGATGAGCCGGGCAAATTCCATCGTGATCCCCGGCGGCAAGCTCGACCTCGCCATGCAATTGATCTTCACGCCGATGATCCACCGCCTCGTCAATGACGCGCGGCGCGCCTGAGGAGACAGCCATGAACGAGATCGCCCAGCTTTCGACCCCTGCCGAGACGATGATGGCCAATGCCATCCGCGCGCTGACGATGGATGCGGTGGAGGCCGCGAAATCGGGCCATCCGGGGATGCCGATGGGCATGGCCGATGTTGCGGCGGTGCTGTTCAAGCGTTTCGTCAAGCTCGACCCCTCGGCGCCCGGTTGGGCGGATCGCGACCGCTTCGTACTGTCGGCGGGGCATGGCTCGATGCTGCTTTACGCGGTGCATCATCTGCTGGGCTATGCCGATATGCCCATGGGCCAGTTGCGCGCCTTCCGGCAGTTCGGCAGCCGCACGGCGGGGCATCCGGAATACGGGCACGCCGCCGGGATCGAGGTCACGACCGGGCCGCTGGGGCAGGGGATCGCGACCGCCACCGGCATGGCGCTGGCCGAGCGGATGCTGAACGCCCGCTTTGGCGACGAACTGGTGGACCATTTCACCTATGTCATCGCGGGCGATGGCTGCCTGATGGAGGGGATCAGCCATGAGGCGATCGACATGGCCGGGCATCTGGGTCTGGGCCGCCTGATCGTTCTGTGGGACGACAACGGTATCACCATTGACGGCGGGACCGAGCTTTCGACCTCGACCGACCAGCTTGCTCGGTTCGCCGCAAGCGGCTGGCATGTGCAGCGCGTCGATGGCCACGCCGCCGAGGAAATCGCTGCTGCGATCGAGGCCGCTCGCGCCGACGCGCGCCCCAGCCTGATCGCCTGCCGCACGGTAATCGGCTACGGCGCGCCGACCAAGCAGGGCAGCCACGACGTGCATGGCGCCCCCCTCGGCGCGCCCGAGATCGCGGCGGCGCGCGAGGCCCTTGGCTGGACGAGCGCCCCGTTCGAGATCCCCGAGGCGGTTTATGCGGAATGGCGCGCCGTAGCCGAACGGGGCCGTGAGGCCCATGCAGCTTGGGCCGCACGTCTGGCCAAGTCGCCCCTGCGCGACGAATTCACAGCCTTCCACGCCGCCCCGGACGCCCGCGCGCTTGATGCCGCCATCGGCGCCTACAAGCACAGCCTGATCCAGAGCGCGCCCAAAGTCGCCACCCGCAAATCCAGCGAGATGGCGCTGGAGGTGCTGAATGAGACCCTGCCCAATACCGTTGGCGGCTCGGCCGATCTGACCGGCTCGAACAATACCCGCAGCAAGGGGATGATCTCGGTCCGCCCCGGCGATTTCAGCGGGCGCTACATCCACTATGGCATCCGTGAACACGGCATGGCCGCCGCGATGAACGGGATCGCGCTGCACGGGGGGCTGCGCCCCTATGGCGGCACCTTCCTCGCGTTTGCCGACTATGCCCGCGGGGCAATCCGGCTTTCGGCGCTGATGGGCGTGCCGGTCACCTATGTGCTGACGCATGACAGCATCGGGCTTGGCGAAGACGGACCGACCCATCAGCCGGTCGAGCATCTGGCCTCGCTGCGGGCGATGCCGAACCTCAACGTGATCCGCCCCGCCGATGCGGTTGAGGCTGCCGAGGCCTGGCAGATCGCCGCCGCCGCCGAGGGCAGGCCGACCGCGCTGATCCTGTCACGCCAGAACCTGCCGATGATCCGGGGCCGCCATATCGACGAGAACCTGACCGCGCGCGGCGCCTATCTGCTGCGTGACCCGGTCGAGGGGCGCGACGTCACCCTGATCGCCACGGGTTCGGAGGTGCAGATCGCTGTTGCTGCCGCCCGCCTGCTCGAAGCGCGTGGCCTCCGTGCCGCCGTCGTCTCGGCCCCGTGTTTCGAGCTTTTCGCCGAGCAAGGCCCCGCCTATCGGCTGCGGGTGCGCGGCTCGGCCCCGCGTGTGGGTATCGAGGCTGCGATCCGCCAGGGCTGGGATCTGTTCCTCGAACGCAATGACGCCTTTGTCGGCATGACGGGCTTTGGTGCCTCGGCCCCGGCGGCCCGGCTTTACGAACATTTCGGCATCACGCCCGACGCCGTCGCCGAGGCGGCTGAACGGGCCATCGCAAACAACCGCAAGCAAGAGGAACTGGCATGACCGTTACAGTTGCCATCAACGGCTTTGGCCGCATCGGGCGCAACGTTCTGCGCGCGATCTCGGAGGCGGCGCGCGACGATATCGAGGTCGTCGCTATCAACGATCTGGGTCCGGTCGAGACTAACGCGCATCTGCTGCGCTTCGACAGTGTGCATGGCCGCTTTCCGGGTGAGATCACCGTCGAAGGCGACATGATGGATGTCGGCCGCGGCCCGATCAAGGTCACCGCCCTGCGCGACCCGCGTGAGCTGCCCTGGCAGGGCGTCGACGTTGCACTGGAATGCACCGGCATCTTTACCGACCGAGCCAAGGCCGCGCTGCACCTTGAGAACGGATCGCGCCGGGTGCTGGTTTCCGCCCCCGCGAGCGGCGCCGACAAGACCATCGTCTTCGGGGTGAACCACCGCAGCCTGACGCATGAGGACCGGATCGTCTCGAACGCGTCCTGCACCACCAATTGCCTCTCGCCCGTGGCCAAGGCGCTGAACGATGCCATCGGCATCAACAAGGGCTTCATGACCACGATCCACAGCTACACGGGCGACCAGCCCACGCTGGACACGATGCACAAGGATCTTTACCGCGCCCGCGCCGCAGGTCTGTCGATGATCCCGACCTCGACCGGGGCCGCCAAGGCCGTGGGTCTTGTGCTGCCCGAGCTGAACGGCAAGCTTGACGGGGTGGCGATCCGGGTGCCGACGCCCAATGTCTCGGTCATCGATCTGCTGTTCGAGGCCTCCCGCGACACCACGATCGAAGAGGTGAACGCGGCCATCCGCGCCGCTGCCGACGGGCCGCTGAAGGGCGTGCTTGGCTATACCGAGGCGGCCAATGTCAGCATGGATTTCAACCATGACAGCCGCTCGTCCATCTTCCACATGGATCAGACCAAGGTCATGGATCGCCGCCTCGTGCGTATCCTGAGCTGGTATGACAACGAGTGGGGTTTCTCGAACCGCATGGCCGATACCGCCGTGGCGATGGGGAGGCTGAACTGATGGCGCTTCCCTCGATCCTCCGGGCTGATGTGCGCGGCAAGCGCGTGCTGGTGCGGGCCGACCTGAACGTGCCGGTCGAGAATGGGCGCGTCACCGACACCACGCGCATCGACCGTTTCGCCGCCGGGATGCGCCCGCTCTTGGCACGGGGCGCGCGGCTGGTCATCCTGACGCATTTCGGCCGCCCCAAGCGCAGCGAGATGAACCCGGCCTATTCGGTGGACAAGCTGCGCCCGGCGCTCAGCCGTGCGCTTGGGGTCGATGTGCGCTTTTCGGATGTCTGCGCGGACAACTCGGCGGTGATCCTGTCGAATGCCCTGCGCGATGGCGAGGCGCTGCTGTGCGAGAACCTGCGCTATAATGAGGGTGAGACGGATAACGAGCCCGCCTTTGCCGCCGAACTGGCCAAGCTCGGGGATATCTACGTCAACGATGCCTTTTCCTGCGCGCATCGCGCCCATGCCTCGACCGATGCGCTGGCGCGCCTGCTTCAGGCCTATGCCGGGCCGCTGCTGATCGAAGAGATCGACGCGCTGTCGGCGGCCCTTGAAGCGCCACAAAAGCCTGCCGTCGCCATCGTAGGGGGCGCCAAGGTGTCCTCGAAGATCGCCGTGCTCAAGAACCTCGTGCGCAAGCTTGATCACGTCATCATCGGCGGGGGCATGGCCAATACTTTTCTCTTCGCTTCTGGGGCGGCCATGGGCCGGTCGCTTCACGAGGCCGACCAGGTCGGGACCGTCAGGGAGATCGAAGCTCTCGCCCGGGCGCATGGCTGTTGCCTGCACCTGCCACGCGATGTGGTGGTCGCCCGCGAATTCAAGGCGCATGCCGCCCATGAGGTGGTGCCCGCCGATGCCTGCCCACAGGATGCGATGATCCTGGACGCTGGCCCCGAGGCCGTGGCCGAGTTCGCAGCCGTGCTGGAGGATTGCCGCACGATCCTGTGGAACGGCCCGCTTGGCGCCTTCGAGATGCAGCCCTTCGACGCGGCCACCGTCGCGCTGGCACAAAAGGCCGCCGAGCTGACCCGCGCGGGCCGTGCTGTCTCGGTTGCGGGCGGGGGCGATACCGTCGCCGCGCTGAACGCGGCCGGGGCGGCCCAGGATTTCACCTACGTCTCCACCGCCGGGGGCGCCTTCCTCGAATGGATCGAGGGCAGGGAGCTTCCCGGTATCGCGGCACTTCACGCCGCCGAATGTGCTGCCTGAGGGAGGACACGATGGCACTGATTACCTTGCGCCAGCTTCTGGATCACGCCGCCGAGCAGGGCTACGGCGTCCCGGCGTTCAACATCAACAACATGGAACAGGGGCTGGCGATCATGGCCGCTGCCGCCGCTTGCGACGCGCCCGTGATCCTGCAAGCCAGCCGCGGTGCGCGCTCTTACGCCGGCGACATCATGCTGCGCCACATGGTGCAGGCGCTGGCCGAGACCTATCCCGATATCCCTGTCGTCCTGCATCAGGACCACGGCAATAACGAGGCCACCTGCCTTTCGGCCATTCGCCACGGCTTTACCAGCGTGATGATGGATGGCTCGCTCGAAGAGGATATGAAGACCCCGGCGAGCTATGACTACAACGTCGCCATCACCCGCCGCGTGACGCAGGCCGCCCATGCGGTCGGCGCCTCGGTCGAGGGGGAACTGGGCGTTCTGGGCAGCCTTGAGACCGGCGAGGCGGCAGCCGAGGATGGCTCAGGCGCGGAAGGCAAGCTGAGCCACGATCAGCTGCTGACCGATCCCGATCAGGCCGTGGATTTCGTGATGGCCACGAAATGCGATGCGCTGGCGATTGCCTGCGGCACCTCGCACGGGGCCTACAAATTCTCGCGCAAGCCCGATGGCGAGATCCTGTCGATGAAGACCATCGCCGCGATCCACGAAAAGCTCCCTGACACGCATCTGGTCATGCATGGCTCCTCCTCGGTGCCGCAGGAGTTGCAGGACCTGATCAACGCCTATGGCGGAGAGATGCCCCAGACCTATGGCGTTCCGGTGGAAGAGATCGAGCGCGGGATTCGCATGGGCGTGCGCAAGGTCAATATCGACACCGACTGCCGTATGGCGATGACCGGCCAGTTCCGCAAGGTCGCCACCGAAAAGCCGCGCGAGTTCGACCCGCGCAAGTTCCTGATCCCGGCGATGAAGGAACTCGAAGCCCTCTGCCGCGACCGGTTCGAGCGCTTCGGCACAGCCGGGCAAGCCGGAAAGATCAAGCCGGTATCGCTGGACGAAATGGCCAAACGCTACGCCTCGGGCGCGCTCGATCCCCGGATCGCGGCCGCGCGCGCCGCCTGAAACACCAATGGGAGGAGAAACCAGATGAACGACATGTCCGAATCCAAGACCGTCACCGGAGCCAAGCGCTACTCGGCCGGCGTCATGAAATACGCCCAGATGGGCTATTGGGAGCCTGACTACACCCCCAAGGATACCGATGTGATCGCGCTCTTTCGCATCACGCCGCAAGACGGGGTGGACGCGGTCGAGGCCGCAGCCGCCGTCGCGGGCGAAAGCTCGACCGCGACCTGGACGGTGGTCTGGACAGACCGCCTGACGGCTTGCGAGAAATACCGCGCCAAGGCGTACCGCGTGGACCCGGTGCCGAATTCGCCCGGCGAGTTCTTTGCCTATATCGCCTATGACCTCGACCTGTTCGAGGGCGGCTCGATCGCGAACCTGACCGCCTCGATCATCGGCAACGTCTTCGGCTTCAAGCCACTCAAGGCGCTGCGCCTTGAGGACATGCGCCTGCCGGTGGCCTATGTGAAGACGTTCCAGGGCCCCGCGACCGGTATCGTGGTCGAACGCGAGCGCCTGAACTGCTATGGCCGCCCGCTTCTGGGCGCGACCGTGAAGCCCAAGCTGGGCCTTTCGGGGCGCAACTATGGCCGCGTAGTCTATGAGGCGCTCAAGGGCGGGCTCGACTTCACCAAGGATGACGAGAACATCAACTCGCAGCCCTTCATGCACTGGCGCGACCGGTTTCTCTACTGCATGGAGGCCGTCAACCGCGCCTCGGCCGCGACGGGCGAGGTGAAGGGCACCTACCTGAACGTCACCGCCGGCACGATGGAAGAGATGTATGCCCGCGCCGAATTCGCCAAGTCGCTTGGCTCGGTCATCATCATGATCGACCTGGTGATCGGTTACACGGCGATCCAGTCGATGGCCAAATGGGCGCGCGACAACGACATGATCCTGCACCTGCACCGCGCGGGGCACTCGACCTACACGCGCCAGCGCAGCCATGGCGTCAGCTTCCGCGTCATCGCCAAATGGATGCGCCTTGCGGGCGTCGATCACCTGCATGCGGGCACCGTCGTCGGCAAGCTCGAAGGCGACCCGGCCACCACCAAGGGCTACTACGACATCTTCCGCGAGGAATATAACCCGATGGCGCTGGAGAACGGGATCTTCTTCGATCAGGACTGGGCCTCGCTCAACAAGATGATGCCGGTTGCCTCGGGCGGGATCCACGCAGGGCAGATGCACCAGCTGCTGACTTATCTGGGCGAGGATGTCGTGCTGCAATTCGGTGGCGGCACCATCGGCCACCCGCATGGCATCGCGGCGGGCGCGACTGCCAACCGCGTCGCGCTGGAGGCGATGCTTTATGCCCGCAACTCAGGACGCGACATCTGGAACGAGGGTGAGGACATCCTGCGCGATGCCGCCAAGACCTGCACGCCGCTCAAGCAGGCCCTCGATACCTGGAAGAACGTCAGCTTCGACTATGCCTCGACCGACGCGCCGGACTTTGCGCCGACGCCCGGCGTGTCGATGTAACCGATTGGGAAAAGGAGAAAAGACATGCGTCTTACGCAAGGACAGTTCAGCTACCTGCCGGATTTGACGGATGAGGATATCCGCGTTCAGGCCCAATATGCCATCGACAAGGGGTGGGCGGTGTCAGTCGAGTTCACCGACGACCCGCACCCCCGCAATACCTACTGGGAGATGTGGGGCCACCCGATGTTCGACAACCCGGACGCCGCCGCCGTGGTCTACGAGGTCAACGAGTGCCGCAAGCTGCACGGCGGGAAATACATCCGCGTCATCGCCTTCGACGCCAGCCCCGGCTGGGAGTCGATCCGCATGAGCTTCATCGTCAACCGCCCGAAGACCGAGCCGGGCTTCCGCGTCGTGCGGCAAGAGGGCGAGGGCCGCGTGGTGCGCTACACGATCGAAAGCTACGCGGTGCGCGAACCCGAAGGCCAGCGTTACGCCTGACAGATACGCGGCCCGGGGGCTTCCCTTGGGCCGCCCATGCCACCCGAAGGGATCCGCCATGACCGAAGACGCCCCGACCCGCCCCGCGACCGTGGACCTTGCCGCCGCCTATGCGGAAAGCGGTGTGCGCGAGGTTCTGGAAGAGTTGGACCGAGAGATGATCGGCCTTGGTCCGGTCAAACAGCGCATCCGCGAGACGGCGGCGCTGTTGCTGGTGGACAAGGCCCGGCGCGAGTTGGGTCTGGCCAGCGAAACGCCGACCTTGCACATGAGCTTTACCGGCAACCCCGGCACCGGCAAGACGACCGTCGCGCTCAAGATGGCCGAACTGCTGCGCAAGCTTGGCTATGTGCGCAAGGGGCATCTGGTGACGGTGACGCGCGACGATCTGGTCGGGCAATACATCGGCCATACCGCGCCGAAGACCAAGGAAGTGCTCAAGAAAGCGATGGGCGGGGTGCTGTTCATCGATGAGGCCTATTACCTCTATCGCCCCGAGAATGAGCGCGACTACGGTCAGGAAGCCATCGAGATCCTGCTTCAGGTGATGGAGAACAATCGCGACGATCTGGTGGTGATCCTGGCGGGCTATGCCGACCGGATGGATCGCTTCTTTGAATCGAACCCCGGTTTCCGCTCTCGCATCGCGCATCACATCGAATTTCCCGACTATAGCGACCCCGAGTTGCTCAAGATCGCCGACATCATGCTTGGCCAGCAGAACTACACCTTCGACCCGGCTGCCCGCGCGGCGATGGAGGAATATATCGCGCTGCGTCGTGGCCAGCCGCATTTCGCCAATGCCCGCTCGATCCGCAATGCGCTTGACCGAGCGCGCTTGCGTCAGGCGAACCGTTTGTTCTCCGAGGCCAAGGGGCCGCTGACGGCCGCAGACCTGTCCACACTGACCGAGGCCGACCTGCGCACAAGCCGCGTGTTCCGCGGCGGGCTGGACGTTGACCGGGTACGCCGCGCACAGGCTGCGGAATGACGGAGGATGCGATGAGCTTCGATCGCTCGCTGAAGATCGCGCCCTCGATCCTGGCCGCCGATTTCGCCGATTTCGGGCGCGAGGTCCGCGCCGTCGAGGCCGAGGGGGCCGACTGGATCCATATCGACGTGATGGATGGCCATTTCGTGCCGAACCTCACCTTCGGCCCGCCCATGGTTAAGGCGTTGCGCCGCCATGTGCGCACGGTGATGGACGTGCATCTGATGATCGCCCCGGTCGATCCCTATATCGACGCCTATGCCGACGCAGGGGCCGATATCCTGACCGCGCATTTCGAGGCCGGGCCGCATATTCATCGCACGCTGCAAGCGATCCGCAGGGCGGGGATGCGGGCTGGGCTGGCGCTCAACCCCGGCACCTCGGTCGAGGTCGCGGCACCGCTTCTGGATCTGTGCGATCTGGTTTGCGTGATGACCGTGAACCCGGGTTTCGGCGGGCAAAGGTTTATCCATTCGCAGGTCAGCCAGATCGCACGACTGCGCGAGATGATCGGAGATCGCCCGATCCATGTTGAGGTCGATGGCGGGGTGGATGCCACGACCGCGCCGCTTGTCGCGGCAGCAGGCGCCGATGTTCTGGTGGCCGGATCGGCGGTCTTTCGGGGCGGTTCGGTCGATGACCCGTCGCCTTATGGCACGAATATCCGCGCGATCCGGGGCGGCTGAGGGGCCTCAGCCCTTGGGGCTGGCCGCCAGCAGCAGCGCAAGCGTGCGCGGATGCGAGAGCGCCGCATCGGCAAGGCTGGAGCGGTTCAGGCTCTTGTAGAAATCGCGCTTTGCCTCGCGCAGCGTTTTCGTCAGCCCGCACGAACCCTGCAACAGGCAGCCCGTGCAATCCACCATCTCTCCATCGCCCTCCATGAACTGAACCAGATCGCCGATCCGGATCTCGGCGGCGGGGCGGGATAGCTGAACTCCGCCAGCGCGCCCACGGGTGCTGACCAGAAACTCTCCTTCGACAAGGCGCAAGACGACCTTCAGCAGGCTGCTCTGCGGCAACTGATGCGCTTCGGCAATCTCCGAAACCGGGACAACCTTGTCTTGGTTCGCCACCAGGTAGAGGCAGAGTCGCAGGGCGTAGTCGGTAAACTTGGAAACATTCACGATAGTACTCGTCGTCTTATTGTTACATTTCGGATGGCACATTACTGTTGCTGTAGGTGTCGCCTGTAAAGTGCTAAAAACACGATATTTTTTCCGATTACCTTGGGTAAGCTGTACGGATTGGGGGGCTGGCATATCCTTTTGGATACGTTTTGGGGGCCGCTTCCGGACCTTCTCGGTCGATGGCTTGTCGTCAGGGCACTCAGAAACAATTCACCGTTGAGGAAGCTTTTCGATCCGAGAATCACGAACGGCGAGAATGATCGATTCATCCGCTGGTTGGGTGCCGCGCTGAGCGGTCACGAAGTGGCCGCATTTAGTTGGCTTGCGCAGCACTGATGATCAACGCGCACAGCCGCGTGTTCAGCGAAATGTTCGTAGCAAATTGAAAGATAAACATAAAATTTGAAACGATGTGGCTTTCGGAACGAGGTGCCGGTTGCGTCACGTGACCGTAAATTGCCTGACCAAAGCGCTTCGAAACGGCAATTTCCCTGATTTTTCCAAGTGTTCCTAGGGAGGGTGTCGTCACCTTTACGCCCGAAGATTGGCCAAATACTCCACGGTGACGCCCCAATTTGACCAGATTGTCGCTGTTAACAATACAGCAGTGGTTAGCCATGTGCGCCAGCCGATTTGACACAATCTCGAAGGTTACACGGATGAAATCTGGTTTCTTCTCAACTCTCCTTACGGTTGCTCTTCCGTTCGCATCTTCTGCGATGGCTGCCGATGTCGAAAAGCCGGATCTCGTCTTCGGCTTCATCAAGCTGACTGACATGGCTCCGCTCGCCGTCGCGCTGGAGAACGGCTATTTCGCCGACGAAGGGCTGAACGTCACGCTCAAGGCGATGCCGAACTGGACGGCGGTGTCCGAGGGCGTCGCGGATGGCTCGCTCGACGGGTCGCACATGCTCGCGGGTCAGCCGCTGGCGGGGCGCATCGGGATCGGCGTACAGGCGAATTTCGTCACGCCCCTGTCGATGGATCTGAACGGCAACGGCATTACCGTGTCGAACGACCTCTGGGCGCAGATCGCGGGTATCGTGCCGCGCGACGATTACGGCCGCCCCAAGCACCCGATCTCGGCCTCGGTCCTCAAGGATGTGGCCGCCAAGATGAAGGCCGAGGGCAAGCCCTTGCAGATGGGCATGGTTTACCCGGTCTCGACCCATAACTACGAACTGCGTTACTGGCTGGCCGCTGGCGGGCTGAACCCCGGCATGTACAAGGCCGAGGATCTCACCGGCATCACCGGCGGCACCGAAAACGCCGATGTGGAGCTGTCGGTGACCCCGCCGCCGAAAATGCCCGAGACGATGGCTTCGGGGGCGATCGCGGGCTACTGCGTGGGCGAACCCTGGAACCAGGAGGCGCTGTTCCGCGGCGTGGGCGTTCCGGTGATCTCGGATCACCAGATCTGGAAGAACAACCCCGAGAAAGTCTTCGGCATGACCGAGGAGTTCATCTCGGCCAACCCCAAGACCACGGTTGCCATCGTCAAGGCGATGATCCGCGCGGCGAAATGGCTTGATGATGGCGGCACTTTCAACCGCCCCGAGGCCGCCGACATGCTGGCGCGCCCCGAATATGTCGGAGCCGATGCCAACGTGATCATCAACTCGATGACCGGCACCTTCGAGTTTGAGCCCGGCGACAAGCGTATCATCCCGGAATTCAACACCTTCTTCGCGGATTATGCGACCTATCCCTACTATTCGGACGCTATCTGGTACCTGACCCAGATGCGCCGTTGGGGCCAGATCACCGAAGCCAAGTCGGCCGAGTGGTATCACGACATCGCCAAGGCGACCTATCGCCCCGACATCTACATGGAAGCCGCCAAGGCGCTGATCTCCGAGGGTCATCTGACCGAGGATGAAGTCCCGGCAGGCACCGACGGCTACCGCGCGCCCACGGCCGAGTTCATCGACGGGGTGGAATACGACGGTCACGATCCGCTCGGCTATCTCTCGCGGATGGCCATCGGCAACACGAACTGAGGGCAGGAACATGCGTCACTTCTTTAAAGGAATGTTTGCAGCCCTCGCGGTCACCGCCGCACTAAGCGGAACCGCGAAGGCCGAAGAGGAACTGCCGTCGATCGGCGTCATGGCAGGCGAATACGGCAGCTCGTTCGCGACACTGGGTGAAGAACTGGGCCAGGCACTGAACGGCTGGTCGGGCACCGAGGTCCGCACGATGCTTGGCAAAAGCTCGCGTCAGACGATCGACGATCTGCTCTATCTGCGCGGCGTGGACCTAGGCTTCGTCAACGCCGACCAGATGGCCAACCTTCAGTTCACCGAGCCGAACCACCCGGCGCTGACCCGTCTGGCCTACCTTGCCAAGGTGTTCGACAGCGAATTGCACCTGATCGTTCGTAAGGATGGTGGCGCGGACTCGCTGCAGGACATGAACGGCAAGCGCATCTCGGTCGGCACGACCACCAGCGATACCGCGCTGACCTCGCGCCTCGTGCTGCGGATGCTCGGCGTCAAGGTCAACGCCGTGTTCCTCTCGACCGAAGCGAGCATCGACGCGCTCAAGCGGGGCGAGATCGACGGGATGTTCTACGTCGGCCCGGCGCCCTCGCCGATCCTGACCCAGATCCTACAGGAAGACGCGCTGAAGCTGGCCAACGTGGGCTATTCGGACGCCTTCAAGGGCATCTACAACCCTGCCGAGATCTCGGCCGAGACCTATCCCGACCTCGTGGACGACAAGTTCGTCGAGACGATCTCGGTGCCGACGATCCTCGCGGTTTATAACAAGTTCCCGCCGTCGAGCGCGCGCTACCAGAACCTCACGCGGTTCACCGACGCCTTCCTGGCAACGGTTCCGCGCCTTGGTCAGCCGCCGCGTCACCCGAAATGGCGTGAGATCGACCTGACCGCGAAAGTCGATGGCTGGACCCAGTTCGAATACTTCCGCAACGCCGTCACGCGCCCGTCCAACTGATGCGTGGCATCCGACATTGATAAGGACTCAGACAATGAAACTTACTTTCTCCAAGTTTGTCCGGTCGGCCTGCGTGGGATTGATGATGGCCTCAAGCGGCGTCACTCCGGTCAACGCCCAGGGCGCGGCGGTGCGCGATGCGAATGCGGGGCGGCTCGGCCTCGTCTCGGAAAGCTCGGTCGGCACGGCGGTTCAGATCGGCGACCAGATCGCCCGCACGCTCGACGGCCGCTCGAAGCTGCGCGTGGTGCAATATCTCTCGACGGGTAGCCAGAAGAACCTGCGCGACCTGATGAACTTCCGCTTTGCCGACGTCGCGGTGATCAACTCGGACGTGCTTATTTCCGAACGCCTGCGTCATCCCGATGATGAGCGGCTGAAGAATGTGAAATTCATCGCCCGCGCCTTCACCAGCGAGCTGCATGTGCTGGTGCGCGAAGACAGCACCTTCGACACGGTCTACGACCTGTCGGGCCGCAACGTCGCGATCGGAGAGACCGGCTCGGGCACCTCGCTGACCTCGCGGCTGGTGATGCGCGCGCTCAAGGTCAGCCCGCGCGCCGTCGAACTGCCGATGACCGACAGTATCCAGGCGCTCAAGCGCGGCGAACTGGACGCGGTCTTCATGCTCTACGGCAAGCCCAACGGCTTTCTGCGCAGCCTCAAGCCCGAAGACGGCCTGCGTTTGCTGGAAGTGCCGCTGAGCGAGGAGCTTGGCGCGATCTACCGCCCGGCCGAGTTCACCGGCGATGACTACCCGGCGCTGGTGTCGGACAAGCTGACCCAGAGCCTGGCCGTCGACGTCGTCTTCGCCATCGAAGAGGGCCAGCGCATGGGCCTCGACGATCGCGAGAAGATCGGGAACTTCGTGCGCGAGATCAAGGCGAACGAGCAGGTTCTGCGCAGCGGTCCGGGACACCACCCGAAATGGGCCGAGTTCAGCTTTGACGTCGAAGTTCCGCATTGGGAACGCGCATCGCTGGTGGCCGAGGTGCTGGAAGGCGCCCCGAAAGCCGAAGCCGACGGCCCGAACATCTTTGATGTGATGAAGACGTTGAACGAAGAATGAGCGTTTGCCTCGAAGAGGGGGGAGACCAATGAACTACGCTGAAAGCCTTGAACCCGGTGACGATTTCCTGCCTGTCGGGACCACGCTTCTGAATGGCACCTATGCGATTACCGACCATCTTGGGTCGGGTGGTTTCGGGCTGACCTATCTTGCGGGCGACCAGATCGGCCGCAAGGTGGTGCTCAAGGAATGCTTCCCCGCCAGCGTGTGTCTGCGCCGCTCCAAGCAGGTGCGCCCGCAGACCCGCTCGCACGAGGATGATTTCGAAAAGCTGATCCAGAATTTCGTGGGCGAGGCGCGCCAGCTGGCCAAGCTCAAGCACGAAAACGTGGTGCCGGTGCTGCATTTCTTCGAAGAGAATGACACCGCCTATATGGCGCTGGAATATGTCGATGGCGTCGATCTGACGACCCATGTCGATGAGAAATCCGGCTACCTGACGCCGCGCCGGATCATGGATCTGGCCCGGCAATTGGTCGGCGCGCTGGATTATGTGCATCGCCATGGCGTGCTGCACCGGGACATCGCGCCCGACAATATCATCGTGTCGAAGGATGACACGCCGGTGCTGATCGACTTTGGCGCCGCGCGCAACGTGGATGCCGCGCTGGCACAGTCGATCTTCGCGGTGAAGGACGGCTTTTCTCCGCCCGAATTCTACCAGCCGGGCGAGAAGCATTCAGCCGCAAGTGATATCTATTCCTTCGGCGCAACGCTCTACACGCTTGTCACCGGGCACGTTCCGGTCGATGCGCAGCGCCGCGTGGTTGCGCAACAGAACGATCAGGCTGATCCGCTGGCCCCTCTGGTCGGCGCGGTGCGCGGTTTCCCCGAGGGGTTCCTGCGCGCCATCGACAAGGCCATGGCGCTTTCTCCCGAGGATCGGCCGCAGCGCGCCTCGGAGTTGCTGGAACTGATGCAGACCACCTATGACGCCGACGGCCAACCGGTCAGCCCGCGCAAGCCGCATCTGCATGTCGTCGGGCAAGAGGCGAATTCCGCCCCCGCGCGGCGAAATCCTGCAAGCGAGCCGCGCATTCCTGTGCCGACCCGTCCGGCGGTGCCCGCAGGTGCGCGCACGACCGAGCGGCCCGGACAGGCCTGCAAACCGGTAACGCGCCCGGCCTGTGCGCCCGCGCAAAAAGCGGCCTGCGCCCCGGGTCGACCGGTCACCAAGCCCGCGACGCGCCAGGTCGAGCGCACCGCAACCGCCGTGCATGACCCGGCGTCCGCCGAGGCCAGTGCCCGGGCCAAACGCGCGGGGGCCGAGGTGCTGCCGCCATTGGTCAGCGCCGGCCCTGATGACATCTCGGCTTTGCGTCCGAAAACGGGGGGCAAGTCGAACCTCGGGATGATCCTTGCTGCGGCAGCGATCGCGATCGGTGCGGCGGGTGGGTATTTTGCTTTTGCAAACAAGGGGGAGGAGGTCGCGGTGAGTGAACCTGCCGTGGTGGAACCCGCCGCGCAGGCGCCTGCTGCCGTGGCGCAGGCCCCGGCCCCCGCAGCGCAAGAACCCGCGCCCGAGCAGATCACGACACCCGCGCCCGCAGCCGCCCCTGCGGCGGAACCCGCATCCCCGGCGGCGCTCTTTACTCCGGCTAAACCCGCTGCGGCCGCGCCGGATGCGGGGCAGGGTGGCTGGCATATCGATATCGAACTCGCCCTGACGCAGGGTGCCGATGCAGCGGGCAAGCCCGCGGTCGTCTTTTCGGGCGGCGAGCATAGCCCCTATCCGGCTGGCACGATCCTGGCCGCCGTTGGTGGTGCGCCCGTGGGCGGAGACCCGGCTGGTGTCGCAGCGCTTGCGGCGAGCTATTTCGCGCTGAGCGACCCGGCCTCTGCCGGGCTTCCGATTGAGGTCACCAACCCGCTCTTTGGCACCACGACCGAAGCCGAATTACCCGTGCAGGTCACGCGCGAGGTGAGCATGGGGATCTTTGATGTGGTGCAGGAGCGCGACCGCGACGCATGGCGCGTGCGGGTCAGCGCGGCCTCGGAGGCCAGCGGCCTGATCGCGGGCGACATCCTGCTGTCCGAGCGCCAGTCCGGCCGCCGGATCGAGCGTGCCTCGGACCTGTCCGGTGTCCTCGAAGGCTTCAGCCGTCTGGGCCAGCCGTCCTACGAGCTGATCGTCCAGCGCAACGGCGCCACCAAGATCATCGGCGTTGGCCTGAGCACGCCGTAACGACGTTCCCGGCAGAGTTTCTCTCTTCTCTGCAGGCGCCAGGGGCCATCGGTTCCCTGGCGCCATTCACAATGGCGATGCGCGGGGACGGCTCACGTTCGAGCGGGGTGCTCGGTCACTCGGGCTGCCCGTCGATCAGGCGCTGGCGCAATGCGTTGCGGATGATCTTGCCTGTCGTCGTAACGGGCAGATCGGCCGTGAAGTAGATCGCGCGCGGGTATTCATAGGCGGCCAACCGGTCGCGGACATGGGCGGCGATTTCAGCCCGCAGCGCTTCGGTGGGGGCGAAGCCGGGACGCAGGGTGATGAAGGCCGCGACGATCTCGCCGCGCAGCGGATCGGGTTGACCAACGACGCCCGCCATGGCGATGGCCGGATGCGCAATCAGGCAGTCCTCGATTTCTGCCGGACCGACGCGATACCCGCCGGTTGAGATGATATCGTCGTCACGCCCCTTGAAGCGCAGCCGCCCGTCGGCGCAGCGCTCGCCCCGGTCGCCCGTCACGAGCCAGCGCCCCTTGGGTCCGGTTACGAATTTTGCTTCCGTGGCAGCGGGTTGGCGCCAATAGCCAAGGAACATCACCGGGTCGGGCGACAGGATGGCGATCGCGCCTTCCACACCGGGGGCAAGGCGCAGCCCGGTCTTCTCGTCGATAACGTCGACCTCATGGCCGGGGACGGGCCAGCCCATGACGCTCGCTGCCGAAGGGGCAAGGGCCGCACAGCTGGAAACCACCATGTTGCACTCGGTTTGCCCGTAGAACTCGTTGATCGTGACGCCGAGTGCCGCGCGGCCCCATTCAAGCAACTGGGCGCCTAGTGGCTCGCCCCCGCTTGCGACCGAGCGCATCCGGATGCCCCAGTTCAGGCTCTCCGGGTCGGCCTTCATCATCTTGAGCGCGGTCGGCGGCAGGAAGGCGTTGCGGATATCCAGCCGCCGGATCAGGTCCGCCGCCGCTCTGGCCGAGAACTTGCGAAAGCGGCAGGCGACCACCGGCACACCGTGATGCAGCGCGGGCAGAAGCACATCGAGGAGCCCGCCGATCCAGGCCCAGTCCGCAGGGGTCCAGATCCGATCGCCGGGCTGGGGCAGGAAGTCGTGGCTCATCTCGATCCCCGGCAGATGGCCGAGCAAGACACGGTGCGCATGGAGCGCGCCCTTGGGGTTGCCCGTCGTTCCCGAGGTATAGATCAGGATGGCTGGCGCTTCGGCCCCACTGTCCACCGGCGTGAATAGGGGCGAGGCGTTGGCGCAGGCGGCCGCGAAATCCTGTGTTCCCGCATTGGCACCATCGACGGTGAAGATCGTCTGCAATTCCGGCAGCGCGTCGTGGATGGCCCGGATCATCGGCAGACTTGCGCTGTCGGTCACCAGAACCCGCGCGCCGCTGTCGCGCAGCCGCAGCAAGAGCGCGTCGGGGCCAAAGAGCGTGAAGAGCGGAAGCGACACGCAGCCCGCCTTGAAGGCCGCGATATGCGCGATGGCGGTCTCGCGCTGTTGGGGCAGCAAGATCGCCACCCGGTCACCGGCCTCCTCCCCATTCGCGCCCAACCCGAGACCCCGCAGCACATTGGCAAAGCGGTTCGAGGCATCGCGCAACTCGGCGTAGCTGGTTTCGCGCATCGCGCCGTAGCCGTCATCCGCGACCTCGATCAACGCGACGCGGTCGGGTTCGGTCGCGGCCCAACGGTCGCAGACATCGACGCCGATATTGTAGCGCGCGGGAATATCCCACTGAAACGCGGCGCGTGTGGCGGCATAACTGCCCTTGGCCGACAGCATGATGATCTCCCCTGCGAGGCCCGGAAACCAGGCTCGCCTCCTCCGCTCACAGAAAAGCGCGCGTGGCCTTCGCTGTCCACCGGGCATGAAGGTGACGCAGGGTCGCATGGACAATCTGTCCAGCCGGAAAGCCGAGTTTGGGCAGTCGGTTCGCGCAATGTGCCGCTGGCGGAAAACCTGTCTTTATAGGTGGGTTAGACGCGTTTCCCTGTGTCTTGCGCGCGCCGACGCGCTACACTTTGCCCACGCGTTTTCGCGGTCGGAAAAAGACAGGGGGGACTGCACAATGGCCGAACAGGGTATTCGCACGACGCATGGGCGCGGGCGGCTTTACGACAGCATTCTGGATGCGGTCGGGGATACGCCCGTCATTCGCATCAACAACCTCGCGCCCGAAGGCGTACGCATGTATGTGAAGGCCGAGTTCTTCAACCCGGCCAGTTCGGTCAAGGATCGCCTTGCGCTGAACATCATCGAGGCGGCCGAGCGTTCGGGCGCGCTCAAGCCCGGCCAGACGGTGGTCGAGGCCACCAGCGGCAATACCGGGATCGGCCTAGCGATGGTCTGCGCGCAGAAGGGCTACCCGCTTGTGGTGACCATGGCCGACAGCTTCTCGATCGAGCGGCGCAAGCTGATGCGGATGCTGGGTGCCAAGGTGATCCTGACCCCGCGTGCCCAGAAGGGCACCGGCATGTATCGCAAGGCGGTTGAACTGGCCGAGCAGCATGGCTGGTTTCTGGCGCGGCAGTTCGAGACCGACGCCAATGCCGATATTCACGAAAGCACCACCGCGCGCGAGATCCTCGCCGATTTCGCGGGGGACCGGCTTGATTACTTCGTCACGGGCTATGGCACCGGCGGCACCGTGACGGGCCTTGCCCGCGTTCTGCGGCGCGAGCGGCCCGAAACCAAGATCGTGCTGTCCGAGCCTGCCAACGCGGCACTGGTGGCCAGCGATATCGCGCAGGAGCGCGGTTCGGATGGCTCGCCCGCGGTCAGCCATCCCGCGTTCGAGCCGCACCCGATTCAGGGCTGGACCCCGGATTTCATCCCGCTCGTGTTGCAAGAGGCGCTCGACAACGGCGGCTATGACGAGCTGATCCCGGTTGCCGGCGCCGAGGGCGTGGCCTGGGCCCGCAAGCTGGCGGCGCAGGAAGGTATTCTGACCGGGATTTCCGGCGGGTCGAGCTTTGCCGTCGCGATGCAGGTGGCCGAGCGCGCCGCGCCCGGCTCGGTCATCCTGGCGATGCTGCCCGACACCGGCGAGCGTTACATGACCACGCCACTGTTTGACGGGATCGTCGATGACATGGACGCGGAAGAGCAGTCGATCTCGCTCTCGACGCCCGGCTTCCAGATGGGCTGAACCGCTTAGGCGGAGAGGGTCTCGAGGCTGACCGAAACAGTCCCGAGACCCGAAATCTCGCCCCTGACCTCGATATTGCCGGGGACATAGGTGAGCGGGTGGATCGTGCCGGTGATGACGATCTGGCCGGGTTGCAGCCCGCCGCAGTGATCGCCGATCGCGCGGTGCAGCGCGTGCAGGGTGCCAAGGGCCGAGCCGCCGGGCACCTCGGTCGTGCCGTCCAGCAAAACCTGCGCGCCTGCCTGCATCCGGCCCGTCAGGTGGGTGAAATCGCCACCATCCCAATCGGCCAGCGGGGCGCCTAGAATCAGCCCGGAATTGATCTGGAAATCCGCGAGTTTCACCAGCGGGTCGGCCGCCGCCGGGCCGCTGATGCGCGTATCGACCAACTCGATCACCGGCAGGGGGACGATGCAGGACGTCACCGCGCGCAGGTAGTCGGGCTGCGCGGGATCGGGCAGGGGGGCGATGATCTTCCAGCCGACCTCAAGCTCGACCCCGATACGGTCCGCGACCGGGTAGCGGCTGCCAGAGGGCTGACAGCGCGCGGCCATGATCGGCGCCATGATCGGCGGCGCGTCGGGTTTCAGCCCCACCTTGAAGCCGCCCGCCGGGCCAAGCGCTGCCAGCATATGCGACTGCACCACATAGGCCTGTGCCGCCGAGGTCGGCAGCGCCCCCTGCGGTGCGATCCGGGTTCCCGCGCGATAGGCGGCCAGAAGCTCTTCGGCGAAGGTGGTCATCTCGGTCATGGGCGGTCCTGTCATGTCGCGGTCGGGCAATATGACCCGAGCGCCCGCGCGGGTGCAAGCTGGACGGGCTGCTTCAGGACTGCCGCAGGCCGTGCTGATTGTCGCAATACCAGCGGTAGGTTTGCGCTAGGCCATCGGGCAGGGCGATGCGGGCGCGCCAGCCCATCCCGGCGAGGCGGCTGACATCCAGCAGCTTGCGCGGCGCGCCATCGGTGCGCGTGGGATCGAACACGATCCGGCCCGCGAAACTGCTGACCCCCGCGATCATCCGCGCCAGATCCGCGATGCTGATCTCGGACCCTGTGCCAACATTGATATGGCTGCACATGGGTTGTGTCTGCGCGCGCCAGACCTCGGCCGGCACGGCCATCGCGAACAGGGCGGCCTCGGCCAGATCGTCTACATGCAGGAACTCACGCAGGGGGGTGCCGCTGCCCCAGATTGTGACCTCATCCTCGCCGCGCAGCACGGCCTCATGGAAGCGGCGCAGCAGGGCGGGCAGGACATGGCTGTTCTCGGGGTGGAAGTTGTCGCCCGGGCCATAAAGATTGGTGGGCATCAGCGCGCGAAAGTCGGTGCCGTGCTGGCGATTGTAGCTTTCGCAGAGCTTGATCCCGGCGATTTTCGCGATGGCGTAGGGCTCGTTCGTGGGTTCGAGCGCGCCGCTCAGCAGTGCCTCCTCGGGCATGGGCTGCGCAGCCGCGCGCGGATAGATGCAGGATGATCCGAGGAACAAAAGCCGCCTCACCCCCGCCGCATGGGCCTGATGGATGACATTCGCTTCGATCATCAGGTTCTCATAGAGGAACTCGGCCGGGCGCGTGGCGTTGGCATGAATGCCGCCGACCCGTGCGGCGGCCAGGATGACCTGATCGGGGCGTTCGGACTGCATGAAGCGGCGCACTGCGGCCTGATCTGTCAGGTTGAGCGCGGCGCGTTCGCGGGTGATGACATCGGCCCCGTCGGCCGACAGTCGCCGCAATATCGCGCTGCCCACCATGCCCCGATGACCCGCAAGGAAAATCCGCATTCCGGCCTCAGCTTGCAATCGAGACCGGCAGCCCAAGGCCGTTCTCCATCAGCAGGCGCTGGCGCCGTGCCGCGCGCAGATCCTCGGCCACCATTTCGGCGCAGATCTGCCGGGCCGAGACCTCGGGCTGCCACTCAAGCTTTTCGCGGGCTTTCGAGGCATCGCCGAGCAGCGTCTCGACCTCGGCGGGGCGGAAGTAACGCGGGTCGATGCGCATCACCACATGGCCGGGCCGCAGCGCCGGGGCCATGTTGCTTGTCACGCGCTCGACAACCGCGACCTCGTCCACGCCATCGCCCTCAAAGCGCAGCGCCACGCCCAGTTCGGCGGCCGACCAGCGGATGAAGTCGCGCACGGAGTGCTGCTGCCCGGTCGCGATCACGAAATCCTCGGGCGCATCCTGTTGCAGCATCAGCCACTGCGCCCGCACATAGTCGCGTGCGTGGCCCCAATCACGCCGGGCGTCGATATTTCCCATGAAGAGGCAATCCTCGATCCCCTGCGCGATATTCGTCAGCCCACGCGTGATCTTGCGGGTCACGAAAGTCTCGCCCCGGCGCGGGGATTCGTGATTGAAGAGGATGCCGTTGCAGGCAAAGAGGCCATAGGCCTCGCGGTAGTTCACCGTGATCCAATAGGCATAAAGCTTGGCCACCGCATAGGGCGAGCGAGGGTGGAAGGGCGTCGACTCACTCTGCGGGCTGTGCTGGACCTGCCCGTATAGCTCGGAGGTCGAGGCCTGATAGAAGCGCGTCTTGCGCTCCAGCCCCAGAAATCGGATCGCCTCAAGCAGTCGCAGAGTGCCCATGGCATCGACATCTGCGGTGTATTCGGGCGCCTCGAAGCTGACCGCTACATGACTTTGCGCGCCAAGGTTATAGACCTCGTCGGGCTCCACCGCCGCCAGGATGCGGGTCAGGTTGGAACTGTCGGTCAGATCGCCGTAATGCAGGTGCAGGCGGCGCGCGTCCTCATGCGGGTCCTGGTAGATATGGTCGATGCGCTGCGTGTTGAATGACGAGGCGCGGCGCTTGAGGCCGTGCACCTCGTAGCCCTTGGCCAGCAGGAATTCGGCCAGATAGGAGCCGTCCTGTCCGGTGATGCCGGTGATCAGGGCTTTCTTCGCCATCACATCCCTCGGTTGCGTTAATGCAACCTTTACGTGTTTGACGAATTTGGGCAAGGCCCTTGGAGTGAAAACGGCGGGGCCGGGGCCCCGCCGCTTCGTCCCTTAGGGGATCAGCTTGGCGATGATCAGATCGGCCGCCTCTTCGGGCGTCATCTGCGTGGTATCGATGCGGATCTCGGGGCTGTCCGGCGCCTCGTAGGGCGAGTCGATTCCGGTGAAGTTCTTCAGCGCGCCCGAGCGGGCCTTGGCGTAAAGCCCCTTCACGTCGCGCCCTTCGGCGACGGAAAGCGGGGTGTCGATGAAGACCTCGACGAATTCGCCCGGCTGCATCATCGCGCGCACCATGTCGCGCTCGGCCCGGAAGGGCGAGATGAAGGCGGTGATCACGATCAGGCCCGCGTCGGTCATCAACTTGGCCACCTCACCCACGCGGCGGATGTTCTCTACCCGGTCGGCGTCGGTAAAGCCCAGATCCTTGTTCAGCCCGTGGCGCACGTTATCGCCATCCAGCAGGAAGGTGTGGCGATTCATCCGCGCCAATTTCTTCTCGACGATGTTCGCGATCGTGGACTTGCCCGAGCCCGAAAGGCCGGTCATCCACAGTACGGCGGGCTTTTGGTTCTTCATCCCGGCATGGTGATCACGGCCAAGATCGGTTGCCTGCCAGTGGATGTTCTGCGCGCGGCGCAGCGCGAAGTGGATCATCCCGGCGGCGACCGTGTGGTTGGTCATCTTGTCGATCAGGATGAAGCCGCCCAGATCTCGGTTCTCGGCATAAGGCGCGAAGGGGATGGCGCGGTCGGTGGTGATATTCGCCACGCCGATCGCGTTCAAATCCAGCGTTTTCGCGGCCAGATGCTCCATCGTGTTGACGTTGATCTGGAATTTCGGGTGCTGAACCGTCGCCGAGACGGTCTGCGTGCCGATCTTGAGCCAATAGGCGCGGCCCGGAACCATCTCGGTCTCGTCCATCCAGACCACGGTGGCCTCGAACTGGTCGGCGACCTCAAGCGGCTCCTTGGCGGCGACGATCACCTGCCCGCGCGAGCAGTCGATCTCATCCGCGAGCGTGATGGTGACGGATTCGCCCGCAACGGCCTCGTCACGGTCGCCGCCGAGGCTGACGATCCGCGCGACCGTAGAGGTCTTGCCCGAGGGCAGCACGCGCACCTCGTCCCCAGGGCGGACCGAGCCGCTGGCGATCAGCCCCGCAAAGCCGCGGAAGTCGAGATTGGGGCGGTTGACCCATTGCACCGGCATCCGGAAGGGGCGTGCCTGATCCGAGGTCGCGTCCAGCTCGACCGTTTCAAGATGCGGCAGCAGCGCGGGGCCGGCGTACCACGGCGTGTTCTCGCTGAGCGCGGTGATGTTGTCGCCCTTGAAGCCCGAGATCGGCATGGCCACGAAATCTTCGATCCCGATGCTGGTGGCAAAGGCGCGATAATCGGCGACGATGGCGTCAAAGGTCGCCTGATCGTAGCCCACGAGGTCCATCTTGTTGACCGCCAGCACGATGTTGCGGATGCCGAGCTGATGCACAAGGTAGCTGTGGCGGCGGGTCTGCGTCAGCACGCCCTTGCGCGCGTCGATCAGGATCACGGCCAGATCGGCGGTCGAGGCGCCAGTCACCATGTTGCGGGTGTATTGCTCATGGCCGGGGGTGTCGGCAACGATGAACTTGCGCTTTTCGGTCGCGAAGAAGCGGTAGGCCACGTCGATGGTGATGCCCTGTTCGCGCTCGGCCGCAAGGCCATCCACCAGCAGCGCAAAGTCGATCTCTTGCCCCTGCGTGCCCACGCGCTTGCTGTCGGCCTCAAGCGCCGCCAGCTGGTCCTCGAAGATCATCTTGCTGTCGTAAAGCAGCCGCCCGATCAGCGTCGATTTGCCGTCATCGACCGAGCCGCAGGTGATGAAGCGCAGCATGGTCTTGTGCTGATGCGCCTCAAGATAGGCGTCGATATCCTGGGCGATCAGCGCGTCGGTCTTGTAAACGGGGTCGGTCATGGTCGTGTCTTCTCGCAAGCGGCCGGGGCCGGATGGGGGGAGGGGCTCAGAAATAGCCTTCCTGTTTCTTCTTCTCCATCGACGCGGCCTGATCGTGGTCGATCGCGCGTCCCTGGCGCTCGGATGTGGTGGTCAGGAGCATCTCCTGAATGACCTCGGGCAGGGTCTGCGCTTCGCTTTCGACGGCGCCGGTCAGCGGGTAGCAGCCAAGGGTGCGGAAGCGGACCGAGCGCATCACGGGCTCTTCGCCCTCGCGCAGCGGGAAACGCGCATCATCGACCATCAGGATCAGCCCGTCGCGCACCACGGTCGGGCGCGGGGCCGAGAAGTAAAGCGGCACGATCTCGATCCCCTCAAGGTGGATGTATTGCCAGATGTCCAACTCGGTCCAGTTCGAGATCGGGAAGACGCGCACGCTTTCGCCCTTGGCCTTGCGCGCATTGTAAAGCCGCCAAAGCTCGGGGCGCTGGTTCTTGGGGTCCCACCGGTGATTGGCCGAGCGGAACGAGAACACGCGCTCTTTCGCGCGGCTTTTTTCCTCGTCGCGGCGGGCGCCACCGAAGGCCACGTCAAACCCGTAGTGATCGAGCGCCTGCTTCAACCCTTCGGTCTTCCACATGTCGGTGTGCAGCGAGCCGTGGTCGAACGGGTTGATGCCCTTCGCCTTCGCCTCGGGGTTCTGATAGACCAAAAGCTCCATCCCGGCCGCCTTCGCCGCGCGGTCGCGCAGCGCATACATGTCGCGGAACTTCCACGTCGTATCGACATGCAGGAGCGGGAAGGGCGGCGGGGCCGGGTAGAAGGCCTTTTTCGCCAGATGCAGCATCACCGCGCTGTCCTTGCCCACGCTATAGAGCATGACGGGGTTCTCGGCCTCGGCCACCACCTCGCGCAGGATGTGGATGCTCTCGGCTTCGAGGCGTTGCAGATGGGTGAGGTTCTTTGTCATGGCGGCGCTTTGCATCCCTCGGGTTCGTCTGGCGCTTTTCTATCAGCGGTCGCGGCGGAACGCACCTCTGTTTGGGGGGAGAGTTTTCAAGATTAGCCGTTAACGTCGGGATAATGGCCGCCTTTGCATCCGAAACTTCGGAAGGTCGTTCCTGCCCGATTTTTGTGCGCGTTTGACTCGGCGGTAAAGGGTGCACTCGGAAAAATTGTATCGACACATACGATTTCGTGAATTGAAAGGTTGCGCTGCAGCAAGCGCCTCAGCTATGTTCGCCTCGTATCAGTGCTTTGAATAGCCCCTAGATCTGTAGACGCCTTCTTCCCTAATTTTGAGGCAAGGAGGCCGAGATGGGCAAAGGCAATTTC
>NZ_JAHVAI010000007.1 GCF_019264375.1 Sedimentimonas flavescens | reverse complement strand
CGATATGCTACGGTTAAACGTCGAAACCGACCAAACCGCCCGCATATCTCTTCAGATATCCATCAATGTCAAAGAGCCTGGAAACAAAATCAACCAGTTGCGCCTCATCACTTGCGGCGCCGCTAGCCAACCTATCCCCAATTTTGTCTTGCTTTCCAGTGTCTTGCGACCCCTTCCGGCGTCCCGTTGCAGCGTCTGCCGCGTCGGTGAGGGGCTATTTACGGATCACCGACAACCTCCGCAAGGCCCTTTTTCAAAAATCACAAACTTTTCTCTCTCAAATCACAAAAATCCCTTGTTTCGTTGACCCCCTGACGCGCGGGTAAAATCCAGCTGGCCAACCCATCTCGCAGGTGCAGAAAGAATCTTGCGTAAGGGCGGGCAGGCGCGAAACGAAACGGGCGCGGGCAGGCGAATCCCCGCGAGCCGGGCGAAACGCCAGCCAATACTCGCACTCAGCGCTATCCTGTGCATACTGTCCCCCGGACGAGTTCAAGAATGACGGCAGGGATGACGGTTTCTTACGCGCGCACGGGCTGGCGGTTGATTATGGCGGGACTGATCGCAGGGTGGGTTTCGGCCTGCTCTCTCGGCCCCGGCACCTACACCAAGAACGTTTCCGTCGCGCGCATGGACACCGACACCACCTGGCTTGCACGACGCATCGAGGCGATGGGCAATCCGCATGACGGGCGCTCGGGCGTCTATCTGCTGCGCGACGGGGCCGAGGCGCTGGCGCTGCGCCTTGTGCTGTCCGAGCGCGCCGAGAAGACGATCGACGCGCAGTATTACCTGCTGCATGATGATGTCGCAGGCCACCTCTTCTTGTGGAAACTGCTCGAGGCCGCAGATCGCGGGGTGCGGGTGCGTCTGCTGCTCGACGATATCGACATGGCGGTTTACGACCCGGTGACGGCCGCGATGGATGCCCATCCCAATATCGAGATCCGGCTGTTCAACCCGTTCTGGCGCTCGGCACACCAGGCCGTCGTGGCCGCGATGGATTTTCCGCGCATCAACCGGCGCATGCATAACAAGTCGATGACCTTCGACAATACGGTCACGATCCTTGGCGGGCGCAACATCGGGGCCGAGTATTTCGCCGCCCGCGACGACAGCAATTACGACGATCTGGACATTCTTGCCGCAGGCCCCGCCGCGCAAGAGGTCTCGTCTTCGTTCGATACCTATTGGAACAGCCCCTATGCGGTGCCTTCCGGGGTCGTGATCAAGGACCATCGCGATGCGGCCGCGGTGTCGACCAATCGGGCACATCTGCAGGATTTGGCGCGCGAGGCGCAGGCAAGCCCCTATGGAGAAGCGCTCCACCACGGGATTCGCGACGCTTTGGGTAATAACAGCCTCAAGCTGCACTGGGTTCCGGCCCAGGTCTTTGCCGATGCGCCCGACAAGGCGAAAGGTGGCGCAGACAGCGCAACCTTCCTGAGCGCGGCGCTGGAACCCTATATCACCTCGGCGCAATCCGAGCTTTACGTCGTCTCGGCCTATTTTATACCTCGCCGGCGCGGGGTCGACCTGCTGGCCGGGATGGAGGCGCGTGGCGTCGATGTCACGGTTCTCACCAACTCGATGGACTCAACCGACGTTCTGGCGGTTTACGGCCATTACGCCCTGTCGCGCCGCGCATTGATCGAGGCAGGCGTGGATCTGTGGGAGCTACGCTCCAACACCGCACGCGAGGATCGCAAGCGCCTGGGGCTGGAGAAATCGCTCTCGGGCCTGCATTCGAAGGCCTTTGCCGTGGACGGCCGGCACCTCTTCATCGGCTCGTTCAACTGGGACCCGCGCTCAGTTCACATCAACACCGAGATGGGCCTGATGATCGACTCGCCCGAACTGACGCAAGAGGTGTTGCGCATCTTCAAGCGCGACCTGCCCGATCGCGCCTACCAGGTCACCGCCGATGAGAACGGCAAGCTCAACTGGCTGTCGCGCCGTGAGGATGGCGTGACGCTGCTGCACCTGTGGGAGCCTTACGACTCGGTCTGGCGGGCGTTCATGTCGGGGGTCTATGGCTTCCTGCCGATCGGCAAGCAGCTCTGACGCGGCGAGGCGTAAGCCTCGCGGGCGGGTTTGCTACACTACTTTTTGGGAAGTGGTGCCGGTGAAGGGACTCGAACCCCCGACCCCATCATTACGAATGACGTGCTCTACCAGCTGAGCTACACCGGCCTGGTGGCGGGCGGATAGCACGCCGCTCGGCCGATGTGTAGCCCTAATTTGCATCTAGTCGTCGGCTTGCCCTTCGCGCTTGCGAATATCGTCAGGCGTGACGATCAGATCGGCGTCGATGATGGATTCGACCGGGCCATCGTGCTCGGGTTCCGCCTCATGCGCGGGCTGTCCCACGATCAGCGGCAGCATCTCGGCGCCATGCGGCATCGGAACGTCGGCCTGCACCGGCTCGCGCCAGCTCAGCGTGTCGAAACCGCCGCAATTGTCGCAAACAGGCGTCCATTCGCCCTGGATGTTGTGACACTTGTCGCAGCACCATTGCGGGCCGCGCGGCGCCGTCAACGCACGGGTCAGCCAGCCGCGCACAACCGCATCGTCGGCGCCCTCGCCGCGCTCGATCGCGGCCATGATGGTCAGGGCGCGCGCGGTCGGGTGGGTTTCGATCAGATCGCCAAGCGCGCGGCGGGCGCCGGGGAAATCCTCGGACGCGATGTTCAACTCGGCCCGCAACAGCCGGGTTTCAGGGTGATCCGGGCGCAGGCTCAGCAGTTTCTCGAACCGCTTGAGGCGCGCATCGGCGGCCTCATCGGGCGCCATCTCGGCATAGACCGCCGCCAGATCGGGATGCGGCTGCGCCTCCCATGCCTTCAGGATCACGCGCCCCGCAGCCTTGGTGTTACCCTTGGCGATATAGGCGCGCGCGGCCATCGCTGCGGCGGGAATCAGATCGGGCGAGGATTTGTTCGCCGCAATCGCGGCCTCGCGCGCCTCGATGCTGGCGCCTTCGTCAAACACGCCTTTGGCCTCTTGCAGGGCCAGAACCGCATCGCGGCGGCGGTGCACATCCTTGGGCAACTGGCCCTGGCGCACCTTGGATTGCAGGGTCGAGCGCGCCCCCGCCCAATCGCCCTTAGCGGTCTGCAGGCTAAGCAGGGTATCCTGCACCTCCTGATGCTTGGGCTTGAGCGCATAGGCCTTCTCGGCCAGCTTGAGCGCGGTATCGGTGTCGCCCTCGGACAGCTTTTGCTTCATCAGCCCGCGCACACCGACAAATCGGGTCCGGTCATCCGAGAGCAGGCGCTTGTAAACCTCGGTCGCCTTCTTGTTGTCGCCCGCTGCCTCTGCGGCCTGCGCGGTCAGAAGGTTGGTCAGTTCGGGGCGGCGCAGGAAACGCTCGGCCCGCGCGGCCTTGGACAGCGCCAGACGCCCCTCGCCCGAGGCCACGGCCAGCATCCCCTCGGCCAGCGCCTCATATCCCTTGCGCTCGCGGTTGCGGTCGAAATAGCGGCTGATCGCGGTTTCATCGCCATTGAGAAAGCGCAGGAACGCCACGAGCAAGCCGACGACGCGGATCACCACCCAGACCAGCACAAAGGCCAGAAGCGCGACGATCACCGCCTGCAGCGGCCCGAGGGTGAATTCCATCCCCATGAGAACGATGCGCACGCCCTCACCACTGTCGGCCAGATGCGTGGCACCCAGCGTCAGCGCCGCAACGACAATCAGGAAAAGCGCGATTTTGATGAATGACCAGATCATGACCGCCCTCCTCAGTTGACCGACTGCGACAAGGACGTCAGCGCCTCGAGCGCGGCGACGCGGGCCTGCGCCTGCACCAGCCAGTCACCCAGCGCGGCCTGACCCGAAGGCGGCAGTTTGCCGACTTCAGCCACCGCAGCGGCGATGTCGCCCTGATCGACCGCGCTTTGCGCGCGCGACAGGATCGCATCGGGGTCATCACCCTCGCGCGCATCAAGCGAGCGCGCGCCGACCTGCGCCATCAGGAAGGCGCCGACGCGGCCCGTCATCGTATCGCCTGCGGCCTCCTTACGCGCCACGGCGAGCGCATCGCGCGCGGCCTGCGGGAAGCCGGCCTGCAACTGGGTGATGGTCGGGACAGTCACTTTCAGCGCGTCGGGCGCGGAAATGCCTGCGGCCTCCAACTCGGCCACCGCGGACACCAGCGAGGCCCCGCTGTCAATCGCGGTCGCAACGCGGGCAATGGCGGCCTGCACCAGCATACGGCGCGCCGAAGCCTCGGATTGGCCACGCAGACGGGCCGCCTCTTCTTCGGCCTGAAGGATGCGCTCCTGCGCGACCGCGACGGCTGCGGCGATCTGTTCCTGTGCGGCGGCATCGCCGGTGCTGCGCTGATCCAACTGACCGCGCAGCGCCAGCACCTCGGCCCGCAACTCATCGAGCGCGGCAGGGGGCACGGCTTCGGCCGCCGGGCGGGATTCAAGCGCGGCGATCCGCGCCTCAAGCGCCACCTGCGCCTCGGATGCCGTGCGGGCAGCCGCCGTCGCCTGATCAAGCGCGGCCTGAACGCCGGACAGGTCGGCCGCAGGCGCGGGCGCCGAGCGCAGCGCCGCCAACTCGGCCGTCAGTGCCTCGGTGCGCGCCGCCTGATTGGCCAGCGCCGTGCTCAGGCCGGCAGCATCCAGCTCGGCCTTGGGTTGAAGCCCCATGCTCTCCAGCAGCGAAGCCGGCAGGCTCGGCAAAACGAAAAGCGTCGCCCCCGCGCCGATGGCAGCAGCAGCGACACCGCCCAACAGAAGCGGCATGAAGCCACCACCCTGTTTCGGCGCCTCAGCCGAGGCAGGCGCGGCGGGCGGCGGCAGAACATCGCGGGCCGCCGCGGGCTCGGTCGGGGCTTCGACAGCTTCTTCGGGTTCGAGGGCTTCCGTCACCTCTTCCGGCGCGGCCTCGTCATTGGCCTCTGCCTCCGGCGCGGAGGCTTCCGGTTCATCGGTCGCGGGCGTGATCAAAACGAAGGGCGCATCGGGCGTATCCTTCCCCTGCTCCGCATCTGCGATCTCGGGGTTCTGCGTCTTTTCGTCCGCCACGGCCAATCCCTCCTCAAACCTGTGGGCCTCGGGTAGCCCCGCCCCACCATATCAATCTATGAGCGCCCCGCCAGCGTCTCAAGCAGCATTGCCTGAGCCAATAAGCCGCGCCAGAGCCTCAAGAATCCCCTCGGCATCCGGTGAGGGCGCGATTTCCAGCCGATCGGGGCCGATTTCCGCGCATGCCTCGGCCACCGAAGGGCTGATCGCGGCAATTTGCAGCCGGTGCAGGCCAAGCCCGGCCAGAAGCCGCGCGGATTTGGGTGAGAAAACCGGCGCCAGAATCACCCCGGCCTTGCGCAAAAGGGCAAGCGAGTCGGGCGCGATCGGGCGCGCCTCTTGCCGATAGACCACGGCCTCAAGCGTCTCGAACCCCGCCGTGCTCAGGATATCGGCCACCGCCACGGCCACTTCGACGCCCCGCGCGTGCAACAGGCGGCCCTCCTGGTGGTGCTTGGCGATCATCGGCATGAGCGTGCGCGCATCACCGGGGCCCTCGATCACCTCGAACCCGGCCTTGCGCGCCACATCCGCCGTGCGTGCACCGACGCAATAGGCCCGCCGCCCCATCGCGGGCGACAGCGCGACCAGCGGCGTCACCGCGTTTTGCGAGGTAAAGATCAGCGCCTGCGCCTCGGGGATCGGCGGCGCAAGCGCCACGATCTCCATCAGGGGCGCGATCACCACGCTGAAATCCGGGCCGAAGCGATCATGAAACTGCATCGCAAAACGGCGCGAGGCCGCCTCGGGGCGGGTCAGCAGCAGAACCGGAAACATCTTGCTTTGCGCTGTCACGGGCAGCCCCGGGATTGTGCGATCAATGCCCCGGTGTTACCTGCGAAGGGACACAGGCGCAACCGGAGCGGCATGAAACAGCATCTCACCTTTCTCGGGCTCGAGTCGAGTTGCGACGACACGGCGGCCGCCGTCGTGCGCGTCGGGCCCGATGGTGCGCAGATCCTGTCCTCGGTCGTCGCAGGCCAGACCGAACTGCACGCCCCGTTCGGCGGGGTCGTCCCCGAGATCGCCGCGCGGGCCCATGCCGAGAAACTTGATCTTTGCGTCGAGGAGGCACTGGCCGAGTCCGGTCTTGGCTTGCGCGATCTTGACGGTATCGCTGTGACGGCGGGGCCGGGCCTGATCGGCGGCGTCATGTCAGGGGTGATGTGCGCCAAGGGGCTCGCGGCAGGCAGCGGGCTGCCGCTGATCGGTGTGAACCATCTGGCGGGCCACGCGCTGACGCCGCGCCTGACCGACGATCTGGCCTTCCCCTATCTTATGCTTCTGGTTTCGGGCGGGCATTGCCAGTTCCTGATCGCCCATGGCCCCGAGGAATTCTCACGGCTTGGCGGCACCATCGACGACGCCCCCGGCGAGGCTTTCGACAAGACCGCCAAGCTTCTTGGCCTGCCGCAACCCGGCGGCCCGGTGGTCGAGGCCGAGGCGGCGCAGGGCGATCCGAAGGCCTTCGCCTTCCCGCGTCCGCTGCTTGATCGCCCCGGCTGCGATATGTCCTTCTCCGGCCTCAAGACCGCCCTTCTGCGCGCCCGCGACGCGGTGGTGGTGGAGCACGGCGGGTTGCCGCGTCAGGTGCGGCGCGATCTCTGCGCCTCGTTCCAGGCGGCCGTGCGCGACACGCTGGCCGAAAAATCGCGCCGCGCGCTGGTGCAGTACCTGGACCTCAACCCTGCCCAACCCTCTTTTGCGGTCGCCGGGGGCGTCGCGGCAAACAAGGCCATTCGGGCCGCATTAGAGACTGTTTCGGCCGAGATGGGCGTGGCCTTCACCGCGCCCCCGCTGCGCCTGTGCACCGACAATGCGGCGATGATCGCCTTCGCGGGTATCGAGCGTTTCCGCACCGGCGCGCGCGACGGCATGGATCTGACCGCACGGCCACGCTGGCCGCTCGATCAAAGCGCCCCGGCCCTGCTCGGCTCGGGCAAGAAAGGAGCGAAGGCGTGACGGTATCGGTTCTGGGCGCAGGCGCATTCGGCACGGCCCTGGCGGTGACGCTGGCGCAAAACGGGCCCGTCACGCTGTGGGCGCGCGACGCCGATCAGGCCACGCTGATGCAAGAGACCGGCCGGAATGAGCGCCGCCTGCCCGGTGTGAACCTGCCCCGCAAAGTGGCGGCGACCGCCGACATCAGCGTCGCGACCGAGGCTGAGACGATCCTGCTTGCCATGCCGATGCAGCAGATGCGCGGCTTTCTGGCCACCCATGCGGAACTGCTGCAGGGCAAGACGCTCGTCGCCTGCTCGAAAGGGATTGACCTTGAAAGCGGTCAGGGACCGACCGCGCTGATCGCCGCCGCCAGCCCCTCGGCCCGTGCGGCGATCCTGACCGGGCCAAGCTTCGCTGCCGATATCGCGCGCGGCCTACCCACGGCGCTGACGCTGGCCTGCGCCGAAGATGGCGAGGCGCTGCAACGCGAACTATCCACCCCCACCTTGCGGCTTTACCGCACCACTGACACCACCGGGGCGGAACTGGGCGGCGCGCTGAAGAACGTCATCGCCATCGCGGCGGGCGTGGTCATCGGCGCGGGCTTGGGCGACTCGGCGCGCGCGGCGCTGATGACGCGCGGCTTTGCCGAGATGAGCCGCATCGCCACCGCCATGGGTGCGCGGGCCGAGACGCTCTCGGGCCTGTCGGGCTTTGGCGATCTGGTGCTGACCTGCACCTCGGTCCAGTCGCGCAACTTCCGCTATGGCCGTGCGCTTGGCGCGGGTGAGGATTTCGACACTTCGATCACCGTCGAAGGGGTGGCAACCGCCAAAGCAGTCTCTATTCTGGCGCAAAAGCATATTATCGACATGCCGATCGCGACCATGATCACCGCCCTGGCCGACCGCCAGATCACCGTTTCCGAAGCCGTTCAGGCGCTGCTCTCGCGCCCGCTGAAAGAGGAGTAACCCATGCTCTATGCCGTCATCTGCCGCGACAAGCCCGGCCACCTGCAAACCCGCCTCGACACCCGTGCGGCGCATCTTGCCTATATCGAGGCGACGGGCATCGTGAAGATGGCCGGCCCGTTCCTTGAAGGGGGACAGATGTGCGGCTCGCTGGTCATCCTTGAGACCGACAGCCTTGAGGCCGCGCAGGCCTGGGCCGCAGGCGATCCCTATGCCGCCGCGGGCCTCTTCGAGAGCGTCTCGGTCACCGAATGGAAGAAGGTGATCGGCTGATGGCGTATTGGCTGTTCAAATCCGAGCCGAACAAGTTTTCCTGGGACGATCTGGTCGCCAAGGGCGACGCGGGCGAGGAATGGGACGGCGTGCGCAACTATCTGGCGCGCAACAACATGCGCGCCATGAAGGTGGGCGATCGGGGGTTCTTCTACCACTCGAACGTCGGCAAGGAAGTCGTCGGTATTGCCGAGGTCTGTGCCGAGTCGCACCCCGATTCGACCAGTGACGATCCGCGTTGGGATTGCGTGGATATTCGCGCGGTGAAACCGCTGGCGCGCGCCGTCACGCTGGCCGACGTCAAGAATGACCCCCGGCTGTCGCAGATGGCGCTTGTCACTTCGATGCGCCTATCGGTGCAGCCGGTGACGGAAGAAGAATGGAAGATCGTCTGCGAGCTTGGCGGTATCGCGCCCTGACCCTCAAACGTCGAAGGGTCCCGGCAACCCCTTACCAGGACCCTTCGTCACCCCCAGGCGCACCCCTGCGCACCACCGGTGAAACTGAATGAGGACCTGGCCATCCTGGCCGGTACGCCCTGCGTAGAGGCATCTGCGATTCGAGGCAATCGACTCATGCCGATAATACACTTCAAATTCAATGTGTTATCATTATCGCGCTGTTAATGTTTGAGGTTTGCCCCGGCCCGCAAAGGCACTAAGTTGCGCTTATGAAGCAGATCGTCATCGTCGCCCATGGCTCCCCCTCCGATCCCGCCCCGCAGGAGGCGGCGCTACAGGATCTTGCGCAGCGGGTGGGTGCGCTTTGCCCAGATGATACCGTGCGCGCCGCAACGCTTGCCTGTCCCGGCGCGCTCGAGACTGCCTTCGAGGGGCTGGCCGACCCGCTCGTCTATCCCTTCTTCATGGCCGAGGGCTGGTTCACCCGGCGCGAACTGCCCCGCCGACTGGCCAAGGCCGGGCTTTCCGCGCGGCACATGCGCCCCTTCGGCCTTGATCCGCATCTGCCCGCCCTGATCGCACAGACCTGTCACGATGCCGCGATTCAGGCCGGATTAGAGCCTGAATCGGCAGATCTGATCCTTGTCGGCCACGGTTCGAAGGTCGCGCATCGCTCGAAGGATTCGACCTATGCGATGGCCGAAACCCTGCGCGGCAGCCTGCCCTTCTGGCGCATCCGCGTGGCGCTGATCGAAGAGCCCCCGTTCCTTGCGAATATCGCGGCGCAATCGCTGCGCGGGCTGTGCCTGCCCTTCTTCGCCCTGCGCGCAGGCCATGTGGAAAACGACATCCCCGAGGCGCTTGAGGAGGCTGCTTTCAACGGCCCGCTCCTGCCCGCGATCGGCGAACATCCGCAGGTTCCCGCGCTGATTGCCGCCGCCATTGCGCGCGAATGACAGGCCGTTTCGGCTTGTCATGCAACTGTCACACTACTTTTGCATAAGCGTCACGCGAAGCTCTTACGAGGGGCGCCGAGGCCACGAACGGCCCAGTTCAAGAATTCAGGAGTGATCCATGAAAACCGCGAAGTTCACCGTATCGGCCCTGGCGATCATCGCCGCCTCGGCGTCGGGCGCCTACGCCCGCGACCAGATCCAGTCGGCAGGTTCCTCGACCGTGCTGCCCTACGCAACCATCGTCGCCGAAGCTTTCGGTGAGAACTTCGACTTCCCGACCCCCGTCGTGGAATCGGGCGGTTCGGGCGCTGGCCGCAAGAAGCTGTGCGAAGGCGTGGGCGAGAACACCATCGACATCGCCAACTCGTCGTCGCGCATCAAGCAGTCGGACATCGACAACTGCGCCGCCAACGGCGTGACCGAAATCATGGAAGTCCGCATCGGCTATGACGGCATCGTCTTCGCTTCGGACATCAACGGCGCCGACTTCGCCTTCACCCCGGCCGATTGGTACAACGCGCTGGCCGCCGAGGTCGTCAAGGACGGCGCGCTGGTTGCCAACGCCAACAAGACCTGGGCCGACGTGAACGCCGCCATGCCCGCGCAGGACATCCTGGCCTTCATCCCGGGCACCAAGCACGGCACCCGCGAAGTGTTCGACGTGAAGGTTCTGGAAGCCGGCTGCAAGGCCACCGGCGCGCTCGAAGCCTTTACCGCTGCCGCTGGCGGCGACGAGAAGGAAGGCGCCAAGAAGTGCCTCAACCTGCGCACCGACGGCGTTTCGGTCGATATCGACGGTGACTACACCGAGACCCTCTCGCGCATCGACGCCAACAAGAACGCCATCGGCGTGTTCGGCCTGTCGTTCTACCAGAACAACACCGACAAGCTGAAAGTGGCGACCATGGACGGCATCGTCCCCTCGGTCGACTCGATCGCCTCGGGCGACTACCCGGTGTCGCGTCCGCTCTTCTTCTACGTCAAGAAGGCGCACCTGGGCGTTATCCCCGGCCTGAAGGAATACATCGAGTTCTTCGTGTCGGACGATATGGCTGGCCCGGAAGGCCCGCTGGCTGAATACGGTCTGGTTTCGGACCCGGAACTGGCCGCGACCCAGGAAATGGTTGCCGCCGAGACCGCGATGGGTCCGCTGAACTGATCTGACGGGTGGCGCCTTCGGGCGCCACCCTCCTCCTTCCAGGAGCCTGAAATGAGCCTTGGCATTCTGTCGCTGATCGTAGCCGCGTTGGCCGCCGCCGGATTCTTTCTGGGGCGGCGTTTTGCTCTCGCCAAGGTGGCGGGTGACGCCCGTCGTCTGCATTCGTTGCCCGGATATTACGGGCAGACCGTCTTTCTCTTCACCGCTGTTCCCGCTTTCCTCGTTCTGGGCCTGTGGCTGCTGATCCAGCCCATCGTTATCGAGAACCGCGTCGCCGGAACAATCGCCCCCGCGGATATCCCCGAGGGTTCGAGCGTGGGCCTTGTGATGTCCGATGTTCGCCGCATCGCGGATGGGATCGAGCGCGTCGTCTCGGAAGGCCGCATGACCGAGCCGGAACTGGCAGCCCATGACGATATCCGCGGCGAGCTTGCCAGCGCGGGCGTGGCCCTTGGCAATGACGTCCGCCCCTCGGTCGTCGAGGCCGCGCGCAACTATCGCGACCTGTCGCCGGCCAGCTCGCTGGCGATGAGCGGTCTGGTGCTGGCCCTCGCCCTGGCTGGCATGGCCTTCGCGCTGCGCCGGATCTCGCCTGATTTCCGCGCCCGCAACGTGTCGGAAACCTTCGTGCGCTACCTGCTGATCGCGGCCTCAACCGTTGCGATCCTGACCACGGTCGGCATTGTGCTGTCGCTTGTTTTCGAGACGGTGCATTTCTTCCGCCTCTATTCGGCGGACAAGTTCTTCTTCAACACCGTGTGGAACCCGCAGTTCCGCGGCGGCTCGGATCTGGGCATCTGGCCGCTTCTGTGGGGCACGATGTATGTCTCGCTGATCGCGCTGCTGGTCTCGGTGCCGGTGGGCATCTTCGCCGCGATCTATCTTGCTGAATATGCGTCGAAAAGGGTTCGCGCGGTCGCCAAGCCGATGATCGAGATCCTGGCCGGTATCCCGACCATCGTTTACGGTCTTTTCGCGCTGATCACGGTGGGCCCGATGCTGCGCGACTTCTTCGCACAGCCAATGGGGATCGGCAGCTCGTCAAGTTCGGTGATGACTGCGGGCCTCGTGATGGGGATCATGCTGATCCCCTTCGTCAGCTCGCTTTCGGATGACATCATCAACGCCGTGCCGCAATCGCTGCGCGATGGCTCCTATGGTCTCGGCGCCACGCAATCGGAAACCGTCAAGCAGGTGATCCTGCCCGCAGCCCTTCCGGGCATCGTCGGCGCGATCCTTCTGGCCGCCTCGCGCGCCATCGGTGAGACGATGATCGTGGTTCTGGGCGCGGGCGCGGCGGCGAAAATGTCGCTCAACCCGTTCGACGCGATGACCACCGTGACCGTCAAGATCGTCAGCCAGCTGACCGGCGATACCGAGTTCGCCTCGCCCGAGACGCTGGTTGCCTTTGCGCTTGGCCTGACGCTGTTCGTCTTCACGCTGGGGCTCAATGTTCTCGCACTCTACATCGTGCGCAAATACCGGGAGCAATACGAATGACCGCCGAATCGACCAATAGCGGCACGTCGCTCTACAAGACCGATGCGCGCACCAAACGCCGCAACGCATCCGAGGCCCGGTTTCGCATCTATGGCATGGCCGCCGTCGGCTTTGGCGTGCTGGCGCTGATCGTCCTGCTGACCTCGGTGCTCGGCACCGGCCTTGGGGCGTTCCGCCAGACCTTCCTGACGATGCCGGTGGCGCTTGATGCCGCGACGCTCGACAAGAAGGGCAACCGCGATCCGGCCGAAATGGCCAAGGTCACCACGATCGGCTACCAGAAGATCCTGGAGAAAGCGCTGATCGCCGAGTTGACCGAGCAAAAGCTGATCCCCGAGGGGATGAGCGCCAAGGATGTGGGCGGTCTGATCTCGAAAGAGGCCCCGGCCCAGCTTCGCAACAAGGTGCTCGCCAATCCCGAGCTGGTGGGTCAAACGATCACCTTCCGTGCGCTGGCGAACGGCCGCATCGACGGCTACTTCAAAGGCCGCGTGACGATGGAGAGCGCCGCACTCGACAGCAACGTCAGCCCCGCACAGCTTGAGCTGGCCGACAAGATGCGCGCCGCGAACCTGCTGGGCCTGAGCTTCAACTGGGGCTTCATCTTCGATCCGGACGCGTCCGAACTGCGCCCCGAGGCGGCTGGTCTGGGCGTTGCGATCCTCGGCTCGCTCTACATGATGATTATCGTTCTGGTGCTGTCGCTGCCGCTTGGCGTGGCCGCCTCGATCTACCTTGAGGAATTCGCGCCGACGAACCGCTGGACCGATCTGATCGAGGTCAATATCGCCAATCTGGCGGCCGTGCCGTCGATCGTCTTCGGTATTCTCGGCCTCGCGGTGTTCATCAATTTCGCGAACATGCCGCAGTCTTCGCCGCTCGTGGGCGGGCTGGTGCTTACGCTGATGACGCTGCCCACGATCATCATCGCGACCCGCGCGGCCCTCAAGGCAGTGCCGCCCTCAATCAAGGATGCAGCACTTGGCGTCGGCGCCTCGAAAACGCAGACCGTCTTCCACCACGTTCTGCCGCTTGCCATGCCGGGTATTCTGACGGGCACCATTATCGGTCTGGCCCAGGCACTGGGCGAGACCGCCCCGCTGCTGCTGATCGGCATGGTGGCCTTCGTTCGCGACTATCCCGGGGCGCCGCCGGAAGGCTTTCTCGACCCTGCCTCGGCGCTTCCGGTGCAGGTCTACAACTTTACCCAACGCGCCGATCCGGCCTTTATTGAACGCGCCTCCGGGGCCATCATCGTACTGCTCGTATTCCTGCTGACGATGAACATTCTGGCAATCATTCTGCGCCGCCGTTTCGAACGGCGCTGGTAGGGAACACGGACATGAACGACATGACACTGACGGAGAGAGCCTTGGAGGCCACTGAAATCAAGTTCGCCGCCCGCGACGTGCAGGTCTATTACGGCACCTCCCACGCGATCAAGGACGTCAACATCGACATTCTCGACAAGACCGTGACGGCCTTCATCGGCCCCTCGGGCTGCGGGAAATCAACCTTCCTGCGTTGCCTTAACCGGATGAACGACACGATCGACGTCTGTCGCGTCGAGGGCGACATCCTGCTCGATGGCGAGGATATCTACGACAAGAAGGTCGATCCGGTGCAACTGCGCGCCAAGGTCGGCATGGTGTTCCAAAAGCCCAACCCCTTCCCCAAGTCGATCTACGACAACGTGGCCTATGGCCCGAAGATCCACGGCCTGACCCGCAACAAGGCGGAACTCGACGAGGTGGTGGAATCGAGCCTGCGCAAGGCCGCGCTCTGGAACGAGGTCAAAGACCGTCTCGACTCGCCCGGCACCGGGCTTTCGGGCGGCCAGCAGCAGCGCCTGTGCATCGCCCGCGCGGTGGCGACCTCGCCCGAGGTTCTCTTGATGGACGAGCCCTGCTCGGCGCTTGACCCAATCGCGACGGCCCAGGTCGAGGAACTGATCGACGAGCTGCGCGGGAATTTCTCGGTGGTGATCGTGACCCACTCGATGCAGCAGGCCGCACGCGTCAGCCAGCGCACCGCCTTCTTCCACCTGGGCAACCTGGTGGAACTTGGCGATACCACGCAGATCTTCACCAATCCGAAAGATCCGCGCACTGAAAGCTACATCACCGGCCGGATCGGCTGACGGGAGACGACGATGAGCCAACATATTCTTACCGCCTTCGACCGCGACCTCGAATCGGTTCAGGCCTCTGTCGTCAAGATGGGCGGCATGGTCGAGGCGCAGATCCTTGATTCGGCGCTCGCGCTCGAAACCCGCGACGAGGAACTGGCCGAAGCCGTGCGCCAACGCGACAAGGCCATCGACGAGCTTGAAGAACGCATCAACGTCGATGCCGCACGCCTGATCGCGTTGCGCGCACCTGCGGCAAGCGATCTGCGCGTGGCCCTGACGGTCATCAAGATCGCCGGCAATCTCGAACGCGTCGGCGATCATGCAAAGAATACCGCCAAACGCGCCAAGGTGGTCATGGCGATGCCCGCGATCAACGGCTCGACCGGCGCGATCCGGCGCATGGCCCAGGCGGTCGAGACGATGCTCAAGGACGCGATCGACAGCTACATCCAGCGCGACGCCGCCCTTGCCGCCGACGTGCGCGCCCGCGACGTCGAGGTGGACCAGATGTACAATGCGCTGTTCCGCGAATTCCTGACCTACATGCTGGAAGATCCGCGCAACATCACCGCCTGCATGCACCTGCACTTCATCGCCAAGAACATCGAGCGCATGGGCGACCACGCCACCGCCATCGCCGAGCAGGTGATCTATCTGGTCACCGGCCAGTTGCCCGAGGAATCGCGCCCGAAAACCGAGAGCGTGAGCGATTTCAATGCAGCGGAGGATTAAGCCATGAGCCCCGCCCAACAGCCCTGCGTGCTGGTGGTCGAGGATGAATCGGCCCAGCGTGAAGTTCTGCAGTACAACCTTGAGGCCGAAGGCTTCCGCGTCGCCATGGCGGTGAACGGGGACGAGGCGCTCTTGATGGTGCGTGAAGAAAAGCCCGACCTGATCGTTCTGGACTGGATGCTACCCAATGTCAGCGGAATCGAGATCTGCCGGCGGGTCAAGGCCAACCCGGAAACGCGCTCGATTCCGATCATCATGCTCTCGGCCCGCTCGGAAGAGGCGGATCGGGTGCGCGGCCTCGAAACCGGGGCGGATGATTATGTCGTCAAGCCTTACTCTGTAGTCGAGCTGATGGCGCGTTTGCGCACTCAGCTACGTCGAACGCGACCGGCCACGATGGGCGAAAGACTGCAATTCGAGGATATTCTGCTCGATGCGGCCGAACATCGGGTGTTTCGCGACGGCCAGCAGTTGAAACTCGGGCCGACCGAATTCCGCCTGCTGTCCACCTTGATGGAAAAGCCCGGCCGGGTCTGGACGCGCGATCAGCTGCTCGACCGGGTCTGGGGCCGCGATATCTATGTCGATACCCGCACGATCGACGTGCATGTCGGGCGTCTGCGCAAGGCGCTGATGGCCTTTGGTGGCTCGGATCCGGTGCGCACCGTGCGCGGAACGGGCTATTCGCTCGGCTGAGCGGCCAGGAACGCGTTAACCTCATCGCGGGCGGGAATGGCATCGGCCGTTCCTGCCCGTGTCACTTTCAGCGCCGCAGCCCCGGCGGCAAGGCGCATCGCGGCGGCGGGCGATAGCCCCTCTGCCAGTCCGGCGACAAGATAGCCCGCAAACGTATCCCCCGCCGCCGTGGTATCGACCGGCTCGACCGGGAAGGCGGGCACGCGCACCTCGGCCCCCGCGCCCAGATCGTGCCAGACCGCACCGCGCGAGCCGAGCGTGACCAGAACATGCGGCACGGGCAGATCGGCCAGCGTCACACCCAATGCGGAACAAAGCTGCCCGGCCTCGACCTCATTGAGGATCAGGAGCGAGGCGTAACGCATCACCGCCTGCGCGGCTTCGGCCTCGAACGGAGCCGCGGAATAGACCACAAATAGACCCTGTTCTTGCGCAAAACGGGCCGCCTCGACCTGGGCCGATGTTTCGTTCTGCAAGATCAGCCAGTCCTCGGGGCCGACGCCAGCCAGCGCGCGGCGCACATCTTCGCCCGCAATCGCGCGGTTCGCGCCCGGGTAAAGAACGATTGCATTCTCGCCCGCTTCATCGACCTGAATGATCGCATGGCCCGAGGGCTCCGCCAGTTCGAAAACCGCGCCGCAATCCACACCCAGACCGGCAAGGCGCGCCGCCATCCAGCGGCCATCTGCACCCACGGCACCGATATGGCGCACCTCGGCCCCGGCCCGCGCGGCGGCAACGGATTGATTCGCCCCCTTGCCGCCCAACCCCAGCGCATAAGATTGCGCAGCCAGCGTTTCGCCCGGCTGGGGCAAATGCGCCAGCCGGTAGAAGTGATCTGCGTTGATCGAGCCGAGATTGTAGATCGCCATGGCGCCCTCCCGTTGCTTGCGCAACTATCCACAGGGCGCCGGGGGCGGTAAACCCCCGGAAATCGCTTACTTGGACTGACCCAGGCGACAGGCCGCGATGACCGCCATGTTCAGGATGTCGTTCACCGTCGAAACGGTCGAGCAGATCTGCAACGGTGCCGGAACACCGGTCAGGATCGGGCCGATCACGGTCGCGCCACCCATTTCCTGCATCAGCTTGACCGAGATCGAGGCCGAGTGCCGCGCCGGAACCACCAGCACGTTGGCCGGACCCGACAGGCGGCAGAACGGGTATTGCGCCATGGCCTCGGGGTTGAGCGCCACATCCACCGCCATTTCGCCATCGTATTCGAAATCGACCCCGCGCGAATCCAAGATCCGCGGCGCCTCGTGCATTTTCGAAGCGCGCTCGGAGACCGGATAGCCGAAGGTCGAGAAGGAGACGAAGGCCACGCGCGGCTCAAGCCCCAGAGCGCGGGCAACCTGTGCGCCACGGGTGGCGATATCGGCCAGGTCGTTCTCGCTCGGCCACTCATGCACCAGCGTATCGCCGATCAGCACGATACGGCCCTTGCTGAGCAGCGCCGTGATCCCAACCGCACCGTCCGAGGGCTTCGCGTCGAAGACCTTGTTGATCAGTTCGAGCACATGGGCAGACTTGCGCGTCACGCCGGTGATCATCCCGTCGCCATGGCCATGTGCCAGCATCAGCGCGGCAAACACATGCCGGTCGCGCATCGCCAGCTTATGCGCATCGTGCCGGTCAAAGCCGCGACGCTGCAGGCGCTTGTAGAGGAATTCCTTGTAGGTCTCGATATGCTTCGAGTTCGCCGAGTTGACGATGGTCAGCTCACGATAGGCGTCGCCCAGACCGGCGGCCTCAAGCTTTTCACGCACGTCATGCTCGCGCCCGACAACTAGCGCCCGGCCCATGCCGCCGCGCTGATAGGCTACGGCCGCGCGCAGCACGCGCGGATCGTCGCCCTCGGCAAAGATCATCTTGGCCTGCGCCTGGCGCGCGCGGGCATGGATGCCTTGCAGGATCGAGGCGGTCGGGTCCATCCGCGCCTTGAGGCTTTGGGCATAGCCTTCCATGTCGATGATCGGGCGGCGTGCAACGCCGGTCTCCATGCCCGCTTTCGCGACCGCCGGCGGGATCACATGGATCAGGCGCGGGTCGAAGGGCGTGGGAATGATGTAGTCGCGGCCAAAGCTGAGCTTGCGGCCATAGGCCATCGCGACCTCGTCGGGCACATCCTCGCGCGCCAGATCGGCCAGCGCGCGGGCGCAGGCGATCTTCATCTCATCGTTGATCGCGCGGGCGTGGATATCGAGCGCGCCGCGGAACAGATAGGGGAAGCCCAGAACGTTGTTCACCTGGTTGGGGTAATCCGAACGACCGGTGGCGACGATCGCATCCTCGCGTACCTCATGGGCTTCTTCGGGGGTGATCTCCGGATCGGGGTTTGCCATGGCAAAAATGACCGGGTTATCGGCCATCGAGGCGACCATATCCTGCGTCACTGCACCCTTGGCCGAAACGCCCAGGAAGACGTCGGCGCCCACCATTGCCTCTTCCAGCGTGCGCGCCTCGGTATTGGCGGCATGGGCCGATTTCCACTGGTTCATGCCCTCGGTGCGGCCCTGATAGATCACGCCCTTGGTGTCGCACATGATGCAATTGTCGTGCCGCGCGCCCATGGCCTTGACCAGTTCAAGACAGGCGATGCCGGCAGCACCCGCGCCGTTCAGAACGATCTTGCAGTCCTCGATCTTCTTGCCAGAGATTTCGAGCGCGTTGATCAGGCCCGCGGCGCAGATCACGGCGGTGCCGTGCTGGTCGTCATGGAACACCGGGATGTCCATGGTTTCCTTCAGGCGCTGCTCGATGATGAAGCATTCGGGCGCCTTGATGTCTTCAAGGTTGATACCGCCGAAGGTCGGGCCCATCAGCTTGACGGCCTGGATGATTTCATCGGGGTTCTCGGTATCAAGCTCGATATCGATCGCGTTCACATCCGCGAAGCGCTTGAAGAGAACCGCCTTGCCCTCCATCACCGGCTTGGAGGCCAGCGCACCAAGGTTGCCAAGCCCCAAGATCGCCGTGCCGTTCGACACGACCGCGACCATGTTGCCCTTGACCGTGTAGTCATAGGCGGTCTCGGGGCGCTCGGCGATGGCTTCGACCGGAACCGCGACGCCGGGGCTATAGGCCAGGCTCAGATCCCGCTGGGTGGTCATCGGCTTCGAGGCCGTGATCTCATATTTCCCCGGACGCGGGTCGAGGTGATAAGCCAGCGCCTCTTCGGGCGTGATACGGTTCTTGGTGGACATTGGGCCAATCCTCCTGCAGGCCAGCCTCTCTTAACGATTTGCCCCGCGCGTCTCAATGGATTTGCAGAGGTTTTCGCCGTTTTGTAGGGTCTGCGCAAAGGCAGGGGGAAGAATGTCCGAGCAAACCGTCACGCCCATGATGGCGCAGTATCTCTCGATCCGCGAGGCGAACCCCGGCGCGCTTCTGTTTTACCGGATGGGCGATTTTTACGAGATGTTCTTCGACGATGCCGTCGCGGCGGCGGCGGCGCTCGATATCGCACTGACCAAGCGCGGGATGCATCTGGGCGAAGAGATCCCGATGTGCGGTGTGCCGGTTCACGCGGCCGAGGGCTATCTGCTGACCCTGATCCGCAAGGGTTTCCGCGTGGCCATCGCCGAGCAGCTTGAAGATCCGGCCGAGGCGAAGAAGCGTGGCTCCAAATCCGTGGTCAAGCGCGACGTCGTGCGGCTGGTCACCCCCGGCACCCTGACCGAGGAAAGCCTGCTCGAAGCCCGCCGCCACAACTTCCTCGCCGCCTGGGCCGAGGTGCGCGATGAAGGCGCGCTGGCTTGGGTGGATATCTCGACCGGCGATTTCCGCGTCATGCCCTGCCCGCTGACCCGTCTTGGCCCCGAACTCGCTCGCCTCAGCCCGCGCGAGGTTCTGGTCAGCGACACCAAAGAGGCCGATTGCGCTGAAATAGTCTCTGATTTGCGCGCCTCGATGACTCCGCTGGCGCGCTCAAGCTTTGACAGCCAGGGTGCCGAAAAGCGGTTGTGCGATCTTTTCGCGGTGGGGTCGCTTGAGGCCTTCGGCACCTTCACGCGCGCCGAAGTTTCGGCCATGGGCGCGATCGTCGATTATCTCGACCTGACGCAACGCGGGAAACTGCCGCTGCTGCGCCGCCCGGTGCGCGAGGATGCCGGGCGCCTGATGCAGATCGACACCGCTACCCGTCGCAATCTGGAACTGACGCAAGCCCTGTCGGGCGGGCGTGAAGGATCGCTGCTGACCACCATCGACCGCACGGTAACCGCAGGCGGCGGGCGTCTGTTGGAGCGTCGCATCTCTGCCCCCTCGCGCGACCTCGATCAGATATATGCGCGCCATGCTTCAATCTCTTTTCTGCTGGAACAGGGTCGATTTGCGCAAGATTTGCGCGCCGATCTGCGCCGCTGCCCCGATATGGACCGCGCGCTTTCGCGCCTTGCCATGGATCGCGGCGGCCCGCGCGATATGGCGGCCATTCGCAATGGTCTGGGCCAGGCATTGACGCTGGCCGAGCGGCTTGAGAACTCCGAAGCCCCCGCGCTTTTGCGCGACGCGGCCAGTGCGCTCGTCGGACATGACGACCTCGTGGCGCTGCTCGATGCCGCGCTGGTGGCCGAGCCGCCCCTGCTGGCACGCGACGGCGGCTTCATCGCGCCGGGCTATGACGACGAGCTCGACCAGACCCGGCAGCTGCGCGACGAGGGTCGGAGCGTCGTCGCCCGAATGCAGGCGCAATATAGCGACGAGGCTGGCATCCCGAGCCTCAAGATCAAACACAACAACGTGCTGGGCTACTTTATCGAGGTCACCGCAACCCATGCCGATAAGATGCTCGCCCCGCCGCTCAACGAAAGCTTCATCCACCGCCAGACCACGGCCAATCAGGTGCGCTTCACCACGGTTGCGCTGAGCGAGCTGGAAACCCGCATCCTGAACGCCGGGAACCACGCGCTCGAGATCGAAAAGCGGCTCTATGACAGCCTGAAAGGCGCCATTCTTGCCCATTCCGGCCCGATTGGCGAAGCCTCCCGCGCGCTGGCCGAGATCGACCTTGCGACCGCCTTCGCCGACCTTGCCGCGGGCGAGGACTGGGTCGAACCCACGGTTGACAACTCCCGCGCCTTCGAGATCGAGGGCGGCCGCCACCCGGTTGTCGAGGCCTCGCTCAAACGCGCAGGCGAGCCCTTCATCGCCAACGATTGCGGCCTGACCAGCGGCGAAACCCCGGCAATCTGGCTGCTCACCGGCCCCAACATGGCTGGTAAGTCGACCTTCCTGCGGCAAAACGCGATCATCGCGCTTCTTGCTCAGGCGGGCAGCTTCGTGCCCGCGCGCCGCGCCCATATCGGCCTTGTCAGCCAACTTTTCAGCCGCGTCGGCGCCGCAGATGACCTCGCGCGCGGCCGCTCGACCTTCATGGTCGAGATGGTCGAAACCGCCGCCATCCTCAATCAAGCCGATGATCGCGCCCTTGTCATCCTCGACGAGATCGGCCGCGGCACCGCCACCTATGACGGCCTCTCGATCGCCTGGGCGGTGATGGAGCATTTGCACGGCGTCAATCGTTGCCGCGCCCTTTTCGCCACCCATTACCACGAGATGACCGCACTATCAGCCAAGCTGCACGGCGTCGAAAACGCCACCGTCACCGTCAAGGAATGGGAGGGCGAGGTCATCTTCCTGCATGAGGTCCGCAAGGGCGCCGCCGACCGCTCCTACGGCGTTCAGGTCGCACGCCTCGCGGGCCTCCCGGATTCGGTGGTCGCCCGCGCGCGCGTCGTGCTCGACGCGCTGGAAAAAGGCGAACGCGAGGGTGGCGCAAAAAAACAGATGATGATCGACGATTTGCCGCTCTTCTCGGCCGCGGCCCCGCCACCAGCCCCGGCGAGAGGCCCATCGCCGGTCGAGGAACAGCTGCGCGCGCTCCATCCAGATGAGATGACCCCGCGCGAGGCCATGGATGCGCTCTACGCGCTCCGCGCCCTGCTCAAGGACTGATTTCTTCTTGGGACAAATACCTTGCGGGGGTCCGGGGGCGCAAAGCCCCCGGCCTCTCCATCAGCTCTTCGGCGTCGAGGAAACGCCGACCTTGGCCGGTCGCAGCAAGCGATCATGCAGCTGGAAGCCGTCATCCATCACCTGGATGATATCGCCAGCAACGGTCCCCGGAACCGGCGCCTCGAACATCGCCTCGTGCAGCAGCGGGTCGAACTTGTCGCCGACCTTGGGCGAAATCGCTTTCACACCATGGCGGCCGAACACGTTCAGCAACTCGCGCTGCGTCAGCTCCACGCCCTCGATCAGGGCCGCGGCCTGCGCCCGCACCTCGTCCGATGCCGCATCGAGCGCGCGCTTGAGCGCATCGAACACCGGCAGCATGTCGCGCGCCAGCTTCGAGCCGCCATAGTTCTCGGCCTCGCGACGATCGCGATCGGCCCGCTTGCGCGAGTTTTCCGCATCGGCCAGCGCGCGCATGAAGCGGTCGCGCATCTCATCGCGTTCAGCCCGCAGCGCTTCCAGCTCATCCACGGCCTCTTCGAGAACATCCTCGAACACTTCCTCGACCTGCGCCTGATCCTCGGCCATTTCGTCTTTCTTCTCGCTCATGCGTCTCATCCTTTGCCCCGGCCGGAGAGCATACGCCCGACCAGTTGCGCTGTATAATCCACGATCGGCACGATCCGCCCGTAATTGAGCCGCGTAGGTCCAATGACCCCGACCGCGCCGATGATCTTTCGATCCGCGTTCATATAGGGAGAGACGACCAAAGAGGAACCCGAAAGTGAAAAAAGCTTGTTCTCGGAGCCGATAAAAATGCGCACACCATCGCCGGTTTCGGCCAGATCGAGGAACTCGGCGATGTCGCGCTTGCGCTCCAGGTCATCAAAGAGGCTGCGCACGCGCTCGAGGTCCAGCTCATCCCCCAACAGGTTGGCACGCCCGCGCACGATCAGCCGCTCGTAGGATTCGCCCTTGTTTTCCCATTGCGCCAGCCCTGCCTCGACCAGATCGGCGGCCAGCCGGTCCAGCTCCTGCCGGCGCAGAACGATCTGACGCGCGATATGCTCACGCAGCTCTGACAGGGTGCGCCCCTCGGCCATGGCATTAAGAAAGTTCGCGGCCTCCCGCATCGAGGAGGGCGTCTGACCCATCGGCGGCGTGAACACCCGGTTCTCGACCTGCCCATCGGCAAAGACCAGCACCACGAGTGCCCTTTCGGCACCAAGCGAGACGAACTCGATATGCCGGATCGGCGCTTCGTGCTTGGGTGTCAGCACAAGGCTCGCGCCATGGGTGATGCCCGATAGCGCCGAGCCCACCCGATCCAGAAGCGTGCCCACATCGGGATCGCCGCCGACCGTCGCCTCGATCGCCGCGCGGTCCGAGGCGGCAGGCTCGCTGATCTCCATCAGCCCATCGACGAACATCCGCAGCCCCGTCTGCGTCGGGATCCGGCCCGCCGAGACATGCGGGCTGCCCAGAAGGCCGAGATACTCGAGATCCTGCATCACGTTGCGGATCGTCGCCGCCGAGAGCTTCTCGCTCATCGTTCGGGTCAGGCTGCGCGAGCCCACCGGATCGCCGGTTTCCAGATAGCTTTCCACCACACGACGAAACACCTCGCGCGAGCGGTCGTTCAACTCGGTCAACAGTTTCGTCTGTTCGGTCATCTGCGGGCTCATAGGTGCAGAGTAAAGGCTGCCAGCGGGGCCGCGTCAATCACGCCTTCGGGGCTTGCATCGCGAGGCCGGGGGCCTCAAATGGGACGAAACACACGAAAGGACCGATCATGCGCCCCTCCGGACGGAATTTAAGCGAAATGCGCCCGATTTCAATCGAGACCGGCGTGACCAAACATGCCGAAGGATCGTGCCTGATCAAGGTGGGCGACACGCATGTTCTGTGCACCGCCACGATCGAGGACCGCGCGCCCTCCTTCCTCAAGGGGTCGGGCCTTGGCTGGGTCACCGCCGAATACGGGATGCTGCCGCGCGCCACGAACTCGCGCAACCGGCGCGAGGCGGCGGCGGGCAAGCAATCGGGCCGCACTCAGGAAATCCAGCGCCTGATCGGCCGGTCGCTGCGCGCGGGCGTTGATCGCGTGGCCCTGGGCGAGCGTCAGATCGTCGTCGATTGCGATGTGATCCAGGCCGATGGCGGCACGCGCTGCGCCTCGATCACCGGGGGTTGGGTTGCGCTGCGCCTTGCGGTGAACAAGCTCTTGAAGGCCGGGTTGATCACCTCGGACCCGCTGGTCGATCACGTCGCGGCGGTGTCCTGCGGGATCTACGCCGGTCAACCGGTTTGCGATCTGGATTATGCCGAGGACAGCGAGGCCGGCACCGATGGCAACTTCATCATGACCGGATCGCGCAAGCTGATCGAGGTGCAGATGTCGGCCGAAGGCGCCACCTTCTCGCGCGATCAGATGAACCAGCTGATGGATCTGGCCGAGGCCGGCATCGACGCGCTGGTTGCAGCGCAAAAGGCCGCCGTCGCATGAGAAAGTTCACCGACCGCAAGCTGCTGGTGGCGACGCATAACAAGGGCAAGCTCGACGAGATGCGCGCCCTGTTGGCACCCTATGGCATCGAGGTCGTCGGCGCGGGTGAGATGAACCTGCCCGAACCCGCCGAGACCGAGACGACCTTTGTCGGCAATGCCCGGATCAAGGCCCACGCGGCGGCAGAGGCAACCGGCCTTCCCGCCCTGTCGGATGACAGCGGGATCGAGGTTGATGCGCTGGATGGCGCGCCGGGTGTCTATACCGCCGATTGGGCCGAAACCCCGAACGGGCGCGATTTCGTGCAGGCGATGACGCGCACCTGGGCCGAATGCGAGGCAAAATCCGCGCCCCCTCCCCGCACGGCGCGGTTCCGCTCGACCCTCGTTCTCGCCTGGCCCGATGGCCATGACGAGGTTTTCGAGGGCAAGGCCGAGGGCCAGCTGGTCTGGCCGATGCGCGGCCAGCAGGGCCATGGCTATGACCCAATGTTCCAGCCTGAGGGGCATGAGATCACCTTTGCCGAGATGGACCCGGCGAAGAAAAACGAAATCAGCCACCGCGCTGACGCTTTCCGCAAACTTACTACCTGTTTCGAGGTCTGACATGAGCCAACGCAAGAACATCTCGGGCGGATCGCCCTATGAACCGAAACTCGGCTATTCCCGCGCCGTTGTTCAGGGCGACTGGTGCTTTGTCGCTGGCACCACCGGCGTCGATCCGGTCACCAAGACCTTCCCCGACAGCGTGCTCGATCAGGCGCGCAACACGCTCGCCACGATCAAATCGGTGCTCGAGGGTGCGGGTTTCTCGCTCAATGACGTGGTGCGCGCCACCTACATCATCACCGACGGCGCCTATATGGAAGAAATCATCCCCGCGCTTTCGGAGACCTTCGGCGAGATCCGCCCCGCCGCCACGATGATCATCGCGGGGCTGGTGAATCCGGCGATGAAGATCGAAATCGAAGTCACGGCGTTCAAGGGATGACCGAAGACTGGCGCAACGGCGGGTTCGGGCTGTACCTGCACTGGCCGTTTTGCGCCTCAAAGTGTCCCTATTGCGATTTCAACAGCCATGTGGCCGCGGAAATCGACCAAAACCGCTGGAACAGAGCCTTTTTGGCCGAGATCGAGCGCGCCGGGGCGCAGACCGGGGACCGAGTGTTGAACTCGGTCTTTTTCGGCGGCGGTACGCCGTCGCTGATGGAGCCGCAGCTGGTCTCGGACATCCTCGACAAGGTGCGCGCGACATGGCGCCTGGCCAATGATGTCGAGATCACGCTGGAGGCCAACCCCACCAGCATCGAATCCGGCCGCTTCAGCGCTTATGCTGAGGCGGGGGTCAATCGCGTCTCGATGGGGATGCAAGCGCTCAATGACGACGATCTGCGGCGGCTCGGGCGGATGCATAGCGTGGCCGAGGGGCGCGCAGCCTTTAACATCGCCCGCAAGCACTTTGCCCGCGTCAGTTTTGACCTGATCTATGCCCGCCAGGATCAGGATCTGACCGCCTGGGAGGCCGAATTGCGCGAGGCGCTGGCCATGGCGGTCGATCACTTCTCGATCTACCAACTGACGATCGAGGATGGCACCGCCTTCGGTCTGCGCCACGCGGCGGGCAAGCTGCGTGGCCTGCCCGATGACGACAAAGCCGCCGATATGTATCTGCGCACGCAAGAGATTTGCGAGGCGGCTGGCCTGCCGGCCTATGAAGTGTCGAACCACGCTCGCCCCGGCGCGGAAAGCCGCCATAACCTGATTTACTGGCACTACGGCGACTATGTCGGCATCGGCCCCGGCGCGCATGGCCGCCTGACGCTGAACGGCCAGCGCCACGCCACCGACACCGAGAAGATGCCCGCCCGCTGGCTCTCGCTGGTCGAAGAGCGCGGCTCGGGCGAGACCCTGCGCGAAGCGTTGCCTTTCGATGAACAGGCAATCGAATTTCTGCTGTTCGGGCTACGCCTTGCTGAAGGGATCGACCCCGCGCGCTATCGCGCCTTGAGCGGGCAGGATCTGGATGCGGCGAAGCTGGCCGCGCTGCAAGAAATCGGCATGATTACGCTGGAACAGGGTCGAATTCTGGTCACCAAGGAAGGCCGTGCCGTGCTGAACGCCGTCATTCGGGAGTTGATGCCCTGATGCGTGTGCTCTGGCTCATCGCGGGATCAATCAGCCTTGGGCTTGGGCTGCTGGGGGTCTTCCTGCCGCTGCTGCCCACGGTTCCCTTCGTGCTGCTTGCGGCCTTCTGCTTTGCGCGTTCGTCCGAACGCCTGCACGACTGGATGCTCGAACACCCGAAGTTCGGCCCTGCCATCGCAGACTGGCGCGATCGGGGAGCGATTTCCGCGCGCGGCAAATGGGCCGCGACGATCTCCATCGTCGCAAGCCTGATCCTCGCGGTCGTTCTGGGCTTTCCGACGAAGGTTCTGACGATTCAGACCATCGCGCTCGCGGGCGTCACCCTGTTCATCTGGACGCGTCCGAACGGCTAGGGCTTAGCGCAATGCGCTGAGAAGCTGGCAAATCTGATCCAGCTCATCAAGATCGCGGTACTGGATTGAGAGCTGGCCGCCCTCCTCTCCCTTGTGATCAATATTGACCCGCATACCAAGTGTTGCGGAAAGATCCGATTCCAGCGCCCGCGTATCAGCGTCTTTCTCAGGCGCGCGTCCGCCCGAACCGCCGCCCGAAGCGCGGCCAGGTTTCGGCGCGTCCTGCTTCGCTAGGCGCTCCACCTCGCGCACGGACAGGCCTTTCTCGACCGCCTCCCGCGCCAGCTTGACCGGATCGGGCGCGGTGATCATCGCGCGCGCATGGCCGGCCGTCAGCCGCCCTTCGCGCAGCATTCCCTGCACCTCGTCGGGCAGTTGCAACAGACGCAGCAGGTTCGCGATATGGCTGCGGCTTTTCGAGAGCGCCTCAGCCACCTTCTCCTGCGTATGGCCAAAGCGGTCCATCAGCTGACGGTAACCAAGCGCCTCTTCCAGCGGGTTCAGATCGGCGCGCTGGATGTTTTCGATGATCGCGACCTCAAGAACCTCGGTGTCGTCGAGTTCGCGGACAACTACCGGCAGTTCATGCACCTGGGCCATCTGCGCCGCGCGCCAGCGGCGCTCGCCGGCGATAATCTCGTAAGACCCCGGCTTGCGCGGATGCGGGCGCACCAGAAGCGGCTGAATCACGCCTTTTTCACGGATCGAGGCCGCCAGCTCCTCCAGCGCCTCGGGCGAGAAATCGCGGCGCGGCTGATCAGGATTGGGTTCGATCTTCTCGACCGGAATGACGTTCTCGGCGCGGCGCGGCGCGGCTTCGGGCTCGGAGCGCGTCAGGTTCACGTCGGCCATCAGGGCGGACAGCCCGCGCCCCAATCCCCGGCGTTCGATTTTCTTGTCGCTCATATCCTCACCCCTTCTTATCTGCCACAAGGTGACGCGCGATCAGTTCATTCGCAAGCGCGCGATAGGCCTCGGACCCACGCGAGGCGGTGTCGTATTGCAAAACCGGCAGCGCGTAAGACGGCGCTTCGGACACGCGCACATTGCGCGGAATCATCGTGCGGAACACGATTTCGCCCAGGGTCGCGCGGGCATCTGCCTCAACCTGTTGTGACAGGTTGTTGCGAACATCATACATCGTGAGGATAACACCCTCGATCCTCAGCAAGCGATTGGCGCTTTGGCGCACTTCGCGGATCGTCAGCATCAGCTGCGAAAGCCCTTCCAGCGCGAAGAATTCGGCCTGAAGCGGCACGAGCACCGAATGCGCAGCAACCATCGCGTTGACCGTCAGCAGGCTGAGCGAGGGCGGGCAGTCGATCAGCACGTAATCGAAGGCGAAGGCGTCGATATCCGGCTGACGCAGCGCGTCATGCAGCAAGAAGCTGCGTTTTTCGAGTGAGACAAGCTCCATATCCGCCGAAGACAGGTCGCTGTTCGCCGGGCTGATCCACAGCCCCGCCACCGCCGTCGGCAAGATCACATCCTTGAGCCGTGCATCGTCGAGCAGCAGGTCATAGGTGCTGTGCTTGCGATCCTCGGGCTCAATCCCAAGCCCGGTCGAGGCATTCCCCTGCGGATCGAGATCGACGAGCAACACGCGAAAGCCCTGTTCGGCAAGGGCGGCGGCGAGGTTGATCGTTGTGGTGGTCTTGCCCACGCCCCCCTTCTGGTTCGCGACGGCAATGATTTTCGGCCCTGGCGGACGGGTCGGATCAGACACGCTGAACTCCTGTGATCTCGAGAATCGCGGCTTCGGGATCGGTCATGCTCGGATGGGTTTTGAGGGAAATGGACCAGCTTTTCCGGGCCTCGGCAAGCTCATCGCGCCACTTCGCGCCCTTCGGGAAGAAAGCGGTGCCAGAAGGCCGCAGGTGCCGCTCGGCAAAGCCCAAAAGTGCATCAAGCGAGGCCAGGGCGCGGGCGCTCAGGAAATCGGCGCCAAGGGGCTCAACCTGCTCGATTCGCTTCGCAATCACCTGGGTATTCAGCCCGAGATCGCGCGAAACCGTAGCAAGGAAAGCCGATTTGCGCCGGTCGCTTTCGACCAGCGTCACAGTCAGATCGGGCGCCAGCTCCGCCGCGATGGCTGCAATCACAAGCCCCGGAAAGCCGCCACCGCTGCCCAGGTCTACCCAATGCCCGGCATGCGGCATTGCCAGCGCGAAAACCTGAGCGGAATCGAGGAAATGGCGCTCCCACACCTGTGCGAGGGTCGGCGCGGAAACCAGGTTGATCGCCGGGTTCCACTTTTTCAGCAGCGCCTCATAGGCGTTCAGGCGGTCGAATGTTTCACGTGAAACATCGAGCACCGCGGCAAGCCGGGCTTCCTTCGGATCGTTCATGCAGTTTTCATCCGCTTCATCTGGCGCAACTTGGCCAAGATCAGCGTCAGCGCGGCCGGAGTCACGCTGTCCACCCGCGCCGCCTGCCCGAGCGTCTGCGGACGAGCGCGCGACAGTTTCAGCTTCAACTCATTCGACAGGCCGGACATCGCCGCGTAATCGAAATCCGCCGGGATCTCCCAATTCTCGTCGCGCTTCATGGCCTCAACGTCGCGCTCTTGCCGCGCGACGTAATTCGCATAGAGCGCATCCTTAGCCAGCTGCGCCGAGATTTCCGGGGCCAGCGCCGACAGATCAGGGAAAATCCGCTCCAGATCCGGCAGGGCGATATCCGGGAAGGACAAGAGCGCAAAGGCGCTGCGCCGCGCCCCATCCTGATTGACGGCAAAACCGTGCGCCGCCGCTTCGCGCGGCGTCAGCGTCAGCGCCTCCATCAGCGCGCGGCCCGAGGCCAGCTGCTCCATCTTGCTCTCGAAGGCTATCTGGCGGGTTTCACCCACACAGCCAAGATCGAGGCCGAAGCCCGTGAGGCGTTGGTCGGCATTATCCGCCCGCAACGACAGGCGGAATTCGGCGCGCGAGGTGAACATGCGATAGGGTTCAGTCACGCCGCGCGTCGTCAGATCGTCGATCATGACACCGATATAGCTGTTGGTGCGGCTGAACTGCACAGGCTCCTGCCCTACCGCCACCCGCGCGGCGTTCAGGCCGGCGACCAAACCCTGCGCGGCGGCCTCTTCATAACCGGTCGTGCCGTTGATCTGCCCGGCCAGGAACAGGCCGGGCTGGCTCCGCAGCTCCAGACTTTGCGTCAGAGAGCGCGGATCGACGTAATCATATTCGATCGCGTAACCGGGCTGGAGGATCTTCACATCCTCCAGAGCGTAGATCGAGCGGACATAATCCTCCTGCACATCGACGGGCAGCGAGGTCGAAATCCCGTTCGGATAGACGGTGTGATCGTCCAGCCCTTCGGGCTCTAGGAAGATCTGGTGCGAGGTCTTGTCGGCGAAGCGCACGATCTTGTCCTCGATCGAGGGGCAATAGCGCGGCCCCACCCCCTCGATATGCCCGCCATACATGGCCGAGCGCGAAAGGTTGTCGCGGATAATCTGATGCGTCTGCTCATTCGTGTGCGTGATCCCACAGGAAATCTGCCTTACGAAAGGCGCGCGGTGCAGGAAAGAAAACAGCTCGGGCTCATCGTCGCCCGGCTGCATATCCAACAGCTCCCACTTGATGGTGCGGCCATCCAGACGCGGCGGCGTGCCGGTTTTCAAGCGCCCCGTCTCGATCCCCAAATCGCGCAAGTTGTCGGCGAGCGAGATCGAGGGCTTGTCGCCCATCCGACCGCCCGGCTGTTTCTGATCGCCAATATGGATCAACCCACGCAGGAAGGTGCCGGTGGTCAGCACCACCGCTTTCGCCGGAAGCTCAGCCCCATCGGCCAGGCGCACGCCAGTAATCCGGCCGCCCGCGGTCATGAAACTGGCGGCCTCGCCCTCGATCACCTCAAGGTTCGCCTGCTCGGCCGTAAGGCCTTGCATCGCCAGACGATAAAGCTTGCGGTCCGCCTGCGTGCGGGGGCCTTGCACCGCAGGGCCCTTGCGGCGGTTCAACAGGCGGAACTGGATGCCAGCCATATCGGCCGCGCGGCCCATGACGCCATCCATCGCGTCGATCTCGCGCACCAGATGGCCCTTACCCAAGCCGCCGATCGCCGGGTTGCAGGACATCACACCAATCGCATCGGCGCGCAGCGTCACCAGTGCGGTGCGCGCACCCATGCGGGCCGCGGCATGGGCGGCCTCGGTTCCGGCGTGACCGCCCCCGACAACGATGACATCAAAATGTTTCACGTGAAACACTCCTACTTGCCGATGCAAAAGCTGGCGAAGATCTCGTCAAGCAGGTGTTCAACATCCACCCGCCCCAACAGCGATTCGAGCGCCCGTGCCGCCTGCCGCAGTCCTTCGGCCGCAAGCTCGGCCCGCTCGCCCCCGCGCAATACCTCATCTTGCGCCGATTCCAAAGCCCCAATAGCGCGGATCAGCGCATCACGATGCCGTTCCCGCGACATGACGCCCGCGCCGCTGGCGCGTTCTGAAAGCCGCGCGGTGATCTCGGCAATCAGCCGATCCAACCCCTTCCCGGTCTTGCCCGAGATCGACAGCCCCTCGGTCGGGTGCAGATCGGCCTTGCCATGCACGATCAGATCGCCGTCCTGCGGCTGGATCAGCGGGATTTCATCCTGATCAAGCAGGAATATCCGCAGATCGCATTGTCCGGCGCGCTCCAATGCGCGGCGCACACCGATGGCCTCGACCACATCCTCGGTTTCGCGCAACCCCGCGGTATCGAGCAGCGTTACCGCGAGCCCGGCCAGATCCATCCGAACCTCGATCACGTCGCGCGTCGTGCCCGCGATTTCCGAGGTGATCGCCGCCTCGCGCCCCGCCAGCGCGTTGAGCAGCGTGGATTTGCCCGCGTTCGGATTGCCGACGATGGCAACCTCGAACCCCTCGCGAATCCGCTCCGCCGCCGACAGCCGCCCCAACTCGCGGCGAATGTCCTGCGCGACGCCCCCGATCAGATCGAGCACTTCGGGCGAAACATCGACGGGCACCTCTTCATCGGCAAAGTCGATGGTCGCCTCGATCAGCGCGGCGGCGCGCACCAGCTTGGACCGCCATTGATCGACAACCTGCCCCACAGCGCCCGACAGAACCCGTAGCGCCTGCTTGCGTTGCGCTTCGGTCTCGGCGTCGATCAGATCAGCAAGCCCTTCGACCTGCGCCAGATCCAACCGCCCGTTTTCCAGCGCACGGCGCGTGAACTCACCCGGCTCAGCCAGTCGCAGCCCGTCGATCCGGCCAAGCGCCTGCAAGACCGCCGCCACCGTGGCGATAGCGCCGTGGATATGCAGCTCGGCCACGTCCTCGCCGGTGAAGCTCGCGCCGCCCCGGAAGCACAGCACAACCGCCTCGTCGAGGTCTTCCGCCCCCAGACGCAACCGGCGCAGCCCCGCCACGCGCGGTTCGGGCAGGTTGCCCGCCAGCGCTTCGGCCGCGATCCAGGCGCGCGGGCCGGAAATACGAATGACGGCCACCCCCGCCTTGCCGCGGGCGGTGGCCAGAGCAAAGATCGTGTCCATGAGCCCCTCCGGGCGTCAGCCGTTCATCGACTCGAAGAATTCGCCGTTGGTCTTGGTCTGCTTGAGCTTCGAAATCAGGAACTCGATCGCATCCGTGGTGCCCATCGGGTTGAGGATACGGCGCAACAGGTAGGTCTTTTGCAGATCCTTCTGATCGACCAGCAGGTCTTCCTTCCGGGTGCCGGACTTGAGGATATCCATCGCCGGGAAGACGCGCTTGTCGGCCACTTTGCGGTCGAGCACGATCTCCGAGTTACCCGTGCCTTTGAATTCTTCGAAGATCACCTCGTCCATGCGCGATCCGGTATCGATCAGCGCGGTGGCGATGATGGTGAGCGAGCCGCCCTCTTCGATATTCCGCGCCGCACCAAAGAAACGCTTCGGGCGTTGCAGGGCGTTGGCGTCCACACCACCGGTCAGAACCTTGCCCGAGCTCGGCACGACAGTGTTATAGGCACGACCAAGTCTTGTGATCGAGTCAAGCAAGATCACAACATCTCGTTTATGCTCGACCAGGCGCTTGGCTTTCTCGATGACCATCTCGGCCACAGCCACGTGGCGCGTCGCCGGTTCGTCGAAGGTCGACGAGATCACCTCCCCTTTCACCGAGCGCTGCATGTCGGTGACTTCTTCGGGGCGTTCGTCGATCAGCAGAACGATCAGGTAGCACTCGGGGTGGTTCTTCTCGATCGAGTGGGCGATGTTTTGCAGCAGCACCGTCTTACCGGTGCGCGGCGGCGCCACGATCAGCGAACGCTGCCCCTTCCCGATCGGGGCCACCAGGTCGATGATCCGGGCGGAGCGATCCTTGATCGTCGGATCCTCGATTTCCATCTTCAGGCGCTCATCGGGATAGAGCGGCGTGAGGTTGTCGAAGGCGACCTTGTGGCGCGCGCGCTCCGGGTCTTCGAAGTTGATCTGCTCGACGCCGGTAAGGGCGAAGTAACGCTCATTCTCGCCGGGGGCGCGGATGATGCCCTCGACCGTATCCCCGGTGCGCAGGCTGAAATGACGGATCATCTCGGGCGAGACATAGATGTCATCGGGGCCGGGAAGGTAGTTCGCCTCGGGCGAGCGCAGGAAGCCGAAGCCGTCCTGAAGCACTTCAAGCACGCCATCGCCGCCGATCACGATATCGTCCTCGGCATGTTCTTTCAGGATCGAGAACATCATCTCGCCCTTGCGCATGGTCGAGGCGTTTTCGATCTCCCATTCCTCGGCCATGGCCAGCAGGTCCTTCGGGCTTTTCGCCTTCAGGTCAGAGAGGTTCAAACGTTCAGTGCTCATGGGGAATCCCACCTTGTAACGGTGCCAGCACCGGCGGGGCCGGCGCGCAAATCAGAGAAATATTCCGAAGAACCGATCGGCCGGACGGCCGGGGCTTGCCCCGCATTTACGCGCTAAGGCCCGTTGAGTCAACGAATGCTCAGAATTTGACGATCACCGAGATGACGATCACCACCATGAATAGCGTCGGAACCTCGTTCATCATGCGGTACTGGCGGCCGGTGAGCGTGTTTGAGCCATCGGCCAGCGCCTTGCGTTGCCGCGCGCACCACATATGGAACCAGGTCATACCCAGGATCGAGGCCGCCTTGGTCCACGGCCAGACGCTGCCCCAATCGACGATCCCAGGCGTGAAGACCAGCATCAGGCCGAACAGCCAGCTCGCGATCAGCGAAGGGTTCATGATCGCCTTGAGCAGCAACCGCTCCTGATGACGGAACAGCAGATCCATGTCCGAGTCCCGCTCCACGCCCTGCTTTTTCAGCCCCTCGACATGATAGACGTAAAGCCGTGGCAGGTAGAACAACCCGGCCATCCAGGCGAGCACGGACATCACGTGAAAGCTTTTCACCCAAAGGTAGTAGTCGGACAGGATGTCGGTCATGGGTCCCTCGCTTGCCGCAGGCTACTTCTAAATAAAATTCTTTATAAAAGAAAAGATGATGATGGATGTAGGCCCTGTGGGTCATGTGGATTACAGGGTTCTTCAGAACTTATCCAGAGTCTGGACAGATATTCGGTCAATCCGAGCGGTTTCTGTGGAAATCCCAGAAACTTCCAATAAGAACAGTTTGTTACAGCCTGCTGGTCAGTTGATATCTTTGCGCATAGCAGGCGTACAGTCTGTGGGCTGTGCAAAAATCCCACATTTGCCGCGAAGCCGGTCCCACAGGTGGAGAATTCGCGCCTTTCCTTGACAAAAGCCCCCGTCATTGGGGAGGAAATGAAACCCACAATTGCACCCACAGCCTTTCCCCGAGGCTTCTCCCGAGTTTTATCCACATGAGCCTGTTGCTGATCCTTGCCTCGCAATCCGCCATCCGCGCGCAGCTTTTGCGCAATGCGGGGCTGGTAGTGGAAACCCGCCCTGCCCGGATCGATGAAGAGATGATCCGCCATGCGCTGGAGGCCGAAGGCGCGAACCCGCGCGACGTGGCCGACACGCTGGCCGAGATGAAGGCCGCCAAGGTCTCGGCCGCCAATCCGGGTGTACTGACGCTCGGCGCCGATCAGGTGCTGGAGTTGAAAGGCCGCATATTCGCGAAACCCGAAAGCCCCGAGCAGGCAGTTGAACAATTGCGCGCGCTGTCGGGGCGCACGCATCGGCTGCTCTCGGCGCTGGTGGCGATGCGCGATGGTCGCCCTCTCTGGCGGCACGTGGCCGAGGTGCGGTTGACCATGCATCCGCTGTCCGACGAGTTCATCACCGATTATGTGGCCCGCAACTGGGACAGCATCCGTCACGCAGTCGGCTGCTATAAGCTGGAAGAGGAGGGCGTTCGGCTTTTCTCGGGCCTCGAAGGCGACTACTTTGCCGTCCTGGGCCTGCCCCTGATCGAATTTCTGAACTGGCTGCGCGCGCGAGGAGAGCTGACGACATGACGGATCACCCCCGAATTCCTCTGGCCGGAGTGATCGGATCGCCCATTGCCCATTCGCGCTCGCCCGCGCTGCACGGCTATTGGCTGAAGCATTACGGGATCAAGGGGCACTACATTCCGATGGATGTGGCGCGGGACGATCTGGAAACCGTGCTGCGCACCCTGCCCAAGGCCGGGTTTGTCGGCTGCAACGTCACCATCCCGCATAAAGAGGCTGCGCTGGCGCTTGCCGATGTCGTCTCGGACCGCGCGGCGCTGATCGGCGCGGCGAATACGCTGATCTTCCGCCCTGATGGCAAGATCCACGCCGACAATACCGATGGTTACGGCTTTATCGCCAACCTGCGTGACGGTGCGCCGGGCTGGCAGCCGAATGCAGGGCCCGCGGTGGTGATTGGCGCGGGCGGCGCGGCGCGCGCCATCGTTGCCTCGCTGCTTGAGGTCGGCTGCCCCGAGGTGCGCATCGCCAACCGCACCCGCGCCCGGGCCGAGAACCTGCGCACCGAGTTCGGCGCCCGCGTTGTTGTCTATGACTGGGTGCAGGCGGGCAATATGCTCGAAGGTGCTGCGACGGTGGTGAATACCTCGTCGCTTGGTATGGACGGCAAGGCCGAGTTCCGGGTGCCGCTTGATGCGCTCTCGCCCTCGGCCGTGGTCACCGACATCGTCTACACCCCCCTGCGCACGCATCTTCTGCAAGAGGCTGAGGCGATGGGCTGCGCGACGGTCGATGGTTTGGGCATGCTGCTGCATCAGGCCGTGCCGGGGTTTGAGCGCTGGTTTGGCCAACGCCCCGAGGTCACGCAAGAGCTGCGCGACGCGGTCCTGCGCGCATGAGCCGCCCGTTTCTTCTGGGCCTGACGGGCTCCATCGGCATGGGCAAGTCCACGACCGCGCAGATGTTCGCCGAGGAAGGCGTGCCGATCTGGGATGCGGATGCCACGGTGCATGCGCTGTACGCCCCGGGCGGCGCGGCGGTGGCCCCGATTGCGGCCGCCTTCCCCGGTGTTGTCGTGGATGAAGCGGTTGATCGCGCCCGCCTGCGCGAGGCATTGCAGGCCGATAAGCGGGCTCTGCCCCGGCTTGAATCCATCGTTCATCCGCTGACCACGGCGTCGCGCAGCGCCTTCATCGCGCAACATGCCGATGCCGATCTGATCCTGCTCGACATTCCCTTGATGTATGAAACCGGCGCTGATGCGGCTTGCGATGCGGTGCTTGTGGTCTCGGCCCCACCCGAAGTGCAGCGCGCCCGTGTTCTGGCGCGCGGACAGATGAGCGAGGAACAACTGGCCATGATCCTGTCGCGCCAGTTGCCAGATGCCGAGAAACGCGCCCGCGCCGATCATGTGATCGAGACCCTGACGCTTGATCAGACCCGCGCCGCCGTGCGACACCTGATTGCGCAGATCAGGGGCGGCCATGCGTGAGATTGTTCTGGACACCGAAACCACCGGCTTCGAACCCTCGGAAGGGCATCGGATCGTCGAGATCGGCGCGCTTGAGCTGTTCAACCACGTCCCCACCGGGCGCACCTATCACCAGTACATCAACCCCGAACGCGCCATGCCGAAAGAGGCCTTCGAGGTTCACGGCCTTGGCGACGACTTCTTGCGCGACAAGCCCAAGTTTGGGCAGATCGCACAGGACTTCCTCGATTTCATCGGCCCGGATTCGAAGCTCGTGATCCACAACGCCGCCTTCGACATGAAGTTCCTCAACGCCGAGCTGAGCTGGGTGAAAAAGCCGCTGATCGCCAATGATCGCGCGCTCGACACACTGATGATCGCGCGGCGCAAGTTTCCCGGCTCGCCCGCCTCGCTTGATGCACTCTGCCGCCGCTTCGGCATCGACAACTCGGCGCGGACGCTGCACGGCGCGCTTCTCGACAGTGAAATCCTGGCCGAGGTTTATCTGGAACTGATCGGTGGCCGTCAGCCGGGCTTTGGCCTGTCGATCGAGGCCTCGGACAGCCAGGGCCACGGCGCGGCTGAGCAATGGCGGCCCCATGCGCGCCCCGCACCCCTGCCCCCACGCATCACCGAGGCCGAGGCCGAGGCGCACGCCGCCTTCGTCGCCAAGCTGGGCGATAGCGCGATCTGGAAGCGATTTGCCTGACCCAAGGGCCGTATTTTACAACAAATGCGTTACAAAAGGCATTTTTCCCATTTAACCCCAACGCCATTACCCTTACATGCAACTCCGTTCTCGGTTTTGGGGGAGGATACCCATGCTGGACTTTGCTGCGATGCGCGCGACGCTGGCCGAGGCCTATGACCTCGCGCCCTCGATGGCGCTGGCCGAAGAGATGCGCGACATCCATGCCAAGATGGATCGCGTGGTTCCGCTGGTCGATTTCGCCCGCTACGCCCCCTATATTCGCGCGATCAACCGGCTGAAGGCCGAGAAGAACGCGGTGATCCTGGCGCATAACTACATGACGCCCGAGATCTATCACGGCGTGGCCGATGTGGTCGGCGACAGCCTGCAACTGGCGATCGAGGCGACTAAGGTCGAGGCTGGCACCATCGTGCAATGCGGTGTGCATTTCATGGCCGAGACCTCGAAGATCCTGAACCCTGCCAAGCGTGTGCTGATCCCCGACATGGCGGCGGGCTGCTCGCTGGCCGAGTCGATCACCGCCGAGGGCATCGCCTCGATGCGTGCGCAATATCCGGGCGCGCCGGTTGTCAGCTACGTCAACACCACTGCCGAGGTGAAGGCCGCTTCGGACATCTGCTGCACCTCGTCGAACGCGGCCCAGATCGTGGCCGCGATGGAGAGCGACGTCGTCATCATGACGCCCGACCAGTATCTGGCGCAGAACGTGGCCAAGCAGGTTCCGCAGAAGAAGGTCGTCTGGTGGGCCGGTTCGTGCATCGTGCACGAGCAATACACCGCCGAGGACATCACCGAGTTCCGCAAATGGAACCCCGAGACCCGCGTGATCGCACACCCCGAATGCCCGCCCTCGGTCGTCAGCGTTTCGGATTTCTCGGGCTCGACCTCGGGGATCATCAGCTATGTCGAGCGCGAAAAGCCGCAAAAGGCGATGCTGGTCACCGAATGCTCGATGGCTTCGAACATCGCGGATGCCCTGCCCGAGGTCGATTTCGTCGGCCCCTGCAACATGTGCCCCTATATGAAGAAGATCACGCTCGAGAAGATCCTCTGGTCGCTGCACAGCGGTCAGGCTGAGGTCTTCGTCGATCCCGAGATCGCTGCCAAGGCGCGCATCGCAGTCGAGCGGATGATCGAGCTGTCGCGGAAAATTGCCAAGTGACCACTATCGAGACCCAACGCGTCATCATCGTCGGCGCGGGTCTGGGCGCGCTTTATGCGGCGCTGAAACTTGCGCCGCGGCCGGTTCTGGTGATCTCGCCCGAAACGCTGGGTGAAGGTGCATCGTCGGCTTGGGCGCAGGGTGGGGTTGCTGCCGCGATGGCCAAGGGCGACACGCCCGAGGCTCATGCGCTGGATACGAAATATGCCGGCGCAGGCACCGTCGATGCCGAGGTGGCGCGACTGGTCACCGCAGAGGCGCGGCGCCATATCCTTGATCTGACCGATCTCGGCACGCCCTTCGACCGTGATGCCTCGGGTGGCTATGTCATGTCGCGCGAGGCCGCGCATTCGACCGCGCGCGTCGTGCGCGTCAAGGGCGACCAGGCCGGGCGTGAGATCATGCAGACCCTGATCGCCGAGGTCCGCCAGACCCCGTCCGTGCAGGTGGCCGAGGGCGTCATCGCCTCGGGGCTTGAGGTCGAGGGCGGCAAGGTCACCGGCGTCTGGGTCGAGCGCGCGCATGAACCCTCGGGGCGTACGCTGGTGCGCGCTCCGGCGGTTTTGCTGGCGGGCGGCGGATCGGGCGGATTGTTCGCCGTCACCACCAACCCGCCGCGCATTCGCGGGCAGGTCATCGGCATGGCGGCCCGCGCGGGCGCCCGCATCGCCGATCCGGAATTCATGCAGTTCCACCCCACCGCCATCGCCACCGGCGAAGACCCGGCGCCGCTGGCGACCGAGGCTTTGCGCGGCGAAGGTGCGATCCTGATCAACAACCGCGGCGAGCGCTTCATGCTGGCTGTGCATGAACTGGCTGAACTCGCGCCGCGCGACATCGTGGCCCGCGCCGTTTACCTTGAGCGTCAGGCCGGGCGCGAGCCAGCGCTTGATACCCGCGCAGTTCTGGGCGACGAGGTTCTGACCCGCTTCCCCGCCGTGGCTGAAGCCTGCAAACGTGCTGGAATAGACCCTGTTTCGCAGCCGATCCCGGTTGCCGCCGCCGCGCATTACCACATGGGCGGCGTCGATACCGACCACGAGGGGCGCGCGTCGCTGGATAACCTCTGGGTCTGCGGCGAGGCGTCCTCGACCGGGCTGCATGGCGCGAACCGACTGGCCTCGAACGGGTTGCTGGAGGCGCTGGTCTATGCCCGGATCTGCGCGCTTGGCATCGGCAAGGCGCTAGGCGCGCCCGCCCCGGCCGATCTGGTGACGCTGAGCTTCCCGCCGGGCACCGAGGCGATTGACGAGGCCGCCGTGGCTCGCCTGCGTCACGCGATGACCGATGGCGTGGGCGTTGTGCGCGACGCCGAGGGCTTGACCGATACCCTGCACGTGATCGCCGGGATCGAGGCCGAGGCGACCTCGGAATCCATGCGCAACATGACCGCGACGGCGACGCTGATTGCTGCCGCCGCGCTCAGGCGCCGGGAAAGCCGGGGCGGGCATTATCGCTCGGACTATCCGCAGGCCGATCCGGCGCAGGCCGAACGCACCCATATGACCCTTGCCGAGGCGCTGGAGATCCGCACCCGCGCGCTGGAGGAAACATGACCGCGACGCTTCCCGATTTCATCCTCGAACCGCTGGTCCGCGCGGCGCTGACCGAAGACCTTACGCCGATGGGCGACGTGACGACCCGCGCGGTGATCCCGGCGGGCACGCGCTATGTCGCGCGGCTCAATGCGCGCGAGCCGGGCGTGGTTTCTGGGATGCAGATCGCGGCGATTGCCTTCCGCCTTGTCGATCCCGGCCTGAAGGTCGAAACGCGGGTGGCCGATGGTCAGCCCTGTGCGCCGGGCCAGACGCTGATGACGATCGAGGGCGATGCGGGCTCGATCCTGATGGGTGAGCGCGTCGCGCTGAACTTCGCGGGCCGCCTGACCGGCATTGCCACGATGACGGCGGCCTTTGTTGCGCAAACCAAGGGCACCAAGGCCCGCGTGACCTGCACCCGCAAGACGACGCCGGGTCTGCGCGTTGTGGAAAAGATGGCCGTGGCGCATGGCGGTGGCTCGAACCACCGGTTCGGCCTGTCGGATGCTATCCTGATCAAGGACAACCACGTCGCCGCCGCCGGTGGCATTCGCGCCGTGCTAGAGGCCGCCCGTGCCGCGCGCAGCCACATGATGCGCATCGAGCTGGAGGTGGACAGCCTTGCGCAGCTTGAAGAGGCGCTGGAGGTCGGCGGCGCCGATGTCATCTTGCTCGACAACATGGACACCCCCACCCTGCACAAGGCCGTCGCGCTCAACGCGGGCCGCGTGGTGCTGGAGGCCTCGGGCAACATGCGCCTTGAGCGCATCGCCGAAGTGGCCGCGACGGGGGTGGATTACATCTCGTCGGGGGCGCTGACGCATTCGGCGCGCACGCTCGACCTCGGGCTGGATTTCTAGGCGAAGAAGTCGCGGAACTCGGCGAAGACCGCCTCGTAGACCGCGCGCTTGAAGGGCACGATGCCTTCGATCACCTCGGTATGGGGCTTCCACGACCAGACCGCAAATTCGGGGTGTTCGGTCGCGATGTTGACCTGGCTGTCATCGCCCAGGAAGCGGAACAGGAACCATTTCTGTTTCTGCCCGCGATAGCGGCCCTTCCAGATATTGCCCACCAGATCGGCGGGCAGATCATAGGTGATCCAGTCCTGCGTCTTGGCGAGTTTCTCGACCAGGTCGGGGCGCACGCCGGTCTCTTCCCACAGCTCGCGCAGCGCGGCCTCTTTGGGCTTTTCGCCCTCATCGATCCCGCCCTGCGGCATCTGCCAGGCGGGCACCTGGCTGTCGAGCCGCTGGCCCGTGAACACGAGCCCCTGCGGGTTGATCAGCACAACCCCCACATTCTTGCGATAGGGCAGCGCTGCGATCTGTTCGGGCGTCATTGGGGGTATCCGTGGCAAGAAAAAAGGGGGCCCGAAGGCCCCCGGTATCAGTTCGCGGGCGCAGCTACGATGCTTTCGGGCGCGGTGGCGATGGCCGAGAGGCCCTTGAGGATGTCGATCGCATAGGCGAGCTGGTAATCCTCAATCCGCAGCTTGGCAGCATCCTCGGCTTTCTTCAGCTCTTCCTCGGCCTGACGCTTTTCATCGTCGGTCATCGAGTCATTCGACAGAACGCCGCGCAGATCAGCCTCGGAACGCGGGGCACGCTTGTCCTCGTCTTCCTCTTCGGTCACCGGCGGCGGAGCGGGTTGTTCCACGACGATATCGGGCGCGATGCCAAGCGCCTGGATCGAGCGCCCCGAGGGCGTGTAGTAGCGCGCCGTGGTCAGGCGCATGGCGCCCTCGCCCTGGATCGGGATCACGGTCTGCACCGAGCCCTTGCCGAAGCTCTTCGTGCCGACAACGATGGCGCGGCGATGATCTTGCAGCGCGCCGGTAACAATCTCGGAAGCCGAGGCCGAACCGCTATTGATCAGGACGACCATCGGCTTGCCCTGCGCCAGATCGCCCGGGGTTGCGTTGAAACGCTCGCTCTCCTCGGCCCTGCGACCGCGGGTCGAGACAATCTCGCCCGCATTCAGGAAGGCATCGGAAACCGAGATCGCCTGCGTGAGCAGCCCGCCGGGGTTGTTGCGCAGGTCGATGACGAAGCCGTTCACCTTGTCGATGCCGCCCGCTTCCTCGACCGATTTCTTGAGGTTCTCTTCAAGGTTCGAGAAGGTCTGGTCGTTGAAGGTGGTGATGCGCAGCACGACGGTGGTGCCCTCGACCCGGCTCTTCACGGCGGTCAGCTTGATCGTGTCGCGGGTGATGGCCACGTCGAACGGCTCGGGCGTGCCTTCGCGCACGACGGTGATGGAGATCTCGCTGCCGACTGGGCCGCGCATCTTGTCCACCGCCTGATCGAGCGTCAGCCCCAGCACACTTTCGCCATCCACATGGGTGATGAAATCTCCGGCCTGAATGCCGGCCGCAGCCGCGGGGGTTCCGTCGATCGGCGAGACGACCTTGACGAAGCCCTCTTCCTGCGTGACCTCGATCCCCAGACCGCCGAACGAGCCGCGCGTCTGCACCTTCATATCGGTGTAATCGTCGGGCGGCAGGTAGCTCGAATGCGGATCGAGCGAACTGAGCATGCCGTTGATCGCGGCCTCGATCAGCTTCTTGTCATCCACCTGCTCGACATAGTCCTGACGGATGCGTTCGAAGATGTCGCCGAACAGGTCGAGCTGCTCATAGACCGACACCGGCTTGGCCGCTTCCTGGGCCAGAAGGGGGGCTGCAATCTGCGTGGAGATCAGCGCCCCGGCAACGGTGCCGCCAATTGCGGCCATCACGAACTTCTTCATTCTTAACCCTTGATCCTACTGGTCTCTGGTTTGGGTGAACCACGCGGCGGGGTCCACGGGCGCATCGCCCTCTCTCAATTCCAAGTAAAGCGTCTCCGTCCGTCCTGCGCCACCGCCATCTTGCGCCGCCTGAACGAATTCCGCCCCGAATTCCTGTGCGCCCGGTTCGGCGCCACCCATCAACCCGATGGGAGAGCCGCGCTCAAGCACATCGCCGGTTTCACCATAGACCGTGCCAAGCCCCGCCAGAACCAGAAGATAGCCCTCTGCGGGCTCGACGATCATCACATTTCCGTAGTCCAACAGCGGCCCGCGGTAGCGGATCGTCGCAGGCCAGGGCGCAGCGACCAGCGCGGAGGGGGCCGTGGCGATCAAAAGGCCGGGGCGGCGGATGCCTGCGGCGTCGGCCTCGTTGAACTTGCGCAGCACCGATCCCATGACCGGAAGGGGCAACGTTCCACGGGCGCTGGCGAAATCCTCAAGCGGCGGGCCGATGTCATAGTCGAGGCCGGTCAGCCCGGTGGCAAAGCCCTCCAGCGTATCGGCGCTTTCGACAAGCAGGCGCAGATCTTCGGGGTCTTCCAGATAGCGCCCCGGCAGGGCGCTGCGCTGCGCGATCGCCTCGCTCAGCGCGGTGCGCGCCGCTTGGGCCGAGGCAAGCCCGCCCTCCAGCACCGCGGCCGCGTTCTTTTGCAGGGCGCGTAGGGTGGCGATTTCTTCCAGCTCACCGCGCATCGCCTCGGCCTCGGCCTGCAGGGCCGGGGTCACTGCCCCCAGCACCATGCCCGAGCGCGCCGAGCCAAGAGGCCCCGTTGGGTGCAGCAGCAAGAGCGGCCCTTCGGATTGCTCCATCGTGCTCATCACACCCAGAAGCCGCCCGATCTGGTCGCGCTGCGCATCGAAGCCCGCCTTGATCTCGCGCTCGCGGATCACGGCGCGGCGCAACCCGTCACGCAACGCACCGAGGCCACGTTCATAAGCAGTCAGCGTCTCGGTCAGCGCGGCGATGCGGTCGGCCTTGGTCTGCGCCTCATCCAACGCAGTGATCGAGGCGCGCAGATCCTCGGCCGCCTGCAACGCGCTGTCGGCGGCAGGGCTGGCCAGCGCCGCCGAGGCGCTCAGCATCCAGGCAAGTAGGGTGGCGCGCATCACCGCCCGATCAGCGACTTGCCGGTCATTTCGGGCGGCACGGGCAGTTGCATCAGGTCAAGCAGCGTCGGCGCCAGATCGGCCAGACGGCCCTTGTGCAGCGTGGCCCCCGCCGGGCCGCCGACCAGCGCCACCGGCACCGGGTTCGTGGTATGCGCCGTGTGCGGGCCGCCCGTCACCGGGTCGATCATGGTTTCGCAGTTACCGTGGTCGGCGGTGATAATCATCGCACCCCCGGCCTTTTCCAGCGCGGCCAGCACGCGGCCCAGATCGCGGTCGATCTCTTCGCAGGCGGCGATGGCGGCGGGCAGGCTGCCGGTATGGCCGACCATGTCGGGGTTGGCGTAGTTCACCACGATCAGGTCATAGCCCTTCTCGATCGCCTCGACGAATTTGTCGGTGACCTCGGGCGCGCTCATCTCGGGTTGCAGATCGTAGGTCGCGACTTTGGGCGATTTCGGCATGAAGCGATCCTCGCCCTCCCAAGGTGCTTCCTTGCCGCCATTGAGGAAGAAGGTCACATGCGGGTATTTCTCGGTTTCGGCCAGGTGGAACTGTGTCAGCCCCTGTTTCGAGACCCACTCGCCCAAAGTGTTGACGATGTCGCGCTTGGGATAAGCGGTGTCCATGTATTTGCTGTGATCGACCGAATACTCGACCATCCCCAGTAGCGCCGACCATTTCGGGCGGGCCGAGGTATCGAGCTCGGCAAAACCGGGCTCGGCGAGCGCGCGCAGGATCTCACGCGCGCGGTCGGCGCGGAAGTTCAGGCAGAAGAAGCCGTCATTATCGGCGGTGCCGGTGTAGCCCGCGATCACGGTGGGCTTGATGAATTCGTCCATCTCGCCCTTGGCATAGGATTGCGCGACGGCCTCGGCCGGCGTGGCGGCATGCAGCCCCTCGGCCTTGACCATGGCGTCATAGGCGAGGCCCACGCGCTCCCACCGGTTGTCGCGATCCATCGCCCAGTAGCGCCCGATCACCGTGCCGAGGGTGCAGCCCTCGGGCAGGCGCGCCACGAAATCGTCGATGAAGCGCGCGGCGCTGTCGGGGGCCACGTCACGCCCGTCGGTGATCGCGTGGACCACGACCGGAACGCCCGCCCCGGCCAGCGCCTTGCAGGCGGCCAGCGTGTGTTCGATATGGCCATGAACGCCGCCATCCGAAATCACGCCCATCAGATGCGCGCGACCGCCAGCGATCTTCACCGTCTCGGTGAACTTCAAGATCGCCTCATTTTGGAAAAAGGAGCCATCCTCGATTGCGAGGTCGATCTGGCCCAGATCCATCGCCACCACGCGACCCGCGCCGATATTGGTGTGCCCAACCTCAGAGTTGCCCATCTGCCCGGTCGGCAGGCCGACATCGGGGCCATATGTGATCAGCGTGGCCTTGGGGCATGTCGCGAAGACGCGGTCAAGGTTGGGGGTGTTGGCTTGCGCAGGCGCGTTGCCCTCGATCTCGGCGCGCTCGCCCCAGCCATCGAGAATGCACAGCACGACAGGTTTCGGACGGGTCATCGGGGCCTCCTGTAGGGTTCGCGCCCTTTTACGCGCCCGCAGCGCCACGGGCAACTGCGACGGTTTCCCCTCGCCAGGGTGTGAGCGTGGAATGCCGGGGCAGGCGCGCCGCGGGCGCGCAAAAAGGCGCGGGGCCCAATGTGAACCGGACTGCCAAGCCCATGCCGAAGGCAGATTTGGGAGGCTTGATGAAGGCAGCCGGACATACCCGCGCAGAAAGGAGGCTGTCTGGGCTAGGATGTCGGGAAATTGGTCGGAGCGAGAGGATTCGAACCTCCGACCCCCTGCTCCCGAAGCAGGTGCGCTACCAGGCTGCGCTACGCTCCGACCGTGTGGAGGCGAGTTACCGACTCCGTCCGGCATTTGCAAGGGGGATTCTGCGTCTTTTCCGTTACCTTGTGCCGCTGCGACCGGTCAGGTTCAGCGCGCGCTGCAACAGCGACGAGCGCGGTGTTGTCACGGTTTCCGTGCGGCCGCGGGTTTGCAGCACGGGGCGGTTTTGCGACACGTTCGCAGTGCTTTCGCGCCAGACGATATAGGTGCCCGAGGCAATGACGACGCCCGCGCCAAGCATCGTTGGCCCGTCAATCCCCTCGCCAAAGAAGAACCAGCCGTAGATCACCGCCCAGACGATCTGCGAATACTGCATCGGCGCGACGATCGCGGCCTCGCCCTCGCGATAGGCCAGGATCTGCAGAAAGGCCCCCGTGAGACCAAAGAGCGCGACCACCGCCAGCAAGCCCAGATCGCGCAGCTCCAGCGGGACCCAAACCAGCGGCAGCACTGCCCCCATGGCCAGGAAGTTGCCCAGAAGCGGCGAGAGCAGCATCACGACCGAGCGTTCTTCATTGCCGATCTTGCGGATGATGATCGACGCGACCGAGCCGCAGAGCGCCGCCGTCATCGCGGCGATATGGCCCAGGCCCAGCTCGGCCTGCCCCGGGCGCACCACGATCAGCACCCCGAGCAACCCGATGATCACCGCCGCCCAACGATGGGGGCCGACCTTCTCGCCCAAGACCGGAATTGCGAGGATCGTGATCAGCAGCGGCATCGCGAAGAGGATCGGGTAAACCTGAGCGAGCGGCAGATGCGAAAAGGCGTAAAACGCGCAGACCCCGGTGATCACGGTGCAGATCGCGCGCGCCAGCACCCACCAGGGATGGATGGGGCGCAGATGGCCCTCGCGTTTGTCCTTGAGCATGATGAGCGAGAGGATCGGAAAGCTGAGCAGCGCGGCAAAGAAAATGATCTGAACGGCCGAGTACCGCTCGCCCAGTGTCTTCACCACGGCATCATGCGTCGCGTAGATCGCCATCGCCAGCAGGGCGAGCCCCGCCCCCTTGCTGTTGGATCTGCCTGCGTGCATCGCAACCCTCCTGTTAGCGCTCCCATACGCCCGGGGTGGCGCATTTGGCAAGGACGCAACGCAAAACGGCGCGGATTTCTCCGCGCCGTTCCAAATCGGTCAGCCGCTGATCAGAGGCTTGCGTCGAGTGCCTCGATGATCTTGGCGCCCATCTCGACGGTCGAAACTGCGGTGCCGCCCTCGGGGCCCATCAGGTCAGCGGTGCGCACGCCCTCGGCCAGCACCTTCTCGATCGCCTTCTCAAGGCGGCTCGCCTCGTCGCCCTGATCGAAGCTGTAGCGCAGCGCCATGGCGAAGCTGAGGATACAGGCGATCGGGTTGGCCTTGCCCTGACCGGCAATATCGGGGGCCGAGCCGTGGACGGGTTCGTACATCGCTTTCGGGCGGCCGTTCTCCATCGGCGCACCAAGCGAGGCCGAGGGCAGCATGCCGAGCGAGCCGGTGAGCATCGCCGCGCAATCCGAGAGGATGTCGCCAAAGAGGTTGTCGGTCACGATGACGTCGAACTGCTTGGGCCAGCGCACCAGCTGCATCGCTCCGTTGTCGGCATACATATGCGACAGCTCGACCTCGGGATATTCCTCGTCATGGATGCGCTGGACGACTTCGCGCCACAGGATGCCCGATTCCATCACGTTGGCCTTCTCCATCGAGCAGACCTTGTTGCCGCGGCGCTTGGCCAGCTCGAAGGCCGAACGCGCGACGCGCTCAATCTCGCTCTCGGTGTAGCGCTGGGTGTTGATCCCCACGCGCTCGCCGTTCTCTTCGAAGATCCCGCGCGGCGTGCCGAAATAGACGCCCGAGGTCAGCTCGCGCACGATCATGATGTCGAGGCCCGCGACCACATCTTTCTTGAGCGACGAGAAATCGGCGAGCGCGTCGAAGCACTGCGCCGGGCGCAGGTTCGAGAACAGGTCCATTTCCTTGCGCAGGCGCAGCAGGCCGCGCTCGGGCTTCACCGAGAAGTCGAGGTTGTCGTATTTCGGGCCGCCCACGGCACCCAGCAGGACCGCGTCCACCTCTTGTGCCTTGGCCATGGTCTCATCTGCCAGCGGCTTGCCATGCACGTCATAGGCGGCGCCGCCGACGAGGTCTTCGCTCACGTCGAAAACGAGGCCGCGCTTGTCGCCGTACCAGCTGATGATCTTTTTCACCTCGGCCATGACTTCAGGGCCGATACCGTCGCCGGCAAGGATGAGGATGGAAGGGTTGGCCATTCGTTTTCTCCAACGTCTATTGGTTGGAAGCGGCCTAACCAATGCCCGCCGCCGGGTCAAGACAAGCCTTGGAAATGCGCCTCAGGGCAGCGAAATATCCACCCAGACAAGAGCATGGCGCGAGGCGGTTGCGGCTGTGCGCGCCATCGGCGCCTCGGGGGCGGGCCAGAAGGTGCCCGCGCCGCGCACCGCCAGATCGCGCGAGGGCAGCACATAATCGACGCGCATATTGCCAACGCGCGCATCGTCCCAATCAGCTGTATCAAGCGCCGCCTCGCCCCCATGCTGCGCGTTGCGCCCGGTCTGCGGTGCCATGGCCGCGCCCACGCTGGCGGGGCGGGGATCTTGCAAGCGCGGATGGGCCAGCAGCGCGCGTAACGCCTCGGGGCGGCCCTCGCCATCCACCGGGTCGAGGTTCGCGTCGCCGAGCAGCACGAAAGGCCCCCCGGGCGGGGTCATGGGCAAATCGCCGTCGAGGTAGCGCAGCCAGAAGGCGGCCTCGTCATGGTTGCGCCGGCCGTTGCGATCCTCGGGGCCATCGAAAACCGGCGGGGTCGCGGCCCAGGCCAGCAGGTGCAGGCTTTGGCCGCCCACGCGCAGCGACAGATCCCAATGCGCGGTCGAAGAGAGACGCTGCACGGCCATCGCCTCGGGCGAGAGGCCCGCGCCCTCGATCAGGTTTCCCGGCAGGTCGCGCCAGAGAAAGCCCGAGAAATCCTGCGCAGCTTCAGTCTCGATCGGATAGCGCGACAACAGCGCCAAGCCGCCCTCGCCCGAAAAGCGGCCAAAGCCCTGTGCATCCCCCGCGCCGCCCGTTTTGCCGTCGCCATCCAGGTCGAGACCGCTTGCCATGCCGCTATTGGGCCGCGCGGCGAAGCGATGCGGATAGGCCACCCCCGCCCCGGCCAGCCGATCGGCAAAGGCACGCAGCGCGGCGCCGTCGAAATCCCAGTCGAAGCCGGTCAGCAGCAGAATATCGGGGGCGGTCTCGGCAATTACCGCGATGGCGGCAGCGATCTGCGCATCCTTGCCTTCGTCAATATCGCGCAGTAGCAAGCCCGGCCCCTTGCGGGTCAGATCGGGCGTCCAGGTGGCGATGCGAAGCGTTTCAGCGGCAGCAGGCCCGGCCAGAGCAAGGGCGATCAGGCCGCCAGATAGCCCGAGCCAACCGCGAGGCGGCGCTTTTCCTCGATCATGTCGGCGATCCGCCCCATGGCGAGGCCGCGCATGAACAGGCTTGTCGGAAGGAAAGACCATGCCGTCACCGTCCAGATCATCGTTTGCGGCGTTTCCAGCGTGATCGGCTCGAAGGTCGTCGAGATCGCCTTGAGGATCGCGGGAATGATGAAGGGAAGCAGGAAGCCCAACGCGATATTGGCCCAGCTGTCGCGGCGCAGCTGCTCGACCACGTCGCCGCCGACGGTCGGGTCGAAGGTGGGCAGGTTGACCCAGACGTTGAAGCCGCCCCGCGCGGTCGGCCAGCCCGCCAGACGCATCACCAGAATAAAGAGGCCAAGCGTGGTGATCGAGATCAGGTAGCTGATCCCGCCCACGGTGCGCAGCAGCTCCACATGCGCCGGGTCGGTGCCACGCGGAAGCATCAGCGAGAGGATGCGCACCGGGCTATAGGGAAAGTCGAGCTTGGAAGCGAGGCTTGCGCTGACCACATCGACGAACTGGGTCAGGGTCGAAGGCTCGAACCGGTCAAGGATGATCAGCGACTGGGTGATGATGATCCCCGCAAGCGCCAGAAACCGGATGCGATTGAAGGGCGGCGCGTCGCGGAACTCGACCAGACCGGGATAGACCGAGGCATATTCGAACAGGATGAACATCGCTGCGAAGAGCGACACGAGAGCAACGATCTGGACAGTATCACGCGACACGGCAGGAAGCAGAAGCGCGGGGGTCACGATGACCAGACCCACGAGAATTGCGCGCAGCAACGCCCCTGCAATGCGTGAAATCACCGCTCTAACCCCTCACCACGGACGGTTCCGATACGATGCCGGCCCCTTGTCCCATGTTGTTGCCGCCGGATTATGGCGGACTGCCTCATTCTTGCCATCATTTTGCCCAATTCCGGATTGGCAGGCAATCTTTCAATCACCATCCTCGCAAATTTAAAACAAATCACCAGTGACTGGTGCCGCTTTGCACCAAGAATGGTGCAAAAATAAGGCCGCCCAGAGGGCGGCCCAATATCTTGTATATCAGTGGTTTAAGGCCACTAACTGGATCAGACCCAGGGACGCGACTGCGCCGACTGTGCCTCGAAGGTATCGATGGCCGAGACCTTCTCAAGCGTCAGGCCGATGTCGTCGAGACCGTTGATCAGGCAGTGCTTCTTGAACGCATCCACTTCGAACGGAATGGTGACGCCATCCGAGGTGGTGATCTGCTGGTTCTCCAGATCGACGGTCATGCGCGCGTTGGCGCCCTTCTCAGCGTCCTTCATCAGCAGATCGACCTCGGCCTGCGGCAGCACGATCGGCAGCATGCCGTTCTTGAAGCAGTTGTTGAAGAAGATGTCGGCAAACGAGGTCGAGACGATGACCTTGATGCCGAAATCCGCCAGCGCCCAGGGGGCGTGCTCGCGCGAGGAACCGCAGCCGAAGTTGTCGCCCGCGATCAGGATCGAGGCGTCGCGGTACTGCGGCTTGTTCAGCACGAAGTCGGGCAGCTCGTTGCCCGCGCGGTCATAGCGCATCTCGTCGAACAGGTTCACGCCGAGGCCCGAACGCTTGATCGTCTTGAGGAAGACCTTCGGGATGATCATGTCGGTGTCGATGTTCACCAGCGGCATGGGCGCCGCGATGCCGGTCACTTTTTGAAACTTTTCCATCGTCGCGGCTCCTCAGGCGATTTCTTCTGCGGCCATCAGCTCGCGCACATCGGTCAGGTGACCGGTGATCGCGGCAGCAGCGGCCATGGCGGGGCTCATCAGGTGGGTGCGGCCCTTGTAGCCCTGACGGCCCTCGAAGTTGCGGTTCGAGGTCGAGGCGCAGCGCTCGTATTCGGCCAGCTGGTCGGGGTTCATCGCGAGGCACATCGAGCAGCCCGCCATGCGCCATTCAAACCCGGCCTCGGTGAAGATCTGGTCCAGACCCTCTTCCTCGGCCTGGTGACGCACAAGGCCCGAGCCCGGAACGACCATGGCGCGCACACCATTGGCGAGCTTCTTGCCCTTCACCACCTTGGCGGCGGCGCGCAGATCCTCGATCCGGCCGTTGGTGCAGGAACCGATGAAGACCACGTCGATCTTGATGTCGGTCAGCTTCTGGCCGGGCTCGAGGCCCATGTAGTCGAGCGAGCGCTTGGCCGCATCGACCTTGCCGCCGGTAAAGCTTTCCGCCGCCGGGACGACGGCCGAGATCGGCAGCACGTCCTCGGGCGAGGTGCCCCAGGTCACGACCGGCTCGATGTCTTCAGCGCGGATGGTGACGACCTTGTCGAAATGCGCGCCTTCATCGGTGAAGAGCGTCTTCCACCAGTTCAGCGCGGCCTCGTATTGCGCGCCTTTCGGGGCGTGCGGGCGGCCTTTGACATATTCGAAGGTCTTTTCGTCCGGCGCGATCAGGCCGGCGCGGGCGCCGCCTTCGATCGCCATGTTGCACACGGTCATGCGGCCTTCCATCGACAGATCGCGGATCGCTTCGCCGCAATACTCGATGACATAGCCGGTGCCGCCGGCGGTGCCGGTGTGGCCGATGACGGCGAGCGTGATGTCCTTGGCGGTCACGCCGGGCTTGAGCTTGCCGGTGATCTCGACCTTCATGTTCTTCGATTTCTTCTGGATCAGCGTCTGCGTCGCCAGAACGTGCTCGACCTCCGAAGTGCCGATGCCGTGGGCCAGCGCGCCGAAAGCGCCGTGGGTGGCCGTGTGGCTGTCACCACAAACGACGGTCATGCCCGGCAGCGTCCAGCCCTGCTCGGGGCCGACGATGTGCACGATGCCCTGACGGATGTCGTTCACCGGATAGTAGTTGATGCCGAAATCCTTGGCGTTCTTGTCGAGCGCCTCGACCTGGATCCGGCTTTCCTCGTTGGCGATCACGCCCGAGACGCGATCGAGCGTGGTCGGAACGTTGTGGTCCGGCACGGCGATGGTCTTTTCGGGGGCGCGCACCGGGCGGCCCGCCATGCGCAGACCTTCAAAGGCCTGGGGCGAGGTCACTTCGTGGACCAGGTGGCGGTCGATATACAGCAGGCAGGTGCCGTCTTCGTCCTGGGAAACGACGTGGGCATCCCAGATCTTGTCATAGAGCGTTTTGGGAGCGGACATGGCTCTCTCTTTCGATGGCTGTGAATTGGTCAGGGCAGGCGGCCGCGCCGGCAAGGGGCGACCGCAGGCGACAGGGACGCATGATCGCGGCCCCGCGCCGACATCAAAGTCGGGCGAGGATGGAACGGCTTTCGCCGTAGAAGCGCTCGCGCAGGCGGGCGCGGTCATCCATGTCGATAATTCGGCTCATGCGCCGCTAAATAAGCGCCCCGAGCGAGTCTGGCAATGAAAGAAACCGTGTTGGCGGGAATTGATTTGCCTGTATCGTGGTTTCAGGGAGGGCCACGTGGACTTCATCAACCCGGAGACGCTCAAGACCATCCAGTCGATCTGGCACCAGGTGGAGATCTTCTTCCACTCGCTCATCCTGCCTTCGCGGCTGTGGCAACTCGCAATCATCCTTGTCTGTTTCGGAATTGCGCATTTGGGCCGGATCTGGCTTGCGCCCAAGGTGGACGACTGGGCGCGCAACCGCGAACTCAGCCCCCGGCAGCTGCGCAGCGCCATCATCTTTCGCAAGCGCCTGCGCGGCGTGATCTTCATCCTGCTCGCCTGGTCGGCGGTGTTCGTGCTGAGCGAGCTGAGCCCCTTCTACTCGCGCCGCTTCATCGTGGTGCTCGCGGCGACGCTGGTCACGGCCTGGCTCGTGGTCGGCATGCTCGCGCGGCTGATCCATAACGATCTGTTGCGGCGGATCGTGACCTGGGGCGTATGGATCTATGTCGCGCTTTACTATCTGGGTTTTGCGGACGAGGCGGCGGGGCTGCTCGACAGTGCCGCGATCACGATTGGCGACTTCCGGCTTTCGGCACTGGCGGTTCTCAAGGCGATGGTGCTGACGGCGCTGCTGGTTTCCGGCGCGCGGGCGGTCACGCGGCGCGCCACCGCGCGTATCCGGGCCAATACCGACATCTCGCCCTCGATGAGCGAGCTGGTGATCAAGGTCATGCAGGTCTTGTTCTACGGCGCGGCGCTGTTTGTCGGATTGAAGTCGGTGGGGTTCGATCTGACCGGTCTGGCCGTGCTGTCGGGCGCCATCGGCGTGGGCCTGGGCTTTGGTTTGCAGAAGGTGGTGTCGAACCTTGTCTCGGGCGTGATCATCCTGCTCGACAAGTCGATCAAGCCGGGCGACGTGATCAGCATCGGCGACACCTTCGGCTGGATCAATTCGCTCGGCGCGCGCTATGTCAGTGTGGTGACCCGCGACGGCAAGGAATACCTGATCCCGAACGAGGATCTGATCACCGGGCAGGTGGTCAACTGGTCCCATTCCGATGAATTCGTCCGCATCGACCTGACCTTCGGCACCTCCTATCACGACGACCCGCACAAGGTACGCGAACTGGCCGTCAGTGCGGCGCAGTCAGTCTCGCGCGTGCTCAGATCGCGCCCTGCGGTGTGCCATATCACCGGATTTGGCGAGAGTTCTGTCGATTATGTGCTCAGATTCTGGATCAAAGACCCCGTCGAGGGGCTTACCAATGTGCGCGGAGCCGTGTATCTGGCGCTCTGGGATGCGTTCCACGCGAACGGAATCTCTATCCCCTTCCCGCAGCGCGAAGTGCGGGTTCTCGGTGGGTCCACGTCCGACGCAACGGCCAGCGGCGAAAATCCGCAGGCCGGAAGTTGAGATTTGGCCCCGCCGATGTTACGTTTTTATTATGCCCGGCGCCGGGGCAAAGGCGGCGCTTGAACCTCTGGAGGACAATGTCCTGTCTCATTTATCTGTCGCGTCCGGCAGTTCCGGCGCAAAGGTGGCACTCATGACGGCCAAGCTGGCAGGTGCCGAAGTGACGAGCGACCAGCTTCTGGCGCGCGTCCTTTCCTCCCTCGAAGATGACAAGGCCGAGGATATCGTCACGATCGACCTGCGCGGGCGCTCGTCGATTGCCGATTACATGGTCATCTGCTCGGGGCGCAGCTCGCGTCAGGTCGGCGCCATCGCCGAAAAGCTGACCGAGCGTCTCAAGGACGAGTTCGGTCGTCTTTGCAAGATCGAGGGCAAGGATCAGGGCGACTGGGTGCTGATCGACACGCAGGACGTCATCGTCCACGTGTTCCGCCCCGAAGTGCGCGAGTTCTACCAGCTCGAAAAGATGTGGATGCCGGCTGGCGGGCGCGTCTGAATGAAAGTGACGATCTGCGCGGTCGGCCGACTGCGCAAGAGCCCCGAGCTGGAGCTCATCTCCGACTATCTGGAACGGTTCGGCAAGGCCGGCCGGGCGTTCGGGCTCGGGCCGGCCTCAGTCATTGAGGTCGAGGACAAGAAGAACCTCGGCATGGAGGCCGAGGCCGCGCTGCTGGATCGCGCGATCCCGGCGGGGTCGGTTCTGGTCACGCTCGACGAGCGCGGCGATGTGGTTTCATCGCCCGAGTTCGCGGAACGACTGGCAGGCTGGCGCGATCAGGCGCGCGACGTCAGCTTCGTGATCGGTGGGGCGGATGGCATCGCGCCCGCGCTGCGCGCCCGCGCCGACTGGTCGCTCAGCTTCGGGCGCATGGTCTGGCCGCATATGCTGGTGCGCGTGATGTTGGCCGAGCAGCTTTACCGCGCCGGGCAGATCGTGGCGGGCACCCCCTATCACCGGGTCTGAGCGCGGCAATTCTTGTCCTGACCCTGCCTTATCAACACTTGCGAAACGGCTATCGGTGACACTCGCAGGCAGAGGTTTCTTTCTGGCAGGGGTGGGCGCATGGCGTCGGATCTGGTTTTCACCGGGACAATCTACGGGGGCGGGCTGAGCCAGCCCTCGCCCATGGCCTCGATCCTGCTCAGCGCGGACGGCCAGATCACCGTGGCCGATTACGGCTTTGGCGCCAGCTACATCTTTGGGATCGGTGCAAGTGGCGCCCCCAGCCTGCTTCTGGAACGCTACCATCTGACCGAGACGCGGCTGGCCGCCACCATCGCGGGCCGCGCGGGAAGCCTGTCGGTGGCCGAGATCGAGGCGGCCTTTGCCAGCAGTCTGATCGGCAATCACAGCGCGCAGGCCGGTTATTTGTCGCTTGCGCCCTCGCAGATCACGGCGGTGTCGCTTTTGGGGGTTAGTTCGGGCGGGCAGGACTATCTGGTGGCAGCGCCCGCAAGCGGTGCGGGTCTGACGGTATTCACCTGGGCCAACGGGGTTCTGACCCCGGTGCAGACCCTCGCCGATACGTCCGAGACCCATGCCGGCGCGATCTCGGATATGGCCTGGCTGAGCGTGGGCGGCCAAAGCTATGTCTTCGTGGGCTCGGCGACCGAGGATGGCGTGACCGGCTATTCCCTTGATGCGGGTGGCGCGCTGAGTGCCGTGTCGGGGTTGGGCAAACTCGATTCCGTGCCACTCGATACCGTTACGGCGCTCGGCGCGGCGCAACTGGCCGGGGGCGCCTATCTGGTGGTGGGCGCGGCGGGGTCATCCTCGCTGACCGTGATGGCGGTGGGGGCGGGCGGCGCGCTGAGCGTGACCGATCATGTGATCGACGATCTGGGCACCAGGTTCGCGGGCCTCACGCAGATGGCAGTTGTCTCGGATGGCGATCATGCTTTCGTGGTGGTGGCGGGCAGCGATGACGGGCTTAGCCTGTTCGTGCTGACCGAATGGGGGCGGCTCGTGCATCTGGGCACGCTGGCCGACACCGGCGCGGCGGTGCTCGACAATGTCAGCGCCCTCGCCGCAGTGATCGAGGGCGACACGCTGCGTATCTTCACCACTGCTTCGGCCGAGGCGGGTTTGGGCAGCTATAGTGTCGATCTATCCAGCTTCGGCATCGTCGCGCAGGCCACGGGCTCCAGCCTGATTGGCACCGCAGGCGACGATATCCTGAGCGATGGCGCGGGGTCGGAGGTGCTTTCGGGCGGGGCGGGGCGCGATGTCTTCGTGCTGCGCGCCGATGGGAAAAGCGACACGATCACCGATATCGCGCCGGGCGTTGACCGGATCGACTTGTCGGGTTGGAGCGGGTTCTACGCCGCCAGTCAGGCGCAGTTCGTGCCGACCAGCGATGGCGGCATCCTGAGCTTTGGGGCGGAAACCCTGATCCTGCGCAGCGCCTCGGGCCAGCCGCTGACGCAATCCGATATCGCGCAGCTGATCGCGATGGGCGGCACGCATGTCACCGTCACCGTCGGCCCGCTGCAAAGCGGAACGCTCCCCCCGCCCGAGCCCGACCCTCCGCCGCCCGTCAATGGGGCCGCCCCGTTGATCATTGTGGGTGACGATCTGGCCGATCTGATCTCGGGCAGTTCGTCGAATGACTTCCTCGATGGCGATGGCGGCAACGACACGATCTACGGCCACGCGGGGGACGACTCGCTTCTGGGGCGTGAGGGCGATGACTGGCTTTACGGCGGGGATGGCGATGACACGATCGCCGCGGCCGAGGGCAATGACGTGCTCTACGGCGAATTGGGCAACGACGATCTGGGCGGCGGCGATGGCGATGACGTGCTTTACGGTGGCGAGGGCAACGACACGCTTGGCGGCGGGCCGCACAATGACCTGCTCTATGGCGAGGGCGGCCATGACAACATGAGCGGCGGGCCGGGCGACGACGAATGCTATGGCGGCGAGGGCAATGACGAGATCGCTGGCAGCTACGGCGCCGACCGCGTCGATGGCGGGCCGGGCAACGATAACCTTGGCGGTGGGCCGGGGCGCGATATTCTGATCGGCGGGGATGGTGACGACAGCCTTGGCGGGGGCGAGGCCGACGACACACTTCTGGGCGGCGCGGGCAAGGATTTCATCGCCGGGGGCTATGGTAATGACCTGATCGACGGCGGCACCGGCGACGACACGATCAACTCCGGCAAGGGCAATGACCGGATCACCGGCGGGCCGGGCCTCGATACCTTCGTCTTCAACGAGTATTTCGCAGGCGAAACCGATGTCATCACCGATTTCGCGGATGGCTATGACAAGATCCGCCTGATGGGCGTGACCCCGGTCGGCGGCTCACGGTTCGGCGCGCTCGATATTTCAGCCCATGATGGCGGGGTCGAGATTTCCTACGCGGGCCAGTCGATCTTTCTGGAGCATTTCTGGATCGAAGACCTCGACGCGTCCGACTTCATCTTCATCTGAGCGGCTCAGAACGGCGCGATATCGCGGTGATAGCGGCGCAGCGCGATCAGCCCCGCCGCAAAGCAGATCGCCGAAACCGTCAGCACGTAAAGCGGCGAGAGATAGGCGCCCTCATAGCCCGCATAGAACCCTTTGCGGGTCTGGCCGATGACATGCACCAACGGGTTCCACCACAGCCAGCCGCGATAGGGCTCGGGCACCGAATCGTAAACGAAGAACACGCAAGAGACGATGAACAGCGGCCGGTTCAGCACAGCCCAGGCGCGCTCCCACAGCGGGAAGGCGGTGAGCAGGTAGCAGTTCAGCGTGCCAACCCCCAGTGCCAGCGCAAAGCATAGCGCAAAGCCCAACGCGATAGCGGGCAGGTCGAGGATCGCGTTGATCCGGTAGATCGAGAAGAGCAGCCCGTAGATCACCAGCGCCACCGTCACCATCGTGACCGCGTTGATCGCAAAGCGCGCCAGAACCGCGTCAAGAAACGTCACCCCCGGATAGGCCAGCAGCGCACGCGAGAAGCGCAGCGACACCGCGACCTTCTGGCTGATCTCCAGGTAGGTCAGGAACGGGAGAATCCCCGATGCATAGAACAGCGCGAAATTCGTCCCAAGCGGCGGGGCGCTGAAGGCAAGCGAGAACAAGAGGGCCATCAGCATGATGCCCGCGACCGGTTCGAGCAGCGCCCAGAGATAACCCAAGGCCGAGCGCCCGTAACTCGTGCTCATCTCACGCAGGATCAGCGCCGCGATGGCGCGCCCGGCCCCGCGGCGGCGGGGCGGTTGGGCGGGACGAGGTGGAAAGGGCGCGACGGTCATGCGCCCTGCATATCCTGCCACGCTTAACGTCAAATTAAGCGCAACCGGCCCAAGCTGCGGGAATACGGATGTCCCGCAGCAAAGGGTGCCCCGCCATGCAAAGCGCCAGAGTTCCGCTCGAAACCCCGCGAACCGTGGCGCAGATCCGCCCCGCGGCGGGGCCCGCGCGCCTGCGCCGGCGTCATGTCGGGCTGATCGGCACCTTCGTGCTGTGCGTCGTGATCCCGGCCTGCCTCTGGGCGGCCTATCTTTTCGCCGTGGCGCGCGATCAGTTCGCCAGCACCGTGGCCTTTTCCGTCCGCAAGCATGAGGTCGGCGCCGCCGTGCAGCTCCTCGGCGGGCTGACCGAGCTGGGCAGTTCCGGACCGCAGGATGGCGATATCCTGCAGGACTATATCCAAAGCCCGGCGCTTGTGCGCGCGGTGGATCGGCGCGTCGATCTGGCGGCGGCCTTTACCCGGCCCGACGATCCGGTCTTCAGCCTTGGCACGGATCGGCGGATCGAGGCGCTCTCGACCCATTGGCGGCGGCAGGTCCATGTCTATCACGACAGCGCAACCGGTCTGATCGAGCTGCGGGTCGAGGCCTTCGATCCCGCCGCTGCCCAGGCCATCGCCACCGCGATCTATGAGGAGAGCAGCGCGCTGATCAATCGCCTCTCGGCCATCGCGCGCGAGGATACGATCCGAAACGCGCGCGAGGATCGCGACAAGGCAATCGCGCGGCTCAAGGCGGCGCGCACCGCACTGACGGCATTCCGCAGCCGCACCCAGATCGTCGATCCGGCAAGCGATGCGCAGGGCCGGGCGGGGCTGCTCAACACGCTTCAGGAACAGCTTGCCGCCGCGCTGATCGAGTTGGACCTCCTGCTTGAGAATACCTCGGCGCAGGATGTGCGCGTGGTTCAGGCGCGCCAGAAAGCGGCCGTGATCCGCGAGCGTCTGGCGGCTGAGCGCAGCCAGTTCGGCCGCGCCGAAGCCAGCGATCCGCAGGCCTTCCCGGAGTTGGTGGGGGAGTATGAATCGCTGTCTGTCGATCTGCAATTCGCCGAGCAGAGCTATCTCGCGGCGCTGGCCGCCTATGACGCGGCACTGGCCGAGGCGCAGCGCAAGACCCGCTACCTTGCCAGCCATGTGCCTCCAACACTGGCCGAGACCGCCGAATATCCGCGCCGTTTCGTCTTGCTTGCGGCGGTGGCGGGGGCGCTGATGCTCGGCTGGTCGATCCTGGCCATGGCCTATTACGCGCTGCGGGACCGGCGATGATCGAGCTGCGCGGCCTGTCGAAGAGCTTTCGCACCCGGTCGGGGCGCAAGATCGTCGCGCAGGACATTTCCACGATCTTCCCGCCGCGCCGGGCCGTTGCAATTCTTGGCCGCAACGGGGCGGGGAAATCGACGCTTCTGCGGATGATCTCGGGCGCGCTCGACCCCGATGCAGGGCGGGTGCTGCGGCGCGGCTCGGTGTCCTGGCCCGTGGGTTTTGCCGGCAGCTTCCATCCCGATCTGACGGGCGTGCAGAACGTGCGTTTCATCGCGCGGGTCTACGGGATCGATACAGACGAGTTGGTCGATTTCGTCGCTGACTTTGCGGAGCTTGGGGCGCATTTCCACCAGCCCGTGCGGGAATATTCCTCAGGGATGCGCTCGCGGCTGGCCTTCGGCTCTTCGATGGGCATCCGCTTCGACACCTACCTTGTCGATGAGGTCACGGCGGTGGGTGACGCCGCCTTCAAGGCCAAAAGCGAGGCCCTGTTCGAGGCGCGCCTGCAAGACAGCGCCGCCATCGTTGTGTCGCACGCCATGGGTCAGGTGCGGCGCCTGTGCGACCATGGCTGCGTGCTGGAGGGCGGCAGGCTCCACTTCCATGAGGAAGTGGAGGCTGCCATCGCCCACCATCAGCGCCTGATGAACGCGCCCGAGGCCGAGGACTAGGCCCTGCGGTTGTCGTAGCCAAAACCGCGCAGCAGCGCCGCGTTCTGGGGCGCAAAGGCTTGCTCCGCCATCTCGATCCGCGCTTGCGTCTTCCCGGCGTCGGAGTCAGTCACGCGGTGAAAGGCCGCGCGCAGCAGCGCCCGGATCTCGGACGGGTTGACTTGCGGGTCACGCATCGCCTCGGCAATTGCGTCGCAATCCTCCATCCGTAGCGAGGGGTTGGTGAGGTTGCGATTCACCTCCCAGTCGATGCCGGTATCGGCGCCCAGCAGTCCCTCGAAGGTTGCCCGGATCGCGCGATGACTTGCGATGACAGGCGGCGCTTCGGGGAATAGCCGCGCCCAGCCACGCAGATAGGTGGCAGGCTTGATCATCGCGGCGCGGCGACGGGTGAACGCGTCGAAGTCGAGCCCGTCATAGGGGTTGCGCGCGCTTAGCCAGGGCTCGAAATGCTGCTTCATGAATTGCGAGTAATCGCCGAACATGAACTCGCTGAACGGGCGCAGGAAGGCGATGACCTGGACCGAGATCCCCTCGCGCTGCGCCAGATCCGCCAGCGCCTTGCCATGCTGCGGCAGGGCGTAAAGGTCTTCATGGCTCAGCACCACGGTATGGGTCTGCCCCTCGAACAGCGTGGTCAGGCGCGCGGCGTCGATATCCTGCAGATCGGCCGCATTGCCGGGGTGGTTGCCGGGCGGCTTGGGGTAGTGGATGCCCCGATCCAGCAGCGCCGCGCGGTTCTTCAGCATCACCTGTTGCAGGTAGGTCGAGCCACATTTGGGCGATCCGACATGGAGCAAAATCTGGCGTTTCATGAAACCATCCGTTCGTTTTGCGGCAGCCCGGCGCCAAGCTCGGCCGCCAATGCGTCGATCATCGCCTCGGGCGACAGGCCGAGGCCGCTGAGCGAGATCTGTCGTTCCTGCGCGCTCACCGGGGCGCTGTGCCAGGCGCGCGAAAGGGCTGCGCTCAGCGCGGGCACCTCGGGCGCGGCGGAAAGGATCGCGGGGCTAAGCCTGCCCAGATCTTTCGGCCCGAAGCTGTTCGTGACCACGCGCACGCCCGAGGCCGCCATCTCGATCGGCGGATGGCTAGGGTGCGGAGAATACATCAGCGACAGTCCGACACCGGTCTCGAGCAGGAACGTCGGATAATCCTCATAGGGCAGCTTGCCGAGGCTGATCAGCCGCAGCCCGTTGGGCATATTGACGTTCCCATGCTTGAGCCCGACCGAGACCAACTCGATCTGCCCCGGCTGAAGGTTCTCGGCCTCGATAAAGCGGGCGATAACCTCGAGCCCCGTCGCGAACATGTTGCGCGGCACCTCGGGGCGACCGTAAAGCGCCAGCCTGCGCGGCCCTGTCGCCGCACGGCGCTGGCCCCGGCTGTAGCGGTCGATGTCGATGGCGGGGTGGAAGGCCAGCGCCTGCCGACCGGCAAAAGCGAAGCCCTCTTGTTGGAAATAGTCGCGCAGCAGCGTCGTGTTGAAGATTGGAGCGAAGTTCAGCCCGTAGCTGGCCAGCGCATCGGCATATTCCGGGCCCCAAGCGTAGAAATTGGGCTCGTAGTCCTGGATCAGGTAATGAAAGCGGTGGTGGAGAAAGCCATGCTGGCGGATCAGTCGGTCGGCGACATGGGCCGTCCACCAGGCCGTCGCCAGAAAGCGATCCCCGCGATGCAGCGGCAAACTGGCGCTTTGCACCCCGCAATGCAGCGAGATCCGCTCGGCCGCGCCCGAGGCCTGACCCGCCGCGCTCATCCGGTTCAGCACGAATGCGCGCGAGGCTGCGGGCGCGGCCATCGGCAGGTCGGTGGCAACAAGGCGCACGGTCAACCCGCGCTCGGCCAGACCGATGGCGATGTCGAGGGCGGTCACGATCCCCGCGAAAATCTCGGTCGGGTTGAGGGTGGGCACAAGCACCACGATGGCCGGGCCGGGTGCCTCGAAGACCGGGGTCCAGCGTGCCGATTTGCGCAGGTCGATCAGCTCACGGTAGCTTTTCAGCGGATGCGCGGTGGGGGCGGGCGCAGGCTCAACCGCGCGGGGTGCAACGCCGGGCGAGAGGGAATAGAGCCGCTCGTCAAATCGGGCCAACGCGGGATCAAGCCCCTCGTCAAGGGTGCGGCGCAAAGCCCAGACGGCGCGCCCGAAATGGACCACGGCAAAGCTGCTAGCAATGCGGGCGCGCGTGAACTGGCCGCGCAGCGTCAGCCGCAGGGCATCGGCGGCAAAGCTGCCCGCGCCGCGCAGCCGCCGCAGGTAGGGGCGGATCGGCGCGATCCGTGCGGACCCATCGGCGAGTCGGCCGCTCGCCACGGCCTCGGCCATGCGCAGATAGGTGCTATTGGCCAGATAGCGCGCCAGCGCGTAGCTGGTCGCACGGCGGCGCAGCCAGACGTTGTCGAAGCGCGGCAGGCGCCAGGGCTCGCGCGAGACAGCACCGACCGTATTCGCGCCGTGCTGGCGATAATCAACCAGCGGCGCGTCGATCAGCACCACGCCCCCCGCCGCTTCAGCCACCAGCCCAAGCCAGAGGTCATGGTAGAAATGGATGCCCGCCTGCGCCGGGAAGGGCAGCGCGATCTCGAGCACCGCGCGGCGCATCAGCACCGTCATCCCGGTGATCGTGTTGCGATAGAGCAGCCCGCGCAGGCCGGGGCGCCGGTCGCGCCGCTCATAGGCGAACATCGAGGGGTGGATCACAGCGCCCTGCGCATCGACAAGCCGCGCGTCGCTATGCGCCAGCATCGCCGGGCCTTCGCCCAAGGCGGCAACGCCGCGCGCCAACCGGTCGGGGTGCCAGATGTCGTCCTGATCGCTCAGCGCGAACAGCGCGTCGGGGCGGTTTTGCTCTTCCGACAGGGTCAGCGCGCGGGCCAGCCCGGCCTCGAAGGCGCGCACCGAATCGAGATTGTTGTCGGGGCTGACCAATGTCAGGCCAAGACCCAGATCGGCGCAAAGTCGCGCGACCATGGGCCCCGAGACCCGATCCGCGATCACCGCGACAAGGTGGGTTTCGACCCCCTCCTGCGCCGCAACCGATTGCAATTGCGCCTCAAGATAGCCGGGGTCGGGACGAAATACGGCGAGGGTGATGTAAATGAATGGGGTCATGGGGCCGGTCGCTCGTTGGGGTGGCGCGAGGCTAGGGCGCGACCTCTTAAGATTGCGTGAACCGTGTTTTGCCGCCCCGCCCGCCCGATTGCGCCCCCCGCCCCGCTGTCGCATAGTCGCCGCGATCAAGCCCTGGGAGTTCACAACCATGCCGCCCAAATTTGGCACCTCCGGCCTGCGCGGCCTTGTGACCGAACTGACGCCCGACCTGGTTGCCGATTACACGCGCGCCTTTCTGGCAAGCTGCGCGCATGGCGGGGCGGTGCATGTGGGTTGGGATCTGCGCCCCTCCTCACCCGCGATCGCTGAGGAGGTCATGGGCAGCATCGAGCAATCGGGTCTGAGCGCGATTGATTGCGGCGCGCTGCCCACGCCCGCGCTGGCGCTTGCCGCGATGGGTGCGGGCCATGCGGCGATCATGGTCACCGGCAGCCATATCCCCGCCGACCGCAACGGGCTGAAGTTCTACACTCCTGCAGGCGAGATCACGAAAGACGACGAGGCGCGCATCCTGTCGGCGCTGGGCGCAGCGCCCGGCCCCGGCGGCGGCACGCGTATATCGGGCAGTCAGGCGGGCGCGGCCTACCAGCGCCGCTATACCGAGGCCTTCGGCCATGCCGCGCTAAGCGGCCTGCGCGTTGGGGTTTATGAGCACAGCTCGGTCGCGCGCGATCTTTTGGGCGTGGCACTGCGCGCGATGGGGGCCGATGTTATCGCGCTGGCGCGCTCGGACATCTTCATCCCCGTTGATACCGAGGCGGTGGACGCGGGCACACGCACGAAACTGGCAGAGTGGTGCGCGCAGAACCGGCTCGATGCGCTGGTCTCGACCGATGGCGACGCCGACCGGCCGATGCTCTGCGATGCCTCGGGCAAGGTCGTGCCGGGCGATGTGCTGGGCGCGCTGACGGCGCGCGCGCTTGGGGCGGATGTGATCTGCACGCCGGTGTCGTCGAACACGATGATCGACGCGATGCCCGAATTCGCCCGGATCGCGCGCACCCGCATCGGCTCGCCCTATGTGATCGCGGCGATGGAGGAGATCCTGGCCGCCAACCCCGCCGCGCGTATCTGCGGATATGAGGCGAACGGCGGCTTTCTTCTGGGCTTTGCCGCGCGCGGCCCTGCGGGTGTCATGGCGCCGCTGATGACGCGCGACTGCCTCTTGCCGATTGTCGCGGTGCTGGCGGCGGTGCGCGGCGCGCAGCGGCCAGTGGCCGATCTGGTGGCGGCGCTGCCTGCGCGCTTCACCGCCTCGGACCGCATCGCCGGGATCGAGCCCGAGGTCTCGGCCCGCTTTATCGCCGATCTGCGTGACGACCCCTCCGCGCGGGCCGGGTTCTTCACCGAAAACGGCGCTGAAGCATCGCTCGATCTGACCGACGGGCTGCGGGTGCGTTTCGAGGACGGCGCCATCGTGCATCTGCGTCCCTCGGGTAATGCGCCCGAGTTTCGCTGCTATACCGAGGCTGCAACCGAGGCCGAGGCCGCGCGGCTGTTGCAGTTCTACCTTGCGAAACTGCGCACGCGGCTTGGCTGATCAGAGGCCCTTTTGCAGCGCGTCGAAGGCGCGCAGCGTCTTGATCAGGCCTGCCATCTGATCGACCGGGATCATGTTCGGCCCGTCCGAGGGCGCGTTGTCCGGGTCTTCATGCGTCTCGATGAAAAGCGCCGAGACACCGACCGCGCAGGCCGCGCGCGCCAGCACCGGCGCGAACTCGCGCTGCCCGCCCGAGGTCATCCCCTGCCCGCCCGGCTGCTGCACCGAATGGGTGGCGTCGAACACCACCGGATAGCCGGTCTGCGCCATGATCGGCAGACCGCGGAAGTCGGTGACCAGCGTGTTGTAGCCAAAGGAGGTGCCGCGGTCGCACAGCATGATGTTGCCATTCCCGGTCGAGGCGATCTTCTCGGCGACATTGGCCATGTCCCAAGGCGCAAGGAATTGACCCTTCTTGACGTTGATCGCGCGCCCCGTCTCGCCCGCCGCCAGCAGCAGGTCGGTCTGGCGGCACAGGAAGGCCGGGATTTGCAGCACATCGCAGACCTCGCCCGCAGGCGCGCATTGCGCGGCGTCATGCACGTCGGTCAGGATCGGGCAGCCGAACTCGTCGCGGATCTTCGACAGGATCGTCAGGCCAGCGTCCATGCCGAGGCCGCGCTGCGTCTTGATCGAGGAGCGGTTGGCCTTGTCGTAGCTGGCCTTGAAGATGAACTTCGTGCCGGTGGGCGCGCAGGCCTCGGCGATCTTCTCCGCCATCATCCGCGCGTGGTCGAGGCTTTCCAACTGGCACGGCCCGGTGATGAGCGCGATCGGCTCTTGCCCGCCAATGGCGATATTGCCCACGGTGACGATTTTCGGCTCGGTCATGCTCTGCTCCTTGCGGCTGGCCGGGCGTCCGGCGCTTGGCTGCAACTTGGGCATAGCGGGGCAAAAAGGCAACCGCCCCGCACGATGGCGAGGCAGTTCGGTGATGCGATTTCGTCAGAACCAGCGGCCGGTAGCCATCAGGGTGACGCTCTGACCGGTCAGCGACCCCGTGGCGAAAGCCGAGAAACCCCATTGCGAGGTCGAGGTCGCGCCGGGATTGACCCAGGCGTTCGCCGCGCTGGTGACCGAGCCGCTGCCCACGGGCGTTGCGGCGAAGGGCATGGCGAAAGTGGCGCTTTGCGAACCCGAGGTCCAGAGCGCCCCCGCCGCCGTGCTGACCGCCACCCCCGTCACCGTGCGCGTACAGATCTGCGTGCCATCGGCCCAACGGACATACTCGCCATTGGTGTTCGAGCCGCGCTCGACCACCGCCCCGGTGGGAACGCCCCCCGATTGCGAGACCGTGCCCAGCATGGCAGGCAACCCCACCTGCCGCCAGGCGCCCCAGGTCCCGTTGATCAGAAGGCGCTCCCACACAGCGCCTGCGGCAAAGGCAGGCCGCAGGATCTGACGCGCGAAATCGGCGCTGTAGCGCAGGATCTCCATCACTGCGCCAGTGCCTGCGGGCAGCCCCGCCGGAAAAGTGCCGGTCGCGCTCTGGCTGACGCCGTAAAGCCCGGCGGGCAGGTCGGTCGCGTCGATGTCGGCCACGCCCGGGGCGGCGATAGCGCCAAGGCCAAAGGCCCCGACCGCCATCAGCCGCCCCTCTGTCGCGTCGGTGCGTCCCGATTGCACCGCCGCGCCCGAGGCGATCCCGCTTGCCGCATCAAGACGCAGCGCCGGGGTAAAACTCACCCCGTCCGCGCTGGTCTTGATCGCAAAGTCGGTATCGCCCACCAGCCCCATCTCGGCGTGACCCGCCCAGTTGCTCTGGAACATCAGGCTGCACGTATCGCCGTCGCCCGCCTTGTTGAGCTTGAGCTGATGCCCCGCCCCCGCATGGCTCAGCAGCGTTGCGTCAGCCACGACCGACAGGCGGTTCGTCGAATCCGATGTTGTGCCGATCCCGAGCCCCTCAAGCATCTGCGTCGCGCCCACACGCACCCACTCACCGCCCGCATAGGCGCGTACATCATCCCCCGCCGCGGCGATCCAGCCGTCCTGCGGCGCGAAGAAATTCCACACCCCATCCAGATAGGCCGCAAGCTTGCCCGCCGTCTGCCCCGCCCAGGCCCCGGTCGCGCCGGAGCCAAGCGCGTGAACCGTACCGCCGACCGGCACGGCGGGCGGCGTGGTCGCCTCGAACGCCACCACCGCAAGCTGCACGATGACATCGAGATGGCGCAGCGCCTCGTTATGGGTGACGTGCTTTTGCGCCTGCGAGGGCATGATATAGGGCAGGCCGAGAATGGCGGAGGTATCGGTCATGGCAATCCTGTCGCTCTGGAATGACGTTGGCCGCGATCATTCCGCGCCGTGGTTGAGCCGCCGCTAACCGCACGTTCGCGCTGTTTACGTTAAGCTTATCTTAGGCTCGATCGACTGAACTGGCCGGGAACGTAACTGATTCCAGAACGGAACCCGGCCATGCAGATCGAAACGACGTGCCTCCCCGGTGTCTTGCTGCTTACGCCCGCGCGCCATGGCGATGCGCGGGGATATTTTAGCGAAAGCTGGAACCGGCGGCGGCTGGCCGAGGCCGGGGTCGACATCGACTTCGTGCAGGATAACCATTCCGTCTCGGCGCAGGTCGGCACGGTGCGCGGGCTGCATTACCAGGCGCCGCCCCATGCGCAGGCCAAGCTGGTGCGCTGCGGGTGCGGGCGGCTTTTCGACGTGGCCGTCGATTTCCGCCGTGGCAGCCCGAGCTTCGGCCAGTGGTTCGGGGTCGAACTGAGCGCCGAGAACGGGCGCCAGCTGCTGATCCCGGCGGGCTTCCTGCATGGCTTCGTCACCCGCGAACCGGGGACCGAGATCATCTACAAATGCACGGACTATTACGCGCCCGCGTGCGACGGCGCGGTGCGTTTCGACGACCCCGAGATCGGCATCGACTGGGGCATCGACCCGGCAAAGGCGATCCTGTCGGGCAAGGATGCCGCCGCACCCCTGCTGCGCGAAGCGAAATCCCCGTTCAGCTATCTGGAGGCCGCAGCATGAAGATCCTTGTTACCGGTGGCGCCGGGTTCATCGGTTCGGCAGTGGTGCGGCTTGCCATCGCGCGGGGCCATTCGGTGGTCAATCTCGACGCGCTGACCTATGCCGCCTGCCTCGACAACCTCGCCTCGGTCGCTCGAAGCCCGCGCTACGCGTTCGAGCACGCAGACATTCGCGACCCGGTGGCGCTTGAGGCGATCTTTCGCCGCCATGCCCCCGATGCGGTGCTGCATCTTGCAGCCGAAAGCCACGTGGATCGCTCGATCGACGGGCCAGGCGTGTTCGTCGACACGAATGTCACCGGCACGATGATCCTGCTACAAGCCGCACGTAGCTATTGGGAACGCTCTGGCCGCCCCGAGCATTTCCGCTTTCACCATGTATCGACCGATGAGGTCTTCGGCTCGCTCCCGCCCGACCCGGCGGCGAAGTTCACCGAAGACAGCCCCTATGATCCGCGCTCGCCCTATGCGGCGTCCAAGGCCGCGTCGGATCATCTGGTGCGCGCCTGGCACGAAACCTTCGACCTGCCGGTGCTGCTGACCAATTGTTCGAACAATTACGGGCCGTTCCACTTCCCCGAAAAGCTGATCCCCGTGATCATCCTCAACGCCCTCGCGGGCAAACCGCTGCCGATCTATGGCACTGGCGCGCAGATCCGCGACTGGCTTTACGTCGAGGACCACGCCGAGGCGCTCTTGCTGGTGCTTGAAAAGGGCCGCCCGGGCCGCAGCTACAACATCGGTGGAGAGAATGAGCGCACGAACCTTCACCTTGTCCAGTCGCTCTGTGCGATCCTTGATGATCGTCGCCCCGGCGCGCGACCCTATACCGAGCAGATTACCTTCGTCGCCGACCGCCCCGGTCATGACGCACGCTACGCCATCGACCCCACGCGCATCCGGACCGAGCTGGGCTGGCGCCCCTCGGTCAGCGTAGAAGAGGGGCTCGCGCGCACGGTTGACTGGTATCTGACACACGAGCCCTGGTGGCGCGCCCTGCAACACCGCCGCGGCGTCGGCCAGCGTCTGGGGGTCGTGGCATGATCCTCGTGTTCGGCAAGACCGGGCAGGTCGCGCGCGAGCTGCGCCTGCTGTCCCCCGGCGCGCGGTTCCTGGGGAGGGATGAGGCCGATCTGACCGACCCTGCCGCCTGCGCCGCCGCCATCCGCGCGATCCGGCCTGCCGCCGTGATCAACGCTGCCGCCTGGACTGCCGTCGATCTGGCCGAGCAGAACGAGGGCATCGCCACCTGCGTCAATGCGACGGCGCCGGGCGCCATGGCGCGGGCCTGCGCGGCGCTGGATATCCCCTTCGTTCATATCTCCTCGGATTACGTCTTTGACGGTGCAGGTTGCGATCCCTTCGCACCCGAGGCGGCTACCGCGCCGCTCGGCGCCTATGGGCGATCGAAGCGCGCGGGCGAAGAGGCGGTGCGCGCCGCCAACGGCTGCCATGCGATCCTGCGTACCTCCTGGGTGTTTTCGGCCCATGGCGCGAATTTCCTGCGAACCATGCTGCGGCTTGGGCGCGGGCGTGACGACGTCAGCGTCGTGGCCGATCAGATCGGCGGCCCCACCCCCGCCGATGCCATCGCCGCCGCCTGCCTGACGATCGCGCATACGCTGATCCATGATCCGGCGCGCTCGGGCACCTATCACCTTGCCGGCGCCCCCGACGTGAGCTGGGCCGAGTTCGCCCGCGCCATCATGGATGAGGCCGCCTTGCCCTGCCGCGTGGCTGATATTCCGGCCAGCGCCTACCCCACCCCGGCGCGCCGCCCCGCCAATTCCCGGCTCGACTGTTCCGGGCTTGCCGCCTTCGGCCTGTCCCGGCCCGACTGGCGCGCCGCCCTTTCCCGCATCATCCCGCAGATCGGAGACCCCGCATGAGCAAGCGCAAAGGCATCATCCTCGCCGGTGGATCGGGGACGCGGCTTTACCCGATCACCATCGGCATCTCGAAACAGCTCCTGCCGGTCTATGACAAGCCGATGATCTACTACCCGCTCTCGGTTCTGATGCTGGCGGGCATTCGCGAAATCGCGGTGATCACCACGCCGCAGGATCAAGAGCAGTTCCGCCGTACGCTTGGCGATGGCAGCCAATGGGGGCTCAGCCTCGAATACATCGTCCAGCCGCGCCCCGAGGGGTTGGCGCAGGCCTATCTGCTGGCCGAGGAGTTCCTTGACGGCGCGCCCTCGGCGCTGGTGCTGGGGGATAACATCTTCTTCGGCCATGGCCTGCAGGAGCTGCTGCATCGGGTCAGCCAGCGTCAGGATGGCGGCACCGTCTTCGGCTACCGCGTCGCCGACCCCGAGCGCTACGGCGTCGTGGCATTCGATGCGGCGGGTCAGGCCACCGCGCTGATCGAGAAGCCGGCGCAGCCGCCCTCGCCCTATGCCGTCACCGGGCTTTACTTTCTTGACGGCGACGCGCCGCTGCGCGCGCGCGAGGTGCGCCCCTCGCCGCGCGGCGAGTTGGAGATTGTTACCCTGCTCGAAGGCTATCTGCGCGAGGGCCGCCTGAACGTCGAGCTGATGGGCCGCGGCTACGCCTGGCTCGACACCGGAACGCATCACAGCCTGCTCGACGCAGGCAATTTCGTACGTACCTTGCAACAGCGGCAGGGCCAGCAGGTCGGCTGCCTGGAAGAGATCGCCCATGCGCAGGGCTGGGTCGATGACCTCGGGCTGCTGGAGCGCGCGGCGCGTTTCGACAAGAACGATTACGGCCGGTATCTGAGCAGCCTGACGACGCAAATGATGTGAGGCCGCGATGAGCGCACCGCATGTCGCGATCCTGATGGCGGTGCGCAATGGCGCGCGGCACCTGCCCGCGCAACTCGACAGCATCGCCGGGCAGGAGCACACCAACTGGACGCTGATCGTCAGCGATGACGGCTCGCGCGATGGCTCGTCCGAGATCATTTCGGGTTTCGCGCAGCGGGGGCACCGCGTGATCTGTCTTGATGGACCGCGTCAGGGGGCGAGTGCGAACTTCCTGTCGCTGGTGCGCCGGATGCAAGGCCATGTGCCCGCGACAAGCTGGCTGGCCTTTGCCGATCAGGATGATGTCTGGTTGCCTGATCGGCTTTCGCGCGGGATCGCGTCGCTGGAGGGCATCGCAGGCCCCGCGCTCTATTGCAGCCGCACCTGGATCACCGATGAGCGGCTGGAGCACCGCCGGATCTCCCTGCCACGCCCGCGCCCGCTGGGGTTCCGCAATGCGCTGGTGCAGAATGTGGCGGCGGGCAACACCATCCTGCTCAACCCGGCGGGCGCCCGTCTGGCCAGCGCCGCCGCACCCGAGGCTGGCCGCGTTATCATGCATGATTGGTGGATCTATCAGCTTATGTCCGGGGCGGGCGCGCAGTTGGTGCATGACGATCGCCCCTCCCTGCTCTACCGCCAGCACGCCGGCAATGAGATCGGCGCGAATGACGGCGCGGGGGCGAAGCTGAGCCGTCTTGGGCAGCTTCTCGCGGGGCACTATCGGCAGTGGAACGGCGTGAATGTCGTCGCGCTGAGCGCTTCGGCGCATCGCCTGACGCCCGAGAACCGCGCGCTTCTTGCAGGCTTTGCGGCTGTGCGACGCGCGCCGTTCTGGCGGCGACCGGGAGCCCTTTGGCGCCTCGGGCTCTACCGCCAGTCGCGCGCGAGTACCGCCGTTCTCTGGCTTGCGGCGATGCTGGGTCGGCTCTGATCCGCCGATCCCCGGAATAATGCCCGCTGCGACGGCACGAAGGGCTGCACAGCGGCGGGCTAGGTTGTATAGCTAAGGGCACGGTTTTGAACGGATTATAGAATGAAGATCACGCCCTGCCTTCTTTGCGGTGGTTCCGGCACCCGGCTCTGGCCGCTGTCGCGCAAATCCTACCCCAAGCAGTTCGCCTCCCTCATTGGCGAGGAAAGCCTGTTTCAGGCCTCGGCGCGGCGGGTTTCGCAGGCGGCCGGAGGCTTGAGCTTTGCCCCGCCGCTGACGATCACCAACAATGACTTCCGTTTCATCGTGGCCGAGCAACTGACCGAGGCCGGGATCGACCCCGGTCCGATCCTGATCGAGCCGGAGGGGCGCAATACCGCCCCCGCCGTGCTGGCGGCCGCCCTTTATCTCGCGCAGACGGACCCCGAGGCGGTCATGCTTGTGGCACCCTCGGATCACCTGATCCCGGACACTGCGGCCTTCCTTGCCTCGGTCGAGGCGGGTCTTTCGGCCGTCGCGCGCGGCGATCTGGTCACCTTCGGCATCGCGCCCACCCGCCCAGAAACCGGCTATGGCTATCTGCATCTGGGCGCACAGCCCGACGGCTCGGGCCAACCCATCGCACTGCACAATTTCGTCGAGAAGCCCGATCTGGCCAATGCCGAACGGATGCTGGCCGCAGGCGATTACCTGTGGAACGCAGGCATTTTCCTGTTCCGCGTGGCGGATATTCTTGCCGCCTTCGAGGCCCATGCCCCGGAATTGCTGGACCCTGTGCGCCAGTCGGTCACCCAGGCGCGCAGCGATCTGGGCTTCGTGCGGCTTGAACCCGAGGCCTGGGGCAAGGCACGCGACATCTCGATCGACTATGCGGTGATGGAGAAGGCCCAAAACCTCAGCGTTGTGCCCTTCAGCGGCGAGTGGTCGGACCTTGGCGGTTGGGATGCGGTCTGGCGCGAAAGCGGGCCGGATGCGCAGGGCGTTGTCTGCTCGGACCACGCGACCGCCATCGATTGCGCCGATAGCCTGCTGCGCTCCGAGGCCGAGGGGGTCGAGCTTGTGGGCATCGGGCTGGAAAACATCATCGCCGTGGCGATGCAGGACGCGGTTCTGGTCGCCGCCAAGGACCGCGCGCAGGACGTGAAAGAGGCCGTTGCCGCCCTCAAGGCGCGCGGCGCCAAGCAGGCCACGCAACTGCCGCGTGACTATCGCCCCTGGGGCTGGTTCGAAAGCCTCGCAACCGGCGCGCGCTTCCAGGTCAAGCGTATCGTCGTGCATCCGGGCGCGGCGCTTAGCCTGCAAAGCCATTTCCACCGCTCGGAGCACTGGATCGTGGTCGAGGGCACCGCCGAGGTGACCATCGACGAGACCACCCGCCTGATCAGCGAGAACCAGTCCGTCTATATCCCGCTTGGTGCGGTGCACCGGCTGCGCAACCCGGGTAAGGTGCCGATGGTGCTGATCGAGGTGCAGACCGGCACCTATCTGGGGGAAGACGACATCATCCGCTACGAGGATGTCTACGCGCGCAGCTGATCGCCTCAGTCGTGCTCGAAACACATGGCGCGGCCATCCACGCGGATGGTCTGCGCGCCATCCTCGATCGAGCGCGCGCGGCGCGACACGAAGGACGAGGGTTTCGAGGCCGAGCGGCCTTTAGGGTCGGGCAGAACGGCGGCAAGCAGCGCCGCCTGGCGCGGGGTCAGTTGATCGGGTGTCGTGCGGAAATAACGAAAAGCCGCCGCGTTGACGCCAAAGACGCCCTCATCGAATTCGGCCACGTTCAGATAGACCTCAAGGATGCGCCGCTTGGTCCAGACCGCCTCGACCACCGGGGTCAGCGCGGCCTCCATCGCCTTGCGCAGCCAGCTGCGGCCCTGCCACAGGAAAACGTTCTTCACCACCTGCTGGCTCAGCGTCGAGGCGCCGCGCCCCGAACCTTCGTCGATGGCCTGACGGATGGCGCGCATGTCAAAGCCCCAATGCTCGCAGAAGTTCGCGTCTTCGGCGGCGACGACGGAGCGTGCCACGACCGGGGCGATTTCCTCGATGGGTGCCCACTGCTGATCGACGCCGCCAAGGCGTCGCGCCTCGGACCACATGGTGATCGTGGTGGGCGGATTGATGAAGGAATAGAGCACCACCAGCGCCAGCATCGCCGCGACGAAGCCAAGGCCGATTCGCGCCGCCCATTTGAACAGCCAGCCAAACAGCGCCCGGTTCTGGGTTTGCTGCCCGCGCGGTTTGCGTTTCGTCCTGCCTGTGGTGGTCTTTTTCTGCGCCATGCCGCCATAAGTCACGGCTGGCCCCTGCTGGTCAAGCCGGTCGCTGCACCCATGGCGTGCGGCTGCCGATCTTGTACGAAACGGGCTGGTTGGGCCAAGCCCGAAATGAGAAGGGCGAGGCAATTCGCCCCGCCCTTTCGCGTTCTGACTGCGTGCCGGCGCTTACTCGGCCGGCATCGCCTGCGGCTCGTCGCTCAGCGGGAAGGGCAGATGCACCAGCATCTCCTTCGGGCAGACCTGCAGGAAGTTGGCGCGCTCGGCCTCCCAGTTCTGCAGGATGTCGCTGGCCTTGCGCGAGCCGGTCTCCTTGGCGTGGCGCTCGATCAGGCCCTTCAGTTGGGCTTCCCAATGCGGGTGGCTGACCGCGCAGGTCACGAGGCTTTCGAGGTTCATGTAATCCTCGGCCAGCCCCTCCGGGTCGTAAAGGTAAGCCATGCCGCCGGTCATGCCCGCACCGAAGTTCGCGCCGATGCGGCCCAGGATCACCGCGACGCCGCCGGTCATGTATTCGCAACCGTTCGAGCCGCAGCCCTCGACCACAACCTTGGCGCCCGAGTTGCGCACGCCGAAACGCTCGCCCGCGCGGCCCGCTGCGAACAGATAACCGTCGGTCGCCCCGTAAAGCACGGTGTTGCCGATGATCGTGTTCTCGCTGGCCATCAGCGGCGAAGCCATCGGCGGACGTACCACGATGGTGCCGCCCGACAGGCCCTTGCCGACATAGTCGTTCGCGTCACCCGACACCTCGATCTTGAGGCCCGGCGCCGCAAAGGCCCCCAGCGACTGCCCGCACGAACCCGTCAGCTTCACCGTCAGATGGTCGGGTTGCAGCGCGTTGCGCATCCCGAAGTTCTTGACGATGTGGCTCGAGGCGCGCGTCCCGATGGTGCGCAGCGTGTTGCGGACCGCATAGGACAGCTGCATCTTCTCGCCATCCTCGAAGAAGCGGTGACCGTCCTTGATGATCTCGGCATCAAGCGTATCGGGCACGTAGTTGCGCGGCTTCGAGCGGTCGTAGACGATCTTGTCCCAGCCATCGACGGTGATCAGCAGCGGGTTCAGGTCGAGGTCGTCGAGGAAGGCCGAGCCACGGCTGACCTGCGTCAGCAGATCGGCGCGACCGATGATCTCATCCATCGAGCGGGCCCCGATCGAGGCCAGGATCTCGCGCACTTCCTGGGCGTAGAAGGTGATCAGGTTGACCACCTTGTCGGCCGAGCCGGTGAACTTGGCGCGCAGCGCCGGATCCTGGGTGCAGACGCCCACCGGGCAGGTGTTCGACTGGCACTGACGCACCATGATGCAGCCCATCGCGATCAGCGCGGCGGTGCCGATGCCGTATTCCTCGGCGCCCATCATCGCGGCCATGACGATGTCGCGGCCGGTCCGCAGACCGCCGTCGGTGCGCAGCGTGACGCGGTCACGCAGCTTGTTCATCGCCAGAACCTGATGCGCCTCGGTCAGGCCCATCTCCCACGGCAGACCCGCGTATTTGATCGAGGTCGCCGGCGAGGCACCCGTGCCGCCATTGTGGCCCGAGATCAGAATGATGTCGGCCTTGGCCTTTGCCACGCCCGCCGCGATCGTGCCGACGCCCGACGAGGCCACCAGCTTGACCGTCACCTTGCAGCGCGGGTTGATCTGCTTGAGATCGTAGATCAGCTGCGCGAGGTCTTCGATCGAGTAGATGTCGTGGTGCGGCGGCGGCGAGATCAGCGTGACGCCCTTGGTCGAGTGGCGCAGACGCGCAATCAGGTCGGTGACCTTCATGCCCGGCAGCTGGCCGCCCTCGCCCGGTTTGGCACCTTGGGCCACCTTGATCTCAAGCTCTTCGCAGTGGTTGAGGTATTCGGCGGTCACGCCGAAACGGCCCGAAGCCACCTGCTTGATCTTGGCGCTCGGATTGTCGCCGTTCGGTTCGGGCACGAAATGCGCCGGATCCTCGCCGCCCTCGCCGCTATCGGACTTGGCGCCGATACGGTTCATGGCAACGTTGAGCAGCTTGTGCGCCTCGGGCGACAGTGCGCCAAGCGACATGCCGGGTGTGACGAAGCGTTTGCGGATCGAGGTGATCGATTCCACTTCCTCGATCGGAACCGGCTTGCCGAGCGTCTTGATGTCCAGCAGGTCGCGGATATGAATCGGCGGGTTGGCCCGCATCATCGCCGAGTATTGCTTCCACAGGTCATAGGAGGCGCGGTCACAGGCCGATTGCAGCAGGTGCATCGTCTGTGCTTCCCAGGCGTGCTTTTCACCCGTGCGGCGGGCCTTGTAGAAGCCGCCGATCGGCATGACGTCCTGACCGCCCTTCCAGCCCTTGACGTGCACCTCTTCCAGCTTGTGCTGGATGCCGTGCAGACCGATGCCCGAGATGCGCGAATGCATACCGGGGAAATACTCGGCCACCATGGCGCGCGACAGGCCCACGGCCTCAAAGTTCAGACCCCCGCGATAGGACGAGATGATCGAGATCCCCATCTTCGACATGATCTTCAGCAGACCCGAGTCGATCGCATCGCGATAGCGGCGCATGTTGTCCACGAGGCTGCCTTCCAGCAGCCCGCGCTCGATCCGGTCGGCGATCGAGTCCTGCGCCAGATAGGCGTTGACCGTGGTTGCGCCCGAGCCGATCAGAACCGCGAAATAGTGGCTGTCGATGCACTCGGCCGAGCGCACGTTGACCGAGGTGAAGGTGCGCAGGCCCTTGCGGGTCAGCCACGAATGCACCGCCGAAGTCGCGAGGATCATCGGCATGGCGACCTTCTCGGGGCCCTGATGCTCATCGGTCAGAACGATATGCAGCGCGCCCGAACGCACAGCATCCTCGGCCTCGGCGCGAATGCGCTCAAGCCCCTCGCGCAGGGCTTCCTGATCGGCATTGGCCGGGAAGGTGCAGTCGATGATCGCCACCGAGGCGCCGAATTGCTTCAGCATCTGCTCGTATTCCGCGTTCGCGATGAACGGGCTTTCGAGGCTCAGGATCTCGGTCTGGCTGCTGTCTTCGTCGAGCACGTTCTTGAGGTTGCCGAACCGCGTCTTGAGCGACATCACGCGGCTTTCGCGCAAGCTGTCGATCGGCGGGTTGGTGACCTGGCTGAAGTTCTGGCGGAAGAAATGCGACAGCGGGCGGTATTGCTTGGACAGAACCGCCGGCGGCGTGTCGTCGCCCATCGAGGCGATAGCTTCCTTGCCGTCCTCGGCCATAGGCGCGAGGATCTGCTCCAGCTCTTCGACCGAGTAGCCCGCCGCGATCTGGCGCTTGCGCAGCTCCGCGCCCGAGAACATCGCCTTTTCCGGCACATCGCGCATCAATGCGTTCAGGTCCACCACCTTCTCGACCCATTCGCCGAAGGGCTGGCTGTTGGCCAGGCGGTCCTTGATGTCCTTGTCGTGGTAAAGCTTGCCCTCGCGCATATCGACCGCGATCATCTGACCCGGCCCGAGCGCGCCCTTTTCGCGCACGCTCATTTCGTCGATCGGAACCATGCCGACCTCGGAACCCGCGATCAGCATGCCATCGCCAGTCACGACATAGCGGATCGGGCGCAGGCCGTTACGGTCGAGACCGCCGCAAACCCAGCGGCCATCGGTCATCGCCAGCGCGGCAGGGCCGTCCCACGGCTCCATGACCGAGTTGCAATAGGCATACATGTCCTGCCAGGCTTTGGGCATGTCGGTCGTGGCTTTCGACCAGGCCTCGGGGACCAGCATGGTCTTGGTCATCGGTGCCGAGCGGCCCGAGCGCACCATCACCTCGAAGACCGCATCCAGCGCGCCCGAGTCCGATGCACCAGCCGGGATGATCGGCTTGATGTCCTCGGCGGCGTCGCCGAAGGTGTTCGAGGCCATGCGGATCTCATGGCTCTTCATCCAGTTGACGTTGCCCTTGATCGTGTTGATCTCGCCGTTATGGGCCAGCATGCGGAAGGGCTGCGCCAGCCACCACTGCGGGAAGGTGTTGGTCGAGTAGCGCTGGTGATAGATCGCGAAGGCGCTCTCGAAGCGGTCGTCCTTGAGGTCGGGATAGAATTCCGCGACCTGCTCGGCCAGCATCATGCCCTTGTAGATGATCGAGCGCGTGGACAGCGAGCAGACATAGAGGCCCGCGATCTGCGCCGCGATCGCCGCTTTCTCGATGCGGCGGCGGATGATGTAAAGCTCGCGCTCGAACTGCTCGTCGTCGATGTCCTTCTCGCAGCGGATCAGGATCTGCTCGATCTCGGGGCGGGTGGCGTTGGCCTTCTCGCCCAGCACTTCGGTGTTCACCGGAACGTGGCGCCAGCCGTAGATGTAGTGGCCCATCCGCAGAACTTCGGATTCAACGATCGTGCGGCACCGTTCCTGCGCGCCGAAGTCGGTGCGCGGCAGGAAGATCTGGCCCACGGCCACGCGCTTTTGCATGTTCGGCTCGTGGCCGGTGCGGCGGATCTGGTCATAGAAGAATGGAACCGGGATCTGCACGTGGATACCGGCGCCGTCGCCGGTCTTGCCGTCCGCGTCGACCGCGCCACGGTGCCAGATCGCTTTCAGCGCATCGATGCCGTTTTCGACAACCTTGCGCGAGGCCTTGCCGTCGATCGAGACCACAAGACCCACGCCGCACGATGCCTTCTCGTCGTCCAGCTTGAACAGCGAGTTCTCGTCCATCCACTTGCGCTTGGCTTCCTCGGCGGCAACCCAGGCTTCATCGTATTTCGTCATGTCAGTGCCTCCTCAGAGAGTGGGTCGGTCATTCAGGGGCGACGCGCCGGTCATCAGCATGTCGCAATCATATTTCGGGCGGGTCTCGCCAAAGCCCTCGTCGCCGGGAAAGGCGAAGGTCACGGGGGCCATACTGGTCGAGGCCTTGTCGCCAAAGACGTTCTCGAATTGCTCGGTATCGGCAAAGAACAGGCGCAGCTTGCGGCTGATCAGTTGCAGCCCCTTGCGATGGGCCAGGAAGTTCCCGGCCTCGTCCTCGACGGTCATGTCGAACTCGCACCGCTCCAGCACGACGCCGTCGATGGTGACACTCTCGCCGGTCAACCGGTCGTAGCCCACGTTGCGGCGCACGTCGCCGAAGTTGTTGCGCGTGACGAAGTCGTAGTCGTCGCGGCCATCGGCCAGAAGCGCGCTGAACGAGGCATGATCGGCCGAGCCATCCTGATCCAGCCGGTCGATCTCGCCGGTCTCGGGGCTGTAGCTCAGCATCCAGCGGGTCTCGCTGTCGAGCTTCGAGATGAAGAAGACGCCAGAGCCATCGGCAAATGCGATGTTGCGATAGCCGGCGGGGTCGGTCTCGCAGCGATAGTGGTTCGCGACCTGGCAGTCATGCAATTGCACGGTCATTTCCAGCTCGCATCCGGGTGGCGGCGTGAACGAGGCGGCAGCCGCCGGCAGGGCGGCGCAGAGCCCCCCAACCGTTGCCAGAATTGCCGCTCGTGCGATCACCGCAAACACCCTTTCGAAACCTGTTGGGTCAGTCGCGCTGACCCGATGATGTCCGGCAGTTCGCCGGACCGCTGGCGCGCATCGGCATGGCTACCCCCGCCGATGCACCCTGATCACTCGGCGGCAACCGCCGCCGCGCCGTCGATGAACTTGACGACCGAGTCGGCCGCTTCGCGCCCGTCGCGGATCGCCCAGACCACAAGGCTTGCGCCGCGAACGATATCGCCCACGGCGAATACGCCCGGCAGGCTCGTCTTATGCGTTCCAAACGACGCCTTGATGGTGCCCCAGCGGGTCACTTCCAGCCCGTCCACACCCCAGAGCTTGGGTAGGTCTTCAGGCTCGAAGCCAAGCGCCTTGATCACCAGATCGGCGGGCTCTTCGTAGATGCCGCCCTCGATCGGCTCGGGCGATTGGCGGCCCGAGGCGTCCGGCGCGCCCAGTTTCATGCGCTGCACCGTGACCGAGGCGACCGGATTGCCCGCAAAGCCCTTGGGCGCGGCCATCCAGACGAATTCGACGCCCTCTTCCTCGGCGTTCTGCACTTCACGCTGCGAGCCGGGCATGTTCGTGCGGTCGCGGCGGTAGAGGCACTTGACCGACTTGGCGCCCTGGCGGATCGCGGTACGCACGCAGTCCATCGCGGTATCGCCGCCGCCGATGACGACGACATTCTTGCCCTCGGCATTATAGGTGCCATCGGCGAATTCCGGCACCTCGTCGCCAAAGCTGAGCTTGTTCGACACGGTCAGATAGTCGATCGCGCGCACGATGCCCTCGGCATCCGCGCCCGGATCGGTCAGATCGCGGGTCTTGTAGACGCCCGTGGCGATGATGACGGCGTCATGCTTGCCGCGGATCGCGTCAAAGCTGATGTCCTCGCCGACATTGCAGTTCAGCACGAATTCGACGCCACCCTGCGCCAGCTGATCGACGCGCTGCATGACGACGTCTTTCTCCAGCTTGAAGCCGGGGATGCCGTAGGTCAGCAGGCCGCCCGCGCGGTCGTAGCGGTCATAGACGGTGACTTGCAGGCCCGCGCGGCGCAGCACATCTGCGGCGGCAAGGCCACCCGGACCGGCACCGATGATGCCCACCGATTCCGCGCGCTCGACCGCCGGTTTGACGGGCTTCACCCAGCCCATGTCCCAGGCGGTGTCGGTGATGTATTTCTCGATGGCGCCGATGGTGACGGTGCCGTGGCCGGACTGCTCGATCACGCAATTGCCTTCGCACAGGCGGTCCTGCGGGCAGATACGGCCGCAGATCTCGGGGAAGGTGTTGGTGGCCTGGCTGAGTTCATAGGCCTCTTGCAGGCGGCCCGCGGCGGTCAGTCGCAGCCAGTCGGGGATGTTGTTATGCAGCGGGCAGTGCGTGTGGCAATAGGGCACGCCACATTGCGAGCAGCGCGAGGATTGCTCGGCGGCTTTCGCGTCGGCGAACTCGCGATAAATCTCGTTGAAGTCGTGGGAGCGCACACTTGCGTCACGCTTCTCGGGCATCTCCTTCGCCGTATGGACGAACTTGAGCATGCGTTCCTTTGCCATGGCCGTGCCTCCCTTCGAATGGATCGGGTGCGCATGGTTACACCGGGTCTGTGGAAAATAAAAGTCAGCAATACTGTCGTAAATGGCATAAAAATGCGACCGAGCATCGCAGTTGACCCCGGAAAGAGTCAAAATTAGGTCAGCATGCAGTACCTAACTGTCAGTAACCTGCATAAATCAGGGCCAGAGCGGCCGTTCCGACGATGATTCGCCACCAGCCGAAGGCCGCGTATCCGTGACGCCCAACGAAATCCAAGAGGCCTCGCACCACGAAGATACCCGAAATGAAGGCAGCTACGAAGCCGATCGTGATCAGGTCGATGTCCTTGGCGTTCAGCAGATCGCGGCTCTTGTAGAGATCGTAGGTGAATGCGCCTGCCATGGTCGGCATCGACAGAAAGAAGCTGAATTCGGCCGCGGCGCGCTTGGATACGCCCATCAGCATGGCGCCAACGATTGTCGAGCCCGAGCGCGACACACCCGGTATCATCGCAAGGCATTGGAACAACCCGATCTTGAACGCCAGCGTCGGGGATAGACGCATCGCATCCGTTTCGCGCTCGGGCAGGTTCAGCCGGTCAACCCAAAGCAGGATCACCCCGCCAAGAACCAGCATAGAGGCAATCAGGATGGGCGTTTCGAACAGAATCGTCTTGATGATCCCATGTGCCGCAACGCCGATGATGGCGGCGGGCAGGAAGGCGACCAGCACTGTCAGGATGAAGCGGCGTGCGGCCGGGTCTTGCGGGGCCGAGGCGAACACATGGATCAGTCGCTGCGCATAGACGCCGACGATCGCCAGGATCGCCCCCAGCTGAATCAGCACCTCGAAGGTCTTGCCCGACGAGGTGAAGCCAAGAAAATGACCGGCCAAGAGGATATGGCCGGTCGAGGAAACGGGTATGAACTCGGTCAGACCCTCAAGCAGGCCAAGCAGGCCCGCGATGATCGTATCATTCATTACGAAGTCTTGCGCATATTCTTTGCCGAGGCCTGAATGGCGTCATACTGGCCATGCGGGCGGAAACGCCACAGATAGTCGGGCAGCACGGCACCAAGCGGCGTCGGCTTGATGCCCAGATCTGCGAAAGACTTGGCGCCTTCCGACACGACGTTGTCCTTTTGCAGGTTCGTCAGCTGGTCGAGCGTCAGGATGCGGTTGGTCACGAGGCCGAGCGTCAGGCCCTGCACCACGTCGCCTGCGGCGGCGATGATCTTCGCAACAAAGACCGGCAGGCTTACAACCAGACGGCGGCGGTTGATCACCGGGAGCATCCGGCCGATCAGCCCCTTGAACGTATCGACATCGGGGCCACCGAGTTCATAGACGCCAGCGGCCTTGCCCTCGGCGCCCATCACCGCGGCCTGTGCCACGTCATCGACCCAGACCGGCTGGAAGCGAGTATCGCCGCCCGCGACGGGCAGAATCGGGCCGAACTTGGCCATAGCCGCAAACTTGTTGAAGAAGCCGTCCTCGGTCCCGAACAGGATCGAGGGGCGCAGGATCATCGCACTCGGGAAGTATTTGAGCACTTCGGCCTCGCCCAGGGCCTTGGTGCGTGCGTAGTTGCTGTCCGATTCCGCATCCGCGCCAATGGCCGAAACATGCACGAGCGACTTGACGCCCTCTTTCGCCGCAATGCGCGCGATCAGCCCTGCCCCATCGGCCTGCACCGCGTCGAAACGGTTCGGGCCTTCGTTCACGAGGATGCCGACGCAGTTGACCACCGCATCCGCGCCGCGCATCGCCTCGCGCACGCTGACGTGGTCGCGGATGTTGCACAGAACCGGCTCGACCTGACCGACGGCGCCGTAGGGCTTCACGAACAATGCCTCGTTCGGGCGGCGGACTGCGACGCGCACGCGCCAGCCGTCCTTTGCCATACGCCGGGCGATGTAACGCCCGAGGAATCCGGAACCGCCATAGATCGTGACCAGCTTCGACATCGGCTTTGGCCTTTCAATTGCAAAAAGTTGCTCCCTGATTAGCGCCAAGCCCCTTGTCAAACAAGGCCAAAGGCCGGGTCGCGGAGCGAAGCGCAGAAAATCTTTCAAACCCCCGTTGACAGTCCCTGCGCCCCCGGCTAAATCGCCCCTCACGACACCGGCCCAGGTGGCGGAATTGGTAGACGCGCACGGTTCAGGTCCGTGTGCCGCAAGGCGTGGAGGTTCGAGTCCTCTCCTGGGCACCAAACAAAAAAGCCGCTCAAGCGAATAGCTTGAGCGGCGTTTTGAATTTCTTGGCAAGGCTCTAAACCGGTCCCGGTTTCAGGCCGATACGAATCCGGCCCCGCCGTTCCAATACCCGATCTGAACGGCTTGAAGCCCGCGGTTTCGCTTGCCAAAAGGCGGCGGCCGGGGCGGGCTTGCCGCCGTCCACGGATCATTTGGCGAAAGACCAGCGCGGCAGGTGCGGATATGGAATCGTTTGCTGGCCTGCCGTGATCAGGCCGCCGCACTTCCAAGCAGTGGCTTTCCGTTGGCGGCGTGACGCTCGATCAGATGGCGCGCCTTTCTCCCCTGCGCGAGCGGTCGCGCAGGCGCGACATCAAACCTTTGCCCGGCCAGTTCGGGGAAGATCGTGAAAAGCTCCTCAACCGCCGCCGGGGCAAGCGATCTGAGGGCCTGCTTGCCCGGAAAGAGGCTCTCGGTCGGTGCGTTCTCGGCCATGATCAGGGCGTGCTGGTCGAAAACCAGATGGAAGTACTCCACCTCGGTTGCTGTTTCCTCCACGGCGATACCGGGAAGTGCGGTCAGCATGATCGCGGGGACGAGCACCTCGGGCGCGCCGAACATCCGCGCGGCGATGGCGGAGCGAACCAGCATCCGATGCTGGCGCGAAACCAGCAGATCGCGCGTCGGCAACCCCGGCCCAAGCGCACCCGCTGCGATCCGAACCGGCAGCAAGGCGGGGTTGGAGCGCAGCTCGCGCGGGTCGATCTTGCGCGAGAACACCGCGCGCAAGGCCTGCGGCACGCCGGTCGGGCTGAGTATCAGATCGCCCGCCCGAAGCGTCTCGACCGGGCGGCTGCCATCGGTTGTGTCGATCATGCAGCCACGGGTCAAACACACCGGCGCCAGGGATCCGACATTCATCGAGCCCTGCACCGTGACATAGGTCGTGCGAACAAGGGTCGCATCATGCAGGACGCTGCCGTCGGTCGGGGTGAACACCTCGCGGCCATCGGCCAGATAGAAGGTCGCGCCCGTGATGGTCGCCGTGCTGCCATCAGCATAGGTGACGGTCACGGTATCGCCCGGATAAGACCTTACGATCCGCGACCCGTCGATCACGTCACGCTGGCTGTTGGTGCCCAAGGCATTGATCAGCTAATCATCCGTCCGATCCAGGATCTGATAATCGTAGACCGTAAGCGTGCTGCCGGCAGGGGGAGGGGCGGAGGGATCGATGATCCAGAACTGATCGGTATAGTAAGTTGCCACTGCTCGTACTCCTGCCTACTGACACGCCACACTCATTGGATGAGGCTTTCCCTTGCAGCGGCTTTCCGCTTGCTACAATCGAAAGTTTTCCATCTGGTTAAGCACTTAGCGGCTATGGCCTGTCGGTGAAAACAGACAAAGTGACGCTCTGGCAGGAGCTGACGTCAGGGCATGTGGCAGGGCGCATCGCTGCGCCCCGCCCAGCGGTCACGCCCCCAGAAGCATTCCCTGTCGCAGCGGCTTCTGACCGGCCACGAAGAACAGGTCGGTACCCGCGCGCACGATGCGCATCTGTTCGCGCGCATAAAGTACGCCCTCGGTGCTGGCGTGGATCGCAATGTCCTGCCCGTCAGGGAAGCTTTTTACAGTGCCCAACAGGGTGCCCGCCTGCACCCGCGCACCCGGCTCGATGCAGGCATGGAACAGACCCGGCGCCGGGGCGCTGACCACCTCGACCGCGGCCAGCGGCGTGGGCGCAGCACCTTCGCCGCGTGACTGCCCGGCGGGGCCTTCGATGCAGCCGGTGTCCGCCAGCCAGGAGATGACGGCCTCGGCATCGCGGCGGGCCTCGTCGGGGCAGGTGTCCAACACGCCGCGCCATTCCAGCGTGACGGCGAAACAGGCAATCGGCAGGTCGATCTGGAAACGCTCGCGCAGCGCCACCCAGGGCAGGGTGCAGGCCTCGTCGAACGAGCGCCCGCCCTGCACCTCGGCATGAAGCACCGCGGCCGAGCCGGTCGCGTGCCCCAGTCGGGCGGCTTCCTCGGTCTGCTCGGCGTGGCAATAGATATGCGTCACGGCTTCTGAATCGCAGTGCATGTCCAGCACGATATCGGCGTCGATGGCCATGCGTAGCAGCGCGCGTTGCAGCGCGCCGATCGGGCTGCACGGTTGCAGCGTGTCCAGCGCCGCGGCCAGGCGGGTGCGCAACTCGGCGACCGGGTCATTGCCCGGCGCGCGGTCGTCTGCCGCCAGCGCCAGCGCCGCCGCATCGGGAAAGTCGCGGTTGAAGTTCTGCCCGCTCGTCGCCTCAAAGCGCCCGAAGCTGCCGCCGACCACGCCCTGATCCAAACCAATCGGGTTCGCCAGCGGCACCAGCAGCACCTCGCCCTTGATGCGGCCCTCGGCCTCCAGCTTGGCAAGGCTGTCGCGCAGACTGAACCCCACCAGCATCCCGGGCGCCTCATCGGCATGAAGCCCGCCCTGGATATAGACGCGCGGCCGCGCGCCGGGGGTGCCGAACCGATAGACCGTGAGATGCCTGCTCCCGTTCATCGGGCCAGGGGTGAGGGCGACCTGTTCCGTCTGCATGATACTCTCCTGTGACCTGCGCCCACTCTAGGTTCTTGACAGCGGATCGAGTAATGAGTTCGCTTGAAACACGATGAGCGGAGTTCATGAATGACCAAGCGCCGCACCCAGATGAACCTGCGCGGGTTCCAGGTTTTCGATGCCGTCGCGCGGCACCTGTCGGTGACGGCGGCCGCCGAAGAGCTTGGTATCACCCAAAGCGCCGCCAGCCATCAGCTGCGCAAGCTCTCGGATTTGCTGGGGGAAGTGCTGATCGAGCGTCAAGGCCGGTCCATCAGTCTGACGGATGCAGGCAGACGGCTGGCCGATTCGCTCGATGGCGCTTTCGATCTGATCGAGCAATCCGCCGCCGCGACGATCGGTGTGAACCGGCGCATGGTGCGGCTGGCGCTTTATTCGTCCTTCGCGTCGGGCTGGATGATCCCCGCGCTGCCCCAATTCACCGAGAAGAACCCCGATATCGACCTGCGCCTGATCATGATTTCGGATCCGCCAGAGATCACCGACCGGGTCGCGGATGTATTCGTCAGCTCCGAGCCGCAGCGGCGGGGCTATTGGTCCACGCGGCTCTTCCGCGAATTGCTGGTGCCCGTGGCCGCACCGCAGTTTCGGCAGGCCTTTGCGCGGCCGATCCCGCTGATCTCTTCGGATACCGACCCGGTTCTGACCGGTAAGGACTGGGAGGCCTTCGCCGTGCTCAACGGGCTTGAAATGAGTGCGCTTCGCGAAGGCGCTTGGCGGTGCTGCTCGCATTACCTGCTCGCGCTAGAGATGGTGCGCGCGGGCATGGGCGCGGCGCTGGTTCCCGATTTCATCGCCTTTCCACTGATGGCGCGTGGCGAGGTGGTGCGCCTGCCGGGCGATCCGGTGCCCACCGGGCTGACCTATGACATCCAGGTCAAATACGAGCGCCGCAACGAACCCGACATCGCGCGGCTCGTCACCTGGCTGCGTGCTGCGGCGCGTCGGAACAGGCATGAATATGGTTCATGAGTTGAGCTGATTTCTCATGCCCTGTCGCGCGGGGCCGGTGGTAGCGTTTTCGCAACGACAACCAAACGGCCACCGACAGGGGAAATCACAATGCAAGGCTTGGAACCTTCGGGCGCATTGCGCCTTGCCGTCCGGGATCTGCACAAGAGCTATGGCGCGCTCGAGGTTCTGCGCGGCATCTCGCTTGAGGCGCATCAGGGCGATGTGATCGCGCTGATCGGGGCCTCGGGCTCGGGCAAGTCCACCTTCCTGCGCTGCATCAACCAGCTAGAGGATTGCTCGCAGGGCGAGATCTTCGTCAATGGCGAGCATATGGACCTTGTGCACCGCAAGGGGCGCCGTGTGGCGCGCGATCCGCGTCAGCTGCGCCGTATTCGCTCCAAGCTGGGCTTCGTCTTTCAAAGCTTTAATCTGTGGTCGCACATGACGGTTCTGGAGAACCTGATCGAAGGCCCGACCCAGATCCACGGCATGCACCGCGACGAGGCCGTCACCCTGGCGCAATCGCTGCTGGAACGCGTCGGCATGAAGGGCCGCGAGGGCGCCTATCCGGCACAGCTTTCCGGCGGCCAGCAGCAACGTATCGCCATTGCCCGCGCGCTGGCCATGCAACCGGAGGTGATGCTGTTCGACGAACCGACCTCGGCGCTTGACCCCGAACTGGTGGCCGAGGTGCTGGCGGTGATCCGCGACCTCGCGACCGAGGGGCGCACCATGCTTCTGGTCACGCATGAAATGGCTTTCGCGCGCGACGTCGCCTCGAAGGTCGTGTTCCTGCACAAGGGACTTGTCGAGGAAAGCGGCCCGCCCGCCGAGATTTTCGGCGCCCCCAAGTCCGAGCGCCTGACCCAATTCCTCAAGCACGTCCGCCTCAACTGAGGCGTCCGGCTCCACATAACCACCACGAAGAAACCAACAGGAGAACTGCAAATGAAAACTATCGCGGCCATTGCGGCCCTGCTTGCCACCACCGCCCTTGCCGGTGCGACCGAGATGAAGGTTTGCGTCGAGGGCGCCTACCCGCCCATGTCGATGATGAACGAAAAGGGCGAGATCGTCGGTATGGATATCGACCTCACCAACGCGCTCTGCGCCGAGATCGGCGTGGACTGCCCGCTGGTGAAGACCGACTGGGACGCCATGATCCCCTCGCTGCTCGAAGGCAAATGCGATGCGATCATCGCCTCAATGTCGATCACGCCCGAACGCGCGCAGGTCGTGGCCTTCACCCAGAAATACCTGCAATCGCCCAACATGTTCATCGGCAAGGCCGATGCGGGGCTGACCGACACTACCGAGGGCCTCTCGGGCAAGCGCGTCGGCGTGCAGCGCGGCACCATCGCGCATGACTTCATGGCTGGCGAGTTCCCTGATGTTGAGCTTGGCCTCTATGGCTCGGAAGAAGAGATCTACCTCGACCTGACGGCCGGGCGGATCGACGCGGCCTTCGTCGATGCGGGCACCGGCTAGATCGCCTTCCTTTCGACCCCGGCCGGCGAGGGCTTTGCCTTCTTCGGCGCGCCGCACCGTGAGGTGGAATACTTCGGCGAGGGTGCCGGTATCGCCCTGCGCCCCGGCGAGGACGAGCTGCGTGAAAAGCTGAACGGCGCGATCAAGGCCATCCGCGCCAACGGCAAGTACATGGAAATCAACAACCAATACTTCTCGACCGACCAGTACGGCGAGTAAGGGGAATGCCATGGACAAGATCGTCGGTTATCTGCCGATCCTGATCGGCGGCATGGGTGTCACGATTGCGGTTGCGATCCTGTCCATGGCCCTCGCGCTTACCCTCGGTGCCGGTTTCGCCACGCTCTACCTGCGTGGCGGCCGCCTCGGGCGGGCGGTTACCACAAGCTACACGACCATCGCGCGGGGGATTCCCGACCTCGTGCTGATGCTGCTGTTCTTCTTCGGCGGCGAGCGGGCGATCAATTCGGTCCTCGCACTGATGGGATACGAGCGGATCAGCCTGAGCCCCTTCTTCATCGGGGTGGTGACGCTTGGCTTCATCTTCGGCGCCTTCCTGGCCGAGACCTTCCGCGGTGCCTACCTGTCTGTGCCGCATGGCCAGATCGAGGCCGCACAGGCCATCGGCCTTGCGCCGCGCCGTATCCTTGGGCGGATCATCTTCCCGCAGATGCTGCGGCTTGCCCTGCCGGGGTTTACCAACACCTGGCTGGTGATGCTGAAATCCACCGCGATCATCTCGATCGTCGGGCTTCAGGACATGGTCGGGCTGGCCGACAAGGCCGGCAAGGCCACCCGCGAGCCCTTCGTCTTCATGCTGGCGGTGATCTTGTTCTTCCTCGCGCTGACGGCGGTATCGGGCAACCTGCTCCATCGGCTCGAGCGCCGCTACAGACCGGGGTTCTGACAGATGCGTTTCGACCTGATCTTCAAACATGCGGACATGTTCATCGACGGCATCGTGATGACGCTGGAACTGACCGTGGCCTCACTGGCGATCGGCATGCTGATCGCGATGCCGGTGGCGGTTCTGCGCACCATGCGCCTGCCCTATATCGACGCGGTTCTGCGCGGCTATGTCTTCGTGTTTCGCGGCACGCCGATGCTGGTGCAGACCTATCTGGTCTATTACGGCCTCTCGCAGTTCGAGTTCATCCGCGACAGCTTTCTTTGGGCGGTGCTGCGCAGCCCGTTCAACTGCGCGCTGATCGCGTTCTCGCTCAATACCGGCGCCTATACCGCCGAGATCCTGCGCGGCGCCATCGAGGCCACCCCGAAGGGCGAGATCGAGGCCGCTCAGGCCATCGGCATGTCGCCCCTGCGGATGCTGCGCCGCATCGTCATCCCCGGCGCCTTCCGCCGTGCGCTGCCGCAATATGGCAACGAGGTGATCTTGATGCTGCATGGCTCGACCGTGGCCAGCATCATCACCATCCAGGATATCCTGGGCGCCGGGCGCACGCTGAACGGCAAATACTACCTCGCCTACGAAGGGCTGGTCACGGCGGCCGTGCTCTACCTGGCGCTTACGTTCCTCATCGCCGGCGCCTTTGGGATCGCCGCGCGTCATCTGCAGGCGCATCTGCGCCCTGCCTCAACCCGGTAAGACTGACATGTCCCTCAATCTCGTTCCGTTCGTCAGCGTCGATCACATGATGCGGATCGTTACCCTCACTGGCGTGGAGACCTTCCTGCGCGATCTGGCGGCCTATATTGAGGCCGACTTCCGCCGCTGGGAAAGCTTCGACAAGACGCCGCGCGTCGCCGCCCATTCCGATTCGGGCGTGATCGAGCTGATGCCGACCTCGGACGGCGAAACCTACAGCTTCAAATATGTGAACGGTCACCCCGAGAATACCCGCAGCGGCCGCCAGACCGTGACCGCCTTCGGGGTGCTGGCCGATGTGGCGACGGGCTATCCGGTGCTGATGTCCGAGATGACCATCCTGACCGCGCTGCGCACGGCGGCGACCTCGGCGCTGACCACCAAGGTGCTGGCGCCGCGCGGGGCCGACACCGTGGCCATCATCGGCAATGGCGCGCAGTCCGAGTTCCAGGCGCTTGCCTTCCACGCGCTGATGGGGATCCGCAAGTTCCGCCTCTATGACATCGACCCGAGCGCGACCGAGCGTCTGATCGCAAACCTCTCGGGCAAGGGCTTTTCGATGCAGGCCTGCGCCAGCGCGCAAGAGGCCGTTCTGGGCGCCCAGATCATCACCACCGTCACCGCCGACAAGCGTTACGCGACGATCCTGTCCGACAACATGGTCGCCGAGGGCGTGCATATCAACGCGGTGGGCGGCGATTGCCCCGGCAAGACCGAACTGGCGCGCGATGTGCTGCTGCGCTCGGATATCTTCGTGGAATATCCGCCGCAGACCCGCATCGAGGGCGAGATCCAGCAGCTTGACCCCGACCATCCGGTGACCGAGTTCTGGCAGGTGCTGACCGGCCATGCGCCGGGCCGTGTGTCGAACCAGCAGATCACGATCTTCGATTCGGTCGGCTTCGCAACCGAGGATTTCAGTGCCCTGCGTTACCTGCGTGATCGCGTTTCGGCCACCGGGCTGTGCACGCCGCTCGACATGCTGGCCGATCCCGATGAGCCGCGCGATCTTTATGGGATGATCCTGCGCTCGGCCGCGAATACCCCGCCGCGGGAGATGGCCACCGCCGCGTCGTAAGCGCGCGCCGGGACCCGTTGAAATCTATCCGGGGCGCCGCAGAGATGCGGCGCCCGTTTCTTATTTGTTGCATGTTCAAAAATTATCGATAAACAAGGATCCCGAAACGTCACCTTGGGATTTTATCGATAAAATGAGCAACGCACAGCCGAAATGGACCCGCGAGGCCGCCGCAGCCCTGCACGATCTGCCCTTCGTGGAACTGCTGTTCCGTGCCCAGACTGTGCATCGCGCGCATTTCGATCCGAACAAGGTGCAGATGTCGCGGCTTCTGTCGATCAAGACCGGTGGCTGCGCCGAGGATTGCTCCTACTGCTCGCAATCGGCGCGCAATGGCTCAAACCTGTCGGCTTCGAAGCTGATCGAGGTCGAGCGGGTGCTGAGCGAGGCCCGCAAGGCGCGCGAAGGCGGCGCGACGCGGTTTTGCATGGGCGCCGCCTGGCGCGAGCCCAAGGAGCGCGACATGGATACGCTGGTGGCCATGGTCGAGGGCGTCAAGGCGATGGGCATGGAAAGCTGCATGACGCTCGGGATGCTTGATGACACGCAGGTCGTGCGGCTGCGCGATGCGGGGCTCGATTACTACAACCACAATATCGACACCTCGGAACGCTATTACCCAGAGGTCATCACCACCCGCACCTTCGCCGACCGGATCGCCACGCTCAACCGCGTGCAAGAGGCCGGGATCAAGGTTTGCTCGGGCGGGATCATGGGCATGGGCGAAGAGGCCACCGACCGCATCGACATGCTGGTGTCGCTGGCCAATCTGCCCAAGGCCCCGGATTCGGTACCGATCAACATGCTGATGCCGCAGGCCGACACGCCCTTGGCCAAGGCCGAGCCGATTGACCCGATCGCCTTCGTGCGTGTGATTGCTCTGGCGCGGATCATGATGCCGCAATCGCATGTGCGCCTCTCGGCCGGTCGCAGCGAGATGAGCGACGAGATGCAGGCGCTGTGCTTCTTCGCCGGCGCGAATTCGATCTTTGCGGGCGACACGCTGCTGACCGCCGAGAACCCCGGCGACAGCCGCGACATGGCGCTTTTCGCCAAGCTCGGCCTGCAACCGATGGCGGCAGAGGAGCATGCCTGCACGGAAGCGGCGGAATGACGACCGCGGCCCGGCTGGCTGGCGCGCTTGAGGCGCTGGCCGCGCGGCACCGGCTGCGCCGGCTGATCCCCCAGGAGGGGCTCGATTTCGCTTCGAACGACTATCTCGGGCTGGCGGGCTCCGCCTTGTTGCGCGATGCGGCGCAGCAGGCGCTGGCGCGCGGCGTGCCCCCGGGGGCCGGTGGCTCGCGCCTTTTGCGCGGCAACCACCCCGAGCATGAGGGGCTGGAGGCCGAGGCCGCCGCGTTCTTTGGGGTCGAGGCCGCGCTGTACATGGGTGGCGGCTTTCAGGCCAATCAGGCGATCTTCTCGACCCTGCCCGCGGCGGACGATCTGATCTTGCATGACGCCTTGGTTCACGCCAGCGCGCACGAGGGGATGCGGCTTGGGCGCGCCACCGCGCGCGCCTTTGCCCATAACGACACCGAGGATGCACGCCGCGTTCTAGCGCAATGGCGCAGTGATGGCGGGCGCGGTCAGGTCTGGATCGCGGTTGAAAGCGTCTATTCGATGGAGGGCGACCTGGCGCCCCTAACCGATCTGGCCGCCCTGAGCCGCGAGTCGGGCGCCGTTCTGGTCGTCGATGAGGCCCATGCCACCGGTATCTTCGGCCCGCAGGGGCGCGGGATGGCGCATGACCTGAATGCCGAGGTGCTCACGCTGCACACCTGCGGCAAGGCGCTTGGATCGTCGGGCGGGCTGATCTGCGGCGCGCGGGTGATGATCGACACGCTGATCAACCGCGCGCGGCCCTTCATCTTCGCGACCGCGCCGGCGCCGCTGAGCGCCGCGATCACCCGCGCCGCGCTACACGCCTTGGCGCAACAGCCCGACCTTGTGACCTTGGCTCAGGCGCGGATGGCCCATGCCCATGCTGAGGCGCGCCGCCTGTGCGGGATCGACGTGCTGCACAGCCAGATCATCCCGGTCATTCTGGGCGAGGATGCGCTGGCCATGTCCCGCGCCGAGGCGCTGCGCGCGCAAGGATTCGATGTGCGCGGCATCCGCCCGCCGACCGTGCCGCGCGGCACGGCGCGGCTCCGGGTGTCGATTTCCGGAAACGTGAGTCCCGCGCAGATCACCGCTCTGTTTGAAGCCATCGCTCACCAGCAGGAGGCATCATGAAACCCGTCATCGTCATCGTCACCGGTACCGATACCGGCGTGGGCAAGACCGTCTTTGCCGCCGGGCTGACCGCCGCACTGGGCGCAAGCTACTGGAAACCGGTGCAGGCAGGCCTAGAGGAGGCTACAGACCGCGAGGTCGTCGCCGCGCTGTCCGGTCGCCCGACGCTGCCCGAGGCCTATCGCCTCAAGCGGCCGGCCTCGCCGCATCTGGCCGCCGAGACCGAGGGGCTGCGCATCGACACCGCGCGCCTTGCCCTGCCGCAGGTTGAGGGCCGCCTTGTGGTCGAGGGGGCGGGCGGTGTCATGGTGCCGCTGACGCGCGAGGTCTCGTACCTCGACATGTTCGCGCGTTGGGGCGCGCCGGTCATTCTGGTTGCGCGCACGGCACTCGGCACGATCAACCACACCGCGTTGTCGCTGGCCGCGCTGCGCGGCGCGGGCTGCCGGGTGGTGGGCGTGGCCTTCATGGGCCCGCCCGAGCCCGAGGTCGAAGACAGCATCGCCCAGATCTGCCGGGTGCGGCATCTGGGGCGGGTCGGCCCGCTTGCGCCGCTCGATCCGCATAGCCTGTCCCGCGCCTTCGAGGCGATCGACCTGCCCGCCATCGAGGCCGCGCTATGACCCCGCTCGCGTTCGACGCCCGCCACCTGTGGCACCCCTATACCAACGTCGCCAAGCCCGGCCCGATGCACCTGATCGCCGAGGCCGAGGGCGTCTGGCTGACCCGCGACGACGGGGTGCGGATGGTCGACGCGATGTCCTCGTGGTGGTGTGCGATTCATGGCCACCGCCATCCGGCGATCACCTCGGCCATGGCCGATCAACTCGGGCGGATGCCGCATGTGATGTTCGGCGGGCTGACGCACGCCCCGGCGATCGAGCTTGGCCGCAAGCTGGTCGCGATGCTGCCCGAGGGGCTCAACCGGATCTTCTATTGCGACAGCGGCTCGGTCTCGGTCGAGGTGGCGCTGAAGATGGCGGTGCAATACCACAAGGCGCGCGGCCGTGATGCCAAGGTGGGCTTCGCGACGATCCGCGGCGGCTATCACGGCGACACCTGGAAGGCGATGAGCGTGTGCGACCCGGTCAACGGGATGCACGGGTTGTTTCGCGGGGCGCTCTCGATCCAGCATTTCGTGCCGCGCCCGCCGGTGGCTTTCGGTGCGCCATGGCCCGAAGACCCGGCGCAAAACGGGCTCGCGTCGCTGGCGCAACTGCTGGCCGAGCAGGGCGAGAAAATCGCCGCGCTGATCCTTGAGCCCGTCGTGCAGGGCGCGGGGGGGATGTACTTCTACCACCCCGAATGGCTGCGCGGCGCCCGCGCGCTGTGCGAGGCGCACGATGTGCTGGTGATCTTCGACGAGATCGCCACCGGCTTTGGCCGCACGGGCGAGATGTTCGCGATGGATCATGCCGGGATCGCGCCCGATATCCTGTGTCTCGGTAAGGCGCTGACCGGTGGGCATATCTCTTTCGCGGCCACCATCGCCACGGCCGAGGTCGCACACACCATCGGCGAGAGCGCGGCGGGCGTGTTCATGCATGGGCCGACCTATATGGCCAATCCGCTGGCCTGCGCGGCGGGCTGCGCAAGCCTTGGGCTGCTTGAGGCCGGTGCGTGGCGCGGGCAGGTCGCGGCCATCGCGCAACAGATGCAGGCCGAACTGGCGCCCGCGCGCGATCTTCCCGGTGTGGCCGATGTGCGGGTTCTGGGCGCCATCGGCGTGATCGAGATGGCCACCCCGGTTGACCCCTCCATCGCGCATCGGCTCGCGCCCGAAACCGGCGTTTGGTTGCGCCCCTTCGCGCGCAATATCTACGCGATGCCACCCTATACGATCACCCCAGAGGAACTGCGCCGCGTGACCTCGGCCATGGTCGCGCTGGCCGGAGGCGCGGCATGAGGCGGCACTGGCTAGCGCGCGACGGCTCGGACGAGTTGACGCTGGTTTTTTCGGGCTGGGGCCTTGGTGCGGCACCGTTTGCCGGGCTGACCGGGGCCGCCGATGTGCTGGTGGTAGATGACTACATCGACCTCGACGATCCGCTGCCCGAGGTGGCGGGCTATGCCCGGCTGCGGCTACTGGCCTATTCCTTCGGTGTGGCCTCGGCTGCGCATTGGCTGGCGCGTGCGGGTGTGCGGCCCGCGCGGCTCGTGGCGGTGAACGGAACGCTGCATCCCGCCGATCCGCAGCGCGGAATTCCCCCCGAAACGGTCTCCGGCACCGCCGACGGGCTAAACGCGGAAAACTTCGTGCGTTTTTGCCAGCGTGCGGGCGTGACCGAGCCCGTCCCTGCCATCGACTACCACGCCGCAGCGGCCGAGTTGCGCGTGATCGCCGCGCGCGGTGCGGCGCAGGAAATACCTTTCGACAGGATCTGGATTGCGGATGGCGACCGGATCATCCCCACTGCGGCGCAGGTTCTGGCGTGGAACGAACAGGCCGCGGTGGTGCGGCGCGTCCCCGGCGGCCACATGCCCTTCCGCCCCGGTCAAAGCTGGCAGGAGTGGTTCGCATGAGCGCCGTGTCCGCCGAGCGTGTCGCGCGCAGCTTTCGCCGCAGCTTTGCGAGCTATCATGCCGCGACCGTGCCGCAGGCACGCATCGCCGATCATCTGGCTGCGCGGCTGGCGGCGCTTGGGGCGCCCGCGCGCTTTGCGCAGGGCTTTGAGATCGGCTGTGGCACCGGCCATCTGACGCAGGCGCTGCGGGCGCGCTTCGGGTTCGACCGGCTCACGCTGAACGATCTGACCGAGGGCGCCCGCGCGACGGCAGAGCACCACGGCGCGGAGTTCACTCCGGGCGATGCGCGCCATTGCGACTGGCCCCCGCAGCCCGATCTGATCGCCTCGGCCTCGGTGATCCAGTGGCTGGATGCACCCGGCGGGCTTGTCACCCGTGCGGCGCAGGCGCTGGCGCCGGGTGGTTGGCTCGCGATCTCGGGGTTTGGCCCGGCGCAGTTTCACGAGCTTGCCCGGCTCGGGTCAGAGGCCCATGCGCCGGGGCTGATCGCTGCGGGGCAACTGGCGGACAGCCTTCCCAAAGGTGTCGAGATTCTCGATCTTGGCGAGCGGCAAGACGTCTTGTGGTTCGACACCCCGCGCGATGTGCTGCGCCACCTGCGTGAAACCGGCGTGAACGGCGCGGCCTCGCAGGTCTGGACGCGGGCGCGTCTGGCGCAGTTCGATGCAGACTATCGCGCGCTCTTCGGCACCGCGCGGGGCGTGCCGCTGACCTATCACCCGATCTGGATTATAGCGCGCCGCGCCGCTAGCTGAGCCGTGCCAGATGGCGCTGCATGACCGCGCTGGCGCGGGCGGCGTCGCGCTCGCGGATGGCGGACATGATCGCCTGATGGTCGGGGTCGCTGCGCGGCTTCCAGCGGCTGGCATGTTTGACCAGGAAATGGCGCGCATAGAGCAGCTGCAGGTTGTCGATCTCTTCGCTCAGCCGGGCCATGCCGCACCCGGCGATGATCGCCATGTGGAACTGGCGATTGGCCTCTTCCCAGTCGACGGCGGTTTGCGCCGCATCACAGGCCAGGCGCATCGCCTCGGCATGGGCGATCTGTGCGGGGGTCAGATGCGGCACCGAATGCAGCAGCGCGACGGGTTCCAGCGCCTGACGCATCAGCCGCAGCTCCTCGACTGCGCTGCGATCGAGCGGCGCCACGCAGATCCCGCGGCGCGGCAGGCGCACCGCCAGCCCGCGCCCGGCAAGATAGAGAAACGCCTCGCGCACGGTAACGTGGCTCACGCCGTATTCGCGGGCGATATGGTCTTGCAACAGCTTCTCACCCGGCGCGAACTCACCACGCACGATGCGCGTGGTCAGCAGCTGGGCGATCTGATCCGATTTGATGTTCTGTTGATCGGTCACGGCGGAAACGGTTGCGAAGGGACGTATTCACCTAACCAGTTTCCGCGCGCCAGAGAAGCCGAAAGCGCCGGGCGAGGGGCGTTTCAGCCCCCCAGAAACGGGATCGGCACCCCAAACGTATCCGCCAGCAGCACGAAGTTGAGGCTGAGCACCGCCCCCGCCCCCGCAATCGCCAGCCCGCGCACCAGCGGCCCGGCGGCAAACTCGCCCATGATGTCGCGGCGCATCGAGAAGATGATCAGCGCGATCATCGGCACCGGCAGGGCGATGGACAGGATCACCTGCGACAGCACCAGCGCGTCGGTCGCGTTCACCCCGGCGGCGACCACGGCGAAGGCGGGCACCATGGTGACCAGACGGCGCAGCCAGACCGGCACGTGAAAGCGCAAGAAGCCCTGCATGATCATCTGCCCCGCCATGGTGCCCACGACCGAACTGGAAATCCCCGAGGCGATCAGCGAGGTCAGGAACATCCCCGCCGCTGCCGCGCCCAAAAGAGGGGTCAGCGTGTGGTAGGCGGTCTCGATCTCGGCGACATCGGAATGGCCCTGATGGAAGGCGCTTGCGGCCATCATCACCATCGCCATGTTGATCATCCCGGCGACGGCCAGCGCCAGCACCACCTCGACGTTGGAGTATTTCAGCACCTTGCGGCGATCGCGGTCGTTGCGCAGATCGGCCCGCGCCTGCGTCAGCCCTGAGTGCAGGTAGATCGCATGGGGCATCACCGTCGCGCCAATGATCCCGACCGCGATGGTCAGCGCGGCGCTATCGGGCAGAGCGGGCTGCAAGATGCCCATGCCCGCCGATTTCCAGTCGATCGGCGCGATCAGAACCTCGGCCAGGTAGCACAGCCCGATCACACCCACGAGCGCGCCGATGATCAGTTCCATCGGGCGGAAACCCTGCCGCTCGAACACAAGGATCGCGTAGGTGATGATCGCGGTGATCGCCATGCCGACGATCAGCGGTAGGTCGAATAGCAGCGCAAGGCCAATGGCGCCGCCCAGAAACTCGGCCAGGTCAGTGGCCATGGCGGCGATCTCGCTGACCACCCACATGGCCCAGACGACGGGGCGCGGGAAGTTGTCGCGCGACAGCTCGGCCAGGTTCTTGCCCGTCACGATGCCGAGGCGCGCCGACAGCGCCTGGAACAGCATCGCGATCAGGTTCGCCAGAAACACCACCCACAGCAGCTTGTAGCCATAGCCCGCCCCCGCCTGGATGTTCGTCGCGTAATTGCCCGGGTCCATATAGGCGACCGAGGCGATGATCGCTGGCCCCGCGAAGACAAGCCGACTGCGCCAACCCGAGCGCTCGCCACTCAGCGCGGCGGAAATGCCAAGGCGGGTCCTGCCTGTCAGATTGCTCATGTGATTCCCCGATATAGGCTTTGGTGAAATGCATAGCCATGGCTATTTTAATTGCAACCGGCAAATTACAATGTGACGCGGTGGGCGATTGTTCTGGCAAATTTGTTACCCTTGGCTATAGCTAATATCCCACCGATCAGGGACTGACCGATGACAGACAGCCATAGCGACGACCAAAGCCCGGCGGACCGCTTCGCCCGTGCCCGCGAGGCGCAGGCCGTGGCGCTTCTGGAGGATTACGTCGAGATGATCGGCGATCTGATCGAGGAATTCGGCGAGGCGCGCGTGGCCGATATCGCAGAACGCATGGGCGTGGCGCAGCCGACGGCGACCAAGGCGATCGGGCGGCTCAAGCGCGAGGGTCTGGCAACCTCGCGGCCCTATCGCGGCGTGTTCTTGACTGACAAGGGCGCCGATCTGGCCGACAGGGTGCGCGGGCGGCATCGCACGGTGGTCGAATTTCTGGTGGCCGTGGGCGTTCCCCACTCCGTGGCCGAGCTGGATGCCGAGGGGATCGAGCATCACGTCTCGGACGAGACGCTGGCGGTGTTCGAACGTTTCCTGCGCGGGCGCGGCTAAGCGTGCAGCCCGCTTGACAGTGGGTGCCCTCGTCCAAAACACTACAGGCGCGTTTCTTCCGTTTCTTGCCGCCCTCGTATTCGTGCACAGGACAGAGCTTGACCGATCCCCTCGCCCCATTCCTTTCGGCGATTGCGGCGCATGACAAGGCGGCGCTGGCGGCGCTGTACCGGCAATTGGAGCGGCCGCTCTACAGATTCATCCTCTCGCGATTGAACGATCCGCATGAGGCAGCCGACATACTTCATGACGTGTTCATGGAGGTCTGGCGCAGCGCGGGCCGTTTCGAGGGGAAATCGAAAGTGCAGACATGGGTCTTTGGAATCGCCTGGCGCAAGGTCATCGACCTTCGGCGCAAGACCGGGCGGATGGATATGCCGGGCGAGACGCCCGAGATCGTCGATGACAGCGCCGATACCGAGGCCGCGCTGCTCGCGGGGCAGGAAGCCGCGCACCTGCGCCACTGCCTGGATGAGCTGGGCGACGAACACCGCATGGCGATCACGCTCGCCTTCTACGAGGACATGCCCTACGGCCAGATCGCCGAGGTCGCCCGTGTCCCCGAAGGGACGATCAAGACGCGGATCTTCCATGCGAAGAAATTGCTGCTGCGCTGCCTTTCGGGGCGCGTGACGCGGGAGGTGGCCGGATGACGGATCGCGAAGAAATCGAGGCGCTGTTGCCCTTCTACGCCAATGGCTCGCTCTCGGCGCCCGAGCGCGCGGCGGTCGAGGCGGCCTTGGCCGAAGACCCCTCGCTTGAGCTGGAACTTGCTGCCCTGCGGGCCATGCGCGACACATTGCAGGCCGAGGCGCCGCGCAGCCCCGGCGAATTCGGCCTGGCCCGCCTGATGCGCGATGTTGAGCGCGAGGCGCAGCCCGCGCCCGCTCGCTCGCACTTCTGGCAGATCGCGGCGGCGGTCGCGCTGGCGGCCTTCCTCGGTCAGAGTCTCTTCCTGCTAGGCCAGCGCGATGCGGGCTATGAACTGGCGGGCGAGGCGCGCGACACGATCAGCGTGGCCTTCGCCCCGGCGGCCTCGGAATCCGAGTTGCGCAGCCTGCTGCAATCGCTCGGGTTTGAGATCGTCGGCGGGCCGAGCGCGCTTGGTCTGTATGAGATCGCCGCGCCCGGTCGCGCGGTTTCCGATGAGGATGTCGAGGCCCTGCGCGCCTCCCATCTGGTCGAGGCGGCCGACCTTGCGGAGTAAGCGCGCGCAGATCATCGGGGCGGCGATTGCCGTCATCGCGGCACTGGGGCTGGCACCCGCAGCCCATGCTCAGGCTAGCCCGACCGGCGCGCCGTCGGGCGCAGATCGGGGCAGCGCCTCGGATGACAGTCCGCGCCCGGACCGGCGCGCCGTTGCCGGGCACGTGGCCCGCACACGTGGCCAGCCGGAATTCATCGCGCTTGGCCCCACAGCCGAGGCCGCCCCTACCGCCAATGCCTTGCTGGCCGCCGGGGCCACGCAGATCCGCCGCCGCGACTATCCCGGTCTTGGCCGCGTCGGGCAGGTCTTCCTGTTGCCGCGTGGGCTATCGCTCGCGCAAGCGCAGGCACTGCTAAGCACCGCCGCGCCGCGCACCCGTTTCGATGCGCATCACCTTTACGGCTATGCCGGGGGCACCCCGCGCGTTTACGCCCCTGCGCTGGTGTCAGGCGGGGCGGGTTGCCGCCTGCCTGCCGGGCGCACCGTCGGGATCATCGACGGGCCGGTCGACCGGGGCCACCCGGCGCTTGCGGGCGCGCGGATCGATTCCGTGGCGCTGATGGGTGATGCGCGCGGCGAGTCGCCCGATCACGGCACGGCGGTGGCCGCCCTGATCGTGGGCGAGGACAGCGGCAGCGCCCTGGGCGGTTTTGCCCCCGGCGCGCGGCTGATCGCGGTGGATGCTTTCTCAGGGATGGGCACGCGCGGGCGCACCGATGTCGAGCTGATCGGCGCGGGTCTCGATCTGCTGTTGCGCAGCGATGTGCGCCTGGTGAACCTGTCGATCTCGGGCCCGGCCAATGCCGCGCTGGCCGATCTGCTTAGTGCCGCCGCGGCGCAGGGCATGGTGATGATTGCTGCCGCCGGGAATGACGCAGGCCGCGTCGGTTGGCCCGCCGCCGCGCCCGAGGTGATCGCTGTCACCGCCGTTGACGCGGCGCTGCACCCTTATCGGCGTGCCAATACCGGCCCCGAGGTTGAGTTCGCCGCGCCCGGTGTCGATCTCTGGGCTGCACGAAAGGGCGGCGGTGCCTATGTCAGCGGAACCTCCTATGCCGCGCCGATCGCGACGGCGCTTGCGGCCCGTCTTGGGGCGGGCAGAACCCTCACGACCGAGCAATTGCGCCGCGCTCTGCGCGCCTCGGCCCGCGATCTGGGGCCTGCGGGGCGCGATACGCAAACCGGTTGGGGCCTCGTGCAGGGTTCCGGCTGCTGAATTTGTTCAATTAAATCGATGAAATAACAATGCTCTAGAAGATTTCTGAATTTTTCTTCCGAAGTATTTGAACCCTCCGTCTCCGTCGCACGACACACGAATGTAACCCGGACGACACCGGCACACATTCAACCCAGGAGACGACAAATGACCTTCACCACCAAGACCGCTTTCGCCGCCCTCGCCCTGATCGCCGCTTCGGTCGGCACGCAAGCCAGCGCCAAGGGCAATGCCGGTGCCAGCATGGCCGCCTGCGCCTCGCATGTGATCAGTGCCTGCAACGAGAACTCCAAGCACCCCGAGGCCTGCACCTCGGCCGGTCTCGATGCCTGCGAAGAGCTGCACGGCAGCGCCTCGCAAGCCGCCCCGGCGATTGCCCGCATCCGTATCATCGAGCGCCCCGACGGCACCTACCGCGTCGTGCTTGAAGGTAAGCCGGTGCCGCGCCCGGGCCGTAACAGCGATGAGGACGCTCCCGAGCGCTCGTCCCGCGAGGCATCACACTCGTCGGCCGGCCGCTGAGCCGCACAGCATTCACCGCAGGGCGGGGCAGGCGACTGCCCCGCCCGTTCTTTGTGGCCGCTTGCGGCACTGGCCGGGTGCGAATAGAGAGGCGCCAACATTGCTGGAAAGGCGTTTAGACATGAACAGACGGACGATCCTGAAGCTCGGTGTAGCGGCTTCCGCGCTCGTGATGCTGCCGCGCATGGCAGCAGCCTCTTTCGCGCCCAAGCCCGCTGGCTGGCGCGAGTTCGAGGTGATCACACGCATTGACCTGCCTGCGGGCGGCGAGACGGCGCAGGTCTGGGTGCCGGTGCCCTCGGTAAACGAGGACGGCTGGATGAAGCCCGGCGCACTGAGCTGGACGACCAGCACCGAAAGCGCCGAGATCAAGACCGACCCGGTCAGCGGCGCGCGCTTCCTGCACGCGCAATGGGCCGCCGCCGACGCCCCGCGCACGCTTGAGATCGTCGCCACCGTCGCGACGCGCGATCGCGCCACTGATTTTGCGCAGACGGGCACCGCCTCGGCCCTGTCCGAGGAAGACCGCGCGCTTTACACCGCGCCGACCGCGCTGATCCCCACCGACGGGATCGTGCGCCAGACCACCGAGCAGATCGTGGTTGGCGCGCGCAGCGACCTCGATAAGGCTCGTCGCATCTACGAATGGATCGTCGAAAGCACCGAGCGTAACCCCGAGACCCGTGGTTGCGGGCTGGGCGATGTGGCCTCGATGCTGGAGATGGGCGATCTGACCGGCAAATGCGCCGACCTGAACGCGCTTTTCGTGGGCCTGGCCCGCGCGGCCGGGCTGCCTGCGCGTGACGTTTACGGGCTGCGCGTAGCCCCCTCGGCCTTCGGCTACAAGAGCCTTGGCGCGAACAAGCCCGATGTGACCAAGTCGCAGCACTGCCGCGCCGAAGTGTTCCTGGAGGGCTTCGGTTGGGTCGCCGCCGATCCGGCCGATGTGCGCAAGGTCATGCTGGAAGAGCCTCCGGGCAATCTGGGCTTTGACGATCCCAAGGTGGCCGATGCCCGCGCCGCGCTGTTCGGTGCCTGGGAAGGCAACTGGATCGGCTACAACTTCGGCCATGATATCGCTCTGCCGGGTTCGGAGAACGACGCCGTCGCCTTCCTGATGTATCCCGAGGCCGAGATCGGCGGAGAGCGCCTCGATCAGCTCGACGCGGCGGCCTTCGCCTATTCGATCACCGCGCGCGAGTTGACCGCGTAATCGATCATGAAGGCGCGGCCCTGCAAGCTATGTGCGCAGGGCCGCGTCTAGCGTGGTTCGCCGGGTTCCGCCGAGACGGTCAGCGCGACGCGATCACCTGCAAACCAGCTGATGCCGAACTCAACCGGTACGCCGTCTGCATCGATGTTCACCGCTTCGGTGCGCAGGATGGGCGCGCCTTCGGGTAATTTCAGCAGACCGGCGCGAGGGCCTTTGGCAACCTTGGCCGTCACCCGGGTCGTCGCGCGCGTGTAGTCGCGCAGCCCCTGCGCCGCGAGGGCCTGTGTGACCGAATGCAGCCGCGCGAGGGCTGCGGGAAGATCAGGAAAACGCGCTGCGGGAAACACTGAGCGGAACACCGCTAGCGGCAACGCATCGCCAAGCGAGATCCCCTCGAACACATGAACATTGGCGCCGGCGGGCAGGGCAAGCGCCTCGGCCTCGGCTTCGCGCGCGGGGCGGGATTCGATTCTCAGCACCTCTCGCGTTGGGGTGCGCCCCGAGGCGGAGACGTTCTGGTGAAACCGCACACGCCGGCCCAACGGGTAATCCGCCCGCGGTGCCGAGGCGACAAAAACCCCCGCGCCGCGCCGCGACACGGTCAGGCCCGCCTCGGCCAGTGCGGCCAGTGCGTGTCGCACCGTGTGCCGATTGACCCCGAAACGTGCCGATAGCTGCGCCTCGGTCGGAAGTTTGGTGCCTTCGGGATAGAGCCCTTCGGTGATCTCGTGGCGCAGCGTTTCGGCAATGGTTTGCCAGACGGGTTGGCGTGTCATGGAAGTTTCATTTGTTCAGGAAGCGTGGATCGGGGAATATTTGTCTAGTTGTATAGAAGACTGGACAGATTCTCAAGATGTCGATCCCGAGCGAAGATCAGTTGCTGCGCCGGAGCCGTATGGGGCTGCTGGCGCGTGCCAATCCGCAGCGTCTGGCCGCATTGATGCCCGACCTTCCCGCCCATGCCTGGCTGCGCGCCCCCGAGATCGGAACGGTCATGGTGCGAGGCCGTACCGGGGCCCGCGGCGCTCCGTTCAATCTGGGTGAGATGACGGTAACGCGCTGCTCGTTGCGGCTTGAGGACGGGCGCGTCGGTCATGCCTATGTGCAGGGCCGCGACCGCAATCATGCCACGCGCGCCGCGCTGATCGATGCGCTGATGCAGGGCACCGAAGCAGCGCGGATCGAGGCCGATCTGCTCCTGCCCCTGCGCGCCGAGGAAGACGAGCGCCGCACCGCCCGCGCAGAAAAAGCCGCTGCGACCCGGGTCGAGTTTTTCACCATGGTGCGGGGAGAAGACTGATGGACCACGCCGAAATTCTGGCGGGGGGCTTCGACGACCCCGCAGCGCAATCGGCCCGCGCTTTTCGTGCCTGTCTTGAGGCTATGGCGCGTCCGGGCCGCATCCAGCCGATTACCGGGGCTGCCCCGCCCGCCCCTATCTCGCCCGCTGCCGGGGCGGTCTTGCTGACGCTGGTCGACACGACAACCCCGCTCTACCTCGCGCCCAGTCAAGACACCCAGGCAACGCGCCAGTGGATCGCGTTCCACTGCGGCGCGCCGATCGTGCCCGCCGAAGAGGCAGCCTTCGCTTTGGGTGCATGGGGCGCGCTCCAGCCCGTTTCGCGCTTCGCCATCGGTACCGCCGATTACCCCGATCGGGCAGCGACCCTGATCGTAGAGATGCCGGGCGCCACCCCGCCATCGGCGCGGCTGGCCGGTCCGGGGATCGAAACCTGCCACGAAGCTTGCCTGCCCGAGATCGCCGCTTTCGCAGCGAACCGTACGCAATTCCCCCTCGGCTTCGATTGCTACTTTTCTGCGGGCAGCCAGCTTTGGGCCCTGCCGCGCTCAACCAATGTGGAGGCGCTCTGATGTATGTCGCGACCAAAGGCGGCGAGCGCGCGATTGAGGCCGCGCATCAATGGCTGGCCGAGGCGCGGCGTGGCGATCCCGCCGTGCCCGAACTTAGCATCGCGCAGATCCGCGAGCAGATGACGCTGGCGGTGAACCGCGTGATGGCGGAAGGGTCGCTTTATGACCCCGACCTCGCCGCGCTGGCGATCAAACAGGCTCGCGGCGATCTGATCGAGGCGATCTTTCTGATCCGCGCCTATCGCACCACGCTGCCGCGCTTTGGCGGCGCGCTTCCCGTCGAGACAGATGAGATGGCGGTGACGCGCCGGATCTCGGCAACGTTCAAGGATGTGCCGGGCGGGCAGGTGCTGGGGCCGACCTTCGATTATACCCACCGGCTTCTGGATTTCGCGCTGATGGCCGATGGCGATGCGCCGCAGGCCGCGCGCAAGCCCGCCGAGACGCAGCCGGTGCCGCACATCCTGCAACTGCTGGACCGCGACGGGTTGATGGAGCCGCTGACGCAGGGCGAGGCCACCCCGCCCGACCTGACGCGCGAACCGCTTGAGATGCCCGCAGACCGGCCGCTGCGCTTGCAGGCGCTGGCGCGCGGAGACGAAGGGTTTGTTCTCTCCATGGCCTATTCCACGCAGCGCGGCTATGGCCGCACCCATGCCTTCGTCGGCGAATTGCGCATTGGCACCTGCGCCGTCGAGATGGAGATCCCCGAACTTGGCTTTGCCGTCGAGATCGGAGAGATCGAACTGACTGAATGTGAAACGGTGAACCAGTTCACGGGCTCGAAAACCGAACCGGCCCAGTTCACGCGCGGCTATGGCCTGGTCATGGGCCAGTCAGAGCGCAAGGCGATCTCGATGAGCCTCGTGGACCGCGCATTGCGGTGGGACGAACTGGGCGAAGAGAACACCGGCGCGCCGGCTCAGGATGCCGAGTTCGTCCTTTATCACTGCGACAACATCCAGGCGACGGGCTTCCTTGAGCATATCAAGCTGCCCCATTACGTCGATTTCCAGTCCGAGCTGGAGCTGATCCGAAAGCTGCGCCGCGACGCCGGGGCCGAGACCTGCAAGGAGGCCGCGGAATGAGCGAGGCCGCGTATAACTTCGCCTATCTCGACGAGGCGACGAAACGGATGATCCGCCGCGCCCTGCTCAAGGGCCTCGCGATCCCAGGCTATCAGGTGCCCTTCGCCTCGCGCGAGATGCCAATGCCCTATGGCTGGGGCACGGGCGGCGTGCAGGTGACCGCCGCCTGCCTTACGCCCGAAGACTGCCTCAAGGTCATCGACCAAGGCGCCGATGACACGACGAACGCGGTCTCAATCCGCAAGTTCTTCGAGCGCACCGCTGGCGTCGCCACGACCGAGCACACCGCCGAGGCCAGCGTGATCCAGACCCGCCACCGCATCCCCGAGCAGGCGCTCACCGAGGGGCAGATTCTGGTCTACCAGGTGCCGATCCCCGAGCCGCTGCGTTTTCTGGAGCCGCGCGAAAGCGAGACGCGCCGGATGCATGCGCTTGAGGAATACGGGCTGATGCATGTGAAGCTTTACGAGGACATCGCCCGCCATGGCGCGATCGCAACCTCTTATGCATATCCGGTCAAGGTCGAGGGGCGCTATGTGATGGACCCCTCGCCGATCCCGAAGTTCGACAACCCAAAGCTGGGCGGCAATGCCGCGATCCAGCTCTTCGGTGCGGGACGCGAGCAGCGCATCTACGCGCTGCCGCCCTATACCCAGGTCGTCAGCCTCGATTTCGAAGATCACCCGTTCGAGCCGAGCAAGGCCGATCATGACTGCGATCTGTGCGGGGCGGCGCAAAGCTACCTTGACGAAGTCATCACCGACGATCGGGGCGGGCGGATGTTCATCTGCTCCGACACCGATTTCTGTGCCTCGCGCCGCGCCGACGGACTTCGCGGACGCCTGAGCCCCGAGGAGGCCGCATGATGGGTAGCCACATGACATTCCCCGCCGAGACACCGCCTTTGGCCACGCCCGAAACACCGCTGCTGCGGGTCGAGGGGCTGGGCAAGTTCTACGGCGCGCGGATCGGCTGTGCCGATGTCTGTTTCGATCTGTTCCCGGGCGAAGTGCTGGGCATCGTGGGCGAGAGCGGCTCGGGCAAATCCACGCTGCTGAGCTGCCTCGCGGGTTTCCTGGAGGCCGATGCCGGCCGCGTGCTCTACCGGGGCCGCGATATTCGCGCCATGGCCGAACCCGAGCGGCGGATGCTGTCGCGCACGGAATGGGCTTTCGTGCATCAAAATCCGCGCGACGGGCTGCGCATGGGCGTCTCGGCGGGCGGCAATGTCGGCGAGCGGTTGATGGCGGTGGGCGCGCGCAACTACGGCTCCATCCGCGATACGGCCACCGACTGGCTTGGCCGCGTCGAGATCGCCCCGGAGCGCATCGACGACCGGCCACGCCAGTTCTCGGGCGGGATGCAGCAACGCCTGCAGATCGCGCGAAATCTGGTCACCGGACCGCGTCTGGTCTTCATGGACGAGCCGACCGGGGGCCTCGATGTCAGCGTTCAGGCGCGGCTTCTGGATCTGTTGCGCGGGCTGGTGCGCGACATGGGTCTGTCGGTCATCATTGTCACCCATGATCTGGCCGTCGCGCGGCTGCTCGCCGACCGGCTGATGGTGATGAAGGACGGCCATGTAATCGAACAGGGCCTGACCGATCAGGTGCTCGACGATCCGCAAGCCGCCTACACCCAGCTTCTCGTCTCTTCTGTCTTGCAGGTCTGAGCCATGATCGACATCGAAAATCTCTCGAAAAGCTTCACGCTGCACAATCAGGGCGGTGCGGTGATTCCGGTCATGGCGGGTGCGCAGATGCACGTCGCGCGCGGCGAATGCGTCGCACTGACCGGCGCGTCGGGCGCGGGCAAATCCACGTTGATGCGGATGATCTACGGCAATTATCTGGCGGCATCGGGTGTGATCCGGGTGGGCGGTCTCGATGTGGTCCGCGCCGCCCCGCGCGAGATCATCGCGCTGCGGCGCGAGACATTGGGCTATGTCAGCCAGTTTCTGCGCGTTGTGCCCCGGGTCCCGACACGGACCGTGGTGGCCGAGCCGCTGCTGGCGCTTGGTCGCCCTCAGGCCGAGGCATTCGCCCGCGCCGAGGATCTGCTGCGGCGTCTGAACATCCCCGAGCGGCTCTGGTCGCTGTCGCCCACGACCTTCTCGGGCGGGGAACAGCAACGGGTGAATATCGCGCGCGGATTCGCGCATGACTACCCGGCGCTGTTGCTCGATGAGCCCACGGCATCGCTGGATGCGGCCAATCGCGCGGTCGTTCTGGATCTGATCGCGGACGCCAAGGCGCGCGGCGCAGCGATCGTGGGGATCTTTCATGACGAAGCCGCGCGCGCACTCGTTTGCGACCGCGAGATTGACGTGACCGGCTTTACCCCGGCGCGGGTGGCCTGAGATGGCGTCCGGCCGTCTCTTCGCCGTCGTCGGGGCATCCGGCTCGGGAAAGGACACGCTGCTGGCGGGTCTCGCCCGGGCGCGCCCCGACATCTTGCGCGCGCGGCGCACGATCTCGCGGCCACCATCGCTTGCAACCGAGGATTTCGAGAGTGTCTCGGAACCCGTCTTTGCGTCCCTGCGCGCGGGCGGGGCCTTCGCACTGGATTGGTCTGCGCATGGGCTGGGCTACGGTCTTCGCCATGAGGAATTCGCCCCTCTGGCCGAGGGGCGTACGGTCATTTTCAACGGGTCCCGCAAGGCTCTTCCCGAAGCGCTGACCCGCTTTCCCAATCTGCGCGTGATCGAGGTGAGCGTCTCGCCCGAGGTGCTGGCCGCCCGTCTTGCGGCGCGGGCGCGCGAAAGCCATGACGAGATCACGCGGCGCCTGCAACGTGCCGCTCAAGCCCTGCCCGCTGGCATACCCGCCGTGAGCGTGCGCAACGACGGAACGCCGGAGCAGGGCGTCGCCCGCCTGATCGACGCGCTTCAGCCGGTCAGTTCGTGACGAGACAGCAGATGGAATTGTCCTGCCTCATCCTCGCCGCACAGGCAAAGGTCGTGGATAATGAAGGGCGCCGGAAGCACCGGGCCGAACCAGTCGCGCGCGGCGGCTTCGAGCAGGCTGATCCCGGTGGCGTCCAGATCCCCCGAAAGCGTCAGGTGAAAGCGGAATTCCTCGAGCACATAGGGATAGCCGAAGCGTTCCAGCAGATCGCGCTGTCGCGGCGAGAGCCGCTCTGGATTGCGCCGCGCGATTTCGGCCGCGCTCAGGGGGGCACGCTGTGGCTCCAGTTGCTTGACGACCTCGGCGGCCAATGCGTTCAGGGGGGCGATGTCGCCCTCGGGGCGCAGTGCGAGGAACCGTCCCGCCATCCGCTCGAAGCGCAAGCCATCCAGTGTCACGGGCGCAAGCTGCCCGGTCAGCGCCGCGAGGGCCTCGGCCACATCATCGGGGCTTTGGCCCGACGCCAGACGAAACGGCGCCTTGATCGTAGCGTGAAAGCCGTATTTGCGCGGCGTCCGGGTCGCGGGTTCCAGCGCGATTGCGGCGCGTTCGGGCTGTGCCACATCGATCCCGCGCGCCAGATCGCGGCCCAGCCAAAGGGCCGCCGCCTCGGCAAAGCGCCCCTCGGGCGGAGCGTAGTAGATCGCGTATCGCTTCATCTTCATCATGTCATCCAGATCGCACGGATTTGTCACCGAGGTGTGACAGTCGGCTGCGAAGGGCTGACCCTCACTCGAAAACTGCGGAGAGCCCCATGGCCGAGACCATCCTTGCCAATGCCGTTCTGATCCTGCCCGACGAGACAATTGCCGGGGCCATCGTGCTGCGTGACGGAGAGATTGTCGATATTGGCGAGGGGCGCTCGGTGCCGCAGGGGGCCGTGAACTGCGAAGGCGATCTGGTGATGCCGGGCCTGATCGAGCTGCATACCGACAATCTGGAGCGCCATATCGAACCGCGCCCGCGGGTCAACTGGCCTCATGCGGCGGCGATTATCGCGCATGACGCCGAGTTGTGCTCGGTCGGGATCACAACTGTGTTTGACGCCCTTCGGGTCGGGTCCATCGGCGCCTCGGGGGCGCGGGCGGACTATCGCGAATATGCGCGCGACCTTGCAACCGAGATACTCGACATGCGCGCCAAGGAGGCGCTGCGGATCAGCCACTATATCCACCTGCGCGCCGAGACTTGCTCGGAGACGCTGCTGGAGGAGCTTGAGAAATTCGGCCCGGAGGATCGGGTCGGGATCGTCAGCCTGATGGATCACACGCCTGGAGAGCGCCAGTTCCGCGATCTGTCCAAGTTGCGCGACTATGTCTGCGGCAAGCATGGGCTGAGCGAGGCGCAGTTCGACGAGCATGTCGCCAGCCAGATCGCGCTGAAAGAGCGCCTCGGCACGGCGCATGAGGTGGCCTCGGTCGAGGCTGCGCGGCGCTATGGCGCGGTGCTGGCCAGCCATGACGACACGACCGCCACGCAGGTCGCGCATTCCGCCGCGAAAGGTGTGCAGTTCGCCGAGTTTCCAACGACAATCGAGGCCGCGGCCGCCTGTCGTATGCTTGGTATCGCTGTGATGATGGGGGCTCCGAACCTGATCCGGGGTGGTTCGCACTCGGGCAATGTCGCGGCGCATGAACTGGCCGAGCGCGACTTGCTCGACATCGTTTCGTCCGATTATGTGCCCTCGGCGCTGCTGTCTTCCGCGCTGCTGCTCGGTGATCTGTGGGGCGATATGGCGCGCGGCATTCGCACCGTAACGGATGCCCCGGCGCGCGCCGTGGGCCTGCATGATCGTGGTCGGCTTGAGGTCGGAAAGCGCGCCGACCTGATCCGGGTGAAACGGGTCAACGGAGCGGGGATGCTGCATGGCGTCTGGGTCAAGGGCGCACGGGTCGGCTGAGACGTCGCAGGCGATTCAAGCCACTTGGGCTGGCCATCCGGAAAGGGTGGCCAGCCTTTGCTTTTTGAAACGCTCTGGCGGTGCGATCCACTCATATGAATCGACCCTATTCCAGCTAAAAACACGTCTTTCTCTAATCCACGATTGCGCTTAGCTCGCCTCGCAATTGCGGTGCGCTGCGTTACACGGAACTGTCGCAAGACTGCAGCGAAAGCTTCATTGGTTCTCAGGGAGAATGTCACACAAGGCCCGTATCCCCGCTGCGGAAAGCAGGGGGACTAGATGCATCTCGACGTTCGTAATGTCAGCAAGCGCTTCGGCTCCAAGGCCGCCGTCGAGCGCATGTCCTTCACCCTCGACGGGTCGGGGTTCGTTGGAATCATCGGGCGTTCGGGGGCGGGAAAATCCACCTTTTTGCGGATGCTCAACCGTCTGACCGACGCGACCGAGGGCGAGATCCTGGCGGATGGCAAGGATGTTCTGAAGCTGCGCGGCGCCGAGAAGCGCGCCTGGCAGAGCCAATGCGCGATGGTCTTTCAGCAGTTCAACCTGGTGCCGCGTATGGATGTGGCCTCGAACGTGCTGCACGGTCTGCTCGGGCGCCGCCCGATGATGGCCACGCTGTTCAACCTGTGGTCCGAGGACGATATCGCCCGCGCGCTGGCAATCCTCGATCGCCTGGGGATTGCGGAGCAGGCGCCCAAGCGCGCCGAGGCGCTTTCGGGTGGCCAGCAGCAGCGTGTCGCCATCGCCCGCGCATTAATGCAGGACCCCGAGATCATTCTGGCGGATGAGCCGATCGCCTCGCTCGACCCGATGAACGCGCAGATCGTGATGGACACGCTCAAGCGCATCAATGTCGAGGATGGGCGCATGGTCATCGCCAACCTGCACACGCTCGACACCGCGCGGCGCTATTGCGACCGGGTGATCGGAATGCGCGACGGGCGCGTCGTGTTCGACGGCACCCCCGAGCAACTGACCCGTGGCGCGGCGCGCGACATCTATGGCGCCGACGCCAGCTTTTCCGAAAGCGCGACCTCGACCGATCTGGGCGCCCTTCAGCCCGACGACCAATACGCAGCCGCCCTGTTGGGTGACTGAGTAGCCGGCGCCGCCCGCCGGGCCGCGCCTACGACTGTCTTTTTCAATCGGAGACGACGATGAAACACCTGCTCGCTATTCTGGCCGCCACCACCGCTCTTGCCGGAGCTGCCTCGGCCGAAGGAATCACGCAATTCAACATCGGCATTCTGGGCGGCGAAAACGCTCAGGACCGGCTGAACTCGAACGAGTGCCTGCGCAAATACACCGAGGAAGCGCTGGGCGTGCCCGTCAAGCTCTTCGCCCCGGCCGACTATGACGGCGTGATCCAGGGCCTGCTGGGCGGCACGATCGACATGGCCTGGCTGGGTGCCTCGGGCTATGCCAAGGTCTATCTGACCGATGCGGACGCCGTCGAACCGGTTCTGGTCAAGGCCAACCTCGATGGTTCCTACACCTATCACTCGATCGGTTTCGCGCGCCGGGACTCGGGGATCACCAAGCTCGCGGATATCAAGGGCAAGAGCTTCGGCTTCGGCGATCCGAACTCGACCTCGGGCTACCTGATCCCCTCGGTGGAAATTCCGCAGGCGACCGGCCATTCGATGGAGTCGGGCGAGTATTTCGGCGAGGTGAAGTTCACCGGCGGACATGAACAGACCATCGTCGCGGTCAACAACGGCGACATCGACGCCGGCGTGACCTGGGCCGACGGCCAGGGCAACTGGGAAGACGGCTACAACTCGGGCGCTCTGCGCAAGGCCGTCGACGCCGGTCTGGTGGACATGAACGATCTTGTCGAGATCTGGCGCTCGAAGCCGATCCCGGAAGGCCCGATCGTGCTGCGCAAGGTTCTCCCCGAGGATGTGCGCGCCAAGATGACCGCGCTTGTCGGCGGTCTGAAAGAGAAAGACGCCGATTGCGCCTATGGCGTGGCGGCGGGCGAAACTGCCGGTTTCGTTCCGATCACCCATGACTACTACGAGACGATCATCGAAGTGCGTCGTCAGAAGATCGCGAGCGGCTCGTAACGCCTTTTGTGCCGGGGTCAGTCATTGCTGCCCCCGGCCTTTCCTATTCCGGAATATCCCATGACCCTTGCCAACGCCGCGCTGGCCAATGAGACCGCCAGCTACCTCGCCCATGTCCGGCGCAAACGCCTCTATGGCGGTGCGCTGCTGGCGTTGTTCGCGCTGCTCATGCTCAGCGGATTCAAGCTGGCCAATGACCGCAACGCGGGCGGGTTCTGGGACGGGCTGCACCGGATCTTTGACTTTCCGGCCGAGATCTTCTCGGAAGCGTTTGTGAACTGGCGCAATCTGCCGGGCCTGTTCGTGAAATTCGTTCCCTCGTTGATCGAGACGTTGAACATCGCGGCGGTCTCGACCTTGTTCGGGGCGCTTGCGGCGGCGGCTCTGGCGCTTCTGTCCACGCGCGGGTTGTCGCTCTGGCCGCGCATGACGCCGCTGTTTCGGCGCATGATGGATGTGATGCGTGCGATCCCCGAGATTGTCATCGCGCTGGTTTTGATTTTCCTGCTTGGCGGGGGACCGGTGCCTGCGATGATCGCGATCGCTTTCCACACGACGGGCGCGCTGGGCAAGCTGTTCTCGGAGGCCGCCGAGAATGCCGACACCAAGCCGGTCGAGGGCTTGGCCTCTGTCGGCGCGGGCTGGGCGCAGCGCATGTGGTTCGGAATTCTGCCGCAGGTCGCGCCGAACTGGTCAAGCTATGCGTTGCTGCGCTTCGAGATCAACATCCGCGCTTCGGCCATCCTGGGTTTCGTGGGGTCGGGCGGGATTGGCTATGATCTCAAGACTGCGCTGCAATGGGGGCAGGGGAAATATGACGCCGTCGTCGCGATCTTCGCGCTGCTGTTCCTGACGATCATGATCGTCGATCACATTTCGGACCGCGCCCGCGCGCGTCTGGTCAAAGGGGAGCGCGCCGCATGACCGCCGCCGCCATTTCCGCCGTGCCCGATCTGCATCAGATGGTGTCGCGCAAGTTCCGCCATCGCAAATGGCGCGCAATCGCGGCGCCTGCTTTGATCGCGGCCTATCTGGCTTATGTTTTCTTCGCCTTCGATCTGCCCGGGCTGATGTCTCGTGCCCGGCCCGAGAATGCGGCGATTCTGCTCGGTGACTTCTGGTCCTACAAGACCCATGTCACCCGCGACAACAGGAGCGGGGAGGTGGTTTCCGCCATCGAGGGTGAGCGGAAAGGCGAATACCCGCCCGGACAGGCACCTGATTGGGTGAGCCTGGGTGAGGTGACGCGGATTGCGCTGCCCGATGGAAGCGAGGTGCTCTTTCTGGAGGACGGCTCGGCCCGGCTCGATATCGCGGGCTATGGCGTGATGGCGATGGCACTGGCGGGCCGCACGATTGAGTTGAACCTTCCGCCCGGCACGGACAAGCCCGAGTGGCTCAGCCAGTCGAAAAACCGTGTCAGCATCAATCGCGGCGGGTGGCGCTTTGCGATGACCCCCTCCAAGACCGAGGTGTTCCGCTACCAGATCGGGTGGGAGTTGTTCTTCTTCACCCTCGACAGCCCGTTCCATGGCCGCAGCCTGCCTGAACTGGCCGCGCTGGCCCTTTGGCAACCGCGGCTCGACCCGGCGTTGCCGAATGCGGCCGCGATGGCGCGCGATTTCTGGACCAACGCAATGTGGCGTCACGGCGAGGTTGCCTGGGCAATGTTCGAGACCGTGCTGATGGCTTTCCTGGGCACGATGGGCGCGGGCCTGATTGCGTTGCCGCTGGCCTTCTTCGCCGCATCGAACTTTGCCCCGGCGCGCGCCCTGCGCTTTGCCCTGCGCCGTCTGTTCGATTTCCTGCGCGGGGTGGATGGGCTGATCTGGACGGTGATCTTGTCGCGTGCGTTCGGCCCCGGCCCGATGACCGGTGCGCTGGCCATCCTGCTGACGGATACCGGCACCTTCGGCAAGACCTTCTCCGAGGCGCTGGAGAATATCGACGCCAAGCAGGTCGAGGGCGTGCAATCGACGGGCGCCCATGCCGTGCAGCAGATGCGCTTTGGCGTGATCCCGCAGGTGGCGCCGGTGATCCTGTCGCAACTGCTCTACTATCTCGAGTCGAACACCCGCTCGGCCACGGTGATCGGGGCGCTGGTGGGTGGCGGTATCGGTCTGTTGCTGACGCAGGCGATCATCACCCAGAAAGACTGGGAAGAGGTCTGCTACTACATGGTCCTCGTCGTGTTGACCGTGATGGCGATGGACAGCCTTTCCGGCTGGATCCGCCGCCGCTTCATCAAGGGCTGAAGGGGCGCACGCCCCGGCCCGTATCCCAAGGTCCGATCATGCCGAAACTGTCCGCATCAGAACCCTTCGTGCATCCCGACTGCACCATCCTGAATTCAACCTTCGGTGCTTTCACCGAGGTCGGGCGCGGGTCGCGTATCCTGAATTCGAGCTTTGGCGACTACGCCTATTGCGATCAGTATTCCGATATCGCCAATACCTCGGTTGGCAAGTTCGCCAATATTGCCGCGATGACGCGGATCGGGCCGACCGATCACCCTTGGCGCAACGCCGCGCAGCATCACCTCCTCTATCGCTCCTCATATTACTTTGACGATGCCGAGGACGATCCGGCCTTCTTCGAAATGCGGGCCGCGCGCCGGTCAACCCTTGGCGCCGATTGCTGGATTGGCCATGGCGCGATCATCAAGCCTGAGGTCACGGTGGGGATCGGCGCGGTGGTGGCCTCGGGCGCGGTCGTCACCAAGGATGTCTCGCCCTTCATGATTGTGGCGGGTGTGCCTGCGCAGCCGCTGCGGATGCGCTTCTCCGATGCCGTGGCCGAGCGGCTTCTGGCGCTGGCCTGGTGGGACTGGCCGCATGACGCATTGCATGCAGCCCTTGCCGATTTCCGCGCGCTTTCGGCGGAGGCTTTCCTCGAAAAGCACGATGGCTGAACGCAAGCGCGGGCGGCAAAAAGGGCTATCCGCGCCAGGATGCCCTTGATCCTGCCGGGGGTGAGGGCCTATCTCGGGGGATGGGCAGTGGCTTGCCCCAGGATGGAAGGATAGGGCGGATGCGCAACGCGGCACTGGTGCTTGGGGTGATCGGCGGGCTGATCGCGATGGTCGTCGGCTTCTTCGGCTACGGCTATACCGAGGTGGTCGAGAAACATGCCGAGGTGGGCGAGATGTTCGGCCAGGTCGACAATGCGCAGCTGATCCGGGTGACGAGCTTCCTTGCGCCCCTTGCCGCGATTGCCGGAGGCGCGATGGCCAGGATCCGCGCGCTTTGGGGTGGCATCCTGATGCTGGTCGCGGGCGCGCTGATGTATAACGCCTTCGGCTTTGGTGTCTTCACCATGTTCCCGATCGGTTTCTGCATCGTTGGCGGTATTCTTGCACTGGCCGCGGGCAAGCCGGACGAACCCAAGGCGCATTTCTGAACTACAGCAGTCGGGGCGCTTGACTCGCACCCCTGCGCGCCTCCAATGGCGCCAGCGCGGCGATCCTTGCCGCGGGGGATCGGCCATGAGTGTTTCGCCCTATCAGGCGCAGGGATTTTACGACAAGGCGCTGGCCGAGGGTCGGCACCGCGATATCGTCGGCGGGCGGTGGGAAGAAACCGGCCGTGCGCAGATGGCGATCCTGCAAGCGGCGGGGCTGCTGCCGCATCACCAGTTGCTGGATATCGGCGCAGGCTCGCTTCGGCTTGGCTGCAAGGCGGTGCCCTATCTGGAACCGGGCCATTACTGGGCCACCGACCCCTCGCGCGAGATGATGCTGGCGGGCCACGCCGCCGAGCTGGCCGACCCCACGCGGCTGAGCAAGTCGCATCTTGTGCGCGATGAAGCGTTCCAGTTCCCCAAGATCCCCGACACGATCACCCATGCCATCGCCTTCGCGGTCTTCCCGCATCTGCCGATGGCCTATTTGCGCCGCGCGCTGACCAACCTGCACCGCTTTCCGGCGTTGGAGTGCTTCCTGTTCACCGTGTTCCTTGCGCCCGATGCCGAGACCGCCGCGCGCCCCTATCGCCAACCTGATGGTGTGGTCACGCATGATCTGCGCGCGCCCTATCATGTGCTGGAAAGCGATGTGGCGCATATGGCCGCGATGACGGGCTGGGCAGTGATGCGCCATGACACCATGCTGCCGCGCGGCCAGATCCTGTTCACCGCGACCCCGATCCGGGGCTAGGCGGCGGGCACAACTTCGCGCGGAGAATTCGCGAAGATCCCCGACCGCAGCCAGGTGCTGACAGTGCGGATCAGCACCGGATCGCCATCCATCATCAGGTCGCCCTCGCGCAGCGCGTCGCGATAGCTGCGATCGCCCATCCAGATATCCGACAGGGTCCGCACCGAGCAGTTGAAATAGACATCGACATCGCGGCCGGGGTCTTTCAGGCAGACCTCGGATTTCTCGGGCTTGACCACCAGCCACCAGTCGCGCTGCTCGATCAGGTCGGTGAAGCGGAACTTGATGACGGTTTCCTGGCCCTTGATCTTCTCGCGGTCGATGCTGCGCTCAAGATACAGCATCAGGAATTCGGCGTCGAAATCCTGATCGAGGATCGTGTTCTTGGCCCAGATGATCCCCCATTCGCCAAGCGCAAACAGCACCGGCATCAGCGCCTCGCAGGCCTCGGAGGGGAAATATTCGAACCCCTTCTGTGCCGGTATGCGGCGCCGGATCAGCATGTTCTGCTCTTCAAGCTGCTTGAGGCGCTTGGTCAGCAGCGCGGGCGAGATGTCGCCCAGACCCCGCTGCAAGGTATTGAACCGGCGCCCGCCCATCAGCACTTCGCGCAGGATCAGGATGTTCCAACGCTCCCCCAGAATCTCGGCAGCTTTCGCGATCGGGCAAAACTGGTTGTAGTTCATTCTCTCCCCCCTGTTCGGTGCGCGTTTCGGAGCGAACTTCATAAACTGTAGCACAATACTGCGGTTTTTGTAGCGGGTTGCTTCCGGCGCTGAAGTATTTCGGCGCGAGGCCCTGTGGCATCCCTTGTTCAACGGCGAACGGAACACCCGCCGCCACAAGGGAGAGACCGAAATGACCAAGAACCTGAACATGCTGATCCGCGCCGTCCTGCCGCGCCCGATCGCCGCGAAGATCCCCGTCACCGTCGCACAACCCCGCTCCGAGGCGCGTCCGCACGACGAAATGCCCCGTTGGGACGCCCCCGCCCATTGGCGCCGCTGAACCCGGTCAAGGAGAAATACCATGAGCCTGCAATCGCCCATCCCGCCCGTCGCCCAGAATTCCGAACTGGTGGATTTCTGGAACGAAATCCTCGCCCCGAAATTCGTGCGCTTCCGCCATGTCCTCGTCGGCGGCCTCTCGCGCCACTCCGAGGCCGTTCTTCCGGTGCTGCGCGTGCCCGCCGGCGGTCGTGTGCTCGATGTGGGTTGCGGCTTTGGCGACACCGCGATCCAGCTTGCCCGGACCGCCCGTGAGGTCGTCGGCGTGGATTGCTGCGAGGCTTTCCTCGACTGCGCCCGCGACGAGGTTCGTAGCGCTCGCGCCGACAACGTCCGCCTCATCGCGGGGGATGTGGAGCGGGGCCTGAACGAGGGGCAATTCGACTTCGTCTTCTCGCGCTTCGGCACGATGTTCTTCGCCAATCCGGTGGCCGGTCTGCGGGCGATGCGCGCCTGCCTCGCCCCCGGTGGGACGCTGGCGCATATCGTCTGGCGCGCTCGGTCCGATAACCCCTGGGTGTTCGACGCGCTTGAGACTGTCCGCGAGTTCCTGCCCGCCCCCGACGCTACTGCGCGCAGCTGTGGCCCCGGCCCCTTCTCGATGGCCGATGAAGAGACCACGCGGGCACAGATGCAGGCCGCCGGGTTTCGCGACATCGAATTTCAGCGGATCGACGCGAAGGTTCTGGTGGGGCGCGATATCGCCGATGCCGTCGCCTTCCAGCTGGCCATCGGCCCGGCGGGCGAGACCTTCCGCGCCGCGGGTGCCTTGGCCGAGGAACGTCGCCCCCAGATCGAGGCCGCGCTGGCCGCGCATTTCCGCACCATCGCGGAACGCAACGGCGGGCTGTGGATGGACAGCTCCTCGTGGCTGATCACCGCGCGATGACATTCCGGCCCATCCCGGGCCCGAACCGATGCACCGACAGCATCACCCAACCCTGAACCAAACCTTGAAAGGAAAGACCATGACCTACGCAGATCCCAAACTCGTCAACAACGGCGTCAACACCGAGGCCCTGATCGGCGCGCGTGGCGCGTTCGAGCAGATGCCGGCCGCTGCCAGCTTCACCTTCCGCAGCGCCTGCGACTGGGTCGAAGGCACCTACAACCGCAACGTGATCGGCGGCTTCTTCGGACTTGGCGAGGAACAGACGCGCCGCCGCACCTTCTCGATCGAATCCGATCACCCGGCGGTCTTCGCTGCCGCCGACCGCGCGCCGACCCCGCCCGAGATCGTGCTTGCCGCGCTTGCAAGCTGCCTGACCGGCGGTCTGGCCGCCGTGGCTCAGCATCGCGGCATCCAGCTGCGCTCGGCCCGCGCCATCGTCGAGGGCGATATCGACGTGCAGGGTATCCTCGGGATGGACCCCGAGATCCGCAACGGCTTTTCGGCCATCCGCGTCAAGTTCGAGATCGACGCCGATGCAACCGAGGCCGAGATCGCGGCGCTGGTGGCGCAATCGCAAAAGCGCTCGGCCGTGTTCGACATCCTCACCAACCCGACGCTGGTCGAAGTCAGCGTCGCGTGAGCCGACAGCTCCGAAAGGATAGTGCCATGAAACAGATCGACACCCTTGTCATCGGCGCCGGTCAGGCGGGTCTGGCCATGAGCCACTGCCTTTCGGAGCGCTCGGTCCCCCATGTGCTGATTGAACGCGGCGAGGTTGCGAATTCCTGGCGGAACGAGCGTTGGGACAGCCTGCGCCTGCTGACCCCGAACTGGCAAAGCCGCCTGCCCGGCTTTGCCTATCGCGGCGCCGACCCGGACGGGTTCATGACCATGCCCGAGGTTGTCAATTTTCTCGAAAGCTACGCGGCCCATTGCGCCGCCCCGATCGAGGCCCGCACCACGGTGACCTCGGTCACGCAAGAGGGCGCGCGCTATCGTGTGGCCACCGATCGCGGAGAGTGGGTCTGCCGTAACCTGGTTCTGGCCAGCGGCGCCTGCAACCGCCCGAACCTGCCCGCATGGGCAAACGAATTGCCGGGTGAGATCACCCAGATCAGCCCGCTTCAGTATCGCACTCCCGCGCAACTTCCCCCGGGCGGAGTGCTGGTGGTGGGCGCCTCGGCCAGCGGTGACCAGATCGCGGCCGAGCTGCGCGCCGCCGAACGGCCGGTCACGCTGAGCGCCGGGCACCATGTGCGGATGCCGCGCCATTACCGAGGGCGCGACATCCAGTGGTGGTTTGAACACAGCGGCCTTCTGGGCATGACCGCGCAGGAGGTGGATGATATTACCCGCGCCCGTGCCGTGCCCTCGCTGCAACTGGTCGGCGATAGCGGGGCGCGGTTTCTAGACCTCAACGCATTGCAGGCGCAGGGTGTCGAGATCGTCGGCCGCCTTGCCGCGCATCGCGGAGGGCAGGTGCTGTTCTCGGGCGGGCTCGCCAATGCGGCGGCGCTTTCTGACCTCAAGATGAACCGCGCGCTGGATGAGTTCGATGCATGGGCCGCGCGCTCGGGTCTGCCTGGCCTTCCGCCGCCCGAGCGGTTCGCGCCGACGCAGGTGCCCGCGCGGCCCCGGCTGTCGCTGGATCTGCCCGGCGCTGTTTCGACCATTGTATGGGCAACCGGATTCCGGCCCGATTTCAGCTGGCTTCACCTGCCCGTTTTCGATCGCAAGGGACGTCTGGCCCATGACAATGGGATCGTAGCGCCCGGTCTTTACGTGCTGGGGCTGCCCTTCCTGCGGACGCGCAAATCCGCGCTGATCGACGGGGTGGGGGCCGACGCGATGGCGCTGGCCGACCACATCCTGCAAGCCAATGGCCGCAAGGCCGCCTGAGAAGAAAGGGAAGACCATGAGCGATCTGACAATCGATACCCGTGACGAACGTATCCGCGCCGCGCAAACCGCCGTGATCGCGCGCATGTCCGCCGACCTGAGCGCCGCGCGCAGCACCATCGTCACCTCGGGCCGGGTCGAGGAGGGGCTGACCTGCAATGTCGCGCAGGGCAAGTTCCGCGCGACCCTCGATCTGGGGCCGGGCATGGGCGGCGATGCGGCCGGCCCCTCGCCCGGTTTTCACGCCCGCGCGGCCATCGTGGGATGCGTCGCCATCGCAATCAAGATGTTCGCCGCACGCGAGGGTGTGCGGCTTGAAGCCGTTGATGTCCTGATCGAGACAGATTTCGACGATGCTGCGCTGATGGAACTCGGCACCGGCTCGGCCGCCCCGGTCGAGACCCGCCTCCAGATCGCCGTGCAGTCCCCCGCCAGCCCGGGGGTCGTGCAGCAGATCGTCGATCGTGCGCTTGCGGCCGACCCGTGGTTTCTGGCCCTGCGCGATCCGCAGATCGTGAAAACCTCGCTGAGCGTTCAACCGGCTCCTTAGGGGCGGCCCGATCAGTTCACCGCCGGTTGCGGCGCGTAAAGATAGTAGTCGAAGTGATCACCGGACGCCGCCAGGCGATAGGTCGCAAAGACGGCCTCCCAGGCCGGGTCTTCGGCCATGAAGGCAAGCCAGTCGAAACCTGGTCGGTCGAAGAAGCGTGATTGCTTGTCGATGATTAGCAATTCGGGATCGTTGAGGGTGACATCCTCAATGTTATCGGAGCGATTGCGCGCTACGATTTCGGTCAGCTTGGCGCAGACCGCGGCCTCAGTCTTGCAATCAAGGTCGCGCAGACGATTGACTGCCCCGGGAACCAGCCAACTGACCGGGTAGCGACTGACCCAGTCGGCACCAATCTCAAACGCGGCGGCTGGTCCGACATCTAGATGCGTTGTTAGCGCCATGATGCTGTCGAACTCGCTCCAGGCAAGATCGACCTTGGTGATCTCGGTCAGGGCGCGGTTGTTGTAAAAGCCCCTCTTATAAAGCCCGGCCATCGGAACAAGCGGCAGGGCGCAGACCGCGATGGTCACAAGCGTCTTGTAGCTGACGGACGCCAGTATCCACGCATAGGCAATCAACAGAAATGCCAGAAACGGGATCTTATGGTAGCCAAAGCCGGTGCCCTGAAGCAGGTAGCTCGCCGCGCCGGCGAAGCACAACACGATCAAGAGCCCGACCGCGGGATTGGTCCGCACGGTCAAGCGCGCGACAAGCACGACGATAAGAAGGGCAAGTGCCTCGTTTCGGAAGTTGAAGGCGACATAGACGAGGGGGGCGCCATAGGCCCCATAGACCTCACGCGCGATCGGGACGATTTCTTGCAGATATGCGGGATGAAGAAGTGCAACGATCGCGACATAGGCCGAGCCCAGCACAAGAAAGGTTATGTTGCCGGCGGAAAGGATGGGCCGTAACGAGCGCTGCCGCACGATCTCAAACAGGGTCGCGGTGAACGGAAACAGGATGAAATGTGGCTTGAGGCAGATGCCAAAAGCAGCGAAGGCCGCGCGGGCGATCTGTGGCCCACGGGCCTGCGGCTGCGGCGCGATCTGGCCAAGCACCCAGGGCATCATCAGGATGACCAGCATCTGGTCGCGCTGCCCCATGTTGTTCAAGGCGGGCAGTATCATCGCGGCGGCCATGCCGATCATCAGGAAGGCGCGCGGGCGCGCTGTCATCCCAAGCCCGGCCTTGAGAATCGAGCCGCTCCACGACAGGCTGACGAAGATCAGCAGTGCCAGCCACAGATACTGGCCGTTGGTGTCGCTCAGCCCCAGCAGATCGGCCAGCGCGAGCGGCGGGACAGTGAGGTAGAAGTTGAGCGGCGGGTTTACCTCGATCAGATCGACGTAAAGCTGAGCGCCCGCGAGCCATTTGCGGGTCGCCAGCAGATACCAGGCGGTGTCGTGGTTGATCATCCGGCCCCAGAACAGCGCCAGCATTCCCAGTGCGAGGGCCGCAGAGAGTGCGAGATCCTGCACGTCGATCTGTTCGCGGTTTGCGCGACCGGTGAAGACCCAAAGACGCAGGGTGACAAAGGTCATCAGCGGCACAAGCACCGCGACCGCCGCCATGGCGATACCAAAGCCCGCCCCCAGCCTTGTGTCGATCAGCCAGACCGTCGTGCTGCTGGTGGCAAGACCGATCAGCGCGATCGTGACGAAGCGAACGAATTGCGGCGCGTGGCGCAGGTCGGCATCAAAGGTGATCCGCGCATGACCGATGTAGGATATGAGCAGTGCAGCGCAGAAGCCGCCGAAATTCGCTTGCAACGGCGGTAGCGCCAGCGGGCCTTGCAGGGCCATCGCCATCAGCACATGTACAAGCGTGGCGATCCCGCCGACGCCGCCGAACCGGATGAGCTGGCCCACCATCCGCCTCAGGCCTTTTCCAGAACGGCCGCCAGCGACAGGCCCACCGGCAGGCGAATACGTCCAAGCAAGCGGCGCTCGAACCCGAAAACGCGGGTGAGCAGGCTGTTGAGCATTGGGGCCGGCAGCCGGTCATCGGGCGTATCGCTACCCGTCAAGCGCTTGAGCGCTCGCGCGGCGACGGCCAGCGGGAAGAGGAACATGTTGAAATAGCTGCTGTAGGAGACCTTGAGCCCGGCCTCCCGCGCCGCCTGTTCAAGGCTTGCCCGCGTGTAGCGCCGGAAATGGTGGTGCCGCTCGTCATGCTTGGACCACAGGAAGGGGAAGGCCGGAACCGTCACAAGGATCTTGCCTTGCGTGTTCAGCAATCCCGCCAGCGCGCTGAGCGAGGCGGTGTCGGCCTCCACATGCTCGAGCACGTCGAACAATCCGATCAGGTCGTAGCGCCGATCCTCGAAGGGCAACTCCTGCGGCAGCGCACCGAAGCGGATGTCGAGGCCGGATTTCTCGGTCGCGTGCTGGCGTGCCATCTCGTCATACTCGAAGGCGTCGACATGGCCGAACTGCCTGAGCATCGAAAGATTGCCGCCGCTGCCGCAGCCGGCCTCAAGGATGGACTTGTCGGTTCCGCCCCCCAGTTCGCGCCGGATCAGTGTGGCGATGATTGCGCGGCGCGCGGTGAACCACCAGTGGCGCGCCTCAAGCTCGTTCATACGGTCGTAAACGCTGCGATCCATATCAGTCGTCCGTTCCTGCGGCGGGGTGTTGCGAGCGCACGATGTAAAGCGGCCGCTGGCGCACCTCGGTATATATCCGTCCGACATACTCGCCGATGATCCCCAGGGCGAACATGTTCAGCCCGCCGAAGATCAGGATCAGTACCGCGGTCGAGGCGTAGCCCGGAACGTCGATCCCGAAGAAAAGCGTCCGGACAATGAGGAAGGTCGAGTAGAGCAGCGACACCAGCGCCATCGCCATGCCGATATAGGTCCAGATTCGCAGCGGCATGGTCGAGGAGGCGAAGATCCCGTCGAGCGCAAGTCTCCACAATTTCCAGTAAGACCATTGCGACGACCCGGCCGCGCGGGCCGGGCGATCGTAGGTTACCTCGTCAGTCTCGAAGCCGACCCAGGAGAACACCGCCTTGTTGCAGCGCGACCGCTCGCCCAACTGGCAGATCGCTTGAACGACTTCGCGGTCGAGCAGGCGGAAATCGCCCACACCGCGCGGAATCGGGCGCTCGGCCAGTGCGTTGAAGATGCGATAGAAGGCGCGCGCAGTGACGGACTTGACGATATTGTCGCCATCACGCCGCGCGCGGCGCGCATTCACGATCCGCGCGCCCTCCTCCCATTTCTTGAGCATCGCGCCGATCACCTCGGGCGGGTCTTGCAGATCGACGTCGAGCGGGATCACCGCATCGCCCCGGGCATGGTTCAGGCCTGCGACCAGCGCAGCCTCCTTGCCGAAATTGCGCGACAGGTTGATCAGGCCGATGTCGTCACGCTCCGCCGCAGCGGCAAGAATGATGCGCTCGGTCTTGTCGCGGCTGCCATCGTTCACGAAGAGGATGTCGAAGGCAAAACGCGGCCCCAGAGATTGCAGGATCGGGGAGGTGTGCGCAAGAAAAGCAGCGATGCTTTCCTCTTCGTTATAGACCGGAACGACCAGCGTCACGCGGCGCGTCATGGTCGGAACGGCGGCGGTAACCGGGTCCGCAGTCTGGGGAAGTATCTTTGACTTAATGCTCATGGGCGGAACGATGCCCTCAGTGTGACTATTGCTTTCCCGAGTCATTGGACGTTCTCACCGCGGCGAAAATAAGGCGAATACGCGATGATTGGTGAAAAATTGGCAATAGTGTAGCCCTAAGCGCCCCGATTATCCCGCCGGGGGTGCTCTCCGGCCGCGCAGGGCGGCCGGAGGGGCTTTATCAGCGACCAAGCGCGATCCAGGTGGTCTTCAACTCGGCATATTTATCCAGCGCATGAAGCGACTTGTCGCGCCCGATGCCGGATTGCTTGAAGCCGCCGAAGGGCACCGTCATGTCGTCGCAATCGTAGCAGTTCACATAGACCAGACCCGCCCGGATCCCGCGCGAGACGTGATGCGCGGTGCTCAGATCATCGGTCCAGACCGCCGAGGCGAGGCCGTAGCAGCTGTCATTGGCAACCTTGATCGCCTCATCGACCGAATCCACCGGGATGACCGAAAGCATCGGCCCGAAGATCTCCTGCTGCGCCACGCGCATCTCATTGCGGACATTGTCGAAGATCGTCGGCGCGACATAGCAGCCGCCGGTCTCGGCGCGCTCGCGCGTGCCGCCAAGACGTAGGTCGGCGCCGTCCTCGCGGGCGGTATCCACAAAGCCCAGAACCCGTTCGGTGTGGCGATGATCGACCAGCGCGCCCATCGTGGTGGCCGGATCAAGCGGATCGCCCGGCACGAACTCGGCGGCGGTCTTGGTCAGCACCTCGACCACCTCGTCATGCACGGCGCGCTCGACGATCAGGCGGCTCGGGCAGGTGCACATCTCACCCTGGTTGAAAAAGGCCGAGCGCGCCGAGGTCTGCGCCGCATGCGCCGTGTCGCGGTAGCTCTTGAGAATGATGTTGGGGCTCTTGCCGCCCAGTTCCAGCCCGATCTTCTTGAGGTTCGACTGCGCGGCATATTCCATGAAATACTTGCCGACCTGGGTCGAACCGGTGAAGAACAGCCCGTCGACATCCATGTGCAGGCCAAGCGCGCGGCCGACCTCGGGGCCAAGGCCGGTGACCACGTTGAACACACCGGGCGGCACGCCTGCCTCAAGCGCCAACTCCCCCAACCGCAGTGCGGTGAGCGAGCTTTGCTCGGCTGGTTTCAGCACCACCGAGTTGCCCATGGCAAGCGCGGGCGCGACCTTCCAGGCAGCCATCAGCATCGGGAAGTTCCACGGCACCACGGCGGCGACGACGCCGAGCGGTTCCTTGGTCACCAGCGCCAGCGTGTTGGCGGCGGTGGGGGCGACCTCGTCATAGATCTTGTCGATCGCCTCGCCATACCAGTCGAAGCAATTCGAGGTGGCGCGCACGTCGATCGAGGTGCTGTCCGAGATCGGCTTGCCCATGTCGAGTGTCTCAAGCAGCGCCAACTCGTCGCGATGGGCGCGAATCAGATCGGCCAGGCGGCGCAGAACAGCCTTGCGCTCGGCAGGGGCGCGGCCCGACCAGACACCCGCCTCGAAAGTGCGGCGCGCCGAGGCCACGGCAAGATCGACATCCTGCGCGCCCATCAGCGCCACATCGGTCAGCAGGCGACCGTCGATCGGGCTGATCGATGCAAATGTTTCTTCCGAAAGCGATGCGACGCGCTTGCCGTCGATCAGGCCGCGGCCGTCGATCTGAAGGGATGCGGCGCGGTTGTGCCAGTCTTCGCGGGTCATGAGGGGCGTCCGTTTTCCTGAGAGAGATATACCTTATAAGCAAATGCTATCACATTTTGTCAAACGGAATCCGAAATCTTCCCGCTGGAAGCCGGAAGCTGCCTGCGGATTCGCGCCCGAGGGAGGGGTGAGGGGGCTTAGCTGGCGATATCCATCTGCAGGTTGCGCAGCATCTGGCGGCCGGAACGGATCGAGCCGTCGCGGATATCGCTCTCGATGGCGGCACAAAGCGCGATTACGTCACGCGCGCGCATGGCGGCCAGCATCTCCTTGTGCCGGTCCACCACATTGATCGAGTCGATGTTCTCGATCACCTGCCGCTGGAAGGGGCCAAGCTGGAGCCAGATGCTCTCGATCAGGGGCATCACCGCCTGATCGGGGTTGAGGCAGTAGAGCCGCTTGTGAAAATCCTGGTTCATCCGGGTCAGCGCATCAAGATCGCGTTTCGCGATGGCGCTATCCATCTGATCGTCCAGTTCTTTCAGATTTTCAATAACAATATCAGAGATATACGGCATTGCCCGTTCAGCCGCGTGGATCTCGAGCGCGATACGCAACTGCACCAGTTCCTCGAACCGGCCAAGCGTCATTTCGGGGACGCGCAGCCGCCGGTTGCCCAGAACCTCGATCGCATTCTCGGTGCTTAGCCGCCGGACGGCTTCGCGAATGGGGGTAGGGCTTAGCTGGAATTGCTCAGCGAGACCGCGGAAGGTCAGCGCCGTTCCGGGCCGCAGAGCGCCCACCATCACCGCGTTGCGCAGCCGGTAATAGGCATAGTCCTGGGTCGTCATACCGTCGGCGCGGGGAATTTCAGGCAGCGGGCAGTGGTTCATGGGGCGGTGGCTCGGACGCTTTGTGTGGCTGTCCCTAGCATGACTTTGTTTCGCAGTTGACTCAAGGGCTGAAATCTATCACAACAATCCAAACGCTATCACAAAATGCTCAGGGAGCCTTATCATGCAGACCGTGGACGCGACAGCCTGGCTGGCCGAACGCCCGGAAATCGAGACGATCTTTGCCTGTATCTGTGACCTCAACGGGGTCATGCGGGGCAAGCGCGTCCCCGCCGATCAGGCGGAGAAGATCACCAGTGGCGGGCTGCGGATGCCGCTGTCGCTTCTGGGGATGGATATCTGGGGCGAGGACATCGAGGGCAACGAACTGGTCTGGGATACGGGTGATGCCGACGGGCTGTGCGATTTCACCGGCCGCCCGCTGAGCCCGGTTGACTGGACCTCGCGCCCTGCTGCCTTCGCGCAGCTCTGGATGCGCACCGAGAACGGCGAGCCCTTCCCGGGCGACCCGCGCCGCGCGCTGGCCAATGTCGTCGAGCGGTTCCGCAAGCACGGCCTGACCCCTGTCGTCGCGACCGAGCTGGAGTTCTACGTCGTCGATCCCTCGGGTCGCACGCCGCAGCCGCCGTGCTCGCCGGTGACCGGCAAGCGCCTGGATTCGGATGGCGCGCTTTCGCTTGATGAGCTTCAGCATTTCGACGCCTTCCTGAACGAGGTCTATGACGCCTGTGCCGCGCAGGGCATCCCGGCCGATGCCGCGATCTCGGAAAACGGCGCGGGTCAGTTCGAGATCAACCTGCTGCACGTGGATGATCCGCTGAAGGCCGCCGACGATGCGGTGCTGTTCAAGCGCCTTGTGCGCGGCATCGCCCGCAAGCACGGTTTCGCCGCGACCTTCATGGCAAAGCCCTATGGCGACCGCGCCGGTTCGGGGATGCATGTCCATTTCTCGCTGATCGATGACGAGGGCCGCAATGTCTTCGACAACGGCGGTGACGAGGGCACCGAGCTGCTGCGTCACGCCGTGGCCGGCCTGATCCGCACCATGCAGGAAAACACGCTGGTCTTCGCGCCGCATGAAAACTCGTTCCGCCGGTTGCTTCCGGGCTCGCATGCGCCGTCCTCGGTCGCATGGGGCTATGAGAACCGCACCGTCGCGATCCGCATTCCGGGTGGCAGCCCGAAGGCCCGCCGGATCGAGCATCGCGTTGCCGGTGCCGATGCCAACCCCTATCTCGTGCTTGCCTCGATTCTGGGCGGCGCGCTTCTGGGTATCGAGGGCCAGTGGGAACCGCCGGCGCCGATCCTCGGCGACGCCTATTCGCAGACGCTTGAAACCCTGCCGCCCGACTGGGCCTCGGCCATTGAGGCTTTCGACAAGGGTCAGCATATCGAGCAGATCTACTCGAAGCGGCTCAAGCGCATGTTCATCCAGTGCAAGCTGCAGGAACTGCGCCGCTTCACCCGCCATGTAACCGATTTCGAATACCACTCCTATCTGGAGGCCGTGTGATGAACGCAATGACCTCGATGCAAAAGCACCCCTATGCGGGCACCGGCGCGCATACCGGCAGCTACTATGCGGCCTCGGCCAACCCCGCCCCGCTGCGCCCCGCGCTGCAGGGCATCCATGAAACCGATATCTGCGTCGTTGGCGCGGGCTATTCGGGGCTTTCGACCGCGCTGCACCTGCTTGAAAAGGGCTACAAGGTCACCGTGATCGAAGGCGCGCGGATCGGCTGGGGCGCCTCGGGGCGCAATGGCGGGCAGATCGTCAACGGGCTGAACGCCAGCCTCGACACGATCGAGCGTCGCTACGGCAAGGACACCTCGACCTTCGTCGCGGGGCTCGTGACCGAGGGCGGCGATATCATCCGCGAGCGCATCGCCACCTATGACATCAAATGCGACCTCAAGCATGGCAACGTATTCGCGGGCCTGACCGCCAAGCACATGCGCGAGATCGAGGATCGCTGGAAGCTCTGGCGCTCTTACGGCATCGAAAGCCAGGAGATGCTGAGCGCCGAGCAGATGCGCGAGCATGTGAATTCCGACGTCTACGTGGGCGGGATGATCGACCACAAGGGCGGCCATATCCATCCGCTGAACCTCGCGCTGGGCGAGGCCGCGGCGATCGAAAAACTGGGTGGCACGATCTTCGAAATGTCGCCGGTGACCTCGGTCGAGACGGAAGGCCCGCGCCCCTCGGTCAAGACGGCAAACGGCAAGATCGTTGCCAAGACGCTGGTGCTGTGTGGCAATGCCTATCTCGGCCATGTCGTGCCGACGCTGGAATGGCGCGTCATGCCGGTCTCGACGCAGGTGATGGCGACGAAGCCGCTTGGTGAAAAACTGGCGCGCGAGCTGATGCCCTCGGACGTCTGCATCGAGGACGTGCGTTATATCCTCGACTACTACCGCTTCTCGGCCGACAACCGCCTGCTGTTCGGCGGCGGCACGGTTTATGGCGGGGCTGACCCCAAGGACATCAAGGCGAAGCTGTGGAAGAACCTCAACAAGGTCTTCCCGCAACTGGCCGGGACCGAGATCGACTATGCCTGGTCGGGCAACTTCGCGCTGTCGTTCTCGCGCGTGCCGCAGATGGGGCGGATTGGCCAGAACACCTATTTCGCGCATGGCTACTCGGGCCATGGCGTCACCGGCTCGCACACCTTCGGGCGCATCCTGTCCGAGGCGATCAATGGCGATCTGACGCGGTTCGACACCTTCGCCAAGCTGCCGTGGATCCCGTTCCCCGGCGGGCGGATGTTCCGCGTGCCTTACTCGGTCATCGGCTCGTGGTGGTATGCCGCGCGCGATCGTCTGGGCATCTGAGCCGCAGCGTTTTCACAGGGAGATCACGAAATGAAAAACCTCATGGCCGCTGGCGTGGCCGTGCTTGCTTCGGCAGGCGTGGCGGCAGCAGAAGAAGCCGTTCTGAACATCTACAACTGGTCGGACTATATCGCGGAAGACACGATCGCGAATTTCGAGGCCGAGACCGGGATCAAGGTCAACTATGACGTCTTCGACAGCAACGAGGTCGTTGAGGCCAAGATGCTGACCGGCTCGACCAATTACGACATCGTCGTGCCCTCGCTTGAGTTCATGGCGCGTCAGGCACAGGCCGGCGTGTTCCAGGAGATCGACCGCGCGCAGATCGCCAACTACGGCAATCTCGATCCCAAGGTGCTTGAGATCATCGCTGCCAACGATCCGGGCAATGCCTATGGCGTGCCCTACATGATGTACACCGTCGGTCTGGGCTACAACCGCGACAAGGTGGCCGAGCGTCTTGGCTCGGAAGAGATCGACAGCTGGTCGGCGCTTTTCGACCCTGCGCAAGCGGAAAAGCTGCAAGATTGTGGGATCGCCCTGCTCGACTCGCCCTCCGAGATGACGGCGGCGGCGCTGAACTACCTTGGCCTCGACCCGACCTCGGAAAAGGCCGATGACCTTGAGGCCGCGACCGAGCTGATGAAGGGCGTGCGCCCGTTCATCCGCTATTTCCACTCGTCGCAATACATCAACGATCTGGCGAATGGCGACATCTGCCTTGCCGTCGGTTACTCGGGCGACATCCTGCAAGCACGTGACCGCGCCGACGAGGCCGGGCAGGGCGTGCGCGTGGCCTATGAGATCCCGAACGAGGGCGCTCTGGTGGGCTTCGACATGCTGGTGATCCCCTCGGATGCGCCGCATCCGGAGAACGCGCACAAGTTCGTCGATTATTTCCTGCGCCCCGAGGTTTCGGCCGCCATCACCAACTACGTCTACTACGCCAACGCCAACCAGAAGGCGACCAAGCTGGTGGACGAGGCGGTCCGCAACGACCCCGGCATCTACCCGGCGCCCGAGGTCATGGCCAAGATGTACTCGGCCAAGCCGCACAGCCAGCGCTACGATCGTTCGCTGACCCGCGCCTGGACCTCGCTCAAGACCGGACAATGATCGGATCGGCCACCCCCGCCGTGGGGTGGCCTTTGCATTTCTGACAGGGAAAGAAAATGACCGAAGCAACCTCGGCCCGCGCGCTCAAGCCGTGGGAGGATCCGAATGCCAAGCCGTTCTTGCAGATCCGCAACGTCACCAAGAAGTTCGGCGCTTTCACGGCGGTGAACGATGTCTCGCTCGATATCTACCAGGGCGAGTTGTTCTGCCTTCTGGGCGGGTCGGGCTGCGGCAAGTCCACGCTGCTGCGGATGCTGGCGGGGTTCGAGATGCCGACCTCGGGCCAGATCCTGATCGACGGCGAGGATATGTCGGGCGTGCCGCCGCACAAGCGCGACACCAACATGATGTTCCAGTCCTACGCGCTCTTTCCGCATATGAGCGTGGAGAAGAACATCGCCTATGGCCTCAAGCGCGACGGCGTGCCGCGCGCCGAGATCGCGACCCGCGTGACAGAGATGCTCTCGCTCGTGCAGCTTGACGGGCTGGCCGCGCGCAAGCCGCACCAGCTTTCGGGCGGTCAGCGTCAGCGCGTGGCGCTGGCGCGCTCGCTGATCAAGCGCCCGAAACTGCTGATGCTCGACGAGCCGCTCGGCGCGCTCGACAAGAAGCTGCGCGAAGAAACGCAGCGCGAGCTGATCAAGATCCAGGAAACGCTTGGCGTGACCTTCGTTGTCGTGACCCACGACCAGGAAGAGGCGATGACCCTTTCCTCGCGCCTGGGCGTGATGACCGCAGGGCAGATCGTTCAGATCGGCACGCCGCATGACGTCTATGAATATCCCAATACGCGCTTTGTCGCGGATTTCATCGGCTCGGTGAATATCTTCGAGGGCAAGATCGCCGAGGATGCCGACGATCACGTAGTGATCCGCTCGGGCGATACCGCCAGCGATATCCTTGTTTCGCACGGGATCAGCGGCGTGAAGGGCCAGTCGGTCGCCGTGGCACTGCGCCCCGAGAAGATCGCGATTGAACGCACCCTGCCTGAAAGCCTGCCCAACCGGCTGGCAGCCACGGTGGATGACGTCTCCTACATGGGGAACCTGTCGGTCTTCCACGTCACCCTGCCAACCGGCAAGCAGGTCAAGGTCAGCCAGACCAACCGCCGCCGTTCGGCGGACGATGCGATCCGCGCTGGCGAGGCGGTGCAGATCGGATGGGACGGCGCGGCAAGCGTCGTGGTGACGGCATGACAGCGCGCGGCCTGTTTGAATGGGTCGGCGCGAAGGGACGGGCCTTCGTGGTCGCGGCGCCCCTCGCGTGGCTCACGCTGTTCTTCCTGCTGCCCTTCGTGGTGCTGGCCAAGATCTCGCTGTCGGAATCGGCCATCGCGCGCCCGCCCTACCTGCCGATCTGGGAATGGGCCGAGGGCGTGCTGAACGTCTCGCTCAACTTCGGCAATTACCTCTTCCTGGCCGAAGACCCGCTTTACCTGATGGCCTATCTCGGCTCGCTAAAGATCGCGGCGGCCGCGACGGTGATCACGCTCCTGATCGGCTACCCGATGGCCTATGTCATCGCGCGCGCACCGCAGCATCGCCGGAATATTCTGCTGATGCTGGTCGTGCTGCCGTTCTGGACGTCGTTCCTGCTGCGCGTCTATGCGTGGATCGGCATTCTCAAGGGCAATGGCGTGATCAACAACGTGCTGATGTCGATGGGCGTGATCAATGAGCCGCTGGTGCTGCTGCAAACCGATTTCGCGGTCTATCTGGGCATCGTCTATAGCTACCTGCCCTTCATGATCCTGCCGCTTTACGCGACGCTGGTGAAACTCGACGAGGCGCTGCTGGAAGCCTCGGCCGATCTGGGCGCGCGGCCCTTCGTGACTTTCCTGACGGTGACCCTGCCGCTTTCCGTTCCGGGGATCATCGCGGGCTCGCTTCTGGTCTTCATCCCGGCGGTGGGCGAGTTCGTCATCCCTGCGCTGCTCGGCGGCCCCGATACGCTGATGATCGGTTCGGTGCTGTGGAATGAGTTCTTCTCGAACCGAGACTGGCCGGTGGCCTCGGCGGTGGCGATTGTCATGCTGGTGGTGCTGGTAATGCCGATCGCCATTCTGCAACGCACCCAGTCGGGCAAAGAGGAGGCAAACTGATGCGTCGCTCTTTCAGTCTTCGCCTTTCGGCCTTCCTGGGGTTCGTGTTCCTCTATGCGCCGATCCTGTCGCTGATCATCTTCAGCTTCAACGCATCCAAGCTGGTGACGGTCTGGGGTGGGTTCTCGACCAAGTGGTATGCCGCGCTGCTGCAAGATCAGCAGATCCTCGACGCCGCCTGGGTCAGCCTCAAGGTCGCGCTGATGTCGGCCACCATAGCCACCGTGATCGGCACGCTGGCCTCCTACGCGCTGGCCCGGTTCGGCCGCTTCCCGGCGCGCATGATGCTAAGCGGGGCGGTGACTGCTCCGCTGGTGATGCCCGAGGTGATCATCGGCCTGTCGCTGCTGCTGCTGTTCGTGGCGCTTGAATCGCTGGTTGGCTGGCCCGCCGGGCGCGGGGTGGACACCATCGTGATCGCCCATGCCACCTTTGGCGCGGCCTATGCGACGGTGGTGCTTGGCTCGCGGATGGGGTCGCTCGACCGTTCGATCGAGGAAGCCGCGCAGGATCTGGGCGCGCGCCCGATCCGGGTCTTCTTCGACGTGACGCTGCCTGCACTGGCGCCCGCGCTGATCTCGGCCTGGCTTCTTGTCTTCACGATCAGCCTTGATGACCTTGTCGTGGCCAGCTTCGTGACCGGGCCGGGCGCCTCGACCTTGCCGATGGTGATCTTCTCGAAAGTGCGTCTTGGGGTCAGCCCCGAGGTGAACGCGCTGGCGACGCTGATCATCGTGTCGATTTCGGCGGTAATCCTGATCGCCGCCTGGCAGATGCAGAAAAGCGAAGCCCAATCGCATTGATCTATCCGGAGCGGGCCGCCCCGCTCCGGTCCTTTCGGAGACATCATGAAGATCGGTATCCTACAGACCGGCCGCTCGCCCGATGAGTTGCGCGACGCGTTCGGCGATTATGACAGCTTCTTTCACCGCCTTCTGGCGGGGCGGGGGTTCGAGTTTCAAACCTGGCCCGTGCTTGACGGCGTGCTGCCAAACGACCCCGGTGAAGCCGATTGCTGGCTGATCACCGGCTCGCGCTTTGGCGTCTATGAAGACCACGACTGGATCGCGCCGCTTGAGGCCTTCATCCGCTACTGCTTCGTCAAGGCGGTGCCGATGGTCGGCATCTGCTTTGGCCACCAGATCATCGCGCAGGCGATGGGCGGCCGGGTCGAGAAGTTCGACGGTGGCTGGGCGGTGGGTGCGGTCGATTACGCGACCGAAGATGGCGCAAGCGACAGCCTGCTGGCCTGGCATCAGGATCAGGTCACGGTGAAGCCCCGCGCCGCGCGGGTCATCGCGTCGAATGACTTTTGCGAGAATGCGGCGCTGGCCTATGGCGATCAGGCGCTGACCTTCCAGCCGCATCCCGAGTTCACCCCCGAGTTCACCCGCGCCCTGATCGAGGCACGCCGTGCGATCCTGCCCAACGACGTGGCGGATCGGGCTCTAAGCGGTCTGGGCGGGGCGCTGGCCACGGAAAAATACGCTCAGGCGATTGCCGATTTCTTCCAGCGCGATCACGCCGGAGCCTGTGGCAGAGTGTCCGAAACGCAGGGCGTCGCTTGATTTAATCAATCGTTTGATTATGATTTAGGCATGACCGATCATGCCCAATCAGCTCCACGCCCCGATGGCACCGCGCTCGCCCTGATTGAGGCGGGTGTCGCGCTGTTCGGCCGTCAGGGCTTTGCCGCCACCTCGACGCGCGAAATCGCCGCCAAGGCGGGCGCCAATGTCGCCTCGATTGCCTATTACTTCGGCAGCAAGAATGGGTTGCGAGAGGCCTGCGCGCGCGAATTCATTCACCGTGTCGGTGGTGTAATGGCCGATCCGCCGCAGCTGCCCGACCTGAGCCCGCAGCAGGCTGCCGAAGTTCTGCGTCGCACGATCCGCAAGATGGTGGGCTTTGTTCTGGGTAGTGACGCTGCGCGCGATCTGGTGGCCTTCGCCCTGCGTGAGATCACCGAGGAGACCGAGGCTGCCGATATTATCTACCGCGATCTGATCATGCCGACCCATGCGCGGATCTGCGCGCTCTGGGGTCTCGCCAGCGGTCAGCCCGCCGAATCCGAGGCCGTGCGCCTGCGCGTTTTCAGCTTCATCGGGCAAGTGCTCTATTTCCGCCTTGCCGGCCCCGTCGTCACGCGCCGCATGGGCTGGCCGGGCTATGGCCCCGAGGCTGTCGACCAAGTCGCCGATGTGATTGTCGGGAATTTCAACGCCATGCTGCGCGAAACCGAAAGGAATTGACGATGGACATCTGCTCGGTCCCGATCCTCTCGGCGCTGATCGGCGCCTGTGCGGCAGCCAGCCCGCTTGGCACAGGTTATGTCGAGGGCGACTACGTTCTGCTGGCACCGATTGCCACGGCGCAGGTCGAAAGCCTGGAGGTGGCGCGGGGCGAGCGTTTCGCTGCGGGTGAAGTTCTGGCCCGGCAAGAGCGGCGCGATGCCGAATTGTCGGTCGCGCGGGCCGCAGCCACGCTGGCTCAGGCGGAAAGCCAGTTGAGCAACCTGCGTTTGGGCCGCCGCCCGGAAGAGATCCAGGTGATCGAGGCCTCGCTGGCCTCGGCCATGGCGCAACTGGCCGACTTCGAGCGCCAGCTTGCGCGGCTGAGCACGCTTGCAGCCCGTGGCGCCGCGAGCGAGGCACAGCGCGAGGATGCGGAAACCGCGGTTTCGGTCGCCCGTGCCAGTGTTGCGCAGATCGAGGCCAATCTGGCCGTGGCGCGCCTGCCCGCCCGCCCCGAGGAGATCGCCGCGGCCGAGGCGGCGGTGCAGGCCGCGCGCGCCGATCTCGACAAGGCGGGCTGGATGCTGGCCAAACGCGATCTGACTGCCCCGGCCGATGGCGTCGTCTCGGATATTCTGCGAATGCCGGGCGAGATGGCTGGCCCTTCGGCGCCGGTCCTGTCGCTCTTGTCCGATGGCGCGGTCAAGCTGCGCCTCTATGTTCCCGAAGGCGAGATCGCCGCGCTGTCCACCGGCATGCGCCTTGCCGTGCAGTGCGATGGTTGCGCCGAGGGGCTGAGCGCCCGGATCAGCTATATCGCCGATGGCCCCGAGTTCACCCCGCCGGTGATCTACTCGCTGCAAAGCCGTCAGAAGCTCGTCTATCTGGTGGAGGCCCTGCCCGAGGGCGAGGCAAGCCTCAAGCCCGGGCAGATCGTCGATGTCTCGCTGGTCGGGGACGCGAAATGACCGGCGAACCCGCCATTGCCGTGACCGGTCTGGTCAAACGCTTTGGCGAGCGCACCGTGGTCGATCACGTCTCGATCGAGGTCGCGCGGGGCGAGATCGTGGGCTTTCTGGGGCCGAACGGCTCGGGCAAGACCACGACGATCCGGATGATGTGCGGCCTGCTGACGCCCGATGAGGGCGAGGGCCGCGTGTTGGGCCATGACATCTTGCACGATCAGCGCGCCATCAAGCGCGAGGTCGGCTATATGACGCAGAGGTTCAGCTTCTACGAAGACCTGACCATTGAAGAGAACCTGCAATTCGTCGCGGGCGTGTTCGACCTGCCGCGCGAGGCGGTGGCCTCGACCCTTGCCGATCTGGGGCTGACCAGCCGCAAGGGGCAGTTGGCCGGCTCGCTCTCGGGCGGATGGAAGCAGCGGCTGGCGCTGGCAGCCTGCATCATGCACCGCCCCAAGCTTCTGATGCTGGACGAACCCACCGCCGGGGTCGATCCAAAAGCCCGGCGCGAGTTCTGGGACGAGATTCACCAGCGCGCCGCCGAAGGGCTGACCGTCCTTGTCTCGACCCATTACATGGACGAGGCCGAGCGTTGCCACCGCATCAATTACATCTCCTATGGCAAGCTGATCACCCAGGGCACCGTGGCCGAGGTGGTGCGCGACGCGGGCCTGACTACGATGGTGCTCGAAGGCCCCCGCATCGCCGAGGCGCAGCGCATGTTGCGCAGCATGCACGGGGTCGAGCAGGTCGCGCCCTATGGCAACAGCCTGCATGTCATCGGCCGCGACGGCCCTGCCGTGCGCAAGGCCGCCCAGACCGCCGCCGAGGCCACGCAGTCGAAACTGCTCGAGGCCGAGACGAGCCTTGAGGATGTCTTCATCCAGCTGATGGGTGCATCGCAGGATAATATGCAATGAGCACGTTCTTCTCCTGGCAGCGGCTGCGCACGATCATCCGCAAGGAATCGATCCAGATGCGGCGTGATCGGATCACTTTCGCGATGATGCTGGGTGTGCCGCTGATGCAGCTGATGCTGTTTGGCTTTGCCATCAACAACGATCCCAAGGATCTGCCAGCCGCGCTCGTCGTGCCGGTGCAGGACCGCTACAGCCGCGCCATGGTCACGGCGCTTGAGCTGACGGGCTACTATCGCTTCACCCACCCTGCCGCCACGGCCGCCGAGGCCGAGGCGCTGATCGCGGCGGGCGATGTCAGCTTTGTCGTCACCATGCCTTCGGATTTCGGCCGCCGGTTCGAGCGCGGCGAGCATCCGCAGATCCTGATCGAGGCCGATGCGACCGACCCCGCCGTGGCCTCGGGCGCGATCAACACCATCGGCACCGTCGCCAACGAGGCGCTCTTGCGCGAGGCCCGCACCGAGGCCGCCATGGCCGAGAACCAGGCGACCAAGGTCGATGTGGTCATTCACCGCCGCTACAACCCCGAGGGGTTGACGCAATACAATATCGTACCCGGCCTTCTGGGCGTGATTTTGCAGATGACCATGGTGATGATGACCGCCATGGCCCTGACGCGCGAGACCGAGCGCGGCACGATGGAGAACCTGCTTTCGATGCCGGTGACTCCGATCGAGATCATGCTGGGCAAGGTACTGCCCTTCTTCGTGGTGGGGGCGGTGCAGGTGGTGGTGGTTCTCGTCGCCGCGCGCCTTATCTTCGGCGTGCCCTTCGCGGGCAGCATTTGGTTGCTTCTGCTTGGCGTCTTCGTCTTCGTGATGGCGCTGGTTGTGCTGGGCTATGTATTCTCGACGCTTGCGCGCACGCAGATGCAGGCGATGCAGCTGACGTTCTTCTACTTCCTGCCGTCGATCCTGCTGTCGGGCTTCATGTTTCCCTTCAGCGGGATGCCCACCTGGGCGCGCTGGATCGGTGAGACCCTGCCGTTGACGCATTTCCTGCGGCTGATCCGGGGCGTAATGCTCAAAGGCGCCGATCTGGCGGCCATCGCCTCGCCGCTCCTGGCGCTGACCGGCTTTGCCATCGGTTTCACCCTGCTGGCGCTGAGCCGGTTCCGCCAGACGCTGGACTGACCCGCCTTAGCGGATCATCAGCACCGGCACCTTGCACGAGCGCACCATCGCCGTCGAGGTCGAGCCGATGATCAGGTTGCGGATCCGCGAATGGCCATAGGCGCCCATCACCAGCATGTCGAAGCCCTCGTCATCGACCAGCTTGCCAAGCGCGGTATCGGGCTGGCCGGAGACGACGCGGGTCTGCGCCTCGATCCCCGCCGCGCGCAGCAGCGCTGCCGCATTGGCTAGACCCTTCTCGATGGCGGGCGTGGCGCTGCCCACGGTAACCACGGTCACATCCAGCCCCGCGCAAAGCGGCGAGCGCGCCAGATGATCCACCGCCTTCATCGCCGAGGTGCCGCCATCATAGGCCACCAGCACCTTCTGGATCGGCTTGAACGCGCGCGAGGCCACCAGCACCGGCCGCGACGCCGTGCGCACGAGCCGCTCCATGTTCGAGCCCAGATGGTCGATGGCGAAATCCGCCGCCTCGCCGCGCTTGCCGATCAGGATCAGGCGGGCGTCGCCCTCGCGCTCACTCAGCGATTCGACCAGATCGCCATTGCGCAACTGGACCGAGACATCCTCGACACCCGCGCTGCGCACCATCTCTTGCGCGTCCTCCAGGATCGCGCGTCCGCGATGCGCAACCAGCTTGGCGCGCTGCTCATCAAGCGAGGCAAGTTCCGACATCAGCGCCGAGCGCGCGCCGAGCTTGATCTGGCCCGACAGGTCGGTGTTTTGCGGGGCATCGCGGCGGCCCAGAACGTGCAGGATTTCAACCCCGCAGCCCAGACGTTCGGCCGCCCAGGCGGCATGTTCGCAGACGCTGGCCGAGTAGATCGAGCCGTCCACGAAAGCGATGATCTTGTCCGTCATGGGGCTGCTCCTTAGTGCGCCATAAGCTTGTCGGCCGCGCCGGGTTTATCGTGAATCGCCAGCTTGTCCAGAATGGTTTCCGAGGCCTCGTTCAGACCCGTTACCTCTACTTCGGCACCATCGCGGCGGAATTTCAAGACCGCCATATCAAGCGCCTGCACCGATGAGATATCCCAGATATGCGCGCGGCTGACGTCGATGGTCACGCGCTCCAGCGCCTCGCGGAAATCGAAGGCGCGCATGAACTCCTCGACCGAGGCGTAGAACATCTGGCCCTCGACGTGATAGGTGCGGTGGCGCCCGTCGGGCGTCACGCTTGAAGTCACGCGGAAAAGCTGCGCGATCTTGGCGGCGAAGAAAATTCCCGACAAAAGCACGCCCACCAGCACGCCGATGCCAAGGTTATGCGTCCAGACCACGGTCACCACCGTGGCCAGCATCACGACAGACGAGCTGCGCGGATGGGTTTTGAGTTGCCCGATCGACGACCAGGAGAAGGTGCCGACCGAGACCATGATCATGATGGCCACCAGCGCGGGCATCGGGATCTGGCTGACCCACTCGCCAAGTACCACGCAAAAGACCAAGAGCATGACGCCGGCGGTAAAGGTCGAAAGCCGCCCGCGACCGCCAGATTTCACGTTGATCATCGACTGTCCGATCATGGCGCAGCCCGCCATGCCGCCGATGAAACCGGTGCCGAAGTTGGCAAGGCCCTGCCCGATGCACTCCATGTTCCGGTCCGAGGGCGTGTCGGTCAGATCGTCCACCAGGTTCTGCGTCATCAGGCTTTCGAGTAGACCCACGACCGCGACGGCGACCGAATAGGGGAAGATGATCCGCAACGTCTCGAAGTTCAGCGGCACATCGGGCAGCAGGAACATCGGCAGCGTGTCGGGCAGCGCGCCCATGTCGCCCACGGTGCGAACGTTCCAGCCAAAGGCAATCGCGCAGATCGTCAGCACGACAATGGCCACCAGTGGCGAGGGCACGGCGCGCGTCAGGCGCGGGAAGAGGTAGATGATCGCCAGCGCCGCCACGACCAGCGGATAGGTCAGGACGGGGACGTTGCGCGGGTCCAATTCGGGCAGTTGCGCCATGAAGATCAGGATGGCGAGCGCATTCACGAACCCCGTCATCACCGATTTCGAGACGTATTTCATCACGAAACCAAGCCGCAGCAGACCCGCTCCGACTTGGAGGATGCCGGTCAGGATCGTCGCGGCCAGCAGGTATTCCAGCCCGTGATCGCGCACCAGCGTGACCATCAGCACCGCCGTTGCCGCCGTCGCCGCCGAGATCATCCCGGGCCGCCCGCCGGTGATCGCGGTGATCACGGCAATCGAGAAGCTGGCGTAAAGACCCACTTTCGGGTCAACGCCCGCGATGATCGAAAAAGCGATGGCCTCGGGGATCAGCGCCAGCGCCACGACTAGGCCCGAAAGCACGTCGGCGCGGATGTTCGAGGTCCATTGGCGGCGGTAGGTGTCGATGGAAAAGCCCAAATTCTGTCCCTTGCCGTTTCCCGGGGAAACGGTCTGCATCTCTGTCCTGTCAGGTTGACCGGCCGGGGGAGGCGGGGCCGGAGGTTCGCGCCCCGCTTACCCTTTGGGGCGCCAAAAGCCAAGCCAGCAAGCAAAAAGGGCCGGAGAACCGGCCCTCTTGGGTCTTTGGTGTCTCAGACGAAGCGGTTCCAGAGGTTCTCAAGCCGCTCCTGCCGACCCGAGCGGGGCTGTGGGTTGATCCCTTCGGCGCGCACGCGGGCCTCGATACTGGCCAGATCCGAGGAGAGCAGCGCACGGTTTTCCGGTGTGTCCCACCCGGCGTAGCGGGCCTGACGATTGGCCTCCAGCCCGCCGTCTTCCAGAAGCGCCGCTGCGGCCTTCAATGCCCGCGCGCAGACATCCATTGCGCCCACATGCGCGAGGATCAGATCCTCGGGGTCGAGCGACTGGCGGCGGATCTTGGCGTCGAAATTCGTGCCGCCGGTGGTGTAGCCGCCCGCGCGGAGGATCTCGTAATAGGCGCGGGCCATCTCGGGCACCGAATCCGGGAACTGGTCGGTATCCCAGCCCGACTGGTAATCGTTGCGGTTCATGTCGATGGAGCCGAAGATCCCAAGGCTCGCCGCCAGCGCTATCTCATGCTCGAAGCTGTGACCGGCAAGGATGGCGTGGCCCTGCTCGATATTCACCTTCACCTCGTTCTCAAGGCCAAAGCGCTTGAGGAAGCCGTAAACGGTGGCGACATCATAGTCGTATTGGTGTTTGGAGGGCTCTTGCGGTTTCGGCTCGATCAGGATCGCGCCCTTGAAGCCTATCTTGTGCTTGTAATCGACGACCATGCTCAGGAAGCGGCCCATCTGTTCGCTTTCGCGCGCCAGATCGGTGTTGAGCAGCGTCTCATAGCCCTCGCGCCCGCCCCACAGGACGTAGTTTTCTCCGCCAAGGCGCTGCGTCGCGTCCATGCATGTTTTCACGGTCGCCGCCGACCAGGCGAAAACCTCGGGGTCGGGGTTGGTGGCCGCGCCCGACATGAAGCGGCGGTTCGAGAAGAGATTGGCCGTGCCCCAGAGCAGGCGGGTTTTCGAGCCCTCCATCTTGGTGCCGATGTAATCGACGATTTCCTCAAGGTTGCGGGTGTTCTCGGCGAAGTCGGCGCCCTCGGGGCGCACGTCAGCGTCGTGGAAGCAAAAGAAGGGCGCTTGCAGGATGTCGAACATCTCGAACGCCACATCAGCCTTCATCCTGGCCAGCGCCATCGAGTCGCCAAACCAGGGCCGCTCGAAGGTCTGACCGCCGAACGGATCGCCGCCCGGCCAGGCAAAGCTGTGCCAGTAGGCGACGGCAAAGCGCAGGTGATCCTCCATGCGCTTGCCCGCAAGCATCTCGTCGGGGTTGTAGTGGCGGAAGGCGAATTCATTGTCGCTCTCGGCGCCCTCGAAGCGGATCTGGGGGATGCCCTTGAAAAAATCAGTCATGTCAGTCCTCGGATTGCGGCCGCGGCCCGGCGATAGCGGGCGTGGCCTTCGTCAAATGCGTCGCTGAGGGCCAAAACAGGCTCTATTACAGCCGAAATCGTGGGTTGTGTGGCGATCTCGGCGCCTGCGCCGGTGGCGGCCATCAGGGCAAGGCGCGCGGCCCCGAAGGCGCCGCCGAAGTCGCCCGCGACAGGCAGGCTAACGGGTGTGCCAAGCGCGGTCGCGATTGCCTGACACCAGTAGCGCGAACGCGATCCGCCCCCAACGGCCAAGAGGCTTTCGATCTTGGTGCCCGTTGCGGCCAGCGCATCGCGACAGTCGCGGATCGCGAAGGTTACCCCCTCCAGCACGGCGCGGGTGGCGGCGGTGCGGTCGGTTGCGTGCTCAAGCCCGATGAATGCGCCCCGGATGGCGGCATCATTCAGCGGCGTGCGCTCACCCCCCAGATAGGGCAGGAACAGGGTCTTTTCCGGCGCAATCAGCGTGCCCAGATCGGCGGTCAGGTCCGAAGCCGTACTGCCCGCCAGCCGCGCGAACCAGTTGAGCGCATCGGTCGCGGCCAGGATCACCCCCATCTGGTGCCAGGTGCCCGGTAGGGCGTGGCAGAAGGTATGCACGGCGGTCGCTGGATCGGGCTGATAGCCGTCATTGGCCGCGAACAGCACGCCCGAGGTGCCAAGGCTGACAAAGGCCTGACCCGCCTTGACCACGCCGACCCCGATGCCCGAGGCCGCATTATCCCCACCGCCCCCGGCGACGACGACGCCTTTGGGGATGCCGAAACGCTCGGCCAGTTCGGGGCGCAGGATGCCTGACACTTCTGACCCCTCGACCAGTCGGGGCATCTGGGCACGGGTCATCCCGGTTTTAGCCAGAAGCGCGTCGGACCAGTCGCGGCGACCGGTATCGAACCAGCTGGTCCCCGCGGCATCCGACATTTCGGCGACATGTTCGCCCGTCAGCCAGAGCCGCAGGTAGTCCTTGGGCAGCAGCACCCGCGCCACTTGCGCGAAAATCGCGGGCTCATGCCGCGCGACCCAGACGAGCTTCGGCGCGGTGAAGCCGGGAAAGACGATATTGCCGGTGATCGCGCGGAAATCGGGGTCTTCATCGAGTACCCGCGCCTCGGCATGGGCGCGGGTGTCGTTCCACAGGATGCAGGGGCGCAGCACGTCGTCGGCGGCATCGAGTAGCGTCGCGCCATGCATCTGCCCCGAGAGACCAATCCCCCGCAGCTCACCAAGGCCATGCCGGGAAAGCTGGCCCAGAACCGACTCGGCCGCGCCGATCCAATCCGTTGGCATTTGCTCGGACCAGCCATCATGCGGGCGCTTGACGGACAGGGGGGCCGAGGCTTCGGCCACCACCTTTTGCGCATCGTCGATCAGGATACCCTTCAGCCCCGATGTGCCCAGATCGAGACCCAGATACATCAGCCAGCCGCCTCTTCGGGCTTCTTGCCAAGGATGATCATGCCAAGGATGTCCTCGTCCGTGACCTCATTGACGTTGACCGTGCCGACAAGCTGGCCGTTCTTCATCACCGAGGCGCGGTCGCACAGCTTCATGACGTTGTGAATGTCATGCTCGATCAGGAAGATGCCAAGGCCCTGGGCCTTCAGTTCCTGGATCAGCTCGGCCACCATCTGGGTTTCGTGGGGGCCAAGCGCGGCGGTCGGCTCGTCCATGATCAGGATCTTGGCGTTGAAATAGACCGCCCGCGCGATGGCCACCGATTGCCGCTGACCGCCCGAAAGCGCCTTCACCGGCTCTTTGAACTTGCGGAAGTTCGGGTTCAGGCGGCCCATGATCTTGCGCGTCTCGGCCTCCATCTGGGCGTCATCGACAAAGCCCATCGGCGTGACCAACTCGCGCCCCAGAAACAGGTTCGAGGCCGCATCGAGGTTATCGGCCAGCGCAAGCGTCTGGTAGATCGTCTCGATATTGTATTTGCGTGCATCGCGCGGGTTGTGGATCTCGGCCTTCTCGCCATTGATCCGGATCTCGCCCGCATCCATCTGATAGGCGCCCGAAAGGCACTTGATCAGGGTCGATTTGCCCGCGCCATTGTGGCCAAGCAGGCCCACGACCTCGCCGGGGTAAAGATCGACGGTGACGTGATCGACCGCCTTGATGCCGCCGAATGCGATCGAGATGTCGCGCAGCTCGACCAGAGGGGTTCCACGATTGCTCATACCTTTTCCCCCGTGCGTTTGCGGTATTGGATGTCGATCCAGACGGCGAGAACGAGAACCGCGCCGACCACGATATTCTGGAAGGGGGCGTCCACGTTCACCATGGCCATGCCCGATTGCAGGCTTTGCATGATGACTGCCCCAAGGATGGCGCCGTAGATCGTGCCGATCCCGCCGGCCAGTGCCGTGCCGCCGATGACCGCCGCCGCGATCACGCGCAGCTCGTCGAGCGTGCCGATGTCATTGGCGTGGTTGGACAGGCGCGCTTGCGCCACCACCGCCGACAGACCGCACAAAAAGCCCATCAACGCGAAGACCTTGACCGTAAGCAGGCGGGTGTTGATGCCCGACAGCTCGGCGGCGTCGGGGTTGCCGCCGGCGGCGAAAATGTAGCGCCCCAAGCGGGTGCGCCGGGCGATGACGGTCATGCCGATGGCGACGATCACCAGGATCAGCACCGAGATCGGCATGCCGTAGGCGGCGCTGAAGCCCTCGGGCATCACCTCGCCACGCTCGGCGAACATGCGCTTGAGCCGACCGATCGGCATTTCATAGGCGTTGTAGGTCGCGATCAGGCCCATGATGGCGGCGACGGCAATGCCCATCATCGTCACCTCGGCCCAGATCGGCTTGACCGGGAATTCATGCTGGATGCGCGCCGCGCGGGCGCGCCACAGGGCCCAGACCGCCCCGGCCGAGAACAGCACGCCAAGCGCCCAGGATACGGTCGTGCCAAGCGTGCCCTCGATCCCGCCGAATAGCATGAAGTGCTGATCGAGCGGCCCCAGTGTCTGGCCGTCCGACATATACCAGCCGAAGTTGCGCCAGATCAGCAGCCCGCCAAGGGTCACGATGAAGGCCGGAACGCGCTGATAGCCCACCAGCCAGCCGTTCAGCGCGCCGATCAGCGTGCCGGTTGCCAGGCCCGCGACGATGGTGATCGGCGCGGTCAGCGGATGGCCGATCCCAAGCCCGAGCGTCTGCGGCAAGATCCAGACCTGAGACACGCCCATCACCGCCGAGCACATGGCCAGCACCGCGCCCACCGACAGGTCGATGTGGCGCATGACGATGACGAACACCATCCCGGTTGCCATGATCGCGACCGAGACGGTCTGGATCGACAGGTTGAAGATGTTCCGCGCGGTCAGAAAACGACCGTCGGTCTTGATGTCAAAGGCAAGGCAGATCAGGGCGAAGACAACGATCATGCCCAACAGGCGGGTGTCGATCTCGAGCGCCTTGAAGAATGACGTTTTCTTAACGCCAGAGGGCGTTGCAGCATCGGTCATGGATTTGTTCCGTGGAGAGGGCCGCGTCATGGCGCAGCCGTTATGAAGGGGGGCGCCCTGTGGCGCCCCGGTTCAAATCAGTTGCAGGGGGCGGGGCCGCCCGAGACGCCCTGGCAGAGCGCGTCCTTGGCGATCCAGCCGGCATCAACCACGGCGGACAGGTTGTCCTTGGTGATCGGCATGGGCGCGAGGAACTTGGCGGTCATGGTGGTGCCCGCAGGCGAGGTCCACTCCATCGCGCCGTCGACGGCCTTCATGTCGGCACCACCGGCCAGCGCGACGGCGATCTCGCCCGCGGCCTTGCCCAGTTCGCGTGCATCTTTCCAGACCGAGACGGTCTGCGTGCCCTTGGCCACCCGGTTCAGAGCGGCGTGGTCGCCATCCTGACCCGAAACCGGCACGACCATGCCCTGCGCGGTCAGTGCGGACACCGCGCCACCGGCGGTGCCGTCGTTCGAGGCCACGACCGCATCGACCTTGTTGTCGTTCGCGGTCAGGATCTGCTCCATGTTGCGCTGCGCGTTCGCCGGCAGCCAGCCATCGGTATAGGCCTCGCCGACGATGGTGATGTCGCCCGCGTCGATCGCGGCTTGCAGCACCTCTTGCTGACCGCCGCGCAGGAAGTCCGCGTTCGGGTCGGTGGGCGAGCCCTTGATCATCACGTAATTGCCCTTGGGCGCGGCCTCCAGAACGGCGCGGGCCTGCATCCGGCCAACCTCGACGTTGTCGAAGGTCAGATAAAAGGCGCGCGGGTCTTCGATCAGGCGGTCATAGGCGATGACCGGGATGCCCTCGTCGGCGGCGGCCTGCACGGCCGGGCCGATGGCGGCGGTATCCTGCGCCAGAACGATCAGCGCATTCACGCCCTGCGCCATCAGCGCCTCGATGTCGGAAAGCTGCTTGGCCGAGGACGATTGCGCATCGGCCGAAATATACTTGGCGCCGGCCGCCTCGAGGGCGCCCTTGATCGCGGCTTCGTCGGTCTTCCAGCGCTCTTCCTGGAAGTTCGACCAGGAAACACCGACGGTCATCTCGGCGAATGCCGAGGTTGAAAGGCCTGCCGAAAGCGCCACGGCGGCCACGAGAATCTTGTGCATTATTTCCTCCCTTATCGGCCCAAAGGCCCACCCGGCAGATTCGCCAGCGTGGACTCAAGGATGTCGATAATAAATTTAGTTGTCAAAATAAAAATAACAGGAGAGACTGGAAATGAGTAAGAACATTGCTGATTTGCGCTGCGATGCGGCATATTATGAGGCAAATTCCGGCTGCATCCGCAGTATTTAGTTAGTGGATCGAATGAAAATGGCGCAGATACGAACGATTCCTCAGTCCGCGCAGCCCAAGAAAGGCTGTGGGCCGTTGATCGACCCGCTCTCGGATCCTTCGCGCCCGCTGCGCCAGCAGATATTCGAGCGCGTCCGCGCCGTCGGCCAGATCGCGCGGGTGCAGCTGTCGAAAGAGTTGGGAATCAGCCCGGCCTCGGTCACGACCATCACCTCGGAACTGATCGAGACGGGTATTCTTGAAGAGGTCCAGACGCTGCGCGACGCTGAAAGCTCGCGCGGGCGTCCGGCGGTGGCTCTGGGTGTTCGCGGCGGGACGCGTCATGTGGTGGGGATCAAGCTTTCCGATCGCGAACACACCGCCGTTCTGGTTGACTTCGCGGGGAACCTGATCGCGGGCGAGGCCATCGAACGCACACCCGACGCGATGGAGCTTGACGCCCTGCTCGATGCCGCGGCCGAGCTTTTGTCGCGGGTCTGCGCCAAGGGCGGGGTCGAGCCGCATACGATCAGCGCCCTCGGTCTGGGGGTTCCGGGGTTCGTCGATTCCGAGAAAGGCATCGTTCACTGGTCCCCCGTTCTGACCGAGCGGCATATCGACCTTGCCGCCGCGCTGCGCGCGCGCCTTGCCGTGCCGGTGGTGGTCGATAATGACGCCAATCTGGTGACGCTGGCCGAGCTGTGGTTCGGCGCCGGGCGCGCGCTTTCGGACTTCGCGGTGGTCACGATCGAGCATGGCGTCGGCATGGGCTACGTGATCAACCATCGCATCTATCGCGGCGCGCGCGGGATGGGGATGGAGCTCGGTCATACCAAGGTGCAGCTCGACGGGGCGCTGTGCCGCTGCGGTCAGCGCGGCTGCCTTGAGGCTTACGTCGCCGATTACGCGCTGGTGCGCGAGGCGCGCACGGCGCTGAACCTGACGCACAAGGAAACGCAGTCAGTCGCCACGCTGCTCGAAAGCCTCTATGCCCATGCCAAGGGCGGCAATTCGGCGGCGCGTTCGATCTTTCGGCGGGCAGGAAGGTATCTCGCGCTTGGGCTGTCGAACGTGGTCAACCTGTTCGACCCGCAGCTGATCATCCTGTCGGGCGAGCGGATGCGCTACGATTATCTCTACGCCAAGGAGACGATGGCCGAGATGCAGGAGCTTAGTCTCGATACCGGGCGCGACATTCCGAATATCGAGATCCATGCCTGGGGCGATCTTCTCTGGGCGCATGGGGCGGCCGCGCTCGCGCTGCATGATGTGACCGAGCGGTTGCTGGGCAGCAGCCGGGAAATGGCCGCGCAATGAGATGGGCTCTCGTGGTTCTGATCGCATTTCCTGCCAGTGCAGAGCCTGTTTTTGATGATGATGCGGCGGGTTTGCCGCTTGCCCATGTCTATTCCGGCGGGTGGGAGCATTTCGTCGGCGGCGGTGTCGCGGTTTTCGATTGCAATGGCGATGCGCGGCCAGAACTTTTCGCGGCCGGGGGCGAGGGGGCCGCGCATCTCTTTGTCAACCGCTCCGAAACTGGGGGCGCGCTGCGCTTCGATCTTGGCGCGATCCCCGAACTGACCCACGTGATCGGTGCCTATCCGCTTGATATCGACAGCGACGGCAATCTGGATCTGGCAGTGCTGCGCGTGGGGGCGAATGTCCTCTTGCGCGGGGAAGGCGACTGCCGTTTCACGGACGCGACCGCGACCTGGGGCCTGCCCGTCAGCGACGATTGGACGACCTCGTTCACCGCGACCTGGGAGGAAGGGCGCGACTGGCCGACGCTGTTCTTTGGCAATTACGTGGATCGCCGCGATCCAGAAGGCCCGTTCGAGGCCTGCGACGACAGCCTGCTTGTTCGCCTGAATCCGCGAAATCTTGCTGAAACAGAGACGATCTCACCGGGATACTGCGCGCTTTCCGCCCTTATCACCGATTGGCAGCGGAACGGGGAACGCGAGCTGCGCATCTCGAACGACCGGCACTACTACGTGCGCGGCGGCTATGAGCAGATGTTCCGCCTCAATCCCCTGCGTGAGCGTGAGGGCTGGCCGCAAATCTCGCTTTGGGGGATGGGAATCGCCAGCCGGGATATCACTGGTGACGGCTTGCCCGAGGTCATGATGACTTCAATGGGCGACCAGCTTTTGCAGATCAATCGCGGGGCCAGCTTCGAAAATGCGCCCTATGCGCTTGGCACCTATGCGCAGCGCCCGTTTCTGGGCGATGACGGGCGCCCCTCGACCGGGTGGCACGCCGAGTTCGGCGATGTGGACAATGATGGTGACGCGGATCTGTTCATCGCCAAGGGCAATGTCGATCAGATGCCGTCGAATGCGATCCACGATCCGAACAACCTGCTGATCCAGCAGCCTGATGGCACGTTTGCCGAATATGCCGACAAGGCCGGGATCGCCACGGCCGAGCGATCCCGTGGCGCGGCGATGGCGGATCTGAACCTGGACGGGCGGCTGGATCTGGTGGTGATGAACCGCCGCGCGCCGATGGAGCTATGGCGCAACGCAACCAAGAGTGACTCAAATTGGGCTGAAATAGAGCCTATTTTAACCAGATCCAACCGCCGCGCGGTGGGGTCGTGGGTCGAGCTGCGCGCGAACGGGAAGGTGCAGGTGCAAGAGGTCACGGTCGGCGGTGGCCATGCGGGCGGCGCGGCCGTGCCGCTGCATTTCGGTCTGGGGAGCGCGCATGAGGCGGAGGTGCGCGTGATCTGGCCCGATGGCTCCGTCAGCGAGTGGCAGCCGGTCGAGATCAACGGCTGCACGCAGATCGCCAAGGCGCCTTAACGCTCCACCGGCAGCCCGCTTGGCACGCTTTCAGGAATGCCGAGGCGTCCGGCGATTGCGTCCGGGTCGGTCAGGCTTTCCAGAAAGGCGACGATGGCGCTGACCTCATCGGCGCTTAGGGCGATGCCCGGGCCAGCTGCGGCCGCGATTTCGGCCCGAGCGGCGGCGTCATCCAAGATCGCCCAAACGTACTTGCTCACCGACAGCTCGGGCAGCACGGCCTGCGATTGGTAGCGCGCCAGTCCCTCGGCGCGGGCGGCATGGTCGGTGACGAAGGATGCAAGATCGCGATGCCCGCCCGCATGGCCCCAAGGGCCGGTGCGGGCCACGTTGCGCAGCGAGGGGGTGCGGAAGGCAAAACGGTCTTCAGCCCTGTTGGTGACGCGGGCACGGCCCTCATCGCGCGAATGGGACTCGAAGCGTTCGGCCTTGCCGGGGCCAAGCTGCGGGGCGGCCATGGCGTGGAACTGGTGATCTGTCAGGAAGGGTCCGCTGTGGCACTCGGCGCAGCCCGCGGCTCCGTAGAACAATTCGGCCCCGGCCGTAGCCTCGGGTGACAGCGGGGTCTCACCGCGCAGGGCGGCATCGAAGGGGCTCGTGTCCGATCGCCACTCGAACGCGACGAAGGAGGCAATGGCGTTCGAAATATCGGTGAACTCGAGCGCACGGCCTGCGGCAATATCGGGATAAACGGACTCGAATCTGGCTTGATACGCCGGAATTGCCGCCACGCGCGCCGCGATCCGATCCCACGCTCCGCCTTCTCCGGTGATCCGGCCCGAGCGCACGGCCTTGGCGATCTCATTCTCGCTATAGTGCCCGGCCATTTCATCGGGCGACAGCACCGGGAACATCGTCTGCGCCGATAGGATCGAGACGAAGCCCGTCACCATCTCATCCTCCATCGGGGTGCGCAGGCCCGTCGGTCGGCTCGGGTCGGCCTCGATCCGGCCATCATGGAAAAGGCGGGTGAACTCGGCGGCGCCCAGGTTGAAGAGCGCGGGCGAATTGCGGGGAATGTGCTGCTCGGGGATGTTCGTGTCGGTCACGTGGCGATCTGGCCCGAGCCCAATGGCGCCCTCGCCCAAGCCAAGGCTAAGACCGTCGGAGGTCGCAAAGCGCGGGTGGTGACACGTTGCGCAAGAGATATTGCGGTTTCCTGCCAGAATAGGGTCGAAAAACAGCAACTGCCCCAACTCGGCCTCGGCGCGGTTCACCGGGGCGTAATCGGCATCCGTCACGGCACGCGGCGATTCTTGCGCCGCCGCCGTCGTTGCCGCAAGCAACGCTGCACCAAGCCATGCCCAAGTCCGCCCTCGCATGATCCCCTCCATGTTCGCGCTAACAGAGCACAGAGCCAACCTTGCCGCAAGTTGCGCTTGGTGGCGTCCTGCGCGATGGTGGGCAAAACGGGGGGCCGAGTGCAGGCAGTCACCAAATTCGCGCTAAGCTTCGTGGGACGGATGTTCGACACGAACATCGGCCTGATTTCTGCCGGGGTCGCCTTTTACGCCATGTTGGCGGTGTTTCCGGGGATCTCGGCCACCATCGCGATCTGGAGCGCCTTTGCCGATCCCGGCATCATCCAGTCCTACCTGCAGGTGGCGGATGATTTCATCCCGCCCGAGGCTTTTGCCATCCTGAACGATCAGATCATGGCGCTGATGGTCGGCCCGCGTGCGGCGCTTGGCTGGGGAACCGTGCTGTCGGTGGCCTTCGCGCTGTTCTCGGCGCGGGCCGGGGTGGGGGCGCTGGTGCAGGGGCTGAACGTGATCCACGCGACCAAGCCGCGTAACACGCTGTGGAACTTCCTGATCGGCTATATCATGACGCTGGCGCTGGTGGGCGTCATGCTGGTGGCGATGGCGACGATTGTCATCGTGCCGGTCGCGGTCAATTTCCTGCCCTTCCATGACGCGACCGCCTGGATGCTGTCGGGTCTGCCCTGGGGCGCGATGCTTCTGCTGATGCTGACCGCCTTGGGGATTCTTTACCGCTACGGGCCGAATACCGAGGGGCATCGCGATCCGATCCTGACGGTGGGAGCGGTGCTGGCGACGTTTGTTTGGGGTGTCGCGTCGCTCGGGCTGACCTATTACCTGGCCAACTTCGGCAGCTACAACAGAGTCTATGGCTCGATCGGGGCGGTGATTGCGCTGTTGATGTGGCTCTATCTCAGCGCATTTTCGGTGCTTCTAGGCGCCGCGCTGAATGCGGAGCTGGCCGCGCGGCGACAGGCCCGGCGCAAGCCTGCGCAATGAAAAACCCGCGCCGGGTAAGGGCGCGGGTCAAAGGTTTCCGGCGATATGCCTCAGTAGAAGGCTTGCAGTCCGGTGACGGCGCGGCCCAGGATCAGGGCGTGGACGTCATGCGTGCCTTCATAGGTGTTCACCGTCTCCAGGTTCACCATGTGGCGGATAACCTGGAACTCTTCCGAGATGCCGTTGCCGCCGTGCATGTCGCGGGCGTGACGCGCGATCTCCAGCGCCTTGCCGCAGTTGTTGCGCTTGATAACCGAGATCATCTCGGGCGCGGCATTGGCTTCGTCCAGCAGGCGACCGACGCGCAGGCAAGCCTGCAGGCCGAGGCTGATTTCGGTCAGCATGTTGGCAAGCTTGAGCTGGAAGATCTGGGTCTGTGCCAGCGGCTTGTTGAACTGCTTGCGGTCGAGGCCATACTGGCGCGCGGCGTGCATACAGAACTCGGCCGAGCCCATCACACCCCAGGCGATGCCGTAGCGGGCGCGGTTGAGGCAGCCGAACGGACCCTTGAGCCCCTCGACATTCGGCAGCAGCGCGTCTTCGCCAACTTCCACGTTGTCCATCACGATCTCGCCGGTCACCGAAGCCCGCAGTGAGAGCTTGCCTGCGATCTTCGGTGCCGAGAGACCCTTCATGCCCTTATCGAGCACGAAACCACGGATCTTGCCGCCATGCGCATCCGACTTGGCCCAGACGACGAAGACATCGGCGAAGGGCGCGTTCGAGATCCACATCTTGGTGCCGTTGAGCACATAACCATTCGCCGTCTTCTTGGCGGTGGTCTTCATGCCAGCCGGGTCCGAACCGGCATCGGGCTCGGTCAGGCCGAAGCAGCCGATGTATTCACCCGAGGCGAGCTTGGGCAGATACTTCATGCGCTGCTCTTCGCTGCCATAGGCATAGATCGGATACATCACGAGCGAGCTTTGAACCGACATCATCGAGCGATAGCCCGAATCGACGCGCTCGATTTCGCGCGCAACAAGGCCGTAAGCCACGTAAGAGGCGCCAAGCCCGCCGTACTCCTCGGGGACGGTCACGCCCAGAAGGCCCATCTCACCCATTTCGCGGAAGATCGCCGGATCGGTTTCTTCATTGCGATAGGCCGCGATCACGCGCGGTTGCAGCTTTTCCTGGGCATAGGCGCGGGCCGCATCGCGCAGCATCCGCTCTTCCTCGTTCAGTTGCAGATCGAGACGGAAGGGGTCTTCCCAGTCGAAGCGAGCGAGATCGGGGGCATCTTTCGGTTTCAGAGCCATCGGGGTCCTCCTTGGCGTTTGATGCTTTATGGGCCTGTTTAAACCCGTATTCCACCGTTATAATCGCCATAATATATGCATAGGACACATACATGACGCTGCCGCGGCGCTACATTCCCTCGGTCTCGCTGCTGGCCGCCTTCGAGGCGGTCTGCCGTCTTGGCTCGACCGCGGCTGCTGCGCGCGAGCTGAGTCTGACGCAGGGCGCGGTCAGCCGGCTGGTGCAGAATCTCGAAGGACAGCTTGGAGTGCAACTGTTTCGACGCGAGGGGCGGCGGCTGAAGCCGACCGAACCCGCGCTGGCCTATGCGCGCGATGTGCGCAAGGCGCTGGAGCTGATCGCGCGGGCGTCCCTTGGGCTGCGCGCCAATCCGGGCGGCGGGGTGTTAAGCCTTGCGATCCTGCCCACCTTCGGCACGCGCTGGCTTGCGCCGCGTCTGGGGCAGTTCCTGGCCGAAAACCCCGGCGTGACGCTGAACCTTGGCACCCGGCTGCGGCCCTTCGATTTCGCCTCGGAAACCTTCGATGCCGCCATCCATTTCGGTAACCGCCCCTGGCCCGATGCCGAGCATCTGCCGCTGTTTGACGAGCGTATCATCGCCACCTGCTCGCCCGGCTATCTGGCCGGAAACCCGATGCAGCGGCCCGAGGATCTGCTGGACAAGTCTCTGTTGCAGCTGGAATCGCGTCCGAATGCCTGGGGCGCCTGGTTTGCCCATCACGGGCTTGAGGCGCCGCATACTCAGGGCATCATGTTTGACCAGTTCGCGCCGATGATGCAGGCCGCAGCCCATGGTGTCGGCATCGCCCTTCTGCCCGAGTTTCTGGCCCTGCCCGAGATCGACGAGGGGAGGCTGGTTCGCACGCCCGGAGAGATCGTCTCGGGCGTGGGCACCTATTACCTTGTCTGGCCAGCCGATGTGACGCCCTCGCCGCCCTTGGTGGCGTTTCGCGACTGGCTGGCGCGCACGGCCGCTCAGTAGTCCTTCTCGTAGAAGATCCCGATGCTGCTGGTGCTGTCAGAGCCCACCGAGCCGCGTGCCGTCAGGTTCGGTGTCACGTCGAGGTTCAGGTTCAGCTCGGTCTGGCCGTCCGAGTTGATAGACAAATCGGTATAGAGATTCTCCGACAGGTATTTCCCTGCCCGGAACGAGGCGCCGCCCGTCTCATCGGTGCTGAGGTCGAGATCATCAAGCCCGGTGCCCTCGCGCAGCTTGGACATGACGCCCGCACCACCCTTGCCCGCAAGCGTCGCGACCGCCGAGGCCAGTTGCACCGCTTGCAGCGCCGAGAGGTTGGTCAGCCCGCGATTGAACAGCAGCCGCGCAAGGACTTCCTCTTCGGGCAGTTCGGGTGAGGAGGTGATTATCAACTCGGGCTCCGAGGCGTCGCCCACCAGCGTCAGGCTGATGGTGTACTCGTCCTGCTTTGTGGTGGCGCGGAACATCAGCCACGGCTCCAGCGCGCCCTGCATCGCGATCTTGCCCTCGTCGAGGGTGAAGCGCTTGGCCAACACATCGAGCCGCCCGCGCACAAGCGAGAACTCCCCGATCGGAATCATGTTGTTGCTGGTCCCGGTCAGTCGCAGGCTGCCGCCGAGTTCCGCATCAAGCCCGCGGCCGCGCACGAAGATGCGCCGCGGCGCCAGCACGGTCAGGTCAAGCCCGACCCCGCCCGAGCGCGCAGCCTCGGTCGTCTTGCTCGCCAGAACGCCCGCGCGGGCACGGGTGCTGCGAACGGAGGCGGGCTCGGCCACGTGATCGATTTCCGGGATATCCGCGATCCCGGCCAGACCACTTGACGGGATGCGCAGTTCGGTCTCATCGAGCGTCAGCGTGCCACCGACCCGCGCACCGCCCTTGAGCGGGCCAGAAACCGTCACCGGACCGGAAATGCGGGTGTCGTAAAGCTCGGGGTCGCGCAGCCGGGCGGCGTTCAGCTCGACCCGCAGATCGGTCTGGAATGGGCTGGTCAGGCCGATTGCACCTGACACTGACAGCCCGCCGCCGCCCTTGACCGCGGCATCGCCCGACAGGGTCGTGCGCGCGCCCGCCAGATCGGCCCGCAGCACGAGGTTTTCCAGCGTGACGCCGATGGCGGGCGCCACCATGCGTGCGCCATCCACCGTCACGAGGCCCGACAGCGCTGCAAGCGCGGGTTTGCCCTGCATCCGAAGATCGAAGCTGAGCGGCCCCTGAACCGTGCGCGGCGCGATGAAGGCGTTGATCAGCGCGGTTTCCGCGCCACCGCTGATCGCCAGATCCGAGGTGCTGAGGTCCGTAGCCAGCGAGCCGCTGACGGTCGCGCGGCTGTTGCCGGGGCCGGAGGCGTTCAGGTCCAAAAGATAGGCCGAGTTATCGTCGACCACCGTGCCGCCCAGTTGGAGCGGACCGGGGAAGCCGGGCGCCAGCAGCGCGGTATTGGCCAGCCGCGCCGAGAGCGTGATCTTGCGGACAGCATCGGTGATGCTGCCCTCGGCCTCGGCGCTCAGCTGCGGGTTCTCAAGGCGGAATGTTTGCAGATGCAGATGACCGTCGCGTTCTTCAGCGCTCAGATCGATCAGGCTTTGACCCGCCAGAATCCGGTCGATCTCGGGCAGGCCCACGGCCAGCCGGTCGCCCTTGGCCTGAATGCCGATTTGGCGCGCGCCGTTTGTCTCGGTCAGGCTGGCTTCGGCTTGCAAGGTGCCGCGCAAGTTGCCGCCGAGCACCGACAGATCACCCATGCGCGCACTGGCACGCAGAACGCTTGCACCGGTATTCAGCGCGCCTGATGCCTGCGCCACCAGCTGCCGCGCGGTCGCGTTGAGCTTGCGCAGGGTGATGCCGTTCTCGTCGCGCAGTGCCGAGACGATGATCTCGGAGCGGCCCTGCAACAGCCCGTCGAGTTGCTCTTGCCCGCTGAGCAGATCGCGGCCCGTGACGCTGGCATTGACGTCGAAAGCACCGCTCAGCAGCGTGTAGCGACCACTCAGCTGACCATCGAGTGCACCACCAAGCGCGCGCCCGGCCAGCGCCGAGAACCGCGCGAGCGAATCGTGGCGAAGCGTCAGGTCGCCCGACATATCCAGCCCCGAAGCCAGATTGTCGAATTTCATCCGCCCGCCAAGGGCGAGGTCACGGCCGATCACTCGCAGGTTTTGCAGGTTCAGCGCGCCGCCCTTCTGCCAGAAGAAGATGGTCTTGCCGCTGATGAAACTGCCGAACGCCTCTTGCAGGGCGGGGTCGGCCGGGGCGATGCCGCCTGCGGCGAAGCTGATCGTGCCGCCGACCGTGGGGTTCTGCCCATCGGGATGTCCGATCCGGCCCGACCCGCTGAGACGGGTATTGAGGATCTCGCCCTCGCTCCGGCGCAGCTGCATCACCCGCGCGTCGAGCGACCAGCCATCGCTGAGCGCGCTGTCATACTTGAAGCCAAGCGTGCCGCGCCGCACCCAGGTCTTCTTGCCGCCGAGCGGCAAGAGCACTTCCTCGCCGCTGTCGAGGCCGAGGCGGATCGTCAGATCGGCCCGGGCGGGCAGGCCCGAGGGTAGAATGTCCGCCGTGCCGGCGACGTCCAGCGCCTCGCTGTCGATTTCCAGCTTGCTCAGGCTCAGCACGCCATCGGCGCCGCGATGCCCCTCGGCCAGAAGGGCGACATTGGCACCGAAAAACTCGCGATACGCTGGCGCCAGAAGGGGCGCGATATCGCCGCTCAGATCGGCGCTGAAACGCTTCTCGGGCGGCGCGTCGGGGGCAGTGGTGACGGTGCTGAGCGCGACCTTCCCGGTCAGACGCGGCTTGCCCTCGGTGCTGAGCGCGAGGTCTGCGGTGAAATTATCGGTCGGGTCCGAGCCCGAGACCGCCAACGCGATCGCCGGAGTTCCGGGCAGCCCGAGCAGGGTTGCCGCGATGCCGTCCTTGCCCTCTTCGACCAGCAGGTCGAGATCAAGCTGGCGCGTCGTATTGGCATAGGCTCCGGTCAGCGCGACGATGCCCTTCTGGCCGTCGATGCGCTCGACGCTCAGGCGGGTATTCCCCTCGCCGCCCTCCAGATGCATCTGGCCGCTGAGCTTGACCGTCGCGGCCTGACCCATCAGCGCCTCACCCAGGATCACCTTGTCGGCCTTCAGCGTGCCGATATCGATCGAGACCGGCAGTTCGGGCAGCGCGAAGGAGAAAGGCTTGGCCTCGGGGCTGGCGCCTTCGGCTTCGCCCGTGACGGGCAGGCGCGGCAACTCGATCTCCGCCGCGCTCAACTCCCTGATCTCGAAGCGGCCCGCAAGGATCGCCCTGCGGTTCCATGACATCGCGCCGTCGCGGATCGTCAGCCAGACGCCGTTCTCATCCGCGATACTCAGGGTCTCAAACGTCGCGCGCGACGAAAGCGCACCGGCAAACCCGTCAAGCCGCACAGAGCGCCCCGCGCCCGAGAGGTTATCCTCGATCAGCCCGGTCAGGTAGGAGCGGTCGCGCTCGGTCTGCTCGGCGCTGACAGGTTCAGGCGCGGCGGCCTCTTGCGCGGGGGCGAGAACGGGCCAGAGCGTCAGCAGCAGGAGGGTGAGGGATCTACGCATCAAAAAGCCTGCCCAATGCCGATATAGAGCTGAACGCCCTCTCCGGTGTCGCCCTCGACCGGCGTGGCGACATCGAGACGGATCGGGCCGATGGCGGTCTTGTAGCGCAGCCCAAGACCCGCGCCGGCGTGCCATTCGCCCGAATCGCTGAAGAACTCATCGGCGCTGACGAAACCGCGATCGTAGAAGGCGACGACCCCGATCGAGTCGGTGACGCCTGCGCGAAACTCGCCCGAGAACGCCATGAAACGGGTGCCGCCGGTTTCGATCGTGCCGTTCTTCAGCAGCGAGACGCCAAGCGATTCAAAGGGCTGGCCGCGCACCGTGCCGCCCCCGCCCGAATAGAACAGGTAGTTGCGCGGGGTCTGCAACAGCGTCGGGCCGAATACCGCGCCGATCTGTGCGCGCCCGGCGAGAACGAAACGGCTGTCTTCGCCAAAGCCGCGATAGGTGCGAAAATCGCCCGTCAACCGCGCGCCCGAGCCGGTAGCGCCCAATCCCATGAACGGCGTCAGCGTCACATCGCCGAAATAGCCGCGCGTCGCATCGGTCGCATTGTCGCGATTGTCCCATGTCAGGCCAAGCGGCAGAGCAATCAGACGATAGCGGAACTCTCCCAGATCGTCTTCGACCTGCGACCACTGATAGGCAATCTCGGCCGAACCCGAAAGGCGTTCGTTGAAGATATGATCGAGACCGAACCCGGCGGTGAAGTAATCCTCGATATAGTCCTCGGTGTCGCGCCGCCCGATCTCGCTGGTCACGAAGGCGGAGGTGTCGGGGGTGAAGGTCGCGGGGCGGTCAAGCCGTGCACCGAGCGAATAATCCATCCCCGAGGAGGCGGCGCCGATCTGCGCGATCTCTGCGTCGACGCGCAAACGCTCACCGCCGCCGAGCAGGTTGCGATGCATCCAGTAGCCGTTCAGGTTGAGCCCGTCGACCGTGGAGTACTCGGCCCCGAAACCCAGGCGACGCGGCTTGTCCTCGACCACGCTGAGCTGCGCGTCGAGCGTATTGTTCGGCCCGATCTGTGCGGCTTCGGTCAGAGCAACCGAGCTGAAAATACCTGTGCGGCGCAGGCGGTTGCGGACCTCGTCAAGCTCGTCTGGGCTGAACCGCTCGCCGCTCGGAAAGCCTGCGATCTCGGCCAGCCGCTCGGGGCGCAGGCGGTCGTAGCCCTCCATCTGCATCTCGCCGAAGGTCAGTTGCGGGCCGGGATCGAGCGTGACGCGCGCGTTCAGCGCCTGTGCGCGGTGGTCGGCGACGATCTTCTGTTCGGCGATGCGCGCCTTTGCGTGGCCGCTTTCGCGCCAGCCCTCGATCCCGGCGCGCGCGGCGTCGGAAATCAGGCCGGACCGTGCGACGCTGCCGGTCGAAAACTCGCCGGGCAGGGCAGTTTTCCGGGTTAGCGGCTCGACCCGCGCCTCGCCGAAGTGGAATTGCGGGCCCGGCGTCACATTGATCGCGACCGAGCGGATCGTTTCGGGGGCATCCATCGGCGGGATCGCGGCGGCCTCGCGCCCGTCGATCAGGATCGAGATCGTCGGGCCGTAATAGCCCTGATCGTAGAGCGCCCCCAGAAGCCGCGCATAATCGGCCCGCGCGGCGGCAAAAATCTCCTGCGCCTCGGTTTTCTTGGCCGAATAGGCATCGCGCGAGAGCGAGGCACCGCGCAGCAACTCGCGCAGATCCTCGGGCGCGCCGGGGGTTTCAAAACTGAACTGATCGAGGGCGAAACCAGGTTGGGCGACAAGAACCGCTGCGGCAAATCCCACGCAGATCGCTTTCATCGGTACCACGGTCACACCCCTTCGACTTATGCGCTCAGACTTGCAGCAAAGGGGGCAAGATTCCAGTGCCAAACCGGGCTGCGCGGGGGCTTTTGGCGTCGATTGGCAAGAATCCCGCGCCCTCAGGCCCGCACCAGCGTTCCGAAGATGCGGTCCATATGGGCTGCCAGGTAAATCGCCAGCCATTGCGAGAAACGCTCGGGGTGGCGGCGCACTTCTGCGGCCAGATCATAGAGCCCGACCCAGCGGATATCGCTGACCTCATCGGGATCGGGGGCAATGATCATGCCGGGCTTGGCATAGGCCAGGTAGATATCGACCACCTCATGCTCGATCAGCCCGTTCCCGACATCGGCGCGGTACTCCAGCCGGTCGGCATGGGCGGGGTAAAGGCCGGTGATGCCCAGCTCTTCCTTAAGCCGACGGATCGCGCAATGCTCGGGGCGTTCGCCCCAGTGGGGATGGGTGCAGCAGGTGTTCGACCACAGCCCCGCCGAGTGATACTTGCCCGGCGCGCGGCGTTGCAGCAGCACCTTTTCCCCATCCATGACGAAGATCGACACCGCCTTGTGGCGGAGCCCCTTGCGGTGAACCTCCAGCTTGTCGATGGGGGTCAGCGTGTCGCCGACCCATGCGGGGATCTGTTCTGTCATACCTGTGGCCTGAAACCGGTGCGCCGCCGTAGCATGAAGCACGGCGGCGCCCAATGTCATGTGGTCACCTTGTCCCTGAGGCAGCTTGCCGCGCCCCGGGGATCAGGATACCGGCGCGTCGGCCGGCTTTTGCGTCTCGGCGCGGCGGGACAGTTCGGCGCGGTAGAGCGCCATGAAATCCACCATGTCGAGGTTGAAGGGCGGGAAGCCGCCGTCGCGCGTCACGTCCGAGACGATACGCCGCACGAAGGGGAACAGCTGACGCGGGCATTCGATCAGCAGGAAGGGGTGCATCTGCTCTTCCGGGATGCCCTCGATGTGGAAGATCCCGCCGTAATCGACCTCAAGCAGGTAGAGAGCCGTGTTGGTCGCCTTGTTGGTCGCGGTGATCTTGAACTTGGTGATCACCTCATACTGGTTGTCCTGCGGGCGCTTGCGCGCGTCGAGGCTGACCTGGACCTGCATTTCGGGCTGCACATCGGCCGATTGCAGGCCCTTGAGCGCTACCGCATTCTCGAACGACATGTCGCGCACGAACTGGGCGAGGATCTGCATTTTCATCTGCGGCTGCACCGGGGCAGCGCCGTTATTTTCTTCGGTCATTCTTGTCTCCGTGTTCGACTTGGCAAGGGTGTAGCACCCTCGACCCGCTGTCTCAATGCCGTGTCCAGCCCGAGGGGCCCTGCGGCGGACGGTTTTCCGGCCCGATTTCGTAAAAATCGCCGTCGATCACACCGGGGCCGGGCTGGCGCGGGCGCTCCTCAAAGCCCTGGTTGACGCTGAAGCTGGTGACCGTGACGCGCTTCGAGACATAGCGCAGCACCGCCTCGCGCACCGCCGGAACCAGCAGCGCCAGGCCGCAGGCGTCGGTGAAGAACCCCGGCGTCAGCAAAAGCGCGCCGGCAAACAGGATCATCGCGCCATGTGCCAGCGGAGCGGTCGGGTCGCGCATCTCGTTCATCGAGCGTTTCAATTCGTTGAGCGCCTGCGCGCCCTGGCTGCGCACCAGCGCCGTGCCCAGCATCGCCGTCAGAACCACGATGGCCAGCGTCGGCCACAGGCCAATCAGGCCGCCGACCTGGATGAACAGGCCGATCTCGATCAGCGGCACGATCAGAAAGGCCAGAAAGATCCACATATTGCATCCTTTCGCGGGTCTTGACATCAGTTCGGGCGTTGGTGGACTTGAACGCGCCGCTATCCTACATAGGTTCGGAGAGTTCCGATACCAACCCACTGTTGTCCGAGGCGCACATGTCCAATGCCGTCATCCAGCTGATCGTCCTTGCCGGGATCGCGATCTTCCTGATCCTGCGCCTCAAGAACGTGCTGGGCACGCGCGACGGATGGGAAGACCCCGACGCGCCGCTTGAGCGCCCCGGACCCGCGCAGCGTCGCGGCTTCGAGGTGATCGAGGGCGGCCCCGATCAGGACATCACCGATCACGTGGCCGAAGGCTCGCCCGCGGCGCGTGCGCTGGCCCAGATGAAGCAGGCTGAGCCGAGCTTCAACGTCACATCGTTCCTGCAGGGCGCACGTGGCGCCTATGAGATGATCCTGATGGCCTTCGAGACCGGCGATCTGGAGAAAATCCGCCCCTTCCTGTCGCCCGAGGTTTTCGCGGCCTTCGAAGGCGTCGTTCAGGCGCGTGCCGAGCAGGGGCTGGATATTCAGGCCGAATTCATGGGCCTGCGCGAAATGGTGCTGAGCGAGGCCGAATATGACGCCTCGAGCCGCGAGGCCGAGATCACCGTGCGCTTCCTCGGTGAGGTCATCTCGGTGGCGCGCGATGCCAATGGCAACGTGGTCGAGGGCGACCCGCGCAGCCCGCGCAAGCAGCGCGACGTATGGACTTTCGCGCGCAAGATGGGCAGCGCCGATCCGAACTGGCAGCTTGTCGCCACGGGCGGCTGAGCCATGCGGCCGCTCGACTGGGCCGAGATCGAGGGATGGGAAAGCGATGACCACGCCGCCGCCTGGGCGGCGTTTTGCGTGACTGCCGGTCTTTTCGGCTGGAACGGGCCAGACCCCGCGCCCGGTCAGGAAAAGGCGCTGTTCGAGCAGTATTTCCGCCCCTACGAGGTCGTCCCCGCAGGCCGCGCCCATTTCACCGCCTATTACGAGCCTGAACTGCTCGGATCGCGCTATACCTCGGCCCGGTTTCACCACCCGCTCTATGCGATGCCCGAGGGGATGGATGCGCTGCAACCCTGGCACAGCCGCTCCGAGATACTTGCCAGCGACATGATGGGCGGGCGCGAGTTGGTCTATCTGGAAAGCGCCATCGAGGCATTTCTGGCGCAGGTGCAGGGCTCGGTCCGGGTGCGTCTGGATGAGGGCGGCACGATGCGGCTGGGGTTCGCCGGCAAGAACGGGCATCCCTACCGCTCCATCGGTGCGGAACTGGTGCGGCGCGGAGTGGCCCCGGCCGAAGAGATGACACCGCAGACGATCCGGCATTGGTGCAAGCAGCATCCCGATCAGGTGCCGGACCTGCTCAACCACAATCCGTCCTTCGTGTTCTTCCGCGTGCTCGACCTGCCCGAAGAGAGCGGCCCCATCGGCGCCATGGGGCGACCGGTGACTTCGGGCCGCAGCCTGGCGGTTGACCCTGAGATCGTGACGCTTGGCAGCCCGGTCTGGGTCAATTGCCCCGGCCTGCCACCGCGCCTGACAGTGGCGCAGGATATCGGCTCGGCCATCAGGGGCGCCGGGCGGGGCGATATCTTCCTCGGTTCCGGCCCCGAGGCCGGTCTGGCCGCTGGCGCCGTGAACGCCCATGGCGCGATGATCGTGCTGCGGAGGGTCGCATGAGCCGCCGCCGCAAACTGTCCCCCGAAGAGCGCGAGCTATGGTCGCGCGTTGCCGCGACGGCCAAGGCCTTTCACCCCAGAAGGCCATTTTCCGCCGAAACAGAGCCCGTTTTGGATGCCAAGCCTACCCCGCCACCCAAGAAGCCGCGCCCCGATGTGAAGGATTTTCGTATCGGCCAGTCGGCCCCGGATTTCGCCTTCCGGCACGATCTGGCGCCCTCGATCTCGGAGCATTTGGCGCGCCAGCCCGTGGTGATGGATCGCAAAGCACATCGCGCCATGACGCGCGGCAAGCTGGAGCCGGAGGCAAAGATCGATCTGCATGGCATGACCCTGGCAGAGGCCCACCCCGAGCTGATCCGCTTTGTTCTGAACGCGCAGGATCGTGGCTGCCGTCTGGTGCTGGTGATCACCGGCAAGGGCAAGCGCGGCCTGGATGAGGGGCCGATCCCGCAACGGCAGGGCGTGTTGCGCCATCAGGTGCCACAATGGCTGCGCCTGCCGCCGCTTGGTGCCGCCGTCATGCAGGTCAGCGAGGCGCATCTCAAGCACGGCGGATCGGGCGCCTATTACGTCTATCTGCGCCGCAACCGCTAGTTCGCCAGCGCCTCGACCGGGGCAAGGATGATCTGCGTGACGTTCTGAACCGACAGCACCACGCCCGAGAACAGGTTGCGATGCTCGGACTGATCGCCCTCCAGCACGGCCGCCGCGCGCCCGTTTTCGCCCAGTAGCGCGATTAGCGCCGGCGATGTCGCCACGTTGAAATGCCCCTCGCCAGTGCTGAATGCGCCGACATCCACGATGGTCAGCTTCAGATCCGCCACTTGTTCGACATCTTGCAGATTGCCCAGCCGGGCCTGGTCGCCGTTGATATGCGAGGACAGGCCAAGCGCCTTGTCGCGCTGCGAGGTGAAAATCAGGAAGGGCTGCGGCAGTTTGCCGATCCGGCGGGCCTGTGCACGGAAGACATCGACGTCGATATCGGGCGAGATCAGAACGACCCCGGCAAGGCGCGAAATCGTCTCTGTCTCGCCGGAAATTGCGATCTGCCGCAAGCTTTCCATGGTCAGCGCGGCACCCATCGAATGCCCCACGATCAGGATGCTGCGCGCCCCGGCGGCGCGTAACTCTCGCAGGAACTCCTCGAAGCCGTCGCGGGCGAAAAGCGCGGAGTCGTGGTCATAGGCGTAGCCCATCAAATGCCCGCGCGAGGGCCAGGAGTAATGCACCAGAACGCCCGGCAGATCGAAATCATTGCCCAGTTGCGCCAGGCGATAGAGGCCTTCGACAAAGGTCGTGTTGTAGCCATGGACGAAGACGATCGCCTCACCGCCATTGCGCGCGAGTTCCCGGCGCAGATCGGCGCGGAAATCGGCGGGCCGCGCATATATCGCCGCGCGCGAGACAAGGAAATCGGTCTGCGGGTCGGGCGCTTCCTGAGCTGAGGGATAGGTGATTTCGCCCGGCTGATGCATCGGCGGCACCGAGACGTCGAAGCGCCCAAGCTGCAACGCCTCGCTGCGGCCAAAGGCCTCGGGGCTTTCGGGATGGCGCAGGTCGGCGCGGGTGCTGCCCACGAAAATCGCGCGCGCCGGGGCCTCGCGGTCGGGGTGATAGTCCAGCCGCCCGCGCGGGGCGCAGGCGGACAGGACGACTAATGCGATGATGACAAGCGCGCGCATCGACCCCCTCGGCGTTTGCAGCACGATAGCAAAGCGTCGGGGGGCGTCCAGTACCCTCAGAGCACGTAGCGGCTCAGATCGGTCGAGCGCGCCAGATCGCCGAGGTTCTTCTCGACGAAGGCACCATCCACCGTCAGGGTCTCGCCCGCGCGGTCGGGCGCGCTGAACGAGATCTCCTCGAAGACCCGTTCCATCACGGTATAGAGCCTTCTTGCGCCGATATTCTCGACCGAGGTGTTGACCTCGGCGGCGATACGGGCAAGGGCCGCGATGCCATCCTCGGTGAAACTCACCGTGACTTCCTCGGTCGCCAGAAGGGCCTTGTATTGAAGGGTCAGGGCGTTGTCGGTCTCGGTCAGGATGCGGATGAAATCACCCTCCGTCAGGGCGCGCAGCTCAACCCGGATCGGCAGGCGGCCCTGCAATTCGGGCAGCAGATCCGAGGGTTTGGCGATGTGGAAGGCCCCCGAGGCGATGAACAGGATATGGTCGGTCTTGACCGCGCCGTATTTGGTGCTGACCGTCGTGCCCTCGATCAGCGGCAGCAGGTCGCGCTGTACCCCTTCGCGCGATACATCCGCCCCCCGGGTTTCGGCGCGGGCGGCGACCTTGTCGATCTCGTCGATGAAGACGATGCCCGATTCCTGCACGGCCTCAAGTGCTGCGGTCTTGACCGCCTCGTCGTCCAGAAGCTTGTCGGCCTCTTCCGAGATCAGAATCTCGTAGCTTTCCGAGACCGTCAGCTTGCGCCGGGTGCGGCGCGCGCCACCAAAGGCCTTGAACAGGTCTTGCAGCCCCTGCATCTGCATTTCCATGCCGGGCTGGCCGCCCATGACGCCAAGCGGCATGCCGCCCGGCGCATCGGCCAGTTCAAGCTCAATGATCTTGTCGTCCAACACGCCGTCGCGCAGCTTGCGGCGGAACATCTCGCGCGTGGCCTCGCGCGCGTCGGTGCCGGCAAGGGCCTCGATCACGCGATCCTCGGCGGCCTTGTGGGCGCGGGCCTTGACGTCCTCGCGCATCCGCTCGCGCGTTTCGATCATGGCGGCATCGGTCAGATCGCGGATGATCTGTTCGACATCGCGCCCGACATAGCCGACCTCGGTGAACTTGGTGGCCTCGACCTTGAGGAACGGCGCTTTCGCCAGCTTGGCGAGGCGGCGCGAGATCTCGGTCTTGCCGACGCCGGTCGGGCCGATCATCAGGATATTCTTGGGATAGACCTCTTCGCGCAGGTCGGCCGCCAGTTGTTTGCGGCGCCAGCGGTTGCGCAGGGCGACGGCCACGGCGCGCTTGGCGTCCTGCTGGCCGATGATGAAGCGGTCAAGCTCCGAGACGATTTCGCGCGGGGTGAGATTGGTCATTTCGAGATGCTCTCCACCGTCAGATTTCCGTTGGTATAGACACAGATGTCGGCGGCGATCGCCATGGCCTTGCGCGCGACGGTTTCGGCATCAAGGTCGCTTTCCATCAGTCCCCGCGCCGCGGCCAGCGCGAAATTGCCACCCGATCCGATGGCGGCCACGTCATGCTCGGGTTCCAGCACGTCGCCCGCGCCGGTGATGACGTAGAGATCGGCGCCGTCGGTGACGATCAGCATGGCCTCGAGGTTGCGCAGGTATTTGTCCATGCGCCAGTCCTTGGCCAGATCGACGCAGGCGCGTGCAAGCTGCCCCGGCGCGGCCTCTAGCTTTTTCTCAAGCCGCTCAAGCAAGGTGAAGGCATCGGCGGTCGAACCGGCAAAGCCCGCCACCACGTCGCGCCCGCCGGGGCTGAGGCGGCGCACTTTGCGCGCAGTGCCCTTGATGACGGTCTGGCCCAGGCTGACCTGCCCGTCGCCCGCGACTACCACCTTGCCGCCCTTGCGCACACCGATGATCGTGGTGCCATGCCAGCCCGGAAATTTGTCTTCGGCCATGTGTTCCTCCGTGTTGGTGCAGATATGAGGGGCGCGGGCGGGCCATGCAAGCCTTGCGGGCCAGATCGCGGCGGCGATAACCTGCCGGTATGAGCACCGCACCCCTCCTCTGGATCTATCTCGACGCGCCGACATTGGGTCGGGTCAGGGCGGGCCAGCACAATTTCTTTGCTCGTCTGATCGGCGCGGTTCAGGGCGCGGGCTGGCAGGTGAACCTGCGCGAAAGCACGCTGGCCGAGCGGCTGGCCGCGCCGGGGCGCGAGGGCTATGCGCTGTATCACATGGAGGAGCCCACGCATGACCGCGCACTGACCTGTAGGCGGGCCTATGTGGGCGCCTTCTGGCGGATCGAGCGTGTCGCCGCCCGGTGGGATTGGCCCGTCGCCAAGGCGCGGTTCGAGCCTGAGACCGTCGATCCGGTCGAGGCCGCGCGCTTTGCCGAGCAGTGGAGAAACAGGCTCTATTCCAGCAAAAGTCTGCCCTCAGACGCGGGGTTTTGCTTCCTCCCGCTGCAAGGACGTTTGTTAGAGACCCGTAGTTTTCAGGCAATGAGTCCGGTCGCGATGATCGAGGAAACCCTTGCCCGCACCGATCTGCCGGTTCTGGCGACCCTGCATCCGAGGGAGAGCTACACAGCCGAGGAAATCACGGCGCTGGAGCGCCTCGCCGCGCGTCATCCGCGCCTGCGCATCGAGAAGGGCGGGTCGGACGCGGCACTGCGCAATTGCCGCTTTGTCGTCACGCAAAACAGCAGCCTCGCGTTTGAGGGCTATTTTCACCGCAAGCCCGCCGTCCTGTTTGCCCGGATCGATTTTCACCATATTGCGGGCTCGGTGCCGCGCGACGGGATCGACGGGGCCTTCGCCAGCCTCAAGGCCCGGCCCGAGTTCGACCGCTACCTCTTCTGGTTCTTGCAAAAGCGCGCGCTGAACGCTGGTCGCCCCGAATTTGAAGCGGCGCTGCTGGATCATCTGCGCAAGCGCGGCTGGCCGATATGAAAAGGGCGCCCGAAGGCGCCCGTTTCGCAAATTGTCGGTGTCGACTCAGATCGACGATTCGATCCAGGACTGAAGCGCGGCCTTCGGCGCGGCGCCAACCTTGTTCGAGACAACCTGGCCATCCTTGAACAGGAACAGCGCCGGGATGCCGCGAACACCCAGCATCGCCGGGCTGTCGGGGTTCTCGTCCACGTTGACCTTCACGATTTTTACCTTGCCGGCCAGTTCCTTGGACAGCTCTTCGAGCGAGGGACCGATCTGGCGGCAGGGGCCACACCATTCGGCCCAGAAATCGACGACGACGGGGATATCGGACTTGCGAACTTCCTGATCGAAGGTCGCATCGGTGACGGCGGTGGTCATGGGGCTTCTCCTGAAAGGTCGGTTGCGGGGGAAGGTAGGGCCCACCCCGCAGCCCGTCAAGATGCGGTGGCTGTGCGCAATGCCGCATCTAACTGTGCGGGGGGTAGCGGCATCAGCTGCCCGCTCCGCGTCCAGAGGATCAGGCACTCGATTGGGTGCGCGGGGTAGATCTGGCGCAGCGCGGCGCGATAGGCCGCCATTTGGCGCAGGATGCCAAGCGGCACGTCCTCGGGGCTGCCCGGCACCACGGCATTTGACTTGTAGTCGAGCACACGCACGCATTCCGCCGTGATCACCAGCCGGTCGACGATGCCGTGGATCTGCTGCCCATCAAGCTCCGGCAAGCTCGCGGTCAGCTCAACCTCGGCCAAGGCCTCGGGCGCAAGGAAAGGGGCCATCTGCGGCAGCTGCAAGACATGGCGCGCGGCGGCCAGAATAGTATCTATCTCAGCACGATCCGCCGCATCTTCGCCTGTCGAAAGCAGGCTGTGCGCGATCTCGGACCAGCGATCCTCGGGCCAGCCGGGCAGGTGCTCCAGCAGGCTATGCAGCTGGCGCCCGTAGCGCTTGGCCTCTTCCTCGGGCAGGGCCGCATCGCCCGGCAGCGCCTTGGCGCCCCCCAGATCCGAGGGCGAGAGCGCCCGCGCCGCGCGCTCGGGCCGCGGGGCCGAGGTCGTAGCCCAAGCCGGAATGTCCGGTGCCTGCGCGGCGGTCGCGCTGGCTGGCACGCCCGCCTCGGGCCAGTCGCCGTGGCTGAGCCTGCGGATCGAACCCAGATCGCGCACGTCCGGCGAGATTGCCTGGCTTTCCTGCGCACCCGCGCGCGTCAGGCCCTCGGCAACCAGCGAATACCAGCTATCGCCGCCAGTGCCGACCTCGCCCGCCGCGGCAACGATCAGCCATTTCTCGGCCCGCGTCAGCGCCACGTAAAGCAGGCGCATACGTTCTTCCTCGGCGCGCGCGACCTCGTCAGCCTGCGCTTGCGCCAGCACATCGGGCATCTCCGCCTTCGCCGTGCTCCTGGCGCCGATCCGGTCGTTGAGCCGGTAGATCTCCGAGCCCTGCGGCGGTTTGCGCTTGGCCGTATCGGGAAGGATGACGATGGGCGCCTCAAGCCCCTTGGCGCCATGCACGGTCATCACCCGGATCGCGCGGCCGCCGCCCGCAAGCTGGCGCTTGACCTCAATATCCTCGGCATCGAGCCAGCCGAGGAAGCCGGTGAGGCTTGGCACCTCCATATGTTCGAAGGCCAGCGCCTGAGAGATCAGCTCGTCGATGCCGTCCTCCGCCTCGATCCCGAGCCGCGCGATCAGCCGCTGGCGGCCGCCGTGGCGGGTCAACAGGCGTTCGATCAGGTCGAAGGGGCGCAGGAAGTCGGTGTGATCGCGCAGGTCTTGCAGCACCTCGACGGTATGCGGGGCGATGTCGCTGTTGCGCAGAGCCTCCCACAGGTAGCCCTTGCGGGGCTGCGCAAGGCGGTAGAGCATCGCCTCGCTCCAGCCGAAAAGCGGCGATTTCAGAGCCTCCGCAAGCGCAAGATCGTCTTCGGGCGTGGCCAGGAAGGCCAGCGTCGCACGGATATCCTTGACGGCGAGTTCCGCGCCAAGCTTGAGCCGATCGACCCCCGCAACCGCCAAGCCAGCGGCCTTGCAGGCGCGGATGATCTCGGCAAACAGCGCCGAGCGGCGCTGCACCAGGATCAGGAAATCACCCTCATGCACGGGGCGGGGCGCGGGGCTGCCGGGGATTTGCGTGCCGGCGTCGATCATCGCGCGGATCTCGGCCGCGATGGCGCGTGCCAGCACTAGCGGCGCATCGCTGGCGCCGCGCTGATCCACCGGGTCTTCCCAATGGCCATCCTCGGGCTTTTCGGGCTTCTCGACGGGCGGCCACAGATCGACGCGCCCGGGCAGCAGGTTGTGGAAGGCGATGTGCTCGGGCGCGCCGCCAAGGCCCTGCGCGGCGCCGGCAAAGGTCAGGTCTGTCAGCCGCAGAACCGCCTCGGAAGAGCGGAACGAGTGCAGCAGTGCGGTTTCCTGCAAGGGGCGCGAAACGGCTGCGAACTTTGCTGAAAAGTGGCTCTGCATCGCCTCAAAACGCCGCAAATCCGCGCCTTGGAACGAATAGATCGACTGTTTGCGATCGCCGACGACAAAGATCGTGCGCTGCACGCCGCGCGCGCCTTCGCCGGCGGTGAACTCGTCGGTCAGGCGCTCAATGACGATCCATTGCTCGGGGCTCGTGTCCTGCGCCTCATCAACAAGGATATGGTCGATCCCGCCGTCTAGACGAAACAGGACCCACTGTGCGACCGAGGGGGTGGACAGCAGATGCGCCGCTCGTTCGATCAGGTCGTCGAAATCAAGCCAACCCTGCGCGGCCTTACGCGCGGCCATGCGCGGCAGGAAGGCGCGGGCGAAGCGGTGCAGGGCCAGGGTGCGATCGGCCGCGGCAAGAGCAAGGCGGTGCGGGCGCGCATCGGCCACGCGCTCCATCAGTGCGCTCAGTCCGCTCATAAAGGGGGCGGCGGGGCCTTCGCGCAGCGCTTTCGTGGGGATCGAGCCGATCTTGGGCCGGGTGGCGTTAGGTCCGCTGCCGAACAGTAGGACGGATTCGAGCTTGATCAGGGCCTCAAGCGTCAACTCCTCGATCCCGGCGAAGACGGTGCCCAGCTTAGTATCGCTTGGGCCGCTGGCCAAAAGGATCGGTGCGAGGTCATGCAGCAGCCTCAGATCGCCCGGCCCGAACGCATCGTCGAGCAACTGCGTGATGGTGTAATCGGGCGGCAGGCCGAAGACCTCAAGCGCCGCCGAATGGTCGAAATCAGCCGGAAAAGCGTGTCTATTACGGCTGATATCGTTGATCAGCTTGGTCAGATCGTCACCCGAGAAATACCGCGCCAGCCCGTCGAAGGCCACGCGGTCCTCGCCCCCGGCGATCTCTTCGAGGATATCGTGGCGTAGCACGGCCGCCGTGCGGTCATCCATCTCGCGAAAACCGTGGGCAACGCCGGCCTCCAGCGGAAAGCGCCGCAGCAGCGCCGCGCAGAACGAGTGGATCGTCTGGATCTTCAGCCCGCCCGGCGTCTCGATGGCTTGCGCGAACAGGCGCCGCGCGCGGCCAAGGCGTTCGGGGCTGATCTCGCCCTCTTCGCCAAGTTTGCGCAATTCGGCGCGCAGCTCGGCATCGCCTAGCATCGCCCAGGAGCCGAGGCGCTTGAGCAGGCGGTTCTGCATCTCGGCGGCGGCGGCCTTGGTGTAGGTCAGGCAAAGCACCTTTTGCGGCTCTGTTCCGCCTAAAAGCAGACGTGCGACGCGGTCCGTCAGCACTTTGGTCTTGCCCGATCCAGCATTGGCCGAGAGCCAGGTCGATGCTACCGGGTTTGCCGCCGCGATCTGGCGCTGCGTGGCCTGGTCGGGGGCGCTCATTCCAGATCCTCCGGGGTCGGGTCGTCGCTCATCTCCCACTCGCCAAAGCGCGAGAGGTGGTCGTAATCGCTGGCGTCGGTCGATTTCTGCAACGCGCGGCGAGCCGAGTAGCCCTGCTCCGGCGTCAGGTAGCGCGCGATCAGAGTCTCAAACTTGTCCCAGACCTCATCAAGGGTCTCCTTGGGCTTGATGTCGCGCGTCTCGCCATCGCCGCCAAGCCGGATATAGGTCATCCCCGCGACCCCGGCAGGCCCGAGCGCGTCAAACCCGCCGCGTTCGACCATCGCGGCTTCCAGCAGCATCTGCTTGTCGAAATGCAGCACGGCATCGTCGCTGGGGGGCTTGCCCGATTTATAATCGTAGATCTGCGCCCGCCCGTCTTCGAGAATGTCGATCCGGTCGGGTTTGGCGGTAAGGGTGAAAAGGCTAGTTTGCAGCGGAACAGAGCCTTTTTTCTCAATCACGGCGGGGGTGCCGCGCTGCATCCGCTCGGCCTCGTCGCGCAGGAACTTGCGGGCGATGCGCGCGATCCGGCCAAGCCAGAGGCGTTGCACACTGGGCCAGGGGATCTCGCTTTCCATCACGCTTTGCGCGATCTGCATCAGGCGGGCCTCGGCGGCTTCGGGCGGCTCGTTGTCCGTGCGCTCGCGGATGAACCGCTCGACGATCAGGTGCAGCACCTGCCCGCGCAGGCGCGGGTCGGGTGCGGGGCGCATCGGGTCAAGCGGGCGCAGGCGGAGGATACGCCCGGCGTAGATCGCGTAAGGGTCGCGGATCAGGCTGCGGATCGCGGTGACGGGCAGCTCGCGCGGGCGCGCGGCGACCGGCGGGCGGGGAGAGGGGCGCGGTGCGGGCGGGATCGGTTCGCGCGGTGTTTCCACCGCCTCGGCGAGGTCCAGCCAGTGTTTGCCGCGCGCCTCCATCGCGGCCAGCGCCTCGGGGCCGTGTTGCGCGGGTAGCCCGCCCAGAAGGTTGGTCAGACGGTTCAGCCAGCGCGAGGGCACCGTCTCGGCTTCGGCATCGCGGCGGGCGCGGCTGATCACTACGCGCCGCGCACCCATTGCTTGCTGGAAGTCATGCGCGGACAGGCCGATCTGCCGTTCAGGCAGCAATAGACCCGATTCCAGCCGCATCCGACGGCTGAGCCAGGGGTCCGGCGCGGGCGTTTCGGGCCAGCTTCCCTCGTTCAGCCCGGCCAGGATCATCAGATCCGCCGCATGGGCGCGGGCCTCGAGCGTGCCGAGAATAGCGATGCCGGGATGCGCCGCACCGGTCTGGCGCACCATGCCCCGTTGCAGAAGGCGACTGATCAGATCGGCATAATCGCCGGCCGAGTAATCCCCGGCATGGGTGGCCTCGGAGGACAGCTCATTCATCGTGCGCAGGCAGGCCATCCCCGCGTCACCCCCCCAAAGACCCGAGGCATCGACCGTTCCGCCAGGACCTGCTGCAAGGGCGGCGGCGAAGTGCAAATGTGTCTCTATACAGGCGGAAAGCGCCATTCGCGGCGCGTCGTCCAGCCCGGCGATGACACCCGCAAGCCAGTCGGCCCATTGCTGTTGCGCGATATCTCCGCGCAGACCCCAGGCGCGCAGGGCGTCGCCATCGGGGAAGGCAGGGCCGTAGCGGCGCAGGCGCAGTTCCAGCTCGCGCGTGTAACGCAAGTGGTTGCCGCGCTCGGTCGAGCCGGTCGCCGTCAGCGGGTGCTTGAGCAAGATCAGCAGCGATTCCAGCGTCAGGCGGCGCCCGCGCATGGTCGCGATATGGCGCAGGAAACGTCCCGGCGCGGTGTGATGCAGCGGCGCCCCCGCGCTGTCGTCGGGGATGATGCCCCAACGGCCGAGCGCGGCGGTGACGCGGCGGCTTAGCATCCGGTCGGGGGTAATCAGGGCGGCTTTCGTGCCGGTTTCGGCGGCTTCGCGCAGGATCAGGGCGATGGCATTGGCCTCGCGCCGCGGATCGGGCGCGGCGATCAGGGTCATCCCCTCGCAAGCGGGGCGCAGATCGCCCAACGTCGGCCCATCGCTGAGCCACTGATCGGTGACCGGTGCAGGCCGCAACGCCAGCGACAGCAGCACGTTGCGCGCGGGTGCGGGGGGTGCGGCCTTGGTCCAGCGCGCGACCTGATCGCGCGGCAGATTCAGACTTTGCAGCAGCGCATGGAAGCGGAACTGGGGGTGATCCTCGATCGGAACATCGCCGGAATAGAGACTATTCCAGCCATTTTCGGGTATATCGAAGTCAAACCCCGGCAGGACGATCATCCCCTTGGGCAGTCGCGCCACGGCCCGCAGCAAGAGCGCCGTTGTCCCGCGTGAGCCGGTCGAGCCTGCCACGATGACCGGATCCTGGGGCGGATCGATGGGCCAGCTGCGCTCCAGCGCCTCGATCACGCGGCGCTGGCGGGCATCGGCATCGGGGATGGTTTCATCCTCGAAAAACCGGGTGACGATGCGGATGAAGGCCAGCGCGTGGCGCCAGTGCTCGGCATGGGTTTCGGCGATTTCGACTTGCTCGAAACGGTCGGGGGTGACGCCTTCGTTATGCATCTCGGCCATCAGGTCGGCGAGGCTGTCGGCAAGGCTGAAAATGCCAGATCCCGCCTCAAACCCAGGCAGGTGCGCGACCATACGCGCGACCAGTTGCGCCAGTTCCAACCGCCGCCGGAGCGAGGGCACCGCAGGCGGAAGGCCTGCCAGCGGATCGCGCCCGAGGTCGGTGACCAGCCGCAGGCGTGGCAGCAGCCGCGCGCCGTGGCGGTCGAACTCCTCGCGGACGCGGCGCTGCATCCGCCCGGTGTTCACGATTAGCTGCACGCGGGCCATCGCCTCGGGCGGCTGGCCCTCCATCCGCGCGATGAGGCCCTGCACCAGTTCCCGCGCGAAATCGACGCCGGGGGGCAGAGCGAAGACGGTGCCCTCAGCCATCGGCCCGCTCCAGCATGGCTTCGGCCAGAGGGATGCTTTCGGGGCGGCCAACGTCACACCAGCCGCCCTGATGCAGCACGCCATAAGCGCGCCCCTCGGCGATCATGCGATCCCAGAGCCGGTTGAGCGAGAAAGCAGTCTCAGAAATCGTCTCTATTCCAGCGGGATTGAGGATCTGCGCACCGGTATAGACATAGGGGCCGCCGCGCGAGATCCGCCCGTCGGCATCCAGCGCGAAGTCGCCCGTGCCGCGATGACCGACGGCTTCTTCCGCCGGGATCAGCGCCAGAAGCGCCGACATCCGCGCCCCGTCCCACTGGCTGCGCAGGGTCGAGATGACGTTCGGCCCGCTCCAGACCGCATCGGTGTTGAGTGTGAAAACCGGCCCCTGCCCCAGAAGCGGCAGCGCCTTGCGCAGCCCGCCGCCAGTTTCAAGGATCTCATCGGTCTCATCCGAGATCAGCACGTCGCGCCCGGCCAGATGCTGCACGACCTGCTCGCCCAGGTAATGCACATTGGCGACCACCCGCGCCATCCCGGCCGCGACCGCCAGATCAAGCGCGTGATCAATGAGGGCCTTGCCCGCCACCGGGATCAGCGGCTTGGGGCGGTTCGCGGTTAGCGCGCCCATGCGCGTGCCGAATCCGGCCGCGAACAGCATCAATGCATCGGGCGTTGTGCGCATTGCTCCTTGATCCTTTGCATCAGGTCGGGCGTGGGGGCAGGGAAGGCGGCGCGGACGGTGCGGGCGACGTCTTCCAGGGCCGGGTGGGTCAGGTTGCGCGCGATATGGGCCCAGGTGCGCGGCATCAGATCGACGTAATGCGCCTTGCCCATGGCCATGCAGAGCCGCGCGAAGACACCTATGATCCGCAGCCCGCGTTGCGCGCCAAGCAGGGCATAGAGCGCCTCGAACCGGGGCAAATCGATGGTGGTGGCCTCGGCATAGCGGCGGCGCTCGCGCGTTTCGGTCTCGGACGAGACATCGCGCCGCGCGTCTTGCAGCGCCGAGACGAGATCATAGGCCGGATGCGCGGCCACAGCGTCCTGAAAGTCGAGCAGCCCCAGTCGTGCGACCCCTTGGCGGTCGGGCAGCCAGAGCGCGTTTTCGGCGTGGAAGTCACGCAGGCAGGTGACCGGGGCCTCACGATTCAGCGCCGCGTAGTGCTGCGCGATCAGGTCGGGCAGGGCCTCGGCCGCGTCGCGCGAGAGCACCGGATACCATTCCGGCGTCAGGCGCAGCAGTTCGGCCAGTGCGGGGCCATCGAGCGGGGCGAGGAAATCGGGCGGAAGCAGGCGGTGGAGGGCCAGCAGAAAGCCGGTGATCTCGGCGTAAAGCGCACCCTCGCGCGCGGGGTCTTGCGCGACCAAGCGCGAGATCAGCGCATCGCCCAGATCCTCAAGCAGCAATAGACCCTGTTCCGGCGCTTCTGCCAGAATCTCTGGGGCGGAAAACCCGTTTTGCCGCAGCCAGCGCGCCATGCGCAGGAAGCGCATTACCTCATCACCCGGAGGGGCATCCATCAGCACGGCACGCGTCGCGCCCTGCGTCAGCCGTTCATAGCGCCGGGCCGAGGCATCGCCTGCGAGCGGTGCCCGCTGTGCCTCGCCCCACCCGGCCTGCGCCAGAAAGCGCGTGATTTGTGCGGCGCGATCAGGCATCGCGCAGATCCGTCAGGCGCTCGGCCCAGTCGGCATCACCCAGAAAGCTCACACAGCGCGAGGCTCCGGCATTGGCCAGCTCGAAGCGCAGGGTCAGGGCTTTGCGCGGCGCCAGCTCGGCCAGCCGGTCGGGCCATTCGATCAGGCAGATCGCGGTGTCGAACGCCTCCTCCAGCCCAAGCTCGATCGCCTCGTCGGGATGGGTAAGCCGGTAAAGGTCGGCGTGCCAGATCTCGGGCGCAGCATCATAGACCTGCACCAGCGTGAACGTGGGCGAGGGGATATCCTCGCTCCGGTCCAGCGCGGCAAGACGGGTCTGGATCAGGCTGCGGGCGAAATGGGTCTTGCCCGCGCCGATCTGGCCTTCGAGCAGTAGCACATCGCCGGGCCGGACAAGCTGCGCCATCCGCTGACCCAGACGGGCGGTGGCATCGGCGTCGGGCAGGGGCAGGCGAAACAGCAAATCGGGCATGGCGGCAGTTTTACCCTGCCCGGTAGCTGCCGCAAGCCCGTATCACGGCACGATGGCCTCCTTGGGCGCGGCGGCCACCATGGCGGGGGTAAAGCTGACCAGTGTTGCGCCCCCGCTCATCGGGGCAACGCGCCAGCGCAGGCTTTGGCCGCCATGCATCTGCACCAAGCCTTCGACCGCTTCCCCGCGTCCGCCCTGCGCGGTGCGATTGCGTAAGGCCGTGCTAAGCCCCTCGATCTCGCACTGCGCGCGCCACTGGCTAAGCGAGTCCTGTAGCGTCAGGATGCCAAGCGTCGTCTCTGGCTCTACCCCCCAAAGCGCGCCATAGGCGGTGTTCGACAGCACAAGCTCGCCCGAAGGGAGGAACACCGCGAGCGCATCAGGCATCAGGTCAAGCGCCTCCTGCCCCATCTCAAGCTCGGCGCGGAAGCGGCGGGTCAGGCCAATCTCGGAGGTGATATCCTCGAACAGGAAGGCCACCGCGCCATCGGGATGCGGTCGCCCGGTCACGCGGTAGGTCTGGCCGTTTGGCAGCGACCAAGTCTCGGTATGGTATCCGGCGGCCGAGGCCTGTTCGAGCGCGCTCATCTGCTGGCGCCAGCTGGCGTAGTCGCGTGGCTCGGGCATCATGCGGGCCTCGCGCAGCCGGTCGAGGAAGGCGTAAAGCGTGGGCCGGGCCGAGAGAAACTGCGGCGTCAGATGCGTCAGGTCCAGAAGCGCGGGGTTGAACATCTGTAATTGGCGCTGGCGGTCGAAGATCGCAAGGCCGATGGGCAGGTCGGCGAAGGTCTTGGTCAGGGTCTGGACGAATTCGCGCAGGCTGGTCTCTGCGCGTACGGTGGCATCGGCGGGCAGGGCGAAATGCAGCGCCTCGCGCCCGAGAGCGTGGCTGTGGCAATCGAACCAATGGCCGTCAATGATGCTGCGCAGCCGGGCGGGGTTCGAGACCGGGCTGCCCGGCTTCTCGAACAGCCGGGGCAGGGGCCATGTCAGCGCGTCCAGCACACCCGCCTGCTGCGCATAGGCGCGGTTGGCCCAGATGACTGCTCCGCCTGCATCCTCGCGCCAGATCGGGCAGGGCGCGTGATCAAACGTCTGGCGCAACTGATCGAGTTCCAGCCCCTGCGCGCGAAGTGACAGCCCGTCAACCGTCACGCCGCACCCTTCAGCCGCGGGATCGGCCAGGGTGATGCGGGCAAGGCCGTTCACATCCTCGGCGGTCAGGCGCAGCGCATCCTCGCCGTCGCGCCCGGTCAACTCGATCCGCCCGCGCTGCGCCAGTTGCGCGAGGCTTTGGGTGAAATCGTCGAAGCGGGGAGCAAGGAAGGCCGACAGCCGTGCCCATTCACTTTGCCCCGTGGCGGCGCCGTCAAGCAGCGCGCGGGCCGGAGCGGTGGCATCGACAAGCCGGTGCTCGTCAAACAGGAAGACGACGGGTTCCAGATAACCCTCGCTCGGCGCCAGCCCGGCGGGTCTGCGCGGCGTCAGAACGCTGAGCCCAAACAGGGCCAGAAAGGCCGCACCGACCGAGGTCACCACGATGACCAGTGCCTGCATCCACTCGAACTGCATCCGCGCGCCCTTCCGCCCCACATCCGGCGGAGTTTCGCGAGAGAATGGTTAACAGCCGGTTAATCCGTAGGAAAACCGAGCCTCACGCGGTGATCGGCTGGTTCTCTCCAAGCCCGGTGCCATCCTCAACCACAAGACGCGCGAGCGGCCAGCTGACCTCGACCATGGCACCCGAGCGGGTCGCGTGGCTGACCTCGGGGATGAAGGATTCGGGGCCGTTGCTGAAGCGCAGATGGGCGCCGGTGCGCTCAAGCAGCGTCTTGGCGATGAAGAGGCCAAGGCCCATGCCCTCGTACTCCGGGCGCTGGCTCCGGTCGCCCGAGCGGTTTTGCAGGAACGGATCGCCGATCCGGTTTTTCACGCCCGGCGCATAGCCGCGCCCGTCGTCGGTGATCCGCACGAGGATTGTCTGGTCGGTCCATTCGGCCTCGACCCAGACGGTGCTGCGCGCGAAATCCACGGCGTTCTGCACCAGGTTGCGCAGGGCGTGGATCACCTCGGGGTAGCGGTAGACGGTTGGCTGGCGTTCGGCGCCGGCTTCGCCTGGGTTCACGTCAAACAGGATCTCTTTGCCGCGATCGAGATGCGGCTCTGCCGCCTCGCGAAGCACGGCCAGAACCGGGGCCGAGCGCAGGTGCAGATCGTCTTTGCCCGCCCGACCCATCGAGCGCAGAATATCGCGGCAGCGGTCGGCCTGTTCGCGGATCAGGATGGCGTCGCTGTGCAGATCGGGGCTGTCCGTCAGCTCATCGGCAAGCTCGGAGGACACCAGCTTGATCGTCGCCAGCGGTGTGCCCAATTCATGCGCGGCCGCCGCGACAACCCCGCCCAGATCGGTCAGTTTCTGCTCGCGCGCCAGCGCAAGCTGCGTGGCCAGCAGTGCATCGCTCATCGAGTGGATCTCGCTTGAGATGCGATGGGCATAGGCGCCCAGAAAGACGACGCCGATCACGATGGCGACCCAGAAGCCGAACTCGACGACACTGGGCATCTCGATCATGGTGCCGTCGCGGGTGATCAGCGGCAGGTGGAACTGGCTGACGATCGAGATGATCAGGATCGTCGCGATCCCGAGCAGGATGGTCGGGCGCCGTTCAAGCGCGGTGGCGGCGATGGTGACCGGCACCAGGATCAGCAGCGCGAAGGGGTTGTTCAGCCCGCCCGTGAGCGCCAGCAACAGGCCAAGCTGCGCGGTATCAAAGAGCAGCGTCGCGGTCACCTCGGCCTGGCTGAGGCGGCGGCTGTGCGGGAACAGGAAGATCGCCACGATATTGGCCGCGACCGCCGCGCCCACCGTTGCCAGCGCTAGCGGCAGATCCAGCGCGATATCATAGCAGCACCAGCCCACGAAGATCGCGCCGAGCTGCCCGATGATCGCGGTCCAGCGCAGAAAGATCAGCGTGCGCAGGCGAACCCAGTCGTGATGCGCCTCGGCGAATTGCGCGCCCGCCTCAAGCCGTTCCGCCATTCTGCCCCCGATCGACCCAAAGATGGGTCTGGTTGTCACATTTTATCCCGCCTAACTTGATAGTAGGGTGCGCCCAAGCGATCAATGCAGGACAAGGAACGAACTACCCATGGCACTTACTCCGCGCTTCGCCGCCATTCTGGCCTCGGCCGCCGTCGTCGCCGGTCTTGGCGCAACCGTGCTGTTCACGCAGGGCGGCGATGAGGATATTTTCGCCCAGTGCCGTCGTGGCGTGGTGGGCGGGACGGGCCAATTGGGCGGGCCGTTCACGCTGGTTTCGGAAACCGGCGCGACGGTTACCGACAAGGATGTCTTCACCAAACCGAGCCTGCTTTACTTCGGCTATACCTATTGCCCCGATGTCTGCCCGCTGGACAGCTCGCGCAATGCCGAAGCGGTCACCCTGCTTGATGAGCGCGGCTATGACGTGACGCCGGTATTCGTCTCGGTCGATTCCGAGCGCGACACGCCCGAGCTTCTGACCGAATTCACCGAGATCATGCATCCGAAGATGTTGGGCCTGTCGGGCTCGGCCGAGCAGATCGCGGTCGCTTCCAAAGCCTATCGGACCTATTTCAAGGTTCAGAACCCCGGCGACCCCTATACTCTGATCGACCATTCGACCCAGACCTATCTGGTGTTCCCCGAAATCGGTTTCGTCGAATTCTTCAATCGTGACACGACGCCCGAGCAAATGGCGGAGCAGGTTTCCTGTTTCGTCGATGCATGGAAAAACTCCCAGTAACATAAAGGGAATTTGACCAGACGGTTCCGACCGCCTAAGACTTTCGGAACGCATGGGGAGAGCACATGGCCGACGATCAATTTGCCGAACTCGGGTCTGACCGCACGCTTTTGCTGGTGGATGACGACGTTCCCTTCCTGTCCCGCCTCGCGCGCGCCATGGAGAAACGCGGCTTTCAGACCGAAACGGCCGAGACGGTTTCGGCGGGCAAGGCCATCGCGCAAAGCCGCCCGCCGGCTTATGCGGTCGTGGATCTGCGGCTGGAGGACGGCAATGGCCTCGACGTGGTCGAGGCGCTGCGCGAGCGGCGCCCCGATGCGCGGATCGTCGTGCTGACCGGCTATGGCGCCATCGCCACCGCCGTGGCGGCGGTGAAAATGGGCGCGACCGATTATCTGTCGAAGCCCGCGGACGCCAACGATATTACCAATGCGCTGCTGGCCAAGGGGGAAACCCTGCCGCCCCCGCCGGAAAATCCCATGAGCGCGGATCGCGTGCGTTGGGAACATATTCAGCGCGTTTACGAGCTTTGCGACCGCAATGTTTCGGAAACTGCGCGGCGTCTGAATATGCACCGCCGGACGCTTCAGCGTATTCTGGCCAAGCGCAGTCCGCGTTAATTAAGCTGACAAAAGTACAATTGGCCTTTTCGGGCATTAAATGGTTATCTCTGAAAAAACATTTCAGGGAAGATCATGGATATCAAACTCGACGACCTCTCGATGAACGAACTCAAGGCGCTGCGCGCCAAGGTGGATCGTGCGATTGCCTCTTTCGAAGAGCGCAAGAAAAACGAGGCTCTTGCCGAGCTGGAAGAAGCCGCGAAGAAAATGGGTTTTACCCTCGCGGAACTGACCGGGGTTTCAGTTGCGAAAACCCGCAAGCCCGTCGCGCCCAAATATGCCAACCCGGCCGATCCTTCGCAAACCTGGACCGGGCGCGGGCGCAAGCCGCAATGGGTGCAGGCCGCACTCGATGCCGGTAAATCGCTTGAGGATCTGGCGATCTGATCAGACCTGCGATCTGAGCCAGTCGATCAGCGTTCGGGCTGCCGGGGTTATTGGCCCCGGTGGCCTGACCACATAATACCCCAGGCTTTCGTCATTCATCTCGTGGATTTTCACGAGCCAGCCGTTCTCGAGATCTTCCTCAATCAGGGCCTCGGTTTCGAGATGCAGGCCAATCCCCTCGCGCGCGGCCGAAAGCGCCAATTCCTCATTCGGGAAATCGGTGAATTTCAGCGCAGCGGGTTTTAGCCCGATAGATTCCAGCAATTGCATTAGCTCGGGCCAGCCGCGCTCGCGGATCCAGGGCATCATCGACATTTCCCGCAGCGAGAGCTTCGAGCGCCCGTTCAGCAATTCCGGCGCGGCCACCACCACCTGCGGCGCGGCGGTCAGATATTCCGAGACCACACCGGGCCAGCGTCCGGTGCCAAAGCGGATGCCGAGGCTTGCGCCCACCTCGCGCAGCTCGACATTGCGCGGGTCGGGCAGCAGCGACAGCGCGATCTCGGGGTGAGCCTTCCAGAACTTGGCAAGACGCGGCATCAGCCACTCGGCCGCGAAGGTCGGCGGCAGGGTGATGGTCAGTGGCTTGTCGGTCTTCTGGCTTTGCAGCGCCTCAAGCGTCGATTGGATCTGCCCGAAACCATCCTCAAGCGCGGTGGCCAGGCGTTCGCCCTCGGGGGTGAGGTTCAGGTTGCGCCCCTCGCGCCACACGAGGCTCAGCCCGAGGTCGGATTCCAGCGCACGCACTTGCTGGGCGATGGCCGCATGGGTCACGTTCAGCCGCCGCGCGGCGGCGCTGAATCCCCCCTCGCGTGCGGTCGCCGCGAAGGCGCGCAATGAGGTCAGGGCCGGCATCTTTCTCCAGTCGATTTCGCTCATATGTAAATTAATCTAACAGATGATGAAAAATTCCTGACTCGCAAATCTCCGCAAGTCAATGCAAATAAGGGACATGACCATAACAAAGGAGATCAGAAAATGATCCGGATTCTTGCAGATGTGCTCACTCTTGCCATGGGTGGCCAGGCGCAGCGTGCGCCGCGGAACCGCGTCCAGAAATTCACGCGGTGATTTCGGCAAGCAACTCTGTGTGGCGCGCGGTATAGGCCGCGCGCACCTCGGCGGGCGGACGCAGGCGGATCGTCAGCCCCCGGATGACCGACACATCGGTCTTTCCGAACAACCTATCCGCCTCAGCCTTGGAAAACCCTGCGATCTGCTCGGCCTCCAGCCGGGCCGAGATCAGGTCGGCCACCTTGATCGCCTTCTTGATGGGGGCGGGCAGGGTGGCGGGCAGGCCAAAGCGCAGATGAACCGCAGCCGTCAGCCGCGTGTCGAGTTCGTTATACCCTTTCCCGATCGCGGCCTTCACTGGGCTGATCATGTCGCCAAGAACATATTCGGGTGCGTCGTGCAGCAGCGCGGCCAGACGCCAGCGCGCGCCGATGCCAGGGTTCTGACGGGCGAAGATCTCTTCGACCAGTAGCGAGTGCTCGGCCACCGAATAGGCGAAATCGCCAAGCGTCTGCCCGTTCCAGCGCGCAACGAAGGCCAGCCCATGCGCGATGTCCTCGATCTCGATATCGAGCGGCGTCGGGTCCAGCAGGTCAAGCCTGCGCCCCGAGAGCATCCTTTGCCATGCGCGTGCCATCGCGGCCCCCTGTTTCTGGCAATGGTGCTAGCGAATGCGCGGTTGGCTGTAAACCGCCCTTCCGGCGTTGCATTGCCGCGCAGGGGTGGCGGTGCTACATAGCGCCCAAATCAAGGAATGGGGGCCTTCCGTGGCTGATTACATCATCAAGGACATCGCTCTGGCCGAATTCGGCCGCAAGGAGCTGGACATTGCCGAAACCGAAATGCCGGGTCTGATGGCCTGCCGCGAGGAATTCGGCACGTCGCAGCCGCTCAAGGGCGCGCGTATCGCGGGTTCGCTGCACATGACGGTGCAGACCGCCGTGCTGATCGAGACGCTCAAGGCGCTTGGCGCGGATGTGCGTTGGGCCTCGTGCAACATCTTCTCGACGCAGGATCACGCGGCGGCGGCGATTGCGGCGGGTGGCACGCCGGTTTTCGCGGTCAAGGGCGAAACCCTTGAGGAATATTGGGAATATACCGACAAGATCTTCCAGTTCGGCGGCGAGGGCGGCACCTGCAACATGATCCTCGACGATGGCGGGGACGCGACGCTCTACATCCTTCTGGGCGCGCGCGTCGAGGCAGGCGAGACCGACCTGATCGCCGTGCCGACCTCGGACGAGGAAGTGTGCCTGTTCAACCAGATCAAGAAGCGTCTTGCCGCCAGCCCCGGCTGGTTCACCAAGCAGCGCGACGCGATCCAGGGCGTGTCCGAAGAGACCACCACCGGCGTGCATCGCCTCTATGACCTGCACAAGAAGGGCCTGCTGCCCTTCCCGGCGATCAACGTGAACGATTCCGTCACCAAGTCGAAATTCGACAACAAGTACGGCTGCAAGGAATCGCTGGTGGACGGCATCCGCCGCGCAACCGACGTGATGATGGCGGGCAAGGTCGCCGTGGTCTGCGGTTATGGCGACGTGGGCAAGGGCTCGGCTGCCTCGCTGCGTGGTGCCGGCGCCCGTGTGAAGGTGACTGAGGTCGACCCGATCTGTGCGCTGCAAGCCGCGATGGACGGCTTCGAGGTTGTCGTGCTTGAGGACGTGGTTGACAGCGCCGACATCTTCATCACCACCACCGGCAACAAGGACGTCATCCGCATCGAGCATATGCGCGCGATGAAGGATATGGCGATCGTCGGCAACATCGGCCACTTCGACAACGAGATCCAGGTCGCCGCCCTGCGCAACCACAAATGGACCAACATCAAGGACCAGGTGGACATGATCGAGATGCCCTCGGGCGCGCGGATCATCCTGCTGTCGGAAGGGCGCCTCTTGAACCTCGGGAACGCAACCGGCCACCCGAGCTTCGTGATGTCGGCCTCCTTCACCAACCAGGTGCTGGCGCAGATCGAGCTCTGGACCAAGGGCGACGACTACGCCCCCGGCGTCTATATCCTGCCCAAGCATCTCGACGAGAAAGTCGCCCGCCTGCATCTCGCCAAGATCGGCGTCAAGCTGACCGAACTGCGCCCCGACCAGGCCGCCTATATCGGCGTCACCGTCGAAGGCCCGTTCAAGTCGGAGCACTACCGCTACTGATTGTCGCACCGATTGCGTAGGAAGGGGCGGAGCCGCAGGGCGCCGCCCTTTCTTTTTGCCGCGCGAAGGCGCGCTTGCGGCTTTTCGCCATCGGGGGAAGTTCGCGTCAGTTTTCCCTTGGAGAGGGCCAAAGTTTCGCCTTACCCTCTGCACCGACATGGGGGCTGCCTGTGCATTTTGATCAACCGGACTTTGTGGGAGTGGATAAATGGGAAAACGTGACGAGCTGATCGCGAAATATGCCGCGGATCTGAAATCCAAATGCGGGATGGAGCCCGACATGGATCTTCTGACCAAGGTGACCATCGGCTGTGGCCCGGCGATTTACAATGCCGACGCCGAAACCGTCGCCGCCTCGGACAAGAGCGAGCTCGAGACCGTCAAGAACAATTTCCTCGTCAAGAAGCTGGGCCTGGCCGATGGCCCCGAGCTGATGGATGCGATCGACGCCGTGGTCGAAACCTATGGCCGCTCGGAGCGCAACAAGTATCGCGCCGTGGTCTATTACATGCTGACCAAGCATTTCCGCAAAGAAGCCGCTTACGGCTGAGCCGAAGCGAATGGATGCGACGCCCGGGGCCGGTCTCCGGGCGTCTTGCGTTTCAGATCAGGTTCTTGATCCCGGCGACATGGGCGGCGCTGGCGCCGCAGGCATCGGCGGCGAGTGCCGTCACCGTATCCATCAGCGCCTCGGGGGCGACGATGCGGTCGATCAGGCCCCAGATCAGCGCTTCTTCGGCTTCGACCTTCTGGCCTGCCATCAGGATCATCTTGGCCCGTGCGGGGCCGATCAGCGCGGCCATACGTTTCGGGTCCGAGGGCTGCGGCAGGAAGCCCAGCTTCATCACCGGATAGAAGAACTTGGCCGAGGCCACCGCGATGCGCAGATCGCAGGCCAGAACCATCCCCATCGCGCCGCCCGCGAGCGTGCCATTGAGCGCCGCGATACTCAGGCAGGGCAGGGCGGCGATGGCGCCAGACAAGCGCTCCCACACCGGGTCGGTCGCGAGGCCCGCGCGGGCCTCGTCAAGGTCGGCGCCGGCGGAAAACACCTTGCCCTCGCCGCGCAGCACGAAGACGCGCGCACCCTCGGCCGTGGCGCGTTCGGCGATATCGGCGATCTCGGCAAGCATCCCGCGCGTCAGCGAGTTGGCCTTCTCGGGCCGGTCGATGGTGACGGTCCAAAGCCCGTCGGTCTGGTCAAGTCGGATCATCACTGTCCCCTGTGAGGCAACGCTGTTTCCCTGTTAACAAGGCCATCGGGTCTTGACCATTGCCCGGCATCAAAAGAGGATGCCGCCGACATTAAATTCGAAAGGGAATTTCAGATGAAATCGACGCGTCTCGCCAGTCTCGGCGCCATTTTCTCCCTGATGGGTACGACCGCGCTTTATGCCGATGTCACCGCCGAGCAGGTCTGGGAAAGCATTCAGAAGACCTATGCGGATTACGGTTCGGTGGTCACGACCGAGAAAAGCGAGCGTTCCGGCGATACGCTGATCTTGAGCGGCCTGAAGGTGGTGACCGAGCAGAACCAGGAAGAGTTCAACGTGCAGACCCGCACCGAGATGGCCGCCGAAGAGCTGCGCCTGCGCGAGCGTGGCGACGGCACGGTGGAAATCACCGGTGCAGACAAGATCACCCTTGCGACCTCGTCGGCGGTGCAGGCCGGAGAGGAGACCGTCACCACGCAGATGAACATGGTGATGACGCAGGCGAGTGCAGTCGCGGTGGCCTCGGGCAGCCCCGAGAAGATCCGCTATGATATCACCGCGCCCGAGATGGTCGTGGAAGGGGACATGGAATCCTCGGCCGAAGGGGATCAACCTGCGATGAAGCTGGCGGCCACGATGACCGGCACCTCGGGCTTCTATGAGGTGACGCAGGGCGAGATGACCGAGACGCTCTCGGACATGAGCATGTCGGCGCTCAAGTTCTCGATGGAAGTCAGTGACCCGACGGCCTCCGAGAACTTCACGATGAGCGGCCAGATGGCAGACCTGCGCACCGAGGGCACGAGCCGTATGAACCTTGTGCCGGGCAAGGCGGATTTCTTCAGCATGATGGCGGGCGGTGCCGAGGTTAAAGGCTACGTCGGCTATGGCGCGTCGAAATTCGTGATCGAGGGCACCGCGGCGGAGGGCCCGGTCTATATGGAAAGCGCCGCTGAATCCGGGCGCATCGACGTTCTGCTGAACGGCGAGACCTTCGATTACGGCGTAAAATCCGGCCCCTCGACCTTCAGCCTCAGCTCGCCCGATGTGCCCTTCCCGATTGCAGGCGCCATGGGCGACAGCGAGTTCCGCCTGGCCGCTCCGGTCGCGAAAAGCGAAGAGGCCGCGCCCTATACCGCCAAGCTGACGATGAAGGATCTGACCGTTTCGGACGATATCTGGGGTCTGTTCGACCCGACCGGGCAACTGCCGCATGATCCGGCCACGCTGATCATCGATCTGACCGGTTCGTTGCGCCCGCTCGTGGACTTCTTCTCGGAAGAGATGGCGACGCTGGAAGGCCCGCCGGCCGAGCTTCAGAGCCTCGATGTGAACAAGGTGCAGCTGACCCTGCTGGGCGCCGACCTGTCGGGCAAGGGTGCGCTGACCTTTGACAACACCATGGGCGTGCCGATGCCTCTGGGGTCGATCACGCTGGATCTGACCGGCAGCAATGCGCTGATGGAGAAGCTGGTGGCGATGGGCATGGTGCCGCAGGATCAGACCATGTTCGTGAACATGATGCTGGGCCTTTACGCCAATCCCGCGGGTGACGATGCCTATACCTCGACCATCGAGTTCAACGAGGGCGGCGAAATCCTCGCCAACGGCCAGCGTATCCAGTAAGACAATCGACACGTCAGGCCGCCCGGGCGTTCCGGGCGGCCTTTTCATTGCGGAGATAGCATGTCCGATACTCGCCTGTCCGACCTGACCCAGGCCTTGCTGGAAGTGGCCAAGCGCGCCGGGGCGGATGCCGCGGATGCCATGGCGGTTGATGGCCGTTCGATCTCGATCGATGTGCGCGGTGGCAAGCTGGAGCAGGCCGAGCGGTCGGAAGGTGTCGAGATCGGTTTGCGTGTGCTGATCGGCGGGCGTCAGGCCTGCGTTTCGGCCTCGGATATCTCGGCGCGGACCCTGTCGGACATGGCCGAGCGTGCGGTTGCCATGGCGCGCGAGGCGCCGAACGACCCCTATGCGGGTCTGGCCGATCCCGCGCAACTGGCCCGGAACTGGGACATCGCCGCCTTCGAGCTTGAGGATAATTCCGCCGAACCCGCCGCGAGCGCGCTTGAGGCCGATGCGCGTACCGCCGAGGCTGCGGCGCTGGCGGTTGCGGGGGTTTCGCAGGTGCAATCCGCCTCAGCCTCTTACTCGCGCAAGCGCGTGCATATCGCGGCCTCGAACGGGTTTTCCGGCGGCTACGGGCGCAGCTCGCGCGCGGTGTCGGCCGTCGCGATCTCGGGCGAGGGGCTGTCGATGGAGCGCGACTGGGCCGCCGAAAGCCGCACCTTTCAGGCCGATCTGCCCGATGCAGCCTCGATCGGCGCTCAGGCGGGACAGCGCGCGGTCGAGCGCGCGAACCCCCGCCGCCCCAAGACCGGCGCCTATCCGGTGCTGTTCGATGAACGCATCTCGGGCAGCCTGATCGCGCATCTGCTGGCGGCGATCAACGGCTCGGCGATTTCGCGCGGCGCCTCGTGGCTGCGCGACGCGATGGACACGCCGGTTCTGCCCGAGGCGCTTTCGCTGACCGAAGAGCCGCACCGCCCGCGTATCTCTGGCTCGCGCCCCTTTGACGCTGAGGGGCTGGCGACGCGCCGCCGTGCAATCGTGGAAAACGGTGTGCTGCGCAGCTGGACGCTGGATCTGGCGACGGCGCGCAAGCTGGGGCTGGACAGTACCGGCAATGCCACGCGCGGGACGGCCTCGCCGCCGGCGCCCTCGGTGGGCAATGTCACCCTGACGCCGGGCGTGCAGAGCCGCGCGGAGTTGCTGCGCGACATGGGCACGGGGCTTCTGGTGACCTCGTTCATCGGCGCGACGGTCAACCCCAATACGGGCGATTATTCGCGCGGTGCCTCGGGCTTCTGGGTCGAGAACGGGCAGATCCAGTATCCGGTCAACGAATGCACCGTGGCGGGCAATCTGCGCGAGATACTGATGCGGATCATCCCCGCCAATGATGCCCGCGCGCATCTGAGCCATCTGGTGCCGTCGCTTCTGGTCGAGGGGCTGACGCTTGCCGGCCAGTGATTATCAGGATGATCTGGCGCTGTTGACCGAGGCTGCGAAGGCTGCGGGTGAAATCGCGCTTGGTTACTGGAAGCAGGGCCCCGAGGCCTGGGACAAGGGCGGTGGCGCCGGACCGGTGTCCGAGGCCGATCTGGCCGTCAACGCGATGCTGGAGCGCGATCTGCGCGCCGCGCGGCCCGACTACGGATGGCTGTCCGAGGAAAGCGCCGACAGTACCGAACGCCTCGCGGCCAAGCGGGTCTTCATCGTCGATCCGATCGACGGCACGCGCGCCTTCCTTGCCCATGACGGCGGTTTTGCCCATGCGCTGGCGATGGTTGAAGATGGCCGCGCGGTGGCTGGTGTGGTGCATCTGCCCGCGCTCGAACTGACCTATGCGGCGGCGCTTGGCGGCCCGGCGCTGCTCAATGGCGAACCCATCAGCCCGAGCACGGCGCAGCATGTCGAGGGTAGCACCGTGCTGACCTCGAAGCTGTCCGATGATCCGGGGCACTGGCGGCGGGGCGTGCCGCGTTATCGGCGTAGCCTGCGGCCCTCGCTGGCGTGGCGGCTGTGCCTGGTGGCCGAGGGGCGCTATGACGCGACCATCTCGCTGCGGCCCGCATGGGAGTGGGACATCGCCGCCGCCAGCCTGATCGCCGAATGCGCGGGCGCGATGGCGACCGATCGCAACGGCTGCCCGCTGCGCTTCAACCGGCCCAATGCGCAGTCGAACGGCCTTGTCGTCGCCGCGCCTCGGCTGCACGCCGATTACATCGCGCAACTGCGTCACTGGCCCGAGTGAGACGCGGCTAACCAATTGGCAAGACTTGGCCCCTAGCCTGCCCCCAGCAAGAACTGCTGTCGCGGGGCGAATCCCATGCCGGGTATCGGGCGCATTCTCATCGTGATCCTGTCGCTGCTGGCGCCGTCATGGGCGCTGGCCAGCAACGCGCGCCTCGCCTCGGTCTGCGAGCAGGTCGCGGCCGAAGCCGCGCGGCGCTCGGGTGTGCCGGTGTCGGTGATGAAGGCGATCTCGCTGACCGAGACGGGCCGCAAGCTTGAAGGCCAGTTCCGCCCCTGGCCCTGGACGGTGAACATGGAGGGGGCGGGACACTGGTTCGACACCCTCCCCGAGGCGCGCGCCTTTGTCGTGCGCGAATACCAGCGCGGCGCGCGCAGCTTCGATGTCGGCTGCTTCCAGATCAACTACAAATGGCACAAGGAGGGGTTCTCCTCGATCGACGAGATGTTCGATCCGATGGCCAACGCGCTCTATGCCGCGCGCTTTCTGCGCGAGCTTTACGCTGAAACAGGGTCTTGGAACGCCGCCGCGGGGGCCTATCATTCACGCACCCGCGAATATGCGGATCGCTACGCCGCTCGCTTCGCCGAACTGCGCCGCCGCTATCTGGCAGAGGATGCGGGGCAGGCGCCGATCCAGCCGGGCGATGCGATCCCCGACATTCCCGATATCGTTCTGGCGGCGAATGGCGGTGGGCTAGAGGTCGGCCCGCCCCGGGTGAACACCTATCCGCTCTTGCAGCGCAGCGGCGATGTGCGCCCGCCTCTGGGCGGTGCGCCGGGGGCGAGCCTGTTTGCCTCGGCGGTGCGGCGCGTCGAGGCCGAATGATGCCGCGCGTCACGCTGCTTGCGATCTTTCAGCCGACGATCCTGCTCGCGCTTGCGCTGATGGCGATCATCGTGATGATGATCCTGCCGGTGCCTGCCTGGGTGCTCGACGTGGGTCTGGCGGCGTCCTTCGCCATCGCCATCCTGATCTTCACCGTGACGCTGTTCATCGAGAGGCCGCTCGATTTCTCGGCCTTCCCGACGGTGCTTCTTGCCTCGCTGATGCTGCGGCTGTCGCTTAACGTTTCGTCAACCAAGCTGATCATCGGGCAGGGGCATACCGGCACCGGGGCGGCGGGTGATGTGATCGAGGGCTTTGCCAATTTCATCATGAGCGGGTCGGTGCTGATCGGCCTCGTGGTCTTCGGCGTCATCCTGATCGTGAACTTCATCGTCATCACGAAGGGCGCGGGCCGCATGGCCGAGGTGGGCGCGCGCTTTGCCCTCGACGCGATGCCGGGAAAGCAATTGGCCATCGACAGCGACATGAACGCGGGCGCCATCGACCATGCCGAGGCGCGCGCGCGGCGCGAACGCGAACAGGCCGAGACGACCTTCTTCGGTTCGCTCGACGGGGCGTCGAAATTCGTCAAGGGCGATGCGGTGGCGGGGCTTTTGATCACGCTGCTCAATCTTGTGATGGGGCTGATCATCGGCACTGCGGTGCATGGTATGCCGATTGGCCGGGCGCTTGAAACCTATGCGATCCTGACCGTGGGTGACGGGCTGGTCAGCCAGATACCGGCGGTCATCATCTCGATTGCCTCGGCCATCTTGCTGTCGCGGGGGGGCGCGAAGGGTTCGGCTGATATGGAGCTGTTTCGCCAGCTCGGGAAATATCCGCCCGCCCTGATGACGGTGGGCGTGCTGATGGCGCTGTTCGCGCTGGTGCCGGGCCTGCCGTTCCTGCCCTTCATGGTGGGGGCGCTGGTGCTGGGGGGCGCCGCGCAACTGCTGCGCCGCGCTGATCAGAAACGCGCGCGGCGCGAGGCGATGAAGATGCCCCCGCCCGAGCCCGCGCGGCGCAAATCCATGGGCGACATTCTGGATGTCGATGACATCCACGTCGAATTCGCGCCCGACCTAGTCGCGATGGCGCTGGATCCGGCGACGGGCCTCGATGTGCGGATTGCCAATATGCGCAACCACGTGGCGGCCTCCTTCGGGCTGATCCTGCCCGAGATCCGCCTGACCGATGATGGCGCCCTGCCGCCAGGAACCTATCGCATCCGCATTCAGGGGGTTGAGCAGGCGCGCGACCGCCTCCGCCCCGAGCGCGTGCTGGCCCTGATCGCTGACAACCGCGATCTGCTGCCCGCAGGCGAGGATGTGCGCGAGCCGGTCTATGGCGCCCCCGCGCGATGGGTTCCCGCCGCCGCGCAGGAAGAGGCGGTGCTGACCGGCTCGACCGTGGTGTCCCCGACCGAGGTGCTGGCAACCCATCTGCTTGAGGTCATCAAGCGCAACTTCGCGCGCCTCATGGGTCTGCGCGCGCTGCGCCGCCTGCTGGAAGAGACCGCGAACCTCTCCGATCCCGCTCGCGCCGACGCCAACCGCCGCATCCTCGATGAGCTGATCCCCGACAAGGTGCCGCTTGATCTGCTGCTGGCGGTGTTGCGCCTGCTACTGGAAGAGCGTGTGTCGATCCGCAACCTCCTGCTGATCGTCGAGGCCATCGCCGAGGTGCGCGGGCTGCAATCGCCCGAGGCGATCTGTGAGCATGTGCGCCAGCGCCTCGGGTTCCAGCTGGTGGCTGAATACCGGCGCGAGGATGGCACTCTGCCGTTGCTGCAACTCGCGCCCGAGTGGGAGGACACCTTTGCCTCCTACCAGCTCCAGACTGATCGCGGCCCGGCCGATGTCGCCCTGCCGCCCGACAAGTTCAACCGGCTGGTCGCCAATGTCTCGGACAAGATCGCGCGTGCGGGCGAGAGCGGCGTTTTTCCCGCCATCATCACCTCGACCCGCCGCCGCCGTTTCCTGCGCACGGTGCTGGCGGCCAAGGGCATCTCGGCCCCGGTGCTTAGCTTCGAAGAGATCGGCATCGACGCAAAACCCGCCATGGTCGGCGTGGTGCCGGCATGAGCGCCGCACTGGCCGAGCTGCTGCAGATCAGCCAGACGCTGCTTGTTACGGGCTTTGTCGTGTTCCTGCGGATCGGCGGCATGATGGCCCTGCTTCCGGCCTTCGGCGAACAAAGCATCCCGGCGCGAGTGCGCCTTGCGCTTGGTCTTGCCTTCACCGTCGTCGTTCTGCCCGCCGTCGAGGTGCCCGTGCCAACCGCGCTGATCTGTGCCGCCGAGGTGATGATCGGGCTGCTGATCGGCGCGGTGCTTCGGCTTTTCGTCATCGCCTTGCAGATCGCGGGCACGCTTGCCGCGCAGGCGACCTCGCTCTCGCAGCTTTTCGGGGGTTCGAGCGGAGAGCCGCAGCCCGCGATCGGCCATCTGCTGATGTTGGGCGGGCTGGCGCTGGCGGTGCAATCGGGGCTGCATATCCGCTTTGCCCAGCTGATGATAGGGTCCTATGACGCACTGCCGCCCGGCGGTTTTCCCGATGCGGCGCTGGTGCGCGCCTGGGGGCTGGCGGGGGTTGCGCAGGCTTTCGCGCTGGCCTTCTCGATCGCCGCGCCCTTCGTGGTGGCGGGGCTGATCTACAACGTCGCCCTTGGCGCGATCAACCGGGCGATGCCGCAGTTGATGGTGGCTTTCGTGGGTGCGCCTGCGCTGACCGCCGGGGGGCTCGTCTTGCTGATGATCGCCGCGCCGACCGGGCTGATGGTCTGGCTCGGCGCGTTCGAGGGTTTTCTTGGCAACCCCTTCGAGGTGGCCCCATGAGCGAGGACGACAGCGAAAAGGAGTTCGAACCGACCCCGCAAAAGCTTGAGCAGGCGCGGCGCAAAGGCGATCTGATCCGCTCGGCCGAGCTGAGCGTGGCGGCAAGCTATGGCGGTGTTCTGCTGCTCGCGATGGGGTTGGGTGCGAGCAGCCTGACGTTGTTCGGCCAACGCGCGATGGTGCTGCTCGATCAGGCTGACAGCCTTTCGAGCCTGGTCTTCGGCTTTTCCACCGCGCCGGTCGGCGGGATGATCGGCGGCATCGTCATGGCGATTGCCCCGTGGTTCGCGCTGCCGCTGGTACTGGTGCTTGCGGCTCTCGCGGCGCAGCGGGCACTGGTTTTTGTCCCCGACAAGATCCAGCCGAAGCTGAGCCGGATCAACCCGTTCGCCAATGCGGCGCAGAAGTTCGGCCGCGCGGGGCTGTTTGAATTCGCCAAGAGCTTCGTCAAGCTGATCGTCATCGCGGGTATCCTCGGGGTCTTCCTCAGCAGCCGGATCGAGGGGATCCTGGCGATGCAACGCACCGCGCCGGGGATCAGTTCGGTCGCGGCGATGGTCATGTTGCGCGAGTTCCTGGCCCTGGTCTTTTTGATCGCTTTGGTCGTCGGCGCGCTCGATTTCCTGTGGCAGCGGGCCGAGTTCCTGCGCCGCAATCGCATGAGCCGCAAGGAACTGATGGATGAGATGAAGCAATCGGAGGGCGATCCGCATCTCAAGGCGCAGCGCCGCCAGAAAGGCGTCGAGATCGCGACACGCCAGATGATTGCCGATGTAAAGACCGCAGACGTCGTGATCGTGAACCCCACCCATTACGCGGTTGCGCTGAAATGGCAGCGGTCAAGCGGCCGCGCGCCGGTTTGCGTGGCCAAGGGCGTTGATGAGCTCGCCGCGCGGATCCGGGCCGTGGCAATGGAAAGCGGCGTTCCGATCCATTCCGATCCGCCCACAGCGCGGGCCCTGCACGCGGCGATGCAGGTGGGCGAGGAGATCCGGCCCGAGCATTACAAGCCCGTGGCCGCCGCGATCCGGTTTGCCGAGAAGATGCGTCGACGCGCGAAAGGGATGCGGAGATGACAGGCAAGAAGCTGGCCAATCTGCAGATGCTCGCACAGCTTCGCCAAGAGATCGAACTGGCCCGCTTGGCAAAGCTTGCGCAACAGCAAACAGATCTGCGCGAGCAGCAGCGGGCCCTGCGCGCGGGTCTTGGTGCTCAGGAGGGCGCGGGGTTGTCCGACCCGGCTACGCTCGGGAAGTATCTCGATTGGGTGCAGGGCCAATGCGCGGCACTTGCGCGGCAAGAGGCGGCCCTTGCCCCGGAAATCGCGCAACAGCGCGCGGCCGCCGCGAAGGCATTCGGCCGCAATGAGGCGCTGGAAAAGCTTGCCGCTCGACAGGCGACAAAAGGGCGGCGTCAGCCGTTATCCTGACGCACGATATCCGAGATCAGGACGCTTTTCGCCTCGGCCCCGAGGGTCTTGCGTGCGGCCTCCAATAGCGCGCGGCGCAGGTCGTCTAGCTGGCTGGCATCGGTGAATGCGCCGCGAAAGCCACCGGCGTTGGCGTGGTCAAACAGAACCTGAAGGAAGGCATCGCGCAGCTTCGGCTCGACCGCATAGACACGCTCGGTCGCGCCAAGCCCGACTTCCAGGCTAAGCGACAAGATGACGAGCGAGGCAACCCGGGCATCCTCGACCACCGGCACGACGAACTGGTTGTTGAGCTTGACGTATTCAACCGTCGCGCCCTCGCCATGGCCGTCGCCCTCGGGTGCGGCGTGGTCGGTCGGATGCACCTCGGGCGGCGGCGCATGTGCGTCCGTCGCGGGGCTGATCTCGTCAGCGGGGGGCGGGCGCAGGAAATACCCCGCGCCGCCACCGGCGAGAACCCCGATCAGGGCAAGAAGGATGGGCAAGAGCTTGCGCATGAGGGGCCTCAGAACGGCAGCAGCACATCGGCGACCTGCTGGCCGATCCGGGGTTGCTGCACATCGGTGATCTGTCCGCGCCCGCCGTAGGAGATCCGTGCGCCCGCGATCTTGTCATAGGTGATCTCGTTTTGGCGGCTGACGTCCTCGGGGCGCACGAAGCCGGTCACGATCAGCTCGCGCATCTCGAAGTTCACGCGCACCTCCTGGCTGCCCTGAATCTGCAAGGCGCCATTGGGCAGCCGGTCGAGCACGGTTGCGGCAATGCGCAGCGTCAGCTTTTCCTTCCGGCTGACCGAACCATCGCCCTGATAGGATGAGCGTGAGTTGGTCGAGAAGGCATCGGCCATGCTGGCGCCCTCGGGCAGTTCGGCGTCGATGCGTTGCGGCAAGCCGAGCATCGCGGGGATCCCCATCGAATCCGACCCCTTGCGGCTGCGCCCCGAACTGTTCGAGATCTCGGCCTTGTCGTCGATCTCGATCACGACGGTCAGGATGTCGCCGCGCTGCGCCGCCCGCCGGTCTCCGAGCAGCGAGCCGCGCGTTCCGGACCAGAGCGAGGCCTCCTGCGCGGCGGGTTGCGGGTAGCCTAGGGTCTCGGGCAGGGGGCGCGTGTTCATCGCGAAGAACTCGCTGCCGTTCTCGACCGGGGTGAAGCCGGGCGCCTTGCCGACGTCTTCCAATCGCTGGCAGGCAACAAGCGCGGTGGCGGCAAGCAGGATCACAAAGGGGCGCATGATGGGCCTTTCACTGGGTTGAGACGATCGCCGTGCCATCGGCGGCGATCCGGGCTAAGACGGTGGAGCGCGAGCCGACATTTATGACCCGGATCGTGTCGCCGACCCCGGCGCGGTCGAGAGCCCGCCCCTCGGTCTGGATGAGAAGTCCGCCCTGACGATAGGTCAGCGGCACGATCTGGTTGCGCTCGACAATGGCGGGGGGGCCGAGTTCCTCGGGGTGCAGCGGCCGTCCGGCATAGATTGCGACGCGGGTTTCCAGCCCGATGGCCTCTTCGGGGGTGGTCAGCGCACCCGGCAGAGTGCCCGGCTCAAGCGCAAGATCGGCGGGGGTGAGAACGGTCTGCGCGCGCAGGGTTCGGGTTGCGATCAGCGTGTCGGCCAGCGCGCTACCCGGTATCAGCGCAAACATGAAGAGCAGCCAGCGCATCAGCGCACCTGCGTCGTTGCGCCCAGCATCTGGTCGGCGGCAGTGATGACCTTGGCGTTCAGCTCATATCCGCGCTGTGCCTTGATCAGCTCGGTGATCTCGCGCACCGGATCGACCGAGCTTTCCTCCAGATAGCCCTGGCGCAGGGTGCCCAGCCCGTTCTCGCCGGGCGTCGAAACCTGCGGCGGGCCCGAGGCGCCGGTTTCCAGAAATAGATTCGAGCCCGTCGCCTCAAGCCCCTTTTCATTGGGGAACCCCGCCAGCGTCAGTTGTCCGAGCAGCTCGGGCTCGACCCGGTCGCTGAAATAGGCGTAAACCTCGCCCGCGGCGTTGATCGACAGGGTGCGCGCGTCCTCGGGAATGGTAATGCCGGGGGCGACGGGATAGCCGTCCGAGGTGACGACCTGGCCATCGGGCGAGCGTTTGAGCCCGCCATCGCGGGTATAGGCCGAAATGCCCGAGGGAAGCGTCACCTCCAGATAGCCCTGACCGTCGATCGCCACATCGAGATCTCCGCCGGTTTGCGACAGCGATCCCTGCGCGAGGTTCACGGTGACCGAGCTGGGGCGCACCCCAAGGCCAAGCTGCACCCCGGCCGGGATCACCGTGCCGTCGCTGGCCGAGATCGTGCCGGGGCGCGTCATCTGCTGGTAATGCAGGTCAGCGAACTCGGCGCGGCGGGCGTTGTAGCCCGTGGTGGACATGTTGGCGAGGTTGTTCGAGATCACCTCGACCCGCATCTGCTGGGCACTCATTCCAGTTGCGGCGATTTGCAGGGCACGCATGGGGCCTCCTATCGGCTGAGCGTCGAGATCACGCTGCGGATACGTTCGTCTTCACGGTCGAGGAAGGTCTGGCCCATCTCATAGGCGCGCTGGACCTCTATCATCCGGGCGATTTCGGCGACCGGATCGACATTCGATTCCTCGATGAAACCTTGCAGCAGCGTGGCGCCCTCGGCAGGGATCACGCCAGCCTCGACGGTGAACCGGGTGCCGCCGGTATGGATCAGGCCCGTCGGATCGGCGGGCAGGTAGATGCCGACCTGCGCCAGCGGCGTGGCACCAGCCGACAGCGTGCCGTCGGGTGCAAGCGTGATCGGCCCGGCGTCGGAGGGCGCGAACACGGGCGCGCCGCCGATATCGAGCAGCCGGTGCCCGTCGGGCGTCACCAATTCGCCCTCGGGGTTCGCAGAAAAACTGCCCGCGCGGGTCAGCTGGTTGCCCTCGGGCGTTTCGATCAGAAAGAAGCCCTCGCCTTCGATCGCGAAATCGAAACTGCCGCCGGTCTGCGTCAGAGGCCCCTGCGCGAGCGAGACATTGCGCCCATGCGCATAGGCCATCGACAGGCTCTCATCGCCCTCAAGCGCCTTCACATGTTCCGAGAAGATCACGCCTTCGCGGCGGAACCCGGACGTCGAGAGGTTCGAGATGTTGTTGGCGACGGCCTGCATTTCCTGCATCAGGCCGGACTGGCGCGAGAGCGTGGCGTAGATTGCGTTGTCCATGGATCAGCCCCCCGCGATCAGCGGCACGATCCGCGTGGTGAAGAAATCCACCAGCGTGTCCGACATGAAGGACATCGACACCCAGAAGACGATCAGCATCGCTCCCACCTTGGGCACGAAGGTCAGCGTCATCTCCTGCACCGAGGTCAGCGCCTGAAAGAGGCCGATTGCCACCCCGGCGACCAGCGCCACACCCAGCATCGGCGCTGAGATCATCACGGCGATCCACAGCCCCTGGCGCATCGTGTCGAAGAAGACGGCCTCCTGCATCATCACACCGGCATCCGAAGGATTTCCTGATAAGCCTCGACCACCTTGTTGCGCAGGGTCACCGCCGTCTCGACGGCGAGTTCGGTCTGCGCCAGCGCCTGCACCAGCGCGTGCGGGTCGGCCCCGCCCAGCATCGCGGATTTGGCGGTTTCTTCGCCCGCGCGCAGCGTCTCGGCAAAGCTGGTCGCGACCTTTCCGATGCTGTGCTGCGCGGCCTCGGGGCGGGCTGCGGCTGCCGCGCGGGCCTGCGTATAGCCCTGTGTTGCGAATGAGGTCTTGATGTCCATTCTGAACAGCCTTCCGGTTATCGGCGCAGGAGATCGAGCAGCGAGGACGACATCTGCCGCGTCTGGTCGAACATCCTCAGATTTGCGTCGTAGCTACGCTGCGCTTCGCGAGCGTCGGCGATCTCAAGCACGAGATCGACATTCGATCCGTCGTAATAGCCAGCGTCATCGGCCAGCGGGTGGCCGGGGTCATAGACCCGCTCCAGCGCGCGCGGATCGAGCGTCACGGGGCCGAGCGCCACGGCGCCTGTCCGTTGGCCCTCTGCCACCACCTCTTCGAATGCGGCGGTCTTGCGGTGGTAGCCGGGCGTGTCGGCATTGGCGATGTTCTCGGACACATGGCGCAGGCGCGCCGCCTGGGCCTTCATGCCGGACGCCGAGAGTGAGAGGGCGTTGGAGAAATCGCTCATGCTCCACTCCGGCCCAGAGAGTTGCGCAGAATACCGAGCGAGCTTTTGTAGATGCTCAGCGCGAGATCGTGTTCGCGCCGGATATCGACCGCGCGCACCATCTCTTCCTCCAGCGAAACCGAATTGCCATTGGGCGAGGGCGTGCCGTCCTGAACCAGCAGTTTTGCACTGGCTGAGACCTCGGCGCCCAGATGACTCGCCCGGCTTTGACGCAGGGCCATGGCATCGTCCGCCTCGTAGGTCTGGGCAAAGGATGCCGCATCGCGCGCCCGGTATCCGGGCGTATCGGCATTGGCGATGTTCTGCGTGACGGCGGTCTGGCGCAGCGCGGCGTGGCGCGCCATGGACTGGGCCATCTGCATGATTTCGAGCCTGTCGAACATCGGGGCTTCTCCTCCGAACTATCAACCAAGGCTTAAGAGCGAATCGTTTAGAAACCGTTTCATGCAGCAGGGAGGCCAGAATGGCATTCATCGGGTTTGAACCCTTGCAGGCCGAGATCTCGGATCTTGTCGTGGCCCGCCCGGTCGGGCGCGTGTGCGAGGTCGGGCGGGGTATGATCGAGGTGTCGGGCCTCGCGGCGCATGCGGCGCTTGGGGATCGCGCGCGGATCTGGTGTCAGGGCCGCGTGGTCGGGGCCGAGGTTCTGGCGCTGCGACCGCAGGTCGTGACGCTTCTGGCCGATGGCGGCGCCGAGGGGTTGGCGATCGGAGACCGGGTTGAACTGATGGGGCAGGCTGGCCTCGCGCCGGATGACAGTTGGGTCGGGCGGATCGTCGATCCTTTCGGGCGTCCGCTCGACGGTCGGCCGCTGGCGCGCGGCAAGCATGAACGGGCGCTGCGCGCCCCGCCGCCGCCAGCCGCGCAGCGACGACGCCTTGGCGCACGGCTTGAGACCGGGCTGGCGGTGTTCAACACGCTTCTGCCGCTGGTGCGCGGGCAGCGCGTTGGGCTTTTCGCTGGCTCGGGCGTGGGCAAATCCTCGCTGCTTGGAAAGCTCGCGCGTGGGGTGCGTGCCGATGTCGTCGTCATCGCCCTGGTGGGTGAACGCGGACGCGAGCTGCGTGAATTCGTCGAGGGCGTTCTTGGCCCCGAGGGGATGGCGCGCTCGATCGTCGTGGCGGCAACCTCGGACCAGTCGCCCCTCGTGCGGCGCCGCTGCGCCTGGAGTGCGATGGCCGTGGCCGAGCATTTCCGCGATCAGGGGCAGCACGTACTGTTTCTTGCCGACAGCGTCACCCGCTTCGCCGAGGCGCATCGTGAGGTTGCCCTCGCCGGGGGCGAACCGCCAAGCCTGCGGGGCTTTCCCCCCTCTACCTCGCATCAGATCATGGCGCTGGCCGAACGCGCGGGGCCGGGGCCGGAGGGCACGGGCGACATCACCGCGATCTTCAGCGTGCTCGTCGCGGGGTCGGATATGGACGAGCCGGTGGCCGATATCCTGCGCGGTGTGCTTGACGGGCATGTCGTGCTGGATCGCGCGATCGCCGAACGCGGACGCTTTCCCGCGATCGATCTGTTGCGCTCGGTCTCTCGATCCTTGCCCGATGCGGCCAGCGCCGAGGAGAACGATCTGATCGGAACGGCGCGGCGCTTGCTGGGTGCTTATGACCGGGCCGAGATGATGGTTCAGGCGGGGCTTTATGCGCAGGGTTCGGACGCGCAGGTGGATCGCGCGATTGCGCTCTGGCCCGCACTCGACGGGTTCATTTCGCAAGATGAGCCGGCCGATATTCAGGCAAGCTTCCGAACCCTGGCGGGGATTCTGACGCAACGGTAGAATTCATTAAGATTTTTGGTCGCGCGCTTCGGCGGTGTATTATATCGTTCGTAAGACAAGTCATTTGATCCAAGAGGCATTACAATGATCACGGTCCTGATCGCCGACGATCATGAAATGGTACGCGACTCGATTGCGGCATATCTTGAGAACGAACAGGATATTCAGACCGAAGTCGCGAAAGACATGCCCAGTGCACTGAGAAAGACCGTCGATCACGGCGGCTTCGATCTGGTGCTGCTGGATTATACGATGCATGGCATGAACGGTCTGAACGGGTTGCAAGAGGCGATGCGCGCCAATGGCGGGCGCCCGGTGGGCCTGATCTCGGGCACCGCGACGCGCCATGTGGCCAATGAGGCGCTGGCACTTGGGGCGGCGGGTTTCCTGCCCAAAAGCCTCTCGGCGAAATCCCTGATCAACGCGGTGCGCTTCATGGCCTCGGGCGAGGTCTATGCGCCCTTCGAATTCCTCGCGGGCGATGAGGATGACGACAAGACCGAACTGGCCAAGCAGTTGACCGAGCGCGAAGGCGAGGTCATGCGCGGGCTCTTGCGCGGTCAGTCGAACAAGGAAATCGCGCGCGACATGGGCATTCAGGAAGTGACCGTGAAGCTGCATGTGAAAACGCTGTGCCGCAAGATCGGCGCGCGCAACCGCACGCAGGCGGCGATCATCGCCAAGGAAGCGCATTTCCACTAGTTTCCGGCTGCGGCCTGCGCGCGCTACAGCAGCGGTCGCAGGGCTTCGCGGGTCTCGTTCCAGATCGGGGTCAGCTTGCCGTCAATCTCGACCGTCTCGCCAGCCTTGCAGCGGGTTTCGATCCCGCTCAGGGCCTTGCGTAGGCGTTCAGCGCCAAAGGTGCCGCAGGCGCCGGCGGTCTGATGGATCAGTGACACCGCCTCGGGCGTTTCGCTGGCCGAGACACGGTCTGGCAGCGCCGCGATGGCCGCATCTGTTTCCTCCATGAAACCCCGAAGCAGCTTGGCGAAGCTGCCTGCGGGCAGGCTGTCGCGCAGTTCCTGCAAGGCGTCGTGGTCCAGCGTTCTCGGCGCGGCACCAGTGGCCTTGCGCGCTGTCGCCGTCGGCGGCGCACCGAAGAGTGCCTGCAGCTTCTGTCTGCTGACCGGCTTGATGACCCAGTCGTTCATGCCCGCCGCTTCGAACAGCGCGACCTCGGTGGGCAGGGCATGGGCGGTCACGGCAACGATGCGCGTGGCGTGCGAGGGGCCATTGCCCGAACGGATCGCGTGCGTGGCCTCGAAACCGTCCATCTGCGGCATCGAGACATCCATGAAGATCACGTCATAATGGCGAGAGGCGGCTTTATCGACGCCGTCGCGCCCGTTATGCGCCTCGTCCACGCGATGGCCCATCTTGTGCAACAACTCGCGCAGCACGAAGCGGTTGATCTCATTATCCTCGACGATCAGGATGTCGAGCGGCTTGGCGGCAACCCGCGGCACAGGCTCTTGTGCGGGTTCGGTAGTGGTGGCTTTCGTGACCTCGGTCAGAGGCACGCGCAGCCAGAAGGCGCAACCCTCTCCTTCCTCGCTTTCCACACCGATCTCGCCGCCCATCGCCTCGGCATAGCGGCGCGCGATGCCTAGGCCCAGACCGGTGCCCTCGGCGCGTCGGCCGTAGGTCGTGTCCAGCGTCACGAAATCGTCGAAGATGCGCGCCAGGTCGGCCTCGGCGATGCCGATACCGCTGTCGATCACGCGAAACTCGATCATGGCAGCGCCCCGGATCTGGCCGACGCGCTCGATCTCGATGGTGATGGTGCCGTCCGTGGTGAACTTCACCGCGTTGCCGACCAGGTTCAGCAGGATCTGACGCAGCTTGCGCTCATCGCCCGAGACGGCGCGCGGCAAGGCGCCGATCCGTTCTGTCCGGATGATATTGCCGTTGCGATGCGCCAGTGCACGCTGCGACTCGACGATTTCGGCGACGGTGGTGTCGATATCGAACGGCGCTTCGGACAGGGTCTCGGTGCCCGAGTCCGAACGCGAAATCTGCAGCACGTCATTCACATGGTGCAGCAACAGGCGCCCCGAGACCCGCATCGTGTCGAGGTATTTGCGCTGCTGTGGCGTCAGCGCGGTATCGTCCATCAGCTCCAGCGTGCCCAAAAGACCGTTGAGCGGGGTGCGCATCTCGTGGCTCATCACCGCGAGGAATTGCGTCTTGGCGCGCTCGCCCACCAGCGCATCGTCGCGCGCCCTCTGCAGGGCCTCCTCGTGTTCGAGGCTTTTGGTGATGTCGCGGATATAGGAAACAAAGATCTCATCCTTGCCGGCCAGCACCGATGAGACCGACACCTCGACCGGAAAGACCGCGCCCGATTTGCGCTTGGCGCGCAATCTGATCCGGCCAGCGCCCAGAAAGCGCTTCTCTCCCGTTCGCAGGTAGCGCTCCATCGCCCCTTTGTGGCGTGCGCGAAGATCGTCGGGGATAATCAGTTCCTGCATCGGCTGGCCGATGGCCTCGGCCCGGGCATAGCCAAAGATCTGTTCGGCGGCGCCGTTGAACTCGATTATCTGGCCACAGCGGTTTGCCACGATGACGGCATCAAGCGATGTCGCCACGATCGCCTCGGTCTGCTGGCTGGAGCGCTTGAGCTGCTGTTCGCGCCTTGCGTTCAGCCGGGTCAGGTGGATCAGCCACAAAAGCAGCGCGGTCAGCGCGAAGATCAGAAACAGCGTACCGGCCGCCAGTCGCAGAAGGGTGTGCGAGATATCCTCGCGTTGCTGGTCCGAACGCGCGGCGGAAACCATGATGCCGCGCAGCGATATCGCCCGAAGCTGCGCGTGCAGGGCGCGAGCGTTGCTCAGAAGTGTCGGCAGCGCCGCAACAAGCGTCTGGTCGTCGCCGTCCATGAGGCGGGCGGCCGATTCAAGGTAGGTGCTGACCGAGTTCAGTGCCTCGGCGATCTGGGGTTCGTCATGGATCGACGAATAGGCATCGCCGCTCTTTACGATCCGGATGCGGCTGAAGAACACGTCGAACGACCGGCGCAACTCGTCGAGCGAGTCCTCCGGGCTCTCCTGTGCCATCAGCAGGTTGTTCTCGTAGCGGTAGTACTCAAGCTCGACCTGCGAGAGCGACCACTGCACGTTGTCGGAGCGCGACGCCGCCAAAAGGTCGAGCTGAGCTTTTACATCACGCGCCAGGTAAAGAATGGGGAGTAAAAAAATAGCGAGAGCCAGGAGAAGAGTGATTCCCCTGAGCTCTCTGAGATAGCTTGTTGGTTTTTCTGTTCCGTGAGTCAAAACAGTGGTTTTCGGCTATCTTTTCCTGTGTTCTGTCAATCGCTTATGTCCATTCGAACCAGTTGCCAGATGCTGCGCGAGTAGATCACCTCGCTCTGGTAAGCGGCGTTCGCATCATACGGATACACCAACCACAGCGGCCCCTGCGTCCGGACGGACATCTGCTGACCATTCTGTTGGTAGGCGATGATCGGGCCCCCGTCCACTCCGTCGCTCACGGGGATCTCGATCGCATAGTCATTCACTGCGGTGGCGTAGATCATGTCGCCCTGCGCGCCCACGACCTCCAGCAAGTCGCTTAGCTGAACGCCGCGAAACTCCTGAACGCCCTCGGTCCAGATCGTGTTCGTGCGGATTGTCACCGCAGGCAGCGTCTGCAGCAGCGCCATGTCAAACTCGGCCCGCCCTTCGGCGTTGGTATTGGCGATTTCCCCCGCAATGGTCAGCAAGACATTGGATTGCGGCGTGGGCAGGGTTCCGGCAAATGCCCCGCCGCACATCAGGCAGCCAAATGCGACTGCCTGCAAAATGCCGCCCCTACCAATTCGCAGTTCAAAATTCATTTTCACCTCGTGGGGCAGCAAATCAGCCGCGCCGCACCGGAGCACCTCCGGCACCCGGAAATCCTAGCTTTGACAGGATGCCGCTGCTATCTGGGCAGAAGGCTAGCGGCCTATTCTTTGGGATAGTGCCGCAAACCCGCACGGGGCGCATCAGATTCGACGCAATGCCGCGCTAGAGCAAGATGGACAGACCCGATCCTGCCGAGGCGCTGAGCAATTGCAGCGCAATCGATTGCGAGCTTGCAGCCGCGCCGCTCCCCAGTTCCGCGCGCAGCAGGTAGGTCTTGATCAGTTCTTCGATCCGGTCGGGCTGCGCGAACTGGCCGGGATCGGATGAGCCGAAGGCCTGCTCGGTCCGGCTCCGGTAGATCTCAAGCTGCTGATCGACATCGAGAGACGAGACGCTCTCGGGTAGCCCTAGAGCGGTGCGGAACACCGTGCTCATGGTGTTGGAGCCGATGATGGTGAACCATTTGGTCTTTTCCGAAGAGCCCTGCGCCGCCAGTTCGGGCAGGTCACGCCGCAGCGACAGCGCGAGCCGCATCGAATTATCTGCCTCGCCCACCGCGATCTCGAACTGGCGCTCGCGGTATTGCGCCACGATCTCGTCGGGAAAGTCGCTCAGCACCGTGCGCGGGGTCGAGAAATCGCCAAAACCGAAGGCCTTGGTCAGGGCCAGATAGCGCTTGTCGGCCAGCTTGTTCGCCAATGCGTCGCCGTCAAGCGACCCCTCGTCCAGCACCTTCTGGATAAAATAGCGGTTGTTGATATCGTCATCGAGGCCAAAGGCACCAAGGGCCACGGACAGCAGACGCCGATCCGCGACAAGCTCGGCCGCCGTGGTCACCGAGCCTATCTTTTCGCGGAAATAATCTTCGTTGCGCTGGATCTGGGCCGAGGCCGTAAAGGCCGCCTGCTGCTTCTCCATCGTCCGGTTGAGGAACTTCCAGCCGGCGTAGCCGCCCATCGGTATCACCGGCGTGTAGCTCATGCCCGCGCTGCCGCCAGCAGACGCGCCTCGCGCGGCAAGAGGCTGCGCAGGGCCTTGAGTGCCTGGTAATACTGCGCCTCAAGTACCGCCTCGGTGGCCAGAGTCAGTTGCGCCCGGCTGTCGTGATCGGTCAGGGCCTGGCTGAGTTGTTCGATCCCGCGCAAGAGCTGCATTCGCGCCTCTTGCGGGTCGGCATCCCCTGACAGTACCAGCTGCACGATGTAGCACACGCGGCGCACGGGCGTGTTGACCTCTTCGGGGTGGATCGCATCGCGCAGGCGCAGGATATGCGCATTGGGTGTCATGATCGCGAGGCGCGAGCGCCGGTCGCCATTCTCGATCACCGCGCCGTTGATCAGCACCCGCTCCTTGGGGGCGAGTTTCAGGACAAGGCCGCTCATGCTGCGGCCCCGTCTTCATGGCGCAGACCGCGCATGATCGCGGTGTTGATCTCGACCAGGACATCGGCCGAGGCCGCGCCCGCAAGCACCTTGCGGCTGTGGATCTGCGTGAATTCGTTCAGGTAGAAAAGCCGCGCGCGCAGTTCGGACGGCAAGCCATTCTCGGGCGAGGCCACATCGGCGGCCAGCGTCGTCCAGAGGCGGCGGTTTTCATAGAGCGCCGTGGCAAGCGCTGCGAATTGCGTCGGCCCGCCCGCGCTCGATTGCTTGAGACTATGGGTGATGCGGGCGAACAGTTCATATTCGGTGCCGCGCAGGGTGCGGGTCGGCTGAGCGGGGTTGCCATAGGCCGTTTTGGCCAGAGTCGTTGCGTACACGGGAAGTCCTTCCTGTGGCTGGATGCATCGGAACGCGGCTTTGCCGCGAAGAAGGGGGCGCCCGTGTCAGGCGCCCCCCGTTCGTTTCAGCGGAACAGCGACAGGATGTTCTGCGGCTGCTGGTTGGCGATCGACAGCGCCTGGATGCCAAGCTGCTGCTGGGTTTGCAGCGACTGCAGGCGGGCCGAGGCCTCTTCCATATCCGCATCGACGAGCGAGCCGATCCCGGTCTTCATCGCGTCCGAAAGGTTCGAGATGAACTCCGACTGGGTCTGGATGCGCCCCTCGATCGAACCGAAGTTGGCCGCGGCATTGGTGGCCGTGTCGATCAGCGATTCGATCGCGCCAAGCGCCGCAGTTGCGCCGGTGTTGGTCGTGACATCAAGGCCGGTCAGCGCCGACAGGCCACCCGCGCCTGCCGAGTGGAACTGCGCGGTGATGTTGAGGTCTTGGTCCAGCCCGACCACATCGGCCGGGGTATCGGTGGCAAGACCGTCGATTGCGGTGTCGGTAACCGTCAGCGTGATCGCGCCGTCGTTCGAGCCGTCCGCCGCGCTGGTGGTGATCTCAAGGTCGGCAATGCCGAGCGCGTCGATCGCCGAGGCAAGCCCCGCCAGGATCCGGTTCGACTGTTCGGTCGCCGTCTGCGCCGCGTCGCCCGCACTGACGGTATAGCGCACCTCCTGCTCGCCGATCCGCATCGAGATCGCGTCGCCCTCGGCATAGGTGATCGTCCGGTCGAGGGTGAACGAGACGGTGCTGGTATCAGCCTTGGCCAGCGTGGCCGCAGCCACATCCTTGGTCGTCGAGGCGTTGGCCGAGCTGAACACCGCCTTGGCGGTGTAGCCGCCGGTCGACAGGTTCTGCCCGTCGACCTGGATATGGGCAGCATTCACCCCGGTCGCGGTGCGGTCGAGCGACGAAAGCACGTTCACGCTCGAATTGCTGCCATCGACCAGGTTCAGCCCGTTGAACTGCGCCGCGCCGATGACCGAGTTGATCTGATCCTTGAGCGCGTTGATGTCGTTCTGGATCTTGCCGCGATCGACGTTCGATTCCTGCGCGGCGACGATCTTGCCCTTCATGTCCGTCAGCAGGTCGGTGATGGTTTCTGAAGCCTGGCGCGCCACAGCAACGGTCGATTCGCCAAGCGCAAGGCTGTCGGAGATGCCCGAGAAGCCCTTCACATCCGATTCCATCACTTTCGAGATGGCCCAGATCGCCGCGTTATCCTTGGCCGAGGCGATGGATTTGCCGGTCGAGATCTCGGCCTGGGTCTTGGCCAGACCCGAGTTGATGCCCTTGAGCGTTTGCAGCGCCACCATCGCGCTGGAGTTCGTCAGAATGCTCGACATGTCATGTCCTTCCAAAAACGGCGCTTTGCGCCGGGTTTCGCTTGCCGTTTTCAAACGGCGCTCGTGGCGTTCTGACCGATGCGGCGCTGAGTCGGGTGCCGCGCCATCCCAAGGATGCAAGGCGATCCTTGCAGCGGATCACCTAACAGAAAGCTAAGGCCGGCAAGTTGCCGGCCCCTGAATCGTTTGGATTTTAGTCGATTGTCTCAGGCGCGATGCTCGAGGCCCGAGCCGCCCTCGCGGCTGATGCGCTGCGCGCGCCCGGCGCTGTCATAGCTTTGGAAGCCGCGTGCGGCCTCGCGGATCAGGCCAAGGCGGCGTTGCGCGGCGCGCACGCCTTCGAGCGCGGCGGCCAGCATTCGGCCGTTTTGTTGCGCGGCATCACGCAGGGCTGAAAGCGCGGTCCCCGATTCGCCTTCAAGCCGCGCAAGCAGGTCGGTCTTGCACCGGACCAGCGTCTCGAGCGCAGCAAAATCGCCGCTGCGGATGGCCTCACGTTCAGCCTGCAACACGGCGCGCATCTGATCGGCGGGGGATTTGGGCTCAGCCATTGGCCTGATCCTTCTGCATGGCCGCGAACAGCCGCTCTGCCAGGCCGATGCCGCCGCGCTGCGCCATCAGGCTTGCCTGTTCCTGCACGAGGAACGAGGAAAACTGCTCTTCTCCAGCGCCGCCGCCGAAGGCCTGCTGGCTTTTGCCAAGGCCCGCCTGTTTGAGCATCTCGGCCAGGAAAGCAGCCTCCAAATCCTGCGCGGCTTGCCGCAGCGCGGGTTTCGGGGCGCTCGGCGCTGTCGCGGCACCGGTGCGGGCGGTCGGATCGAACATGGCGGTCGCTCCAATTGAATCGATTTCGTCCACTATCCGCGTCAGGAGTAAAGAAGCAGTAACCTCTCGCTGACAGGCTGGCGGCGGATCGACAGAAGTCGAGGGGACGATGCCGCAGTTGACACCCGCAGACCGCCCGGCGACGGGAGCACCGCTTGCCGCCAATCCGGGAGGCAAGGCGAAAGGCCTTGGCCTGCCAGACGGCGCGTTCGGGAATTTGCTTGAGGGTGGGGCGGATCCCTCCGCGCCGCGACAGGACGATCCGGCGAAAACGGATGTCGGCCCGCGCCCCGAGCCGCTGAGTTGCGCGGCGCTTGTCCTGCTGTTGCCCTCCGCCCCTGCCATGCCTGACCCGGCCGCGCCCGGCGCGGGGGGCAGCGCCGAAGCGCTCATCCGAACATCCCCGCTGCCCGACAGGGGGGCGCTGGTCACGTCGGATCAGGTCCCATCCGACCCCCCCGCTTCAGAGCCACCAGCAGCCCGGAGTAATGTCGTTGGGAACACAGTTTCCCTTGGCCCGGAGCTCGCTGCCATGGTTCCTGCAGAGCCTGCCGATAGCGCCTGCGTTGTGGGGCCCGCTGCCAGCGTTGATCCGCCCCCGGCAGGTTCGGAGCTTCCGGCGGCGGCCGCCGCGCTTGCGGCTGCGGTGGCGTTTGGGCCAGCATTCACGCCCGGTTCTACGCAGCGGGTGGCACGTGATCCCGCGCCCGCTGCGGCGCAAAACCCTACATCCGCGACGGCGTTGGAATCGGCCCGCCGCGCGGAACTTGCAAACGGCGGCGTGCCCGCGCCGGGTCTTGCAGAAATCTCGCCGCGCAACGTGCCTGATGTGCCGAAGGGCGAAACCTCCGGCGCGATGGTCGTGCCTTTTTCACCTGCCCCCGACAAGCCGGAGGACCAGACCGCCTCCTCTCCCGTGTCAGGGGCGGCAGGTTCGCCGCAAATGCCAACGCAGGCGTTCTTGGCGGGGGGCGGGGTCGATCAGCGCCAGCAGCGCGGGCGGGGGGATACGGAAAGCCTCGGGGGGATTGCCGAGGTGGTGGCCCCGACCGCGCGCGGTCTCGCCCTCGAGGTTCAGACTGTACCCCTGTCGCCGCGCCCAGGTGTTGCCGAACCGCCCGCAACCCCGGTTCACGTCTCCCGGCAACTGGCCGAGGCAGCGGGCGCGCAGCGCGACGGCATGGTTGAAGTGGCGCTGGCCCCCGAGGAACTGGGCAAGGTAAAACTGCGATTGCAGGCCCATGACGGGGTCATGAGCGTCTCGATTCAGGCCGAACGCCCCGAAACGCTGGACCTCATGCGCCGCCATGCGGATCTTCTGGCGCGCGATTTTCGCGACCTCGGATTTCGCGACGTGGCTTTCAGCTTTGCCGAGCATTCCGGGCAGAGGCCCGCCCCGCCTCCCGATCCCGACGAAGGGATGGAGTTGGCCCCGACGATCGATCCCGTCCGACCCGTGCAGATCCCGCCGAAACCCTCCGCCGCAGGACGCGGCCTCGATTTGCGAATGTGAAGGAGCTTTCCGCCATGACCAGCGTTGCCCCGGTTACCAGCACCCCCGCCACCAGCACGGCGACCCAAAGCAAGGGTGCGCTGACTTCGGACTTTCAGACGTTTCTCAAGATGCTGACGGTGCAGATGCAAAACCAGGACCCTCTGAACCCGATCGAAAGCTCGGATTACGCGGTGCAATTGGCGACCTTCTCGGGGGTCGAGCAGCAGGTCCAGACCAATACGCTGCTGCAGGCGCTTGCAGCGCAGATTGGGGTCGCAGGGATGGCAGAGATGGCCGGCTGGGTCGGGATGGAGGCGCGCGTCGCCGCACCCGCCCGATTCGATGGCGCGCCGATTACCCTGGCGCCGAACCCGGCGGTTGGGGCCGATCAGGCGGTGCTGGTTACCTATGAAGCAAGCGGGGCCGAGGTCATGCGCCAGACGATCGCGGCCAGCGCCGAGACGCTCGACTGGGCGGGGACGGATGCGAATGGCGCACCGCTGCCTGCGGGCAACTATTCGTTCCGGCTGGAAAGCTACAATAACGGCACGCTGATCTCGACGGACACGGTCGAGGTCTATAGCCGGATCGTCGAGGCGCAAGGCACCGGCAACGGAACGATGCTGGTGCTTGAAGGGGGTGCGACCGTTGCGGCCAGCGACGTCACCGCGCTGCGCGAGGCGGGCAGGTCCTAGAGGATCTGCCCGACGGCCACGCCAACCGCCAGCAACGCGAGACCGACTGCCGCTAGCCCGGCAATGTGCATCCGGCTTTTCGGCTCGGGCGGCGCGACCGGCGCGGCCTGCCGTTCCAGCGCCGAGCGCAGAAGCTCGGGCAGGCGCGGACCGAAATCGCCCAGGATCATTACCGTACGCACCAGATCGCGGATCGCCGCGCGCGGGCCGAGGTTCTCGCGGATGTATTTCTCGACCACCGGCTGCGCGGTTTCCCAGATGTTGATCGCGGGGTTGAGCGAACGCGCGACGCCCTCGACCACGACCATGGTGCGTTGCAGCAAGATCAGCTCGGTCCGGGTTTGCATCCCGAAGCGCTCGGTCACCTCGAAGAGGTAGGCCAGCAGGCGCGCCATCGAGATATGCGTGGCGTCCATGCCAAAGATCGGCTCGCCCACGGCGCGCAGAGCCAGGGCGAATTCGTTCACGTCGCGGTCGGCGGGCACGTAGCCCGCCTCGAAATGCACCTCGGCCACGCGGCGATAATCGCGGCGGATGAAGCCCATCAGGATCTCGGCATAGACCCGACGGGTATATTCGTCGATCTGCCCCATGATGCCGAAGTCATAGGCGATGACATCGCCATTCGCGGCCACCTTGAGGTTGCCGTGATGCATGTCGGCGTGGAAATAACCGTCGCGCAGCGCGTGGCTGAGGAAGAGTTGTAGCACGCGCTCGGAGATCGCCACGACATCGTGGCCCGCGGCGCGGATCGCGTCGGGGTCGCCGATTGACACGCCCTCGGCCCAGTCCATGGTCATCACGCGGCGGCTCGACATCGACCAGATCGGCTGCGGCACGGCAAAACCCGTGTCGCCTGCCGTGTTGGCCGCAAATTGCGAGGCGGCCGAGGCCTCGAGCCGCAGGTCAAGCTCCCCCATCACAACGCCTTCGAAATGCTTGACGACATCGGTCGGGCGCAGTCGGCGCGAGGCGGGAGAGAGCCGCTCGATCATGTCGGCGGCGAAATGGAAGGCGTCGAGGTCGCGGCGGAAGGCGCGCTCGATCTCGGGGCGCAGGACCTTGACGGCGACGCAGGCGCCAGTATCGGCGCGGCGCGCGGAATGGACCTGCGCGATCGAAGCGGCGGCGACGGGCTCCGAGAAATCGAAGAACATCTCGTCCACCGGGCGATCAAGCTCGGCCGCGATCATGCGTTTGGCGACTTCGGTCGGGAAGGGCGGCAGCTTGTCTTGCAGCACACGCAGCTGGTCGGCCAGTTCCTCGCCCACGACATCGGGGCGGGTCGAGAGGACCTGTCCGAACTTGATATAGGCCGGTCCGAGCGCGGTGATCGCGCGGGTCACCGGCGGCAGATTCGGATCGCCCTTGTAACCTAGCCATTTGAACGGCCAGCCCATGATGCGTGCCACCAACCGCAGGCGCGGCGGCGCTTCAACGGCCTCGAGCGCGACCTTCATCGCCCCGGTGCGCTCAAAGGTGGCGCCGGTGCGGATCAGCCGCCAGATGTTATGAGGTCCCCGCATCTCAGATCTTCCAGCCGGAATGGAGCGCCGCAATCCCCATCGAAAGGTTGCGGTATTTCACGCGCTCGAACCCCGCCTCGCGGATCATCGAGGCGAAGATTTCCTGCGTCGGGAACTTGCGGATCGATTCGACCAGATACTGGTAGCTGTCGCGGTCGTCGGCGACGATCTGGCCCATCACCGGGATGACGTTGAACGAATAAGCGTCATAAAGAGATTGCAGCATGTCGTTCGGGATCTGGCTGAATTCAAGCACCATCAGCCGCCCGCCGGGGCGAAGCACGCGGTAGGCCTCGCGCAGCGCATCGGGGATACGGGTCACGTTCCGGATGCCGAACGAGATCGTATAGACGTCGAAAGTGTTGTCCTCGAAGGGCAGGGCCATCGCATCGCCCACCACCCATTTGAGGCGATCGGCCATGTCCTCGGCCTCGGCGCGCTTCTGGCCCTCGATCAGCATCGACTCGGTCATGTCGCAGACCGTGGCGCTGGCACCCGGCGCGCGCTTGAGGAAGCGGAAAGCCACATCGCCCGTGCCGCCCGCCACGTCGAGCAGCTTTTGTCCGGGGCGCGGCGCAAGCCAGTCCATCATCGCGTCCTTCCAGACCCGGTGGATACCCAGGCTCATCAGATCGTTCATGATGTCGTATTTCGATGCCACGCGTGAGAAGACGCCATGGACAAGCCCGGCCTTCTCCCCTTCATCGACGGTCTTGAAGCCGAAATGCGTGGTCCTGGTCTGATCCGTGCTCATGCGCTCTTGCCGATCTGAAAAACTCCCCCTTCTTATAGGGACCCCAGCGGCCATGACAATGCGACAGGAGCAACGATGCCCGAACTGCCCGAGGTAGAAACCGTCCGGCGCGGCCTTTTGCCTGCGATGGAGGGGCGGCTGATCGTGCAGGCCGAGGTTAATCGCCCCGATCTGCGCTGGCCCCTGCCCGAGAACATGGCCGGGCGGCTGACCGGTGCGCGCGTGGTGCAGTTGCGGCGGCGCTCGAAATATATCCTGGCCGATCTGGACCGGGGCGAGAGCCTGCTGATCCATCTGGGCATGTCGGGGCGGATGCTGGTGTCGGGCGTGATGCTGGGGGGCTTTCACCTCGACCATCCCGCGCCGCAAAAGCATGATCACGTCGTTCTGCACATGGAGGGCGGCGCACGGGTGACCTTCAATGACGCGCGGCGCTTTGGTGCGATGGATCTGGTGCGTACCGACCGCGAAGAGGCCTACTGGCTGCTTGCGGGCCTTGGCCCCGAACCCTTCGGCAACGATTTCCACGAAGACTACCTTGTGGCGCGCCTGAAAGGCCGCGCGACACCGATCAAGGCCGCGCTGCTCGATCAGCGCGTGGTGGCGGGCTTGGGCAATATCTACGTCTCCGAAGTGCTGTTTCGCGCGGGCATCGACCCACGCCGCCAGGCCGGCAAGATCGCTGCAAGGCGGGTAGCGGGCCTTGTGCCGATCATTCGCGAGGTTCTGGCCGAGGCGATCGAGGCGGGCGGATCGAGCCTGCGCGACCACCGCCAGGCTGATGGCGAGCTGGGCTATTTCCAACACAGCTTCCGCGTTTACGACCGCGAGGACGAACCCTGCATCACCTGCGCCACGCCCATCCGGCGCATCGTGCAGTCGGGGCGCTCGAGCTTCTTCTGCCCCAGCTGCCAGCGCTAGTGATGCTGCATCCGCGAAGTCAGGCTTGATAATCGCGGCGGTCCTGATAGGACTCCTGCCATCACAAGGAAAGGCAACGCCACATGGCCTACCAGACCCTGATCGTCGAGATCGAAGACTATGTCGCCCTGATCCGGTTGAATCGCCCCGAAGCCCTGAACGCGCTGAACTCGATCCTGCTGGGAGAGTTGGCCGAGGCGCTGAAGGCGGCGGACGCCAATGAAAAGGTGCGCTGCATCGTCATTACCGGCTCCGAGAAGGCCTTTGCGGCCGGTGCTGACATCAAGGAAATGGCCGACAAGTCTTTTGTCGACATGTATACCCAGAACTACTTCTCCGACAATTCCGACAGCATCCTGCGCACGCGCAAGCCGATCATCGCGGCGGTCGCGGGCTATGCTCTTGGCGGCGGTTGCGAGTTGGCGATGATGTGCGACTTCATCATCTGCGCCGACAACGCCAAGTTCGGCCAGCCCGAGATCAACCTGGGCGTCGTCGCCGGGATCGGGGGCACGCAACGCCTGACGCGCTTTGTCGGCAAGTCGAAGTCGATGGACATGCACCTGACCGGCCGCTTCATGGATGCCGCCGAGGCCGAGCGCTCGGGTCTGGTGAGCCGCGTCGTACCCGCCGCCAAGCTGATGCAGGAAGCAATGGCCGTGGCCCAGAAGGTCGCCGAGAAGTCGGTGCTGACCTCGATGGTCGTCAAGGAATGCGTCAATCGCTCCTACGAGACCACGCTGCAAGAGGGCGTGCATTTCGAACGCCGGATCTTCTTCTCGCTGTTCTCGACCGAGGATCAGAAGGAAGGGATGTCGGCCTTCCTCGAAAAGCGCCAGCCGCAGTTCCGCGACAAATAAGCGAAAGGCCCCCTTCGGGGCTTTTCTTTTTGGCGATTCTCGTTTATGAGGCCGCCTCACATGCGCGTGGAGCCCGCTCAGGCTAGAATCAACCGGTTCGCTGGGACGACCGGGCTTTGTTGCGCAATCGAAATTGTAACAGACCCGGAAAGTCGGAAAAACACATGGCCAATACGCCCCAGTCCAAGAAACGCGCCCGCCAGAACGAGCGCCGCAACGACATCAACAAAGCTCGCCGTTCGCGCATCCGCACCTATGTGCGCAAGGTCGAAGAAGCGATCGCTTCGGGCAATGCCGAAGCTGCCGTTGCTGCTCTGCGTGCCGCTCAGCCGGAACTGGCCCGTGGCGTGACCAAGGGCGTGCTGCACAAGAATACCGTGTCGCGCAAGATCTCGCGCCTTGCTGCGCGCGTGAAAGCTCTCGCGGTCTGATTGTCCGCTGAAACAGACTGTTGCCAAAGGCGCCCAATCGGGCGCCTTTTATTTTTTGTTGTTTTTCAAATGTTTAAAATGAGGTGTTGCAGGTTTGACCAACTGGCGCAGATTCGGTGACACGAATCCTGCGTCAAGAGTGAAGATCGGTTGCGTGGGGGCTCCGCGCCGCGCTAGCGTCTACTTGCGATTCACGTCGCCTTGGGGGACATGACGCATCTTTTCGGGACTGGAGCAGGCATAAACGTCTGCCACGACAAGTAAAAACAGCCGGGTCTCCTGGCCTCGAATGATGCGAATCCGATTCCTGAGGGCTCTGCGCCCTCGCCATCGGCAGATACTGCCTGACTCGGGATTCCCGGGCCGGTTTTCTGTGTCCCAATCGCTGGCTGCGCGCTCCACTCACGCGGGGTTAAGGCCAGCAATGCCAGGGGATGCGGATGCGGCTGACCGTGTGTGTTTTGAATAGGCAAGAAAATGACGGACGAGACCTGGGGGCGGGTGTGTGATGAGCTTCTCAAGAGCGTTGGCAAGAACAACTACTCGACCTGGATCGCGCCGCTTCGGCTGATCGAGATGTCCGAAGGCATCGCGGCCTTCGAAGCACCGACCAAATTCATGCGTGACTGGGTGTCGCGCAATTTCGCCGAACCGATTCTGCGCGAGCTGCGCGCGGCCGGTGTCGCGGCCGAGCGGATCGACATCCGTGTGCCTGCCCTGCGTGCGATTCCCGCAGCCGAAATCTCAAAACCCGCCGTGGCCCCGGCTCCGGCGCGCGCCCGTGTTGCGCGCCCGGTCGATGGCGCCGAGCTTCCCGGCGCGCCGCTTGATGCGCGCTTCACCTTCGACAGTTTCGTTGTCGGCAAACCGAACGAGCTGGCCCATGCCGCCGCGCGCCGCGTGGCCGAGGGCGGTCCGGTTACCTTCAACCCGCTGTTCCTCTATGGCGGCGTGGGTCTTGGTAAGACCCACCTGATGCATGCCATCGCGCATGAGCTGCAGATCCGCCGCCCCGACCTGCGCGTGCTCTATCTCTCGGCCGAACAGTTTATGTATCGCTTCGTGCAGGCCCTGCGTGAGCGTCAGATCATGGACTTCAAGGAGCTGTTCCGCTCGGTCGATGTGCTGATGGTCGATGACGTGCAATTCATCGCCGGCAAGGACAGCACGCAGGAAGAATTCTTCCACACGTTCAACGCGCTTGTCGATCAGGGCAAGCAGATCGTCATCTCGGCCGACCGCGCGCCGGGAGAAATCAAGGATCTCGAAGAGCGTATCAAATCGCGTCTGCAGTGCGGCCTCGTGGTCGATCTGCACCCGACCGACTATGAGCTGCGCCTTGGCATCCTTCAGACCAAGACCGAGGCCTACCGCGCCCAGTATCCGGGCCTCAAGCTGGCCTCGGGCGTGCTGGAGTTCCTCGCGCATCGCATCACGACCAACGTTCGAGTGCTGGAAGGCGCGCTGACCCGTCTCTTCGCCTTCGCCTCGCTGGTCGGGCGCGAGATCACGCTGGATCTGGCGCAGGAATGCCTGACCGACATCCTGCGCGCCTCGGATCGCAAGGTTTCGATCGAGGAGATCCAGCGCAAGGTGGCCGAGCATTACAACGTCCGCCTGTCCGATATGATCGGGCCCAAGCGCGTGCGCACCATCGCGCGTCCGCGTCAGGTGGCGATGTATCTGTCCAAGCAGCTGACCACCCGCAGCCTGCCCGAGATCGGGCGTCGTTTCGGTGGCCGTGACCACACCACGATCATGCATGGCATCCGCAAGATCGAGGAATTGAAGGACGGCGATCGGCAACTGGCCGAGGATATCGCGCTGCTGCGTCGGCTTCTGGAAAGCTGACGCGACACGCCGAGCCCTTGACGCCCGCGCCAAAGCGGCCGAATGTCCTGAAAAATCTTGAGCCTGAGCGGAGAGATGTTACCTTTCCGTTCCGGTCTGCCGTGGGGGATGGAAATGAAATTCAGCATCGAACGTGCCGCGCTTCTGAAGGCGGTGGCTCAGGCTCAGTCGGTCGTCGAGCGCCGCAACACGATTCCGATCCTCGCGAATGTGCTGATCGAGGCGGAAGGCAGCACGGTATCGTTCCGCGCCACCGACCTTGATATCGAGGTGGTCGACAAGGCCCCCGCGCAGGTTGAACGCGCTGGCGCCACCACCGTTTCGGCGGTCATGCTGCATGAGATTGTGCGCAAACTGCCCGATGGCGCGCTTATCTCGCTGACCGATGATGCGGCGGCGGGGCGGCTGACGATCCAGGCGGGGCGGTCGAGTTTCAACCTCGCCACGCTGCCCAAGGAAGATTTCCCGGTCATGGCCTCGTCGGAATATACGGCGAATTTCTCGGCCAAGGCGGGCGTGCTGCGGCGCCTCTTCGACAAGTCGAAATTCGCGATCTCGACCGAAGAGACGCGCTATTACCTCAACGGCGTCTATATGCATGTCGCGACGGGCGAAGATGGCCCGGCGCTGCGCTGCGTGGCGACCGATGGCCACCGGCTGGCGCGGATCGATGCGCCCCTGCCCGATGGTGCGCAGGGGATGCCCGGCGTAATCGTGCCGCGCAAAACGGTGAACGAGCTGCGCAAGCTTCTGGATGACGACGAAACCGCCATCGCGGTTTCGGTTTCCGAAACCAAGGTGCGCTTTGCCACCCCGGTGATCACGTTGACCTCGAAAGTCATCGACGGCACCTTCCCTGATTACACGCGCGTCATTCCGATGGGTAACACCCGCCGGCTTGAGGTCGATGCCTCGGAATTTGCCAAGGCCGTGGACCGCGTGGCGACCGTCTCGTCCGAGCGTTCGCGCGCCGTCAAGCTCAGCCTCGACGAAGACCGGCTGGTGCTGTCGGTCAACGCCCCCGATGCGGGTGCGGCCGAGGAAGAACTGGCCGTGGCCTATGGCGACGAGCGGCTCGAAATTGGCTTCAACGCCAAGTATCTGCTTGAAATCGCAAGCCAGGTGGACCGCGAGAACGCCGTCTTCATGTTCAACTCTTCCGGCGATCCGACGCTGATGCGCGAGGGCAACGACACCTCGGCGGTCTATGTCGTGATGCCGATGCGCGTGTGATCGGGGCCGGTTCCGGTCTGCGATCCAATGCAGTGAAAGGGCGCCGATGCTGAGGGAGCTGACTCTATTGCAGTTCCGCTCGCATCGGCGTTCGCATCTGGCGTTCGACGGGCGGCCGGTGGCGATCTACGGGCCGAATGGCGCGGGCAAGACCAATATCCTTGAGGCGATTTCCTTGCTCAGCCCCGGCCGCGGGTTGCGGCGGGCCTCGGCCGAAGAGTTGATGCGCCGCGCCGAGGCGGTGGGCTGGAAGATCCGCGCCGAGACCGAGTTGCACGAGATCGAAACCACGGCCCTGCCCGGCGCCTCGCGCGAGGTGTTGATCGATGGCAAGGCGGCGCCTCAGGTAGCGCTTGGGCGCATCCTGCGGGTGCTCTGGCTGGTGCCCGCGATGGACCGGCTGTGGATCGAGGGGGCCGAGGGACGGCGACGGTTTCTCGATCGGATCACCCTGTCCTTCGTGCCCGCCCATGCCGAGGCGGTTCTGGCCTATGAGAAGGCCATGCGCGAGCGTAACCGGCTGCTCAAGGATCAGGTCAGCGATCAGCGCTGGTATCACGCGCTGGAGGGCCAGATGGCCGAGGCCGCCGCGCTGATCGCCGCCAATCGTGCCGAGGCACTGGCCCGCATTTCAGCGGCGCAGGATGGCGCGGCAACCGCCTTTCCCGCCGCGCATCTGGCCATCGTCAATGGCGGCCCCGAGGATCTGGCCGCCGCGCTGGCCGAGGGGCGGCGGCGCGACATGGCGGCGGGGCGGACGCTCGAAGGACCGCACCGCGTCGATCTTGAGGCGATCTATGCCGAGAAGGACGTGCCCGCCGCACTCTGCTCGACCGGAGAGCAAAAGGCGCTGTTGATTTCGCTCGTGCTGGCGAATGCCCGCGCGCTGGCGGGGGAGCCGGTCGTGGTGCTGCTTGATGAGGTGGCCGCGCATCTTGATGCGGGACGGCGCGCGGCGCTTTATGACGAGATCTGCACCCTGCCCGCGCAGGTCGTGATGACCGGGACGGGGGCCGAGCTTTACGACAGCCTCGGGCCGCGTGGGCGCTATTACGAGGTCGTCGAGCACGAAGGTGTCTCGCAGGTCAACGAAAGGAGCGCACTATGAGTTATCCCAAGCAGCGCGTCACCCTGATCACCCTCGGCGTGGCTGACATCCCGCGGGCGCGGGCGTTTTACGAGGCGCTTGGCTGGCGCCCGGTTCAGGCGCTCGATAGCGTGGTCTTTTTCCAGCTTTCCGGGATGGCCCTGGGCCTCTTCGGGCGCGCGGATCTGGCGGCCGATCAGGGGCGGCCGGGCGCCGCGCTTGGCACCGGCGCGATGACGCTGGCACAGAACTTCGATACCGAGGCCGAGGTGGATGCCGCTTTTGCTGCCGCGCTGGCGGCGGGGGCTACGGCGCTGAAGGCGCCTGAAAAGGTCTTCTGGGGCGGATACTCGGGCTATTTCACCGATCCCGACGGCCATGTCTGGGAATTGGCGATGAACCCGTTCTGGGCGCTCTCTGCCGATGGGGCGCTCAGCATTCCGCCTGCGTCATAAGCCCACCAAATCTTGTGTCTTGGACGTGACATTCCCCCGCCGACCCACTATAAATCGCCGGTGATATTGAGGATGGGCGGGCATGACCGAGAACACCAAGAACAAGGCCGAATACGGCGCCGATTCCATCAAGGTTCTCAAGGGCCTGGAAGCGGTGCGCAAACGGCCGGGCATGTATATCGGCGATACCGACGATGGCTCGGGCCTGCATCACATGGTCTACGAGGTCGTCGATAACGGCATCGACGAGGCTCTGGCGGGCCATGCCAACTACGTTGCGGTGAAGATTCACGCCGACAGCTCGGTCTCGGTGCGCGACAACGGGCGCGGGATTCCGGTCGATATCCATGCCGAAGAGGGTGTCTCGGCGGCCGAGGTCATCATGACGCAGCTGCATGCGGGCGGTAAGTTCAACAACACCGATGAGGGCGGCAACGCCTACAAGGTCTCGGGCGGTCTGCATGGCGTGGGCGTGTCGGTTGTGAACGCGCTCTCGGATTGGCTCGAACTGCGCGTCTGGCGCAACGACAAGGAATATTACGCCCGTTTCGAAAAGGGCGAATGCGTTGAGCATGTGCGCGAAGTGGGCGATGCGCCCGGCGAGAAGGGCACCGAGGTGCGCTTCATGGCCTCGTCCAAGATCAACGACCCCGAGGGCACGTTCTCGAACCTCGACTATGTGTTCAAGACGCTCGAAACCCGCCTGCGCGAGCTGGCCTTCCTGAACTCGGGCGTGCGGATCATTCTTGAAGACGACCGGCCCGCCGACGCTCTGCGTACCGAGTTGCATTACGAAGGTGGCGTGCGCGAGTTTGTGAAATACCTCGACCGGTCGAAAGCCGCCGTCATGCCCGAGCCGATCTATATGGTCGGCGAGGTGCGCGGGATCGGCGTCGAAGTGGCGATGTGGTGGAACGACAGCTACCACGAAACCGTGCTGCCCTTCACCAACAACATCCCGCAGCGCGATGGCGGCACGCACCTTGCGGGCTTCCGCGGCGCGCTGACGCGCACCATCACGAAATATGCCCAAGACAGCGGCATCGCCAAGCGCGAGAAGGTCGATTTTACCGGTGACGACGCGCGCGAAGGCCTGACCTGCGTGCTGTCGGTCAAGGTGCCGGACCCGAAATTCTCCAGCCAGACCAAGGATAAGCTGGTCTCCTCCGAGGTGCGTCCCGCGGTTGAGAATCTGGTGAACGAGAAGCTCAGCGAGTGGTTCGAGGAACATCCCGGCGAGGCCAAGCAGATCGTCGGCAAGATCGTCGAGGCGGCCCTTGCGCGCGAGGCGGCCCGCAAGGCGCGCGAGCTGACGCGGCGCAAGACCGCGATGGACGTGGCCTCGCTGCCCGGCAAGCTGGCCGACTGCCAGGAGAAAGACCCCGCCCTGTCCGAAGTCTTCCTGGTCGAGGGTGACTCGGCCGGCGGTTCGGCCAAGCAGGGGCGCGAGCGCAAGAACCAGGCGGTGCTGCCGCTGCGTGGCAAGATTCTGAACGTCGAGCGCGCGCGCTTTGACCGGATGCTGTCGTCTGACCAGATCGGCACGCTGATCACCGCGCTTGGCACCGGCATTGGCCGCGACGAGTTCAACATCGACAAGCTGCGCTACCACAAGATCGTCATCATGACCGATGCCGACGTGGACGGCGCCCACATCCGTACGCTGCTGCTGACCTTCTTCTTCCGCCAGATGCCCGAGCTGATCGAGCACGGTTATCTCTACATCGCGCAGCCGCCGCTTTACAAAGTCGCGCGCGGCAAGTCCGAGGTCTATCTCAAGGACCAGGCGGCGCTGGATGACTTCCTGGTGCATCAGGGCGTCGAAGGCGCGATGCTGCGCCTTGGCAGCGGCGAGGAAATCACCGGTCAGGATCTGCTGCGCGTGGTCGAGGAGGCTCGCGTGATCAAGCGTATCCTCGCGACCTTCCCGACGCATTACCCGCGCAACATCCTTGAGCAGGCAGCGATTGCCGGGGCGATGCTGCCCGGGGCGATGGATGCCGATGCGCAGGCGGTGGCCGATAGCGTCGCGCGGCGCCTTGATCTGGTAGCGCTGGAATATGAGCGCGGCTGGCAAGGCCGCCCGACGCAGGATCACGGCCTGCGCCTGAGCCGCATCCTGCGCGGTGTCGAAGAGGTGCGTACCCTTGACGGCCATGTCTTGCGCGCCGCCGAGTCGCGGCGTCTGGGGCAATATACGCAAGATCTGCGCGACACCTACGGCACCCCCGCGACGCTGATCCGCAAGGAGCGCGAGCAGCTGATCAACGGCCCGCTCGACTTGCTGGCGGCGATCCTGCAAGAGGGCGAGAAGGGCCTGACCTTGCAGCGCTACAAGGGTCTGGGCGAGATGAACCCCGAGCAGCTGTGGGAAACCACGCTCGATCCCTCGGCGCGCACGCTGTTGCAGGTGCGCATCGAGGATGTGGCCGAGGCCGACGACATCTTCACCAAGTTGATGGGTGACGTTGTCGAGCCGCGCCGCGAGTTCATCCAGCAAAATGCGCTGAGCGTGGAGCACCTCGACTTCTGAGGTGTCCGTCGGATTGCACGCGATCCTGCACTAAGGCGAATCGATCTCGGGGTGAGGCATTCGGTGCCGCAAATCGCCGGGGGCTGATTGTTGCCAAAATACACACAATGTGGCTTGCCTCCTCGATTCCGAGGGATTCGCGTCGTTTGGGCGCCGTGCTTACGCGTTGTCGGCGCTGTCACTCTCCCGGATACAATCTCCGGCTGAGGCAATGGCTTCCTTTACGTAATTGACAATTTGCCGCACCAAAGCCACACTTTCGCCATATTCTATTAAACGCACACGGAGTGTTTGCGTAACTTTCTTGCTACCGTGCCCGAACAAGTTCGTAGGGCGTGAATTATTGAAGCCAATAATGAAACAACGCAGTTCGTAGTCGCATCCAGAGTTTCCATGGGTGAGCAAGCGAACTCCACGAGGCATGTCAGACAGCACGACCTGAGCACCATCGGCGCCTGTCGCCGGTATTGATGGAGTTTTGGCGGGGCCGACCGGCGAATGGGCCGGCTTCCTAGAGCGATCAGGATGATTGGATGCGGCCGGCCGAGCGCCCGCCGCGCATTTCGATCGCATGCGTTTGAAATTGATTTTGTGGGGGCTAGACATGGCACTGGAAGATAACAACGACGTCATTCTGTCAGACGACCAGATCCTTGACGATGGTTTGGCAGTCAGTACCGACAAAGATGATTACGCGCCGGGATCGACCGCCTTCTTCACCGCCTCTGGTCTTGAGGACGGCGCCAGTGTCACCTTCGAGGTTGAGCATGTCAGCGACGCCGGTGAGGACGGTGTGCTGGGCACCGCGGACGACGTCGTTATCGACCTCGGCGGCGATGGCCATGATAGCTGGACGGTTACCGACGGCGGCGACGGAGACCTTGACGGTCTGGCAAACGGAACGGTCGTGACGTCATGGTACGTGAACCCGGACGATAGTGCGGGGGAGCGCTTCCTTGTCAGCGCGTCGAGCGGCTCCGACACCGCCTATGCGACATTCACGGACGGCATCGGGGATGATGCGGGGGCTGATGTCGATCTCACGGGGCCTGCGCCCACGACCGTCGAGCTTGATGGCGCCCTCTTCTCAAACGACGCGGCGGGCGCCGGTACTGGCCTGATCAATCCGTTTGTTCGGATCAGCACCAACGATCCGGTGGAGGAAGGGTACAATACCTCCGATCGGCCCCTTGATTACGACGAGAATAGCAGCCCGAATTTCACGCGCGATCTGTTCTACGGCGATATCCCGGTCGTAACGCTTTACGACGATGAGGGTAACGCCGTTCAGTACCTTGAATTCCGTCTTGATATCAACGAGCCGGATTCAGGGGCGACCAGCTATCTCTCGCTCGACGAAGTCCAGATCTATCTCTCGAACGAACAGGTCCCCTCGGGCGACCCGGGCTTGGTCGACCTTTCCGATTATGAACTGGTCTGGTCGCTCGATGAACTGGATGCGAACGGCGAGATCCTGGTCGATAACTGGATCGCGCTCGACTACACGCTGCAGGCGGGCTCCGGTGTTTCGGACATGATCATGTATGTGCCGCTCTCGAGTTTCGAGGAGGCGAACTTTGATCTGAACGACGGCACCTATGTCACGCTCTATTCCAAGTTCGGCGACCAGGACGACTATGTAGTTGACGGCGAACTTGTCGCGGACTGGACCAACAATTCCGGTTTCGAAGAATGGTCGGTTCGTCAATTCGTCGAGGTCGTCGGCATCAAGTTCAATGATATCGATTCCGATGGCGTGCAGGATGACGGCGAAGAGGTGATGAGCGGCTGGGAAATCCGCGCCTATATCGACCTTGATCGCGATGGTCTGCTTGATCAAAACGAGTATGAGCTCGGCGCCTATGCGACCGATTTCACGAATGAATTCGGCGAGTTCGAGCTGAACTTCTTCCTTGATGCGCAGATTCCAAATAACGGCGGGCATGTTGCTGATGCCCAGTTCATCATCGTGGAGGTCATGCAGGACGGGTGGGAGCAGGGCTCCGGCGGCGCGTCTGTGCTCGACCCGTCGCTGGATACCGGCTCGGAAGAGCTCGGGCCGCTCGGCTACGTCTACGACCCGGTTAAGAACGATCTGAACAAAACCCTCGATGGGTTCGATTTCGGAAACTACGAGCCGACCGGAAACATCACCGGTGAAAAATACAACGATGTGGCCGGCGACGGTGCGGGCGGCACGGATACGCCCATCGCGGGTTGGACGATCTATCTGTTCGACGACACGATCGATACCGACAATAGCGGCGGTCTGAGCGAAGCCGAGATTTCTGCGGCCCTAAGCACCGGCACGCCGGTTGCGACGACGGTAACCAACGGCTCGGGTGTCTACTATTTCGGCGATGTGATGGTCGGTGACTATTTCGTCATCGAGGACATGGATGGCCCTGACGGAAATTGGATGCCAACGACCACTCCGTGGCACGCCGTCACCGTCGTGGGCGGCGAGACTTTCGGCGATGAAGGTGGTGAGGCAAGCGACTTCGCGAACTTCGAGAAGTTCGACATCTCTGGGACGAAATACACGGATATCACCGGCGACGGTCTTTCGGATGACGACACGGGTCTTGGCGGCGTGACGATCTTCATCGACGTCAACGGCAACGGGCTGAATGACGACGGCTACTCGGTCGTGACGGCGAATGGGACGACGGACGATCTCGATGGCGACGGCGTGATCGATGATGAAGGGTTCTGGACGTTCCTGGATCTGGACTACACGGTTGCGGGCAAGGAGATCAAAGAGATCACGCCGAGCGGCTATGTTCAGACGGTCGGCCAGGTCGGGACGATCACGGATACGTCTGCGACGCATGTGATCACCGGGACGTCTGGCGCGGACCAGACGGGTCTGGACTTCGCGAACTTCGAGAAGTTCGACATCTCTGGGACGAAATACACGGATATCACCGGCGACGGTCTTTCGGATGA
>NZ_JAHVAI010000062.1 GCF_019264375.1 Sedimentimonas flavescens | reverse complement strand
CTGTCGCCCGTCGAGTTCGAACGGCAGCGGAAACTGAGACCCGAAGGCGTCTAGAAAACGCGGGGCTATTCACTTTGATAGGCGCGCTAGACCGTACTACCGACGCGGTGGGTAAAAGAGAGTTCGGCGATGGTGTGGTCGTAGATACGCTTGGCGGCCGAGCGCCCCGATTGCGGATCGTACGAGCGGGCGCGCAGCCCTTTTGCGAGTCGTCGTCTCCGGTACTTCACCGAAGACGCGGCCCTATCAGAGGGCGCCGTCTTTGGACCGGAACAAGAGCAGTTTACTACTGGCAAGCCGTGCAGGGTTTCGAGCACGCTGACGGCGGGATCACTTGGGGTCATGCGATGCTCGCACCCCGCCTTCTTTCGTTCGGCGGGGAAGACTCAGAGGCCTCTACTAGGTCGAACTTGTCCGAAGGCATTCCGCGCAGCCTGCCCGAGTGCGTGGCGGGGTCAGGTCGGAAGTGCGGTAGCACCGGTTTCCAGTCGAGAGATTTTTCCGTCTTTGAGCGAGTAGGCTGACAGAACCGCCTCGCGCGTGCCATCGGGGTAGGGGAGTGTCTGAAACTCTGTGTATCTGATCGGGGCCATGCGGTTTTCAGATACGTTCAGGCGTCGAAGCGCCCGGC
>NZ_JAHVAI010000061.1 GCF_019264375.1 Sedimentimonas flavescens | reverse complement strand
CATGTGCGCACGGGCGAAACAGGTAGTCATCGCGAGTTCGCCATGGGTGTGGGTGAGATGAGCGCGGCCCAGTTTCGTGACTTTCTGCGTGGCGCGATCCGCCAGAGCTCTGCAAAGCTCATGGACGGCGGGATCAGCATGATCTGCATGGACTGGCGCCATGTTGCCGACCTCATTGAGGCGGGCAAGGCGGAGGGGCTCACGCTCATCAACCTCTGTGTCTGGAACAAGACCAACGGCGGCATGGGCAGTCTCTATCGCTCGAAACACGAGATGATCTGCATCTTCAAGAAGGGCGCCGCGCCGCATGTGAACAATGTCGAGCTTGGCCGTCACGGCCGGTACCGCACAAATGTCTGGGACTATGCGGGGGTCAATACGTTCCGTCGCGGGCGGGCAGCGGACCTCGTGGACCACCCGACGGTCAAGCCGACCGCGCTGGTCGCCGATGCGATCCGCGACGTGAGCCACAAGCGTGAGATCGTACTCGATCCTTTCTCCGGCTCTGGGGCGACGCTGCTGGCAGCCGAGAAGACGGGACGTACGGCGCGGGTGGTCGAGCTGGACCCGCTCTATGTCGATGTTGCGATCCGGCGCTGGCAGGCGCTGACCGGGCAGGAGGCGGTCCTGGCCGAGACCGGTGAGGGTTTCGATGCGCGCGAGGCAGCCCTTCACGTGGAGAGCAACATGGCGGACAAGCCTGCGGAGATGGGGGCCTGAGATGTCGAAGAAAAAGGACGACGATTACGAGGTCGGCTACGGCAAGCCACCGAAACA
>NZ_JAHVAI010000060.1 GCF_019264375.1 Sedimentimonas flavescens | reverse complement strand
TAGGGTCAGGACCCATTGATTTCCGTTTACCGGCATGATTCACGGCTCGAAAACCGAGCGGTGAACATGTCTGATCTCTTCTGGCTGACGGATGCGCAGATGGCGCGTCTGGAGCCCTTTTTCCCCAAATCCCACGGCAAGCCTCGCGTCGATGATCGGCGTGTGCTGAGCGGGATTATCTTCATTAATCGCAATGGGTTGCGTTGGCGTGACGCGCCTGTTGAATACGGCCCGCACAAGACGCTCTACAACCGCTGGAAGCGATGGAGCGACAAAGGCATCTTCGCGCAGATCATGGCCGGTCTGGCTGCCAAGCACGGCGAACAGAAGACCGTCATGATCGACGCGACATATCTGAAGGCGCATCGAACAGCGACCAGCATGGGCGTCAAAAAGGGGGGCGTGGACGCCTGATTGGCCGGACCAAAGGTGGCATGAACACCAAACTCCACGCCATCTGCGACAGCCAGGGACGCCCGCTGAACTTGTTCGTGACCGCGGGACAGGTCAGCGATTACATCGGAGCCCGTGCATTGCTGGGCAGTTTGCCCAAGGTGGACTGGCTGCTAGGAGATCGTGGCTATGACGCCGATTGGTTCCGAGAAGCATTGAAAGACAAAGGGATACGCGCCTGCATCCCAGGCCGAAAGCAGCGCAAGAAAACTGTCAAATACGACAAGCGGCGCTACAAACGGCGCAATCGGATCGAGATCATGTTCGGAAGGCTGAAGGATTGGCGACGTGTCGCGACACGATACGACCGATGTCCGAAGGTCTTCCTATCCGCTATCGCCCTCGCGGCTACCGTCATCTATTGGCTATGAGTCCTGACCCTA
>NZ_JAHVAI010000006.1 GCF_019264375.1 Sedimentimonas flavescens | reverse complement strand
CGACACGGGTCTTGGCGGCGTGACGATCTTCATCGACGTCAACGGCAACGGCCAACTTGACGATGGTGAGAATTCCGCGGTGACTGCATCGGATGGCACTTGGTCGATGACAGATCTGGACTACAGCTACGACGGGATGACGGTTCTGGAGGTTCTGCCTTCGGGCTATTATCAAACGCTCGGGATGGCAGGCTACGACATCGTCGGCACTTCAGGTAACGACCAGACCAATCTGGACTTTGCCAATACGAAATTCGGCTCCATCGAAGGCTACAAGTTCTTCGACGAGGACCGTGACGGGACCTGGGATGAAGACGAACAGGGTGCGCTTGGCTGGACCATTGAGCTCTATCTCGACGGAGACATGAACGGCAACGGGATCCTCGACGATGGCGAGGTGGCCGACGGCATCCTGAACGGCGAGGCCGTCATGGCGATCGACGTTTCGGGTGAGGATGGTTCGTGGTCGTTTGACGGGCTCTACCTGGGCACCTACTTCGTCAAGGAGGTGATGAAACCCGGCTGGCTGCAGACGACGCCCATGCTCAACGGTGACGGTGTCTTCAAGGTGGTCGTGGACGAGTCGGGCGAAGTCGTGATCGAAGCGGTCAGCGCCGACCCGAGCAGCTATGACGAGTTGCCCAACGGCGGGATGCTGTGGTTCGGCAATGACATGATCGACGGACCGGGTGTGCGCACGCCGGGCTTCTGGCAGTCGAACCTCGGTCAGACCTACTGGGATGGCATCGAAAACAACGACGGCATCATTCCGGGAACCGGCAACACTGAGGAGAAACAGGGCGAGAACTTCGCCGAGAACGACCTGTTCTGGCTGAACTACGCGGACAATGGCTATCCGGCCGGTTACCCGACCAAGAATGGGGAGCCCGCGCTGTTGGTCGGTGACTGGAATACCGACATGGACGAAAATGACGAATGGCACTTTGATTCGACGGCCAATGGCGGCGTTGTCGATATCATAGATTACTCTCTGGATGATGCGCTCACCGCCTTGCAGGGCGGAACGAGCGGATCGAAAGGCAAGAACCAGGATTATGCCAAGACATCGACTGTCGAGCGCAGCCTCGTGGCCTCTTGGTTGAACTACCTCGCGGGCAATCCGGTGGATACGCCGACCGAGGACGGTCATGACGTGGCCTACTGGATCGACCAGGCGATCCTCTATCTCAACTACTTCGAGCAAAATCCGGCGACGAACCGCAAGGAGGGTAACGCCGGCTGGAACGTCGGTCTGGATTATGATGGCGATGGTGACATCGACGAATCCGGTGCCGCGATCCAGGCCGCGCTTGATGGCTGGAACAATTCCGGCGAACTCGACGGCTACTCCGTGGCCTTCGATGGCGACAACGGCTCGGACATCACGGCGCAAGCCTATTACGACGCGGTCGCCTGACATATCATTGCCGGATCCGGGGTTGCCCGCCCCGGGTCCGGCCTTCATGCCCCAATGCCCCAATTTCCGGAGTGATTTCTATGAGCACGCATTCCTTGCTTGCCGACGCCGTGCCGCTAACCCCCGAGCGCCATGGCAGCTATTCCCTTGCAACCGGCGAAGGCTATGCCGCGTTCCGAACCATGAATGTGGTGCCGGTGCTGGTCGACGAGTTCGCGGCGCTCGCGCATGACTATGTGATTGGCTTCCTCAAGCAGGGCGATGGTTTTGCCCCCGCCGCGCTGCTTGGGCTGGCCGAGAACGAAAATCTCTATGTCGGCGCCGATGGGCGCTGGAAGGCCGAGTATGTGCCCGCGATCCTGCGTCAGCAGCCTTTCGTCGCGCGGCGCAGCAAGGATGGCAAGAAGGGGGTGCTGTGCATCTCGGAAAGCCATCCGGGCCTGAACACGGAAGGCGAGGGCGCCCCGCTTTTCGATGAGGATGGTCGCCCGGGCGACCTGGTCAGCCGGGCCCAGCAATTCGTATCGCGGGTTGCGCAAGGGGCATTGCGCACCGAGAGCTTCTGTGCCCGGCTGGCCGACCTGAACCTGCTCAGCCCGATCCGCACCGAGATGAAGCGCGCTGACGGCACCGTGCGCGCCATGCGCGGCGTCTTCGCGATCAACCGCGAGGCGCTGGACAAGCTGCCCGCCAAGGTTCTGGGCGCGATGCAGAAGGACGGCTCGCTCGAGGCGATCCACCTGCACCTTTACACGCTGCGCAACCTCAACAGTCTGGCGAACCGGATTCAGACGAGTGGCACCGGACCGCTGAACTAAGCGTTCACGGGAGGATGCGCACATGACACGACAATCGGCCCTCGAGGCAGTTCTGGGCGCGGGTCGCCGGCAGCTTCCGGCGCTCGTGCTGCTCAGCTTCTTCAGCAATCTGCTGCTGCTGGCCAGTTCGATCTACATGATGCAGGTCTTCGACCGAGTGCTTTCGAGCGGCTCGGTCGATACGCTGATCTGGCTGACCGTCATCGCGCTGGTGGCGCTGGTGGTTTACGGCGTGCTTGAGATGGCGCGCCGCAGCGTTCTGGCCCGCACGGGCGAATGGATTGAGGCCGAGCTGTCGCCGCATGTCATGCGCCGCACGATTCGGCTGCAACTGGCACGTGGCAACAGCTTCGCCGGGCTCAACGATGTCTCCGACCTCAAGAAATTCGCGGCGGGCGATGCCATTCTGGCCTTTCTCGATGCGCCATGGTCGCCGATCTTTATTGCGATCATCTGGCTGATGAATCCTCTGCTGGGGATGATTGCATTGGGCGGGGCAATCGTGCTCTTCGCCATCGGTGTGCTGAACGATGTGCTGACGCGCAACAGCTCCGCCGAACAGGCGCGGGCGCTGCGCGATGCACGCTCCGACAGCGGGCGGCTCTTGGCCAATGCCGAGACCCTGACCGGGCTTGGGATGGTGGATGCGGTGATCCGGCGCTGGCAAGAGCGGCATGCGCTGGCCAGTGGCCGCGGGCGGTGGGCCGCGGACATGACGTCGCTGCTCTACAATATTTCGCGGGTGCTGCGGCTTGCCTTGCAGATCGCGATCCTTGGGGCGGGTGCCTGGCTGGTGCTGCAGGCCGAATTGACCTCGGGTGGGATGATCGCGGCGTCGATCATCCTGTCGCGCGCGCTTTCGCCGGTGGAACGCGCGATCTCGGCGTGGAAAAGCTACGGTCTGTACCGCACGGCGCGTATCCGGCTGATCAAGCTGTTCAGCGCCGTCCCCGAACCGCAGGAGCGCATCTCGCTTCCGCGTCCCAAGGGGCAGCTGGTGGCGTCTAACCTGCGCTACATGTCGCCGCAATCGGGTGAGGCGATCGTCAAGGATGTCAGCTTCGCGCTCATGCCCGGTGAGGCCTGTGGTCTGCTTGGCCCCTCGGGTTGCGGCAAGACCACGTTGTGCAAGCTGCTTGTTGGGGCCTGGCGCCCCACCTTCGGCGAGATCCGGCTGGACGGCGCCGATGTGGCCGAGTGGGACAGCGAGGAACTGGGCCGGTATCTGGGCTATCTGCCGCAGACGGTCGAGCTGTTCGCCGGGACCGTCGCCGAAAACATCGCCCGCCTTGGCGAGATCGACCAGGATGCCGTTCTGACCGCCGCGCAGGCCGCGGGCGCGCATGAGATGATCCTCGCGCTGCCCAATGGCTATGAGACCGATGTGGGCGACTTTGCTGATCGTATCTCGGGTGGGCAGCGCCAGCGCATCGGGCTGGCACGCGCGCTTTACGGCGACCCGGCGCTGGTGGTGCTGGACGAGCCGAACTCGAACCTCGATGGCACCGGCGAGATGGCGCTGTTGCAGGCTCTTCGGGCGCTCAAGGCGCGCGGCACGACCGTGGTTATCGTCTCGCATCTTCCGCACCTTCTGCATCTCGCCGACAAGGTTCTGGTGATGCAGGACGGCAAGGTGGCCCGATTCGGTGCGCGCGACGAGGTGCTGCGCGAGATGATGCAGGGCGGGCGCAAGGCGCCGGGCAAGGCGCGCCCCGCCGATCCCGCCAAAGTGGCCGAGTGAGGGGGAGACGATGACAGTGATGCTTGTCCGAGCCTTTACGCAGCCCTCCCCGGTTGGAACCCTCGCGTTCATTGGCGCGGCCATGGCGCTTCTGCTCGTGGCGCTGAGCGTTCGTTCGCGCCGTGTGCGGTCTTATGTGCCGGTGGGTGGGAAGCCGCTGGAAGCGGCCACGCTGCGCGCCCGCGTGATCGGCTTCGCGACGATTACGGTCTTCTTTGGCCTCTTCGGTCTGTGGTCTTGGTATGCGCCGCTGGCCAGCGCTGCGCTTGCGCCCGGCGTGGTCAACCCAGATGGCGCGCGCAAGACGGTGCAGCATCTTGAAGGCGGCATCATCCGCACCATCCATGTGCGCGAGGGCGATCGGGTCGCGGCTGGCGCGACACTGGTCACGCTCGACAATGTGCGGGTGCTGACCCGGCTGAACGAGTTGCGCGAACGTCAGGTGGTCTTGCTGGCCACCGAGGCGCGACTGGCGACCGAGGAAATCGGACAAGATGAGATCGCGTTCGATTTCCCCGCCGAATTGCAGGTGGATCACGGCCGCCAGATCGAGTCGGTTATGCAAGGCCAGACCCGTCTGTTCGAGAACCGCCGCGAGACGCAGCTTGCCCGGCGCCAGATTCTGTCGAGCCGCATCGAGCAGCTACGCGAAGAGATCATCGGCCTCGACGGCGTCATCGCCTCGCAAAATGTCCAGCTGGAGCTTCTGCGCCAAGAGATCGGCGTGACCGAAGACCTCTACAAACAGGGGCTGCAACGTCTGTCGCCGCTCTTGGTGTTGCAGCGGCAAGAGGCCGATCTCATGGCCGAGCAAGCCTCGCATCGCGCCAACATCGCCCGGCTCAAGCAACAGATCGGCGAGACCGAGCTGCAATTGCAGGCAACCGATCAGCAGGCGCTCGAAGAGGTCAGCACCCAGCTTGCCGACGTGCGCGCCGAACTGGCCGGGCTGCGCAGCCAGTTGCCCGAACGTCTGGATGCGCTGGCCCGTTCCACGATCACGGCGCCGATCGGGGGGCAGGTTCTGAACCTTCAGGTTACCACCGAATCCGGCGGCATCCTGAAACCCGGCGGAGATATCCTTGATATCGTGCCGGACGAGACGAACCTGATCATCGACGCGCGTCTGCGTCCGCAGGATATTGACGCCGTGCGGCCGGGGATGCCTGCCCAGGTGATCCTGACGGCCTATACGCAGCGCAATCTGCCGCGCATCTTCGGGACGCTGCGCAATGTCTCGGCCGACCGGCTGACGGATGAGCGCACCGGCGAGCCCTATTTCCTTGCGCAGGTCGTCGTGCCCGCCGAGGAACTGGAGGTCTTGTCCGGCGATGTCCAGATGAGCGCGGGGATGCCGGCGGATGTTATGATCCTGACCGGCGAGCGGACGCTGTTCGACTTCCTGCTCAAACCCTTCTCGGACAGTATCCGGGCAAGCTTCCGCGAGCGTTGAGCGGTGTTTGGGTGCGTTCCGTTTTTCGCGGTTTGCGCCTAGACAGGGACTGTCGATGCACCGGTTCTGCGGATGTATCGACGGACCCAAAGGAGGCCGACCATGGACATCACCACGACCAGCGCCGGGCGCGAGGGCGAGATCTTCGCGCTTTTCGAAGCAACCTTCGCGGCCTCGGAAGGGGCGGATGAGGGCGCGCAGATCGGCGATTTCGTCCGCGACCTGTTGGCCAGCACACCCAAGGCGGATCTGCGCGTCTTCTGCGCGCAGGATGGCGGCGCGCTGATCGGCGTGGGGAGCTTCTCACGCCTGCACTACCCCGAGGATCCGCGCGGCGTGTTCATCCTGTCGCCCATGGCGGTGGCCACGGAGCGCCAAGGGCAGGGTGTAGGCCAGGCCCTGCTGCGCGCGGCACTTGCGGCGCTGAAATCCGAGGGCGTCGATGTCGCGGTGACATATGGCGATCCGGCCTATTATGGTCGGGTCGGGTTTGCGCCGATCACCGAGGCGCAGGCCCGCGCCCCCCTTCCGCTGAGCTTCCCGCATGGCTGGCTCGGGCGATCCCTGACGGAGGAGGCGATGCCCGCGCTTGCCGGGCCGTCGCGCTGCGTTTCGGCCCTGAGCCGGCCCGAGCTTTGGTGAGCAAGCTATTGTCTGCATCGGCGGAGGTCGAATGAGTCACGTGATACGCTACCGGGTGACCGGGATGGATTGCCCCTCCTGCGCGGCCAAGATCGAAAAGGCGGTGCGGTCGGCCGGTGTCGATGAGGTTACAATCTCGACCGCGACGCAGATCCTCGCGCTGGACCTTGGGCTAGATGACGCGCGGCTGCCAGCGGTCGAGCGCGCGATCGGCGAGGCCGGATATCACCTGGACCGGATTGCCGCCGCGACAGGCGACCGGATCGGCGACGTCGCGCCGCATACCACGGCTGCCTATCGTCGAGCGCTTTGGATCGTGATCGTGCTGAACGTCGGTTACGGCGTGATCGAGATGGTGGGCGGGTTTCTGACCGGCTCGCAGGCGCTCAAGGCCGATGCGCTCGACTTTCTCGGGGATGGGCTGATCACCTTCCTTGGCGTGCTCGCCATCGGTTGGAGCCTGCTTTGGCGCGCGCGCTCGGCGCTGGTGCAGGGCGTGTTTCTGGCGGTGCTTGGCTTGGGGGTGACGGGCAACACGCTCTGGCGGGTGTTCTCGCAGCAACCCATCGAGGCGGGTCTGATGGGGGTCCTGGCCTTCATCGCACTGGCCGTGAACATCTCGGCGGCGCTTGTGCTGATCCCGCATCGGGCGGGGGATTCGAACGTGCGCGCCGTCTGGCTGTTCTCGCGCAATGACGCGATCGGGAATGCGGCCGTGGTTGTGGCCGCCGGGATGGTGGCGGTGACGGGTTCGGGCTGGCCCGATCTGATCGTGGCCTTCGCCATCGCGGGCCTGTTTCTGCATTCCGCCTGGGTGATCATCCGCGATGCGCGACGCGATATCGCGGATGCGCGTCGACACTGAGGACGAAGCCCTCGGGCAAGTCGCGCAGGGGCGCCGCGCGGGCGGGCCCGTCAGGGCGCTCGCGGCGGTTACCCCACCGCAATGTTCAGCAAGACCGGGCTCAGCCCGTCAATCCGGCCTTCCAGCCGGTCGCCCGGCGCCACGGCGCCCACACCTGCGGGCGTTCCGGTATAGATCAGATCGCCCGGCCCAAGATGATAAAGCCCGGACAGATGGCTGACCAGATCGGTCACAGACCAGACCATAGCCGACAGGCGCGCACCCTGGCGCAGCGCCCCGTTCAGGGTCAGGCTGATGCGCTGCGCTCCGACGGGGCCAAAGTCCTCGGCACGTGTGATCGGCCCGATCACCGCCGAGCGTTCGATATCCTTGCCGGTATCCCAGGGGCGGCGCTTGGCCTTGGCCGCGTCCTGCAGATCGCGCCGGGTCATGTCGAGCCCGCAGGCATAGCCGAAAATCGCCGCCTGCGCCGCCTCGAGCGAGGCGCGAAAGACCGGAGCGCCAAGCGCGATCACCAGTTCCATCTCGTAGTGGTAGTTTGCGGTCCCCGGCGGATAGGGTTGCGTTGCGCCCGAAGGCTCCAGCGCGTCGAGCGATTTGGTGAAGTAGAACGGTGCCTCGCGATCCACCTCGGCGCCCATTTCCTTGGCGTGCTCGGCGTAATTGCGGCCGACGCAGAAGATGCGCCGCACCGGGTAAAGCGCAGACTCGCCGTTGACCGGCACGGTGCGCGGCGCGGGGGCGGGGAACAGTAGCTCGGTCATCGGTCTCTCCGGGTCGGCAAGTTGTATGCGCATGATTGGCAGTGAAACCCCGGATGGGGAAGGGGGAGGGCGATTCCTCCGCAGCCCATGTTTTGCGCGTATCGATGAAAAGGGGGGCAGATTGCCGATTTGGCAGATGGCGGGCAGCGCGTGCGGCGGGGCGCAGCTTGTCAAACCTCGGCCGGTGCACGACCCAACTAGCAAACAGAGGTGCCCCATGCCCCGACCGCTTTCCATTGTCGTCGTCGAGAAAGACCGTGAACGCGCCCTGATGATCGTTGATGGGTTGCGCGAGGCGGGCGAGCACGATGTCGTCGTGATCGGCGACGAAAGCAGCCTTGCGCGCCGCATCGCCGCGCGAAACCCCGACCTTGTGCTGATCGACCTCGCCTCGCCCTCGCGCGATATGCTTGAGGAGTTGGCGCTGGCAACCTCGCCGATGGATCGCCCCGTCGCGATGTTCGTCGATCGCACCGATGGCGGCATGACACAGGCCGCGATCGACGCGGGGGTGTCGGCCTATGTGGTGGACGGGCTGCGCCCCGAGCGGATCAAGCCCATTCTCGATGCGGCCATCGCGCGCTTCCAGATGGTGCAGAAGATGCGCGCCGAGTTGGCCGCCACCCGCCGCGCGCTGGAGGAGCGTAAGATCATCGACCGCGCCAAGGGGCTTTTGATGCGCGCCCGCAACGTGGGCGAGGATGAGGCCTATGCGCTGATGCGCAAGACGGCCATGGCGCAGGGCAAGAAGATCGCCGATGTGGCCCAGGCCTTGGTGACCGCGGCGGAGTTGCTCAAATGAATGTCATTCCGCTTCGCCTTGGCTATCTGCCGCTTGTCGATGCTGCGCCGCTGTTCATCGCGCAGGCCCTCGGCTTTGCCGAGCAGGAGGGCCTTGACCTGAGCCTGCACAGCGCACCGTCCTGGTCGGCGCTGCGCGACATGCTGGCCATGGGGATCGTGGACGGGGCGCAGATGCTGGCGCCGGTTCCGGTCGCGATGGCGCTTGGGTTGGGGGCCGCGCGGACCCGGTTTGACGCGTTGCAATTGCTCAATGCCAATGGCGACGTGATCGGCGTATCCGAGCCGCTGGCCGAGCGGATGCGCGCCGAGGGGTTCGCCTTCGACTTCACCGATGCCCATTCGGCGGGCCGCGCGCTGCTGCAAGCTGCGGGGGGGCGGCTGCGCATCGGCGTGCCTTTCCCCTTCTCGATGCATACCGAGCTTGTGCATTACTGGCTTGAGAACCTCGGCCAGCCGCTTCCCGAACTGCTTGAGATCCGCACCGTGCCGCCCGCGCTGATGCCGCAGGCGCTTGAGGCGGGCGAGATCGACGCTTTCGCCGTAGGCGAGCCCTGGGGCTCGCACGCGGTCGAGCTTGGTGTGGGCACGCTGCTGCTGCCAGGCTCGGCGATCTGGTCCTTTGCCCCCGAGAAGGTTCTGGCGGTCCGGCGTGGCTGGGCCGACGCGAACCCCGACCTTGCCGGGCGCATGATGCGCGCGGTCTGGCGCGCCTGCCGCTGGATCGGCGCGCCCGAGAACCGCTTTCTGGTCTCCGACATCCTCTCGGCACCGGGGCGCTTGCCAATCTCGGCCGAAGTCATCGACCGCGCGGTCTCGGGGCGCCTGATCATCTCGCGCAGCGGCGAAGAGCGCGAGGTGCCCAACCTCATCGAATTCTTCGAGGGCGCCGCGAACTTCCCCTGGCGCAGTCAGGCCGCCTGGATCGGCATGCGTCTGGCGGCGCGCCACGGGCTGAACCAAGTCTGGGCCGCGCGGGTCGCGGGCGAGGTGTTCCGTGCCGATCTTTACCGCCAGCACCTGCGCGACGCGGGCGCCGATCTGCCCGGCGCCTCGGAGAAGCTGGAAGGTGCATTGGCTATGCCGACCCCCGTTGCCTCGGAGCGCGGCAGCATGATTCTGCCCGCCGATCGCTTCTTCAATCGCCGCGTTTTTGACCCATCGGAGCCGGCGCGATGAAAAATTCAGCAGCTTTTCGGAGTCGGTCGAAAAACTTTTGCTGCATGGCAGCATCGCTCTGATCCGGCGTTGACGCTGCGCTGCAGCACGCAAATGATTGGATCAAAGCAGCGGGGCAACGATGTCCCGAAGCCCACAGATCCCCGACGCCGGGGATACCGAACAAAGCCGTTCGATCAGGTCTTCCCCTCTCCCCCCGAGAAGACCGGTTGAGCGGTTTTTTCTTTTTCCTCCCACGACGGGCAAACAACACGACAGGGATGACATGAAACGTTTTGCTTCGCTCTTGCTGACCACCACCCTTCTGGCCGCGCCCGCCTGGGCCTTCGATGTCGAGAAGGACGAACTGACGCTTGGCTTCATCAAGCTGACCGATATGGCCCCGCTGGCCATCGCCAAGGAAAAGCACTTCTTCGAGGATGAGGGGCTCTATGTCACCCTCGAGGCCCAGTCGAACTGGAAGGTTCTGCTGGACCGCGTGATCTCGGGCGAGCTTGATGGCGCGCATATGCTGGCAGGCCAGCCGATTGCCGCGACCATCGGCTACGGCACCCAGGGCGACGTGATCACCCCCTTCTCGATGGACCTCAATGGCAACGGCATCACCGTCTCGAACGAGATCTGGGAGATGATGAAGCCCTATGTCGAGATGGACGCCGAGGGCAAACCCGTACACCCGATCTCGGCCGCCGCGCTCAAGCCGGTGATCGAGAAGTTCCGCGCCGAGGGCAAGCCCTTCAACATGGGCATGGTGTTCCCGGTCTCGACCCATAACTACGAGCTGCGCTACTGGCTGGCGGCTGGCGGCATCAACCCCGGCCTTTACAGTCCCGAGGATGTCTCGGGCCAGATCGGCGCCGAGGCTCTGCTGTCCGTCACGCCCCCGCCGCAGATGCCCGCGACCCTCGAGGCCGGCACGATCTATGGCTATAGCGTGGGCGAGCCGTGGAACCAGGCTGCCGTGTTCAAGGGCATCGGCGTGCCGGTCGTGACCGACTACGAGATCTGGAAGAACAACCCCGAGAAGGTCTTCGGCATCACCGCGAAGTTCAACGAGGAGAACCCCGAGACCGTCAAGGCGCTGACCCGTGCGCTGATCCGCGCCGCCGAGTGGCTCGATGCGGGAGGCAACGCCAACCGCGCCGAGGCGGTCGAGATCCTTTCGCGTCCCGAATACGTGGGCGCCGACGCCGAGGTGATCGCGAACTCGATGACCGGCACCTTCGAGTATGAAAAGGGCGACAAGCGCGACGTTCCGGATTTCAACGTGTTCTTCCGCTACAACGCGACCTTCCCCTATTACTCGGACGCGGTCTGGTATCTGACGCAAATGCGCCGCTGGGGCCAGATCGCCGAGGCCAAGCCCGACGCCTGGTATGACGAGACCGCCAAGAAGGTCTATCGCCCGGATATCTACCAGGCAGCCGCGCAGTCGCTGATCGACGACGGCATTATCGCCGCCGACCAGTTCGACTTTGACGATGACGGCTATCGCGAGCCGACCCCGGCCGCCGACATCATCGACGGCGTCGCCTATGACGGAAAAGCGCCCAACGCCTATCTCGACAGCCTCACCATCGGCCTGAAAGGCGCCGAGCTCGTCGAGGGCGGCGAGATCGTCTCCAACTAACTCCGGCGGGCGCCTTCTTTGGGGCGCCCCTCTCCAGAATCTCTCTCAGTCAGGACATGAAAATGACCGCCATTGACCCCATTGCCACCAACGCCGCCGGAGCGAACGCGCGCGAAGACCGCCGGGCCAAACGGTTTGCCCGGATCACCAAGCTTGACGGCTGGTTCAAGGTTCTGGGCCTGCCCTGGCTGACGCCGATCCTGCGCCTGATTGCGGGCGACAATCCGCGCAACCAGATTAAGGATGTCTGGCGGCTTCTGGGTGTGCCGCTCGTGGCCATCGTGGCCTTCATTTCGGCCTGGTCGGCGCTCGCGCCGATGGTGCAGACCTCGCTCGGCGCCATTCCCGGCCCCGCGCAGGTCTGGGAGCAGGTCGGCGTCCTGCATCAGGATGCTATCTCAGAAAAACAGAAAGAGGCAGATTTCTACGCCCGTCAGGACGAGCGCAACGCCCAACTGGTGGCCGATGGCAAGGCCGACAAGGTGAAAGAGCGCGTCTATACCGGCAAGCCCACCTATTACCAGCAGATCTGGACTTCGATCCAGACGGTGTTCTTCGGCTTCCTGATCGGCACCGCCGTGGCCGTTCCGCTCGGGATCGTCGCTGGTCTTTCGCCCACCGCCAATGCCGCGATCAACCCGCTGGTGCAGGTGTTCAAGCCGGTCTCTCCGCTCGCCTGGCTGCCGATCGTGACCATGGTCGTCTCGGCGGTCTATGTCGGCGGGGACGGCGCCTTCTCGAAAAGCTTCATCATCTCGGCCGTCACCGTGACGCTCTGCTCGCTCTGGCCGACGCTGATCAATACCTCGCTGGGTGTGGCCTCGATCGACAAGGATCTGGTCAACGTCTCGAAGGTGCTCAAGCTCAGCGCTTGGAAGAAGATCACCCGCCTCGTGCTGCCCTCGGCCCTGCCGCTGATCTTCACCGGTCTTCGCCTCAGCTTGGGCGTGGGTTGGATGGTGCTGATCGCCGCCGAGATGCTGGCGCAGAACCCGGGCCTTGGAAAATTCGTCTGGGACGAATTCCAGAACGGCTCCTCGCAGTCGCTGGCGCGGATCATGGTTGCGGTTTTCACCATCGGCATCATCGGCTTCCTGCTCGACCGTGTGATGTTCGCGCTGCAGTCGCTCTTCACCTTCACGAACAACCGCTGAGGTGCGCCGATGTCCTTCCTCGAACTGAAGAACGTCTCGAAAAGCTACGGCGAGGGCGACAATGCCACCCATGTTCTCAAGAACATCTCGCTGAGCGTCGAAGAGGGTGAGTTCCTGGTGGTGCTCGGCTTCTCGGGCACCGGGAAGACCACGCTGATCAATCTGATCGCCGGGCTGGAACTGCCCAATCGCGGTGAGGTCATCTTCAAGGGCGCCCCGGTCACCGGCCCGGGCCCCGAGCGGGGGCTGGTGTTCCAGTCCTACGCGCTGATGCCCTGGCTGACGGTTGAAGGCAACATCGCGCTGGCCGTCGAGGCCGTGCATGGCAAGAAGACCAAGCAAGAGCGCGCCGCGATCGTGGCGAACTGCATCAAGATGGTGGGGCTGAGCCACGCGGTCGATCGCCGTCCGGCGGAGCTGTCGGGCGGGATGCGCCAGCGGGTCGCCGTGGCCCGTGCGCTGGCGATGCAACCCGAGGTTCTCCTGATGGACGAGCCGCTCTCGGCGCTGGATGCGCTGACCCGCGCCAATGTCGCCGCCGAGATCGAGCAGATCTGGGAAGCCGACCGCCGCACCGCTATCCTGATCACCAATGACGTGGACGAGGCGCTGGTGCTTGCCGACCGCATCGTCTGCCTCAACCCCGATGGCACCCTGGGTGAGGTCTTCAAGGTCGACCTGCCGCGTCCGCGCGACCGCTCGGCGATGAACGAAGACCCGACCTTCATGCATCTGCGCGCCGCCGTCACCAGCTACCTGATGGACGTGGGTATCCAGGGCAAGACCGAAGAAACCCGCCGCCTGCCGAACGTCACGCCGCGCCATGCGATGGTGCCCAAGGCCTATGAGGAGGCCTCGGCCGCGCAAAGCTTTGCCGAAGAGCGCTACCTGCAATATTCGCAGCTGCACAAGATCTACGCGACGCCGAAAGGCCCGCTGACGGTGGTCGAGGACTTCAACCTGACCGTGAAGAAGGGCGAGTTCATCAGCCTGATCGGTCACTCGGGCTGCGGCAAATCCACTGTGCTGACGATGACGGCGGGTCTGAACTCGATCTCGAAAGGCGCGGTCAAGCTTGACGGTATCCACGTCGAGGGCGCAGACCCCGAGCGCGCCGTGGTGTTCCAATCGCCCAACCTCTTCCCTTGGCTGACCGCCAAGGAAAACGTCGCGATCGGCGTGGACAAAGTTTATCCCAAGGCCGCGCAGGCCGAGCGTCAGGAAGTCGTTGAATACTACCTTGAGCGCGTCGGTCTGGGCGACAGCATGGACAAGCCCGCCTCGGATATGTCGAACGGCATGCGCCAGCGCGTCGGCATTGCGCGGGCCTTTGCGCTCTCGCCCAAGCTGCTGCTGCTCGACGAGCCCTTCGGGATGCTCGACAGCCTGACGCGGTGGGAACTGCAGGAAGTGCTGATGGAGGTGTGGTCGCGCACCAACGTCACCGCCGTCTGCGTGACCCATGACGTGGACGAGGCGATCCTGCTGGCCGACCGCGTGGTGATGATGACCAACGGCCCCCGCGCCACCATCGGCAAGATCACCGAGGTCAACCTGCCGCGCCCGCGCACCCGCAAGGCGCTGCTCGATCACCCGGATTACTACCACTACCGCCAGGAAGTGCTCGATTTCCTCGAGGAATATGAACACGGCGCGCATAAGAAGGATGCCGCGTGATGGCGCAGAGGCTTGTCGTCATCGGAGCCGGGATGGCCTCGGGGCGGATGCTCGAACATCTGTTCGACGAAGCCCCGGGCGCCTATGAGGTCACGCTGTTCAACGCCGAGCCGCGCGGCAATTACAACCGCATCATGCTCTCGCCCGTGCTCTCGGGCGAGAAGACCTACGAAGACATCGTCACTCATGACGACGCCTGGTATGAAGCGCAGGGCGTGACCTGCCGCTTTGGCGAGAAGGTCACCGCGATCGACCGCGCCGCCAAGGTGGTGATGGGCGAGAACGGGCCGGTTTCCTACGACAAGCTGGTGATTGCCACGGGTTCGACCCCGTTCATCATCCCGATGCCGGGGCATGATCTGAAAGGCGTCATCGCCTATCGCGACCTTGAAGACACCAATGCGATGATCGGCGCGGCTGCGCGCGGCGGCAAGGCCGTGGTCATCGGCGGCGGTCTTCTGGGCCTTGAGGCGGCGGCCGGTCTGAAGATGCGCGGCATGGATGTGACCGTGGTGCATATCATGGGCCACCTGATGGAGCGCCAGCTTGACCCCGCCGCGGGTGCGCTGCTGCGCCACGCGCTGGAGGATCGCGGTATCGAGGTTCTGTGCGAGGCGCAATCCGAGGCTATCCTGGGTGAAGACGGCCATGTGCGCGCGCTGAAGTTGCGCGCCGGGCGCGAGCTGCCCTGCGATATCCTTGTGATGGCTGTGGGCATTCGCCCCAATATCGCACTGGCGCAACAGGCGGGGCTTGCCTGCGGGCGCGGTATCCAGGTCGATGATGCGCTTGTCACCTGCGACCCGGATATCTTCGCGCTTGGGGAATGTATCGAGCATGACGGCCAGATCTTCGGTCTTGTCTCGCCGCTTTACGATCAGGCCAAGGTGCTGGCCGCGACCCTGCGCGGCGAGGCGGCCGCCTATGTCACGCGCGAGGTTTCGACCAAGCTCAAGGTCACCGGCTGCGATCTCTTCTCCGCGGGCGATTTCGCCGAAGGGCCGGGGCGCGAGGACATCGTCTTCCGCGATCCGGGCCGTGGCATCTACAAACGACTGATCCTTGAGGGAGAGCGGCTTGTCGGTGCGGTGATGTATGGCGACACCGCCGACAGCAACTGGTTCTTCGGCCTGATCAAGGAGCGCGCCGATATCTCGGCCATGCGCGACACGCTGATCTTCGGCCCCGGTTTTCAGGGAGGCGATACAGCGGACCCTCGGGTGGCCGTTGCAGCCTTGCCGCGTAGCGCGGTGGGCGGCGACGGCCTTCCCCAGACACAGATCGCCAAAGCCGCTCCCGGCGGCTTTACCCAAGCGTTCCTTCGGAGTGCCCAAAGATGAATATTCGTCCCGCCCGCGTTCGCCCCGCCCGAATGGATGCCGCGTCGATGACGCGCTCGACATGCCCCTATTGCGGGGTTGGCTGCGGCGTGCTGATCGGGCGCGATGAAAGCGGGACGGTCGTGGTCAAGGGCGACCCGGAGCATCCGGCGAATTTCGGACGCCTGTGCTCGAAAGGGACCGCGCTGGCCGAGACGATCTCGCTTGATGATCGCCTGCTGGCGCCCCGGATCAACGGGCGCGAGGCAGAATGGGACGAGGCGCTGGCCCTTGTGGCCGAGCGTTTCAGCGAGGTCATCGCCAATCACGGGCCGGATGCGGTGGCGTTCTACGTCTCGGGTCAGTTGCTGACCGAGGATTACTACGTCGCCAACAAGCTGATGAAAGGCTTCATCGGTTCTGCGAATATCGACACGAATTCAAGGCTTTGTATGGCATCCTCGGTGGCGGGGCATCGCCGCGCCTTCGGCACGGACACCGTGCCGGGCCTCTATGAGGATCTGGAAGAGGCCGACCTCGTGGTGCTGACGGGCTCGAACCTCGCCTGGTGCCACCCGGTGCTCTACCAGCGTCTGGTTGCGGCCAAGGCCGCCCGCCCCGAGATGAAATTCGTCGTCATCGACCCGCGTCGCACGGCGACCTGCGACATTGCCGATCTGCACCTGCCCATCGCCTCGGGCGGAGATGCGGCGCTGTTCAACGCGCTTCTGGCCGCGATCGAAACGCGCGGTGCCGTGGACCGCGCCTATCTGGACCACGTGAACGGCTTCGATGAGGCGCTGTCTGCCGCGCGGGCCTCAGACCCGGCGCTGAGCGGGCTGAGCGATGAACAAATCGCGGCCTTCTGCGATCTGTGGATCGGCACCGAAAAGGTCGTCACCGTCTATAGCCAGGGGATCAACCAAAGCTCCTCGGGGAGCGATAAGGTCAATGCGATCCTCAATTGCCATCTGGCGACAGGCCGCATCGGCAAGGCGGGGATGGGGCCGTTCTCCGTGACCGGTCAGCCCAACGCCATGGGCGGGCGCGAGGTTGGCGGGCTGGCCAATATGCTCGCCTGTCACATGGATATCGAGAACCCCGCCCATCGTGCCGCCGTGCAGGGCTTCTGGCAGGCGCCGACCATCGCCGACAAGCCGGGCCTCAAGGCGGTGGATATGTTCCGCGCCGTGGCTGAGGGCAAGATCAAGGCGATCTGGATCATCCACACCAACCCGGTCGTGTCGATGCCCGATGCCGATGCGGTGCGCGCCGCGCTTGAGGGCTGCGACTTCGTTGTCGTCAGCGATGTGACCGACCGGACGGATACCGCGAAGCTGGCGCATGTCCTGCTGCCCGCCACCGCCTGGGCCGAGAAGGAAGGAACCGTCACCAATTCGGATCGCACGATCAGCCGCCAGCGCCGTGTGCTTCCCGCCCCAGGGCAGGCGCGGCACGACTGGCGCATCCTGGCCGATGTCGCCCACCGCATGGGCTGGGACGCCGAATTCAGCTGGACGCTGACTTCCGAGGTGTTCGCCGAATATGCCGCGCTTTCGGGTGTCGCGGGTGCGCAGGGCGTGGATTTCGATATCTCGGATCTGGCCGGAATCACACCGTCGGAATACGCGGCGCTTGCACCGTTCACCTGGCCGCAGGGGCCAGCGAAGAAGGGTGGCCGGTTCTTTGCAGAGGGGCAGTTCCACACCCCCGACGGCAAGGCGCGGATGCTGCCTATCGTTCCGCGTGCGCCGCAAAGCGCGCCCTCGGTGGAATATCCCTACCGTTTGAATACCGGTCGCACGCGCGATCAGTGGCACACCATGACGCGCACGGCCAAATCCGCGCGGCTGAACCAGCACCTGGGCGAACCTTATCTTGAGATCCATCCGCTTGACGCCGACTCGCTCGGGCTTGGCCCGGCGGACCTGGTCGAGGTGACCTCGCCCGAGGGCCGTGCGGTGCTGCGCGTTCTGCTGTCAGACGCCGTTCGCCCCGGCGAGGTTTTCGCGCCGATGCACTGGACGGCCGAAACCGCCTCGGCCGCGCGGATCGACGCGCTGGTCAAGGCGGTGACCGATCCGGTCTCGGGCCAGCCCGAAAGCAAGGCCTCGGTTGTTGCGCTGAAGCGATTTGCCGCCAGCTGGTATGGCTTTGCCGTCGGCGGCAAGGACGAACCCGCACCCGACGCGCCCTATTGGACGCGACTGCGGTCTTCGAGCGGCTGGCGGATGGAACTTGCCGGAACCGAGGCGCCCGAAGATTGGGTGGCCTATGCGCGCACCCTGTTCAACCTGCCGCAGGCCGAGGTCGCGACGGTGCTTGACCCCGCGCGGGGCGGGGCGCGGATCGCCTTCCATAAAGACGGCCGCCTGCTTGCCGCGCTGTTCGTCGGGCGTGAGCCGATCGCGCTGGCGCGCACCCATATCGTTGCGCGTGTCGGGGCCGAGAATGCGGCCTCCGTTCTGGCCGGGCGCCCCGGTGCCGATGCCCCCGATCCGGGGCCGACAATCTGCGCCTGCCTGAACGTGGGGCTGAACCAGATCCGCGAAGCGATCGAGACCGGCCGCGCGCTGACTGTTCAGGCATTGGGCGAGGCGCTTGGCGCGGGCACCTCCTGCGGATCGTGCCGCCCAGAACTGGTGGCCCTGATCACGCGCTTCCGCCTGCCTGAAGTGGCAGAGTAAGGCGTCAAAAATAGCTGCGCACCAGCGCGTCCGAGATCAGCACCCAGCCGTTCGCGACGACGAAGAAGGCCAGTTTGAAGGGGAGCGCCACCACGGCAGGCGGCACCATCATCATGCCCATCGACATCAGGATCGCCGAGACCACGAGGTCGATGATCAGGAAGGGCAGGAAGACGAGAAAGCCGATCTCGAAGGCGCGGGTGATTTCGGACAGCATGAAGGCCGGGACCAGCATCGACAGCGGCGCGGATTGCGCCTCGCCCTCAAAAGACGTGCCCTCGCGCAGTTGCGCCAGCGAGCCGAGCGTCTCAAGGTCGGTGCGATGCGCCATGAAGCCGCGAAACGGTGCGATCCCGCGTTCGAGCGCCGGGCCAAGCTCCAGCGTGCCCGCGACCAGAGGCTCGACCCCCTGGCGCCAGCTTTCCATGAAGACAGGCTCCATGATGAACCAGGTCAGGAACAGTGCGAGGCTCACGATCAGCATATTGGGCGGCGATTGCTGCAACCCCATCGCCTGGCGCAGGATCGAAAGGACCGTCACGATGAAGGGAAAGCAGGTCACCATGATCGCCAGCCCCGGCGCAAGGCTGAGCAGAGTGATCGCCGAGATCAGCAGGATCGAGCGCTGCGCGAGGCTCTCGCCGCCAAGCGACAGGCTGATCTCCTGCGCCGAGGCGGGAGAGGCCAGCATCAGAAAAAGCAGCACCCACCGCATGCTCAGAGCCCGTTTTGCAGATCGATGACCTCGGTCAGGCGGACGGCGAGCTGACCGCCCTCGGTCTCGGTCAGCTCGCCCCGCGCGATCAGCTTGTCACCCACGAACAGCTCGACCGGGTCTTCGACGCGGCGGTCGAGCGGCAGAACCGTTTCACGCTTCATCCGCAGCAGGTCGCGGATCAGTGGCCGGGCGCGGCCGACCGAGATCGTGATTTCGATCGGAACCTGGGTGAAAGGGTTTCCGGGGGCGTCGGGCGTGGCCGCGTTATCCATGCGGGGTGTCCTCATGCTGGGTATTCAGATAGGTGGCGACGGCTTCCCCGATCAGGGCGATGACGCCATCGAGGTCGATCCGTGTCTCGGCCTCTCCCATTCGCAACTGCACCTGTCCGCCGCTCAGCAGAGGGTCGGGCAGGAAGGTCAGAGGCAGACCGGCGATCGTGCCGATTGCTTCGCGCACATCGGGCAGGGCGTCGGGGTTGGCGGTGACCGTGATTGGCGCCGCTGCTTGCTCGGCTGCCAGCGGCATCAACTGCTCGGCCACGATCGGGGCGAGCGTCTGGCGCACGATCGCGGGCAGGACCTTCGCGGTCATGCCGGTCAGCAGGGGTTGCATCGCCGCCAACAGATGCTGGCGCGCTTCCTGAAAGCCGAAGGCCATATCCTGCAGGCTCTGCGCGATCTCGCCCAGGAACTTCGCGTGCTCCTTGTCCTGCGCGGCCGAGGCGTCATCCCAGCCTGCGGCATAGCCTTTTTCGAAGGCCGTCAGGCGCAGCTCCTCAAGCTCGACTGGGCTCAGAGAGAACTGTTCCGGCGCTTCCCCGACCGGTTCGAAGGACTGAAGTGCGAGGCGCGAGGTCATCCGGTTGGCTCCTTGTCATCCATCCAGTTGCGCAGGATCTCGACAGTCTCGGTCTGCCGCTCCTCGATCAGGCGCTTGAGGCGGGTCACCGGGTCTTCGGGTACGGCGTCGGGCGGCTCGCGCGTGATCGCCAGATCGCGGCGCGCGACGTCCTGCACCGGGCGCGCATCGGCCCCCTGCATCTCTTCGTCGGCTATCTCTCCGGTCAACGCCGCTGGCGCCGAGCCACGTGCTAGCACGGGCACTCCCGGCGCCGGTTCACGCGGCGGCTGCATCAGGATCGGGCGCAGAACGAACATACCAAGACCCAGGACAACGACGGCCAGAACCGCAAGCTGGATCGTCTGCATCATGTCCAACCCGCCGGCGAAAAGCCCGCCGCCGGCCTCGGTGCCAGCAACCGTCAGCGGCTCGAAGGCCATCGAGCGCAGGGTGATGACGTCTCCGCGCGCCTCGTCGAACCCCACCGCCGAGGCGACCAGCGCGCGCAGCGCTTCCAACTCTTCGTCCGGGCGGGGTTGCCATTGCGGGGCGCCGTTGCCGTCGAGGGTTTCGACGCCATCGACCAGCACCGCCACGCTCAACCGCCGGATCGCGCCGGGGCTGCGCAGCACCTCGCGCGTTGTTTCCGACACTTCGTAATTCGTGCGCTCGCGCGTCTCGGAGGCGTTGCTTTGCGACCGGCCACCCACCGCCGCGTCACCTTCAGGCAGGTTCGAGGCCACGGTCACCGCGCCCGCCTTGCTGTCATTGGCACTATTCGCGCGCTCCTCGGTATCGGTCGAGATGGCGACGCGCCCGTCAGGGTCAAAGCGGCGCTCAGTGATCGCCTCGCGCTCGGTCACGGTCTCGACCGACAGTTCGACAACCGCATTGCCGTAACCCACGAGCGCCTCAAGCAGGCGCTCGACATTGCGCTTCAACTCGGCCGCCCGGTCCTCGCCGCCCTGCGCGCCGCTATCCTCCTCGCCCGAGGCGATCAGCCCGCCCGCGCCATCGATGACCGAGACATCCTCGGGGCGCATCCCGGCCACCGCCGAGGCGACGAGGTAGCGCAAGGCCTTTGCGTGCTGCGCGGACAGACCCCCTGTGGCGGTCTGGATGGTCACCGAAGCGGTCGGATGCAGATCCTTGCGGAAGGATTGCGCGGGGGGCGCGGCGATATGCACGCGCGCCACACGAATCGCGGGGTTCGATACGATGGTACGGGCCAGTTCACCCTCTTTTGCGCGCCAGTAGGCGGCGTCGAACATCTGCGAGGTGGTCCCGAACCCTGAAAGCGAATCGAGCAGTTCGTATCCTGCGCCGCCGGTCGCGGGCAGCCCCTCGGCGGCCAGGGTCATGCGCAGTTCGTCGCGTCGTGGTGCCTCGACATAGATCGAATCGCCGCGCACCTCATAGAGCGCGCCGCGCTGCTCGAGCGCGCTGACGATCTCGCCCGCCTGCGCGCCTTCGAGCCCCGCGTAAAGCAACGCCATCGCGGGTTTCGAGGCCATGGCAGACAGGCTCAGAACCGCTGCGAAGACAAGGGCCGTAATGCCGCCCACGATGATGCGACGGCTTGTGTCGAGGGCCTGCCAGACGGTCAAGAGCTGTTGCAAGACGCACCTCCGCTGCGTGGGCTTCTGCCCGGTCGTCCGGAGCATCCTTCGGCGATTGCCCTTAATAATCGGTTAGTTGCTGCGGGGTTATAGCCAGGGAGGACACGACACGGGGTTTGCCATGGCCGAGACCGACACCGCCGGGGAGGAAACCCCGAAGAAGAGATCGAAACTGCCGCTCCTGATCGGGCTTGTGCTGATGCTCGGGCTCGGAGGCGGGGCGTTCTACGCGGTCTATTCCGGCCTGATTCTCGGCGCGCCTCACACCGCCGAGCCGCCTGGCGAGACCCCTGAGGCACTGCCCGAGGTGGTCTTCGTGCCGCTCGATCCGATGGTGGTTTCCCTGGGTGGAACCGCCGCGCGGCACCTGCGGTTCAACGCGCAGCTGGAGGTGCCGCTGGCCTACCAGGCCGATGTCGAGCACCTCAAGCCGCGGGTGATGGATGTTCTGAACGGCTATTTGCGCGCGGTCGACGTGGCCGAACTGGAAGACCCGACAGCGTTGATCCGGCTGCGCGCGCAAATGCTGCGCCGGGTGCAGATCGTTGTGGGCGAGGGCCGGGTGCGCGACCTGCTCGTCATCGAATTCGTGCTGAACTGAGGAGACCGCGATGGAGTTTATCTCGGATATGTTGCTGGGGCTCGCGGCGCTTGGGGCGGGGATCTACTGCATCGTCCTGTCGCGGCGTTTGCAGCGTTTCAACCGGCTCGAATCGGGGATGGGGGGCGCCATCGCGGTGCTTTCGGCGCAGGTCGATGACATGACGCGGGCGCTGCAAAATGCGCAGGCGACGGCCTCAGCCTCGGCCGAGCAGCTTTCGGCCCTGACGCTGCGCGCCGAACAGGGCGCCGAGCGGCTGGAGCTGATGCTGGCCTCGCTGCACGATCTGCCAGGCGCAGAGGGCGAGGGGCGCCGCCACCGGGTCGCGCGCCGTCGCGCGCGTGGCGATCTGGAGGGCGCGGAATGACCGCCCGGCGGCGCGGCAAGGCGGCGCGCGGGGGGCTCGCCTTCATCGCGGTCCTGTTCCTTGGGTCTGCGTTGATCCGGTTCGGGGTCGGTGTCGGTGCCGCTTTCGCCCGCGCCCCCGCCGAGGCCGCGTCGGAGTGTCCGGCTGATGGCGGCGCCATGGCGTTGCTCGCGGATCTGCGGGCGCGCGAGCAGGGGCTCATCGAACGGGAGGGGCGTTTGGCGGATCGCGAACAGGCCCAGAACCTTGCGCAGCAGGCGATTGAGGAGCGCCTGGCGGATCTGATCGCCGCTGAAGAAAAGCTCGCGCGCACCGTCGCGATCGCGGATGGCGCCGCCGAAGAGGATGTCGCGCGGCTCATCACGCTTTACGAGAACATGAAACCGAAAGAGGCCGCGCCCCTGTTCGCCGAGATGGCGCCGGAATTCGCTGCCGGCTTCCTGGCGAGGATGCGCCCCGATGCGGCGGCGGCGGTGCTGGCGGGGCTGGAGCCGAAGACCGCTTACACGATCAGCGTCGTTCTGGCGGGGCGCAATGCCAATGCACCGAAAAACTGACCGAGGCAGGCCTTTCTTAATCCTGCCGGGGCAGGATCGCGCAAACGATGGAGTCCGCGCATGATCGGGATAATCGGCATCGTCATCATCTTTGCCATGGTGTTCGGCGGCTATGTCGCAGCCGGCGGCAAGATGGGGATCATCCTCAAATCCCTGCCCTTCGAGATGATCATGATCGGGGGGGCGGCGGCGGGCTCGTTCGTGCTGTCGAACGACACCGCCGCGATCAAGCACACGCTGAAATCGGTCGGCAAGGTGTTCAAGGGGCCGAAGTGGAAACCCTCGGATTACCGCGATCTGCTGTGCCTGCTGTTCGAGTTGATCCGGCTGGCACGGCAGAACCCCGTCGCGGTGGAGGAGCATATCGAGGCGCCCGAGGCCTCGTCGATCTTCGGTCGCTATCCCAAGATCGCGCATGACCACGAGGCGGTCGATCTGATCTGCGACACGCTGCGCTCGGCTTCGATGAATTACGACGATCCGCATCAGGTCGAAGAGGTGCTCGAGAAGCAGCTTGAGGCGAACTACCACCACGCGATGCATTCAAGCCATGCTATGCAGTCCGTGGCCGATGCGATGCCCGCGCTTGGTATCGTCGCGGCGGTGCTTGGGGTGATCAAGACCATGGGCTCGATCGACCAGCCGCCCGAGATCCTGGGCAAGATGATCGGTGGCGCCTTGGTGGGCACGTTTCTGGGCGTGTTTCTGGCCTACGGGTTCATCGCGCCCTTCGCGACCCGAATCAAGGCGGTCATCGACGAGGACAGCCATTTCTACAAGCTGATCCGCGAGGTGCTGGTGGCCAATCTGCACAACCACGCCACCAATATCTGCATCGAGGTCGGGCGCCAGAACACGCCGCATCACATCCGCCCGAGTTTCTCGGAACTCGAAGATGCGCTGAAGGCCGTGAAGGCGGAGGCAGCATGATCCGCACGGCCTTGATCGCGCTTGTGCTGGCGCTGGCCTCGTCGGCCTTGGCAGAGCCAGTGGCGGTGCGCTCGGGCGAGCATGAGGGGTTCACGCGGCTGGTGTTTCCCCTTCCGTCGGGGATGGGGTGGGGGCTCGATCATGCGGACGGCGTCTACACGCTGCGCCCAGATGGCCCGGTCGATGGCTATGATCTGAGCGCGGTCTTTCGGCTGATCCCGCGCACCCGCGTTACCGATGTGGCTGCGCTTCCCGGCAGATCGGATGTCTCGATAAGCGTGGCCGAGGGTGTGGAGGCCACCGCGTTCGAGACCGCGGATGGCGCCGTTGTGATCGACTTTCGCGAGGCGCCTGAGCCGCATGTCGCTCCGTTTCCGCGCCCTGCTCTGCCGTCCTATTCCGAACGGTTTCGGGCGTTTGAGGCCCCCGGCAGGTCGGAACTGCCCGAACCCGCCCTCGCCCTGCCGCAACCAGATCGCCGCATCCGCGCCGCCGAAGAGGATCTGCTGCGCCAGATCGGGCGAGCCGCGTCGCAGGGGCTGATCCATGTTGACCCTGCGGCGATGCGCCTGCCCGAGATACCCGTTGCCCCGCCACAGCCCCCGGCGGAGATCGGCGACCATCTCGCGCTGCATTCCGAAACCGCGTTCGATCGCGCCGGGGTCGGCCCCTCGGATCAGCCGATGGTTTCCGACCATGGTGAGAGCTGCCTGCCTGACGGGTTGTTCGATGCGGCGGCCTGGCTTGATGACAGGCCCCCGGCCGAGCAGATCGCCGCGGCGCGCAACGGCCTTCTGGGCGAGTTCGACAAGCCGCAGCCCGATCAGGTCGTGGCCCTGGCGCGGGTCTATGTCGCGCTTGGTTTCGGGGCCGAGGCGCGTTTGCTCTTGCGCTCGCTCGCGGCGCCAAGCGACACGACGCGCGCGCTCGAATTCATGGCAGCGGTGGTTGAGGATCTGCCACGCCCCGACGCAAAAGCGATCCTGACGATGGGGAAGTGCAACGGCAAGGTCGCGCTTTGGGCGCTGCTTGGTGCGCGCGGCACACCGTCGCGGTGGGATTACGATCTGGGGGCGGTATTGCGCGCCAATGCCGCGCTGCCGCCGGGATTGCGCACCGTGATTGCGCGGCGGCTTGCCGATCGGCTGATCGCGCTTGGTGCCGAGGATGCCGCGCAGGCGGTTTGGAAGGCGCTCGAACGCGCCCCGGCCGAGGTTTCGGCGCCGCTCGGGCTGATCGGTGCGCAGCTTGGCGAGATGCCCGAGAGCAAGCTGGTCGAGTTGATGCGGAGCAATCAGGAAAGCGCGGTCGATGCGCTGATCCAGCTTGTCGAGGGGCGCTTTGCGAGGGGTGAGGCGATGGATGACGGCACCATTTCGCAGGCCGAGGCGCTGGCGGTTGAGCTGCTGCCCTCCGCAAAGGGGGTTGCCGTTTTGCGCGCGCAGATCCTCGGGCTTGGTTCGGTCGGACGGTTCGATCCGGCCTTTGCCGCGCTCGCTGGCTGGCCCGAAGCGACCGACGAGACGTTGCGCGTTACAACCACCGCCGATCTGATCGGACAATTGTCCGATGTGCCCGACGATGCCCTGTTCCTGCGCGCTTTCTATGCGCAGCGGGCCATGATTGAGGCGGCCGAACTGCCAAAGGGCACACGCCTGCACCTTGCCGAGAGGTTGCTCGATCAGGGGTTTGCTCCGGCTGCACGGGCGAGTTTGGGGGCGCTCGGTCAGGTCGAAGAGGGGCGCCTGCTTTTGGCGCGCGCGGCGCTGCAGGATGGCGATGGCCCGGCGGCGCTGGCGCATCTTGGGGCGCTCGACGGTGCACAGGCGTCGGGCTTGCGCGCGCAGGCAGCGGCGCTGATGGGGCAGTATGCGCTGGCGCGCAACGCCTTCATGCAGGCGGGCGATACGGATGGTGCGCGTGCGGCCGCCTGGCGCAGCGCCGACTGGGATGCGGTTGCGCAAGAGGGAACCGAGGCGCAGCGGCAGTTGCTGGCGCTTTACTCAGACACGCCAAGTGCCGAGGACGGACCGCTGGCGGCCTCGCGCGCGCTGCTAGCGCGCAGCCGCGCCGAGCGCGCGGCTTTCGCTGCGCTGATGGAGAGTTTCTCAGCCCCGCAGGCGCAGCCCTGATCTGCCCTCTTGGCCCGGCCGCCGCCGCCCGCTAAGAAGGCTGCCCAGCCAGCCGGGAGGACAGCCTTGGAAACCGAACAGCGCATTGCCCAGACCATCGCCAAAGACATCGGCGCGCGCCCCGAGCAGGTCCGCGCCGCGACCGCCCTGCTGGACGAAGGTGCGACCGTTCCGTTCGTTGCGCGTTACCGCAAGGAAGTCACCGGGGGGCTGGATGACACGCAACTGCGCCTGTTGGCCGAGCGCCTCGGCTATCTGCGCGAGATGGAGGCGCGGCGCGCGGCGATCCTCAAGTCGATCTCCGAGCAGGACAAGCTGACCGACGAGCTTGCGCGTCAGATCCAGCAGGCCGAGACCAAGGCGGCGCTGGAGGACATCTACCGGCCCTACAAGCCCAAGCGCCGCACCAAGGCGATGATCGCGCGGGAAAACGGGCTTGGCCCGCTGGTCGAGGCGATCCTCTCTGACCGCGCCGCAGACCCGGAGGCGCTGGCCGCAAGCTACCTGTCCGAGGCGGTGCCCACGGTCAAGGATGCCCTGACCGGCGCGCGCGACATCGTGGCCGAGGGCCTGACCGAGAACGCCGCGCTTCTGGGCGATCTGCGTGCCTTCCTGCAGAAAGAGGCTCTGCTGACGGCAAAGGTCATCGCCGGGCAGGAAGACAAGGGTGCCAAGTTCTCTGACTATTTTGACCATCGCGAGCGGTGGGCGGATGTACCCTCGCACCGTGCGCTGGCGATGCTGCGGGCCTCGAACGAAGGGGTCGTGACGCTGGACATCGCCCCCGACGAAGAGGGCGTCGCGCGGGCCGAGGCGATGGTCGCCGCGGCGCTTGAGGCGCGCGGCACCGGCAAGGCCGATGCTTGGTTGCGGGCTGCGGCGGGCTGGACCTGGCGCGTCAAGCTGAGCCTGTCGATGATGCTTGACCTGCTAGGCGATCTGCGCGGCCGGGCACAGGATGAGGCCATTCAGGTTTTCGCCCGTAACCTCAAGGATCTGCTGCTGGCCGCACCGGCAGGCGCGCGCCCGACGCTTGGCCTAGACCCCGGAATCCGCACCGGCGTCAAGGTCGCCGTGGTCGATGCGACCGGCAAGGTGGTCGAGACGACGACGGTCTATCCGTTCCAGCCCAAGAACGATCTGCGCGGCGCACAGGCGGCGCTGATGACACTGATCGCGCGCCACGGGGTCGAGCTGATCGCCATCGGCAACGGCACAGCCAGCCGCGAGACCGAACGCATGGTGGCCGATCTGATCCGCGCGCTGCCCGCCTCCGTCAAGGCGCCGACCAAGGTGGTGGTGTCCGAGGCCGGGGCCTCGGTCTATTCGGCCTCGGAACTGGCGGCGCGTGAATTCCCCGACCTAGACGTGAGCCTGCGCGGCGCCGTGTCGATCGCACGGCGCCTGCAAGACCCGCTCGCGGAACTGGTGAAGATCGAGCCGAAGTCGATCGGTGTCGGCCAGTATCAGCATGACGTCGATCAGCACCGGCTTGGGCGCTCGCTTGAGGCCGTGGTCGAGGATGCGGTGAACGCGGTGGGTGTGGATCTCAACACTGCCTCGGCGCCGCTTCTCGCGCATGTCTCGGGCCTTGGGCCGGGGCTGGCCGAAGCCATCGTGGCCCATCGCGACGCGAACGGCGCCTTTGCCGCGCGGCGCGATCTGCTGAAGGTCGCGCGCCTTGGCCCCCGCGCGTTCGAGCAATGCGCGGGCTTTCTGCGTATCCGCGACGGGGCCGAGCCGCTCGATGCCTCGGCCGTCCACCCCGAGGCCTATGACGTCGCCCGCCGCATCGTGAAGGCCTGCGGGCGCGACATTCGCGCCCTGATGGGCGACAGCGCGACGCTCAAACGCCTGCGCGCCGAGGATTTCGTTGATGCAAGCTTCGGCCTGCCAACCGTGCGCGACATCCTGTCCGAACTGGAAAAACCCGGCCGCGACCCGCGCCCGAGCTTTGTCACCGCGACCTTCACGGATGGCGTCGAGGAGATCACCGACCTCAAACCGGGCATGGTGCTGGAAGGCACCGTCACCAATGTCGCGGCCTTTGGCGCCTTCGTCGATATCGGAGTGCATCAGGACGGGCTGGTTCATGTCAGCCAGCTGGCCGACCGTTTCATCAAAGACCCGCATGAGGTGGTGAAAGCGGGCGACGTGGTGAAGGTGCGCGTGACCGAGGTGGACGTGCCGCGCAAGCGCATCGGCCTGACCATGCGCAAGGACGGCGGCACCAGCGCCAAGGAGGACCGCGCCGCGCGGGATGCCAACAAGGGCGCGCCCAAGGGCAAGGCGCCGCGTGGGCCGATGCAGGCCGGTCCGAAGGGTGGCGATACCGGTGCGTTCGGCGCGGCGCTGCTCGATGCGTTGAAAAAGCGCTAGGCGCGGGCGGCGAGGGTCAGGAGCGCGCCGATCTCGGCCAGTTGCTGCGCGGTGCCCAGAACGTCGCCGGTCTGCCCACCGATCTTGCGCCGGGCGAGGGCGGCGAGGCTGAGGCCGAGCACGATCTGAACGGCGATGGCCGCGCCCATGCCGGGAACGGCCAGTGCGGGTAGCACTGCGATCACGGCGGCGATGATCGCGGCACGGGCGGTGACGCCACTGGCTGCGCGGCCAAGCCCGTCACTGCGGGCGGGCGGCATCGCGGCCAACAGCGCGGCAGAGGCCACGCGGCTGGTCATCGCAACGGCAATAATCGCAAGCCAAGGGTGGGCTGTTGTTGCCAGCAGGCTGAGCGCCTGCCAGCGCAGCCCGACCGACAGGATCAGGCCAAGCGTGCCATAAGAGCCGATGCGGGAGTCGCGCATGATCTCCAGCCGCCGGGCGGGGTCATGGCCGCCCCAGAACCCGTCGCAGACATCGGCCAGACCGTCCTCGTGCAGCGCGCCGGTTGCGGCGATCTGCGCCGCCAGCGCAAGCCCCGCCGCCAGCATGGGCGGCAGCCCAAGCGCCAAGGCGCCGCTTAGAACAACCGCAGCAATCGCACCCACCGCCAGCCCGGCCAGCGGAAAGGCCCAGGCACTGGCGCCCATCGAGGGCGCGGGCTCGGGCAGGCGTCCGGCGGGCAGCCGCGTGAGCAGCATCACCGCCAGTTGCACCTGTCCAAGCGCCGCGCGGATCATGCCTCGGAGACCCCCGCCTCACCGAAGGTGGCCATGCCGTTGTGGCACTCCAGCGCCGCGCGCAGGATACCAAGCGCCAGTGCCGCGCCCGAGCCTTCGCCAAGGCGCATGTCGAACTCGACGATGGCTTTCTTGTCGATGGCGGCCAGCAGGCGGCGGTGGCCCGGCTCGGCCGAGGCATGGCCGACCACGCAATGATCAAGCAGGCGCGGATCGGCGGCATGCAGGGTCGCGGCGGCGGCGGTGCAGATGAAGCCATCAAGGATCACCGGAATACGCGCGGCGCGCGCCGCGAGAACCGCACCGCAGATCGCCGCCTGTTCGCGCCCGCCAAGGGCGGCCAGCGTTGCCATGGCGTTCTGACCGCCGTGCAGCGCAAGGCCCTTCTCGATAGCCACGATCTTGCGGCGAATCCCTTCCGCGTCCGAGCCGGTGCCCGGCCCGACCCAATCGGCAGGCGTCGCGTCGAACAGCGCCGAGGTGAGCGCCGCCGCGATCGTCGAGTTACCGATGCCCATCTCGCCCAGGATCAGCACATCGGCGCCGCTGTCCACCGCTGCCGCGCCACGGTTCATCGCGTCGAGCGTTTCGGCCTCGGTCATCGCGGGGCCGGTGGTGAAGTCGGCCGTGGGATTGTCCAGATCGAGCGCGACCACGCTCAGATCGGCGCCATTCGCGCGGCAAAGCTGGTTGATCGCCGCGCCGCCATGTTCGAAATTCGCCACCATCTGCGCGGTCACGGCCTGCGGATAGGGGTTCACGCCCTGCGCGCAAATGCCATGGTTGCCGGCAAAGACCAGCGCCTGCGCCTTGGTGATCGCCGGGCGGTCGGTGCCGCGCCATTCGGCCATGAACAGCGCCAGTTCCTCAAGTCGGCCAAGCGATCCCGGGGGCTTGGTCAGGCTATTTTGCCGGGCAAGGGCAGCAGCGCGGGCGGCGGCATCGCCGGCGGGCAGGGTGTTTGCCAAGGTGGCGATCTGGGACAGGGACTCGAAGCGCATCACTTTACTTTCAGTGGCAGGCCCGCGACGGCAAGCGTGACTTCGTCCGCCACTGCCGCGACCCATTGGTTAAGAAGACCCGCGGCATCGCGGAAGTCTCGGGCAAGCTTGTTTTCGGGCACGATCCCGGCGCCGATTTCATTGGTGACCAGAACCACGGGGCTGGCTTGCCGGGGCAGGGCCGCGACCAGTTCGCGCCCCGCCGATTGCCAGTCATGGCCGCCTAGCATCAGGTTTGTCAGCCACAGTGTCAGACAATCGACCAGTCGCGGCTGGCCCTCGGTCAGGCTGAGCGCGCCGACCAGATCGAGCGGTTCGGCATGGGTCACCCATTCCGCGCCGCGCCGTTCCTGATGCGTTGCGATGCGCTTTTCCATTTCGCTGTCAAAGGCTTGGGCGGTCGCGATATAACTGGCCGGGCGCCCGAATGCGAGCGTCCGCTCCTCCGCGATACGGCTTTTGCCCGAGCGGGCGCCGCCAGTGACCAGAATGATGCGAGTCATCGTGCCTCTTGTTCCTTGCGCGCTGACAAAGCAGAAACGGCGCTGAGACGGAAGGAGAAATGCGACCATGGCCCGTGAGGAGGCGACCGAACTGCTTTTGATCCGGCATGCGCCGCAGATCAATGGCGGGCGATTGGCGGGGCGCAGGGACGTTCCGGCGGATTGCTCGGATGCGGCGGCCTTCGCCGGGATGCGCGCGGCCCTGGGCGTGCCGCCTGCGCTTGTGGTCAGCCCCGCGTTGCGTTGCCAGCAGACGGCGGGCACCCTCTGGCCCGAGTTGACCGGACAGACCGATCCAAGGTTCTGGGAGCAGGACTTCGGTGCTTGGGAGGGGCTGCCCTTCGGCGATCTGCCCGACATTGGCGCGCTTTCGACGGCCGAGCTGGCCGAGCACCGACCGCCGCAGGGTGAGAGCTTTGCCGATCTGCACGCGCGCATCGCCCCGGCCCTGCACGATGTCGGCGGGCGCGGCGGGCAGGTGGCCATCGTCGCCCATGCCGGGATCGTGCGGGTGGCGCTGGCGCTGGCGACGGGGTCGGTTCCGGGCGGTCTTGCGTTTCAGATCGCGCCATTGTCGCTGACGCGGGTGCAGGTTCATCCGCGCGGCGGCTGGTCGGTGGCCGAGGTTAATCGGGTGTTCGCGTGATCCATGTGCCAGGCCATTTCGGAGAGTTCCTTCAGGGGCGGATGGGGCCTTCGGGTCCGGTTGCGCTGATCTCGGTGCCGTGCCCGGCGCTTGGGGTGCGCGGGCAATCCGCGCCGCGCGCGGGGCTGAACCTGCATGGTGGGCTTCTGACCCCGGTGCTGGCGCGGCAGATGCTGGCGCGGTTGAACCTGCGCCCGCGCGGGTATTTTGCCCTGCACCCGCTGGCTGAGCCCGGCTGCGGCACCGGCGTTTCGACGGCGAGCCTCGTTGCGCTGGCGTTGCTGGCTGGCTGGCGCGGGCACCCTCAGGATCTGGCGGCGGCCTGTATTGATGTCGAGGGCGCCTCGGACCCGCTGATGTTCGTGCGCCCCGAGCGGATGCTCTGGGCCTCGCGTCAGGGGCGATGCCTTGCGTCGCTGCCGCCCGTGCCGTGCTTCGAGATGATCGGTGGCCTTTGGGGGGCGCCAAGGCGCACCATCGCAACGGACAGCGACTTTCCGGACATTGCCGATCTCGTGCAGGTCTGGAGCGGGACAAGTGATCTTGCCGGGTTCGCCACGCTCGCCTCGGAAAGCGCCGCGCGGACGCTGGCGCTGCGTGGCCCCTCGGGCGATCCGACGGCCGAACTTGCGCGGCGTGCAGGGGCACTTGGCTACTGCATCGCCCATACCGGCGCGGCGCGCGGGCTGATCTTTGCGCCGGGATGCGTTCCGGCTGGCGCTGCGCAGATGCTGCGCGATGCGGGTCTGCGCGGTGTGATCCAGTTTCGCGGAGGCTCGGCATGAGTTTCGCCGCGATGATACTGGTCGCTATCGGTTGCGATCTGGCCTTCGGCTGGCCGAATGCGCTTTACGCACGGATCGGTCATCCGGTGACCTGGATCGGCGCGCTGATCGGCTGGCTTGACCGCAGCTGGAACCGCGAGGGGCCTGCACGCCGTCTGCGCGGGGTGGCGGCGGCCCTGCTTGTCATCGGGCTGACCGGGGGGATCGCCTTGGCCGTGCAATTGGCCCTGCCGCAGGGTTGGCCGGGTATTCTTCTGGGCGGCATTCTGGCCTGGCCGCTGGTGGCGCTGCGCTCGATGCATGACCATGTCGTCGCGGTTGCGCGCCCCTTGGTGGCGGGCGATCTGCCCGCCGCGCGCCATGCAGTGTCAATGATCGTCGGCCGCGACCCGAGCCGTCTGGACGAGGCCGGCGTCGCCCGCGCCGCGCTGGAAAGCCTCGCCGAGAACAGCTCCGACGGGATTGTGGCGCCGCTGTTCTGGGGCGTGGTGGCGGGGCTGCCGGGGATTGCGGCCTACAAGGCGATCAACACGCTCGATTCGATGATCGGTCATCGCACCCCGCGCCATGAGGAATTCGGCTGGGCCTCGGCCCGGATCGACGATCTGGTGAACCTGATCCCGGCGCGGCTCAGCGGGCTTTTGTTCGCGCTGGCCTCGGGGCGCGCGGGTCGGGCGCTGGCCTGCATGATGCGCGATGCGCGCCATCACCGCTCGCCCAATGCGGGCTGGCCCGAGGCGGCCATGGCCGGGGCGCTTGGCGTGCGGCTGTCGGGCCCCCGCATCTACGCCGACCGCGTGGCCGAGGAGCCTTGGGTGAACGGCGCCTGCCCCGATCCGAGGGCGGTTGACCTTGACCGGGGACTTGCGCTTTACCGCCGCACGATGTTGGGTCTGACCGCGCTGATCGGGGCGCTGGCGGTGCTGGGGATGTGATGCGCGATCACGGTGGGAATATCGACTGGGCCAAGGCCCATTACGGCGGGGATGACTGGATCGACCTCTCGACCGGCATCAACCGCGTGCCCTATCCGGTGCCTGCCCTGCCGCCCGAGGCCTGGACCATGCTGCCCACTGCCGAGGCCAAGGCGCGCCTGATGCGCACCGCCCAAGCCGCTTTCGGAACGAAGGCGCCGGGCGTGGCTCTTGCCGGGGCGCAGGCGGCGATCCAACTGATCCCGCGCCTTATGCCGCCCGGTCAGGCCCGCGTTCTGGCCCCCACCTATAACGAACATGCGGCCTCGCTGCGTGCGGCGGGCTGGAGTGTCACCGAGGTTTCGGCTCTTGAGGATCTGGCGGGTGCGGATCTGGCCATCGTGGTCAATCCGAACAACCCCGATGGGCGCAGTCATGCGCCCGAGGCCCTGCGCGCGCTAGCGCAACAGGTAGGCCAACTGATCGTTGATGAGAGCTTCGCCGACCCGACGCCCGCGCTTTCCGTGATCGCCGATCCCGGCCCGATCCTCGTCCTGCGCTCCTTCGGCAAGTTCTGGGGCCTTGCAGGGGTGCGCCTAGGGTTCGCCTTCGGCCCTGAGGGCCTTATCGCCCGCCTCTCGGATATGGCCGGCCCCTGGCCCGTCTCGGGCGCGGCGATCGAGATCGGCTGCGCGGCGCTGGCTGATGCCGATTGGCGGCGCGACACCATCGCGCGGCTTGAAGCCGAGGTCATCCGCATCGATGCGATGGCAGAAAAGGCGGGCTGGTCCCTGGTCGGCGGCTGCGCGCTTTTCCGCACCTACGCGACGCCGGACGCCCGATCGGCGCAAGACCAACTCGCGCGCCAGCAAGTCTGGAGCCGCATCTTCCCCTATTCGGACCGCTGGATCCGCCTTGGCCTGCCGGGCGCCCCCGCCGAATGGGAACGCCTGCAAGCGGCACTGACCTAACGCGCCAGCGCCAGGATCCCCGCAACGTCGAGATGCGCCTCGACGTGATCGGCCAGCGCGTCGAGCGCCGCCTCGACCCCGGACGAATGGCTGAGCCCCGAGGCGGCAATGCCGATCTGACCAAGGAAAGCCGCGCGGAAAGCATCGGCGGCGAAGAGCCCGTGCAGATAGCTGCCCGTCACCCGCCCGCAGTCCGAGATCGCACCCTCGGGCTGGCCCTCGACCTGCGCGAAAGGCCGCGCGCGGTCCGGGCCTTCGGTGCGGCCGATGTGGATCTCATAGCCCTCAACCTCCAGCCCCGAGGCCGCGTGCACCGCCCGCGTGCGCGTCAGGCGCTTGTCGGGCGTCATTTCTGTCGCGACGTCGAGCAGCCCGAGGCCTGCTGTTTCGCCCGGAGCGCCCTCGATCCCGCCGGGGTCGCGGACGACACGGCCGAGCATCTGATAGCCGCCACAGATGCCCAGCACATGCCCGCCGCGCCGATAATGCGCCATGAGGTCAATGTCCCATCCCTGCGCACGCAGAAACTCCAGATCGCCCCGCGTGGATTTCGAACCCGGAATGATCACCAGTTGCGCATCGCAGGGGATCGTCTCGCCCGCGCGCACCATGACCATATCGACTCCCGGTTCGGCATTCAGCGGGTCGAGGTCGTCGAAATTCGCGATGCGTGAAAGCGCGAGGCAGGCGATCTTGACCCCGCCTGAGGAGGGCCCGGATCGCAGGTCGAGCGCATCCTCGGCAGGCAGCTTATGCGCTTGCGAAAACCAGGGCAGAACCCCGAACCCGCGCCAGCCCGTGCGCGCCTCGATCAGCCGGTAGCCGTCGTCGAACAGGCTCGGGTCGCCACGGAACTTGTTGATCAGGAAACCGGCGATCATCGCCGCATCCTCTGGGTCGAGCACGGCCTGCGTTCCCACGATCTGCGCGATCACCCCGCCGCGGTCGATGTCACCCGCCAGGATCACCGGGACATCGGCGGCGCGCGCAAATCCCATATTGGCGATGTCACCCGCGCGCAGGTTGACCTCGGCGGGCGAGCCTGCCCCCTCGACGATCACAAGGTCATGCATCGCCTTGAGCCGGTTGAAACTCTCCAGCACCGCACCCATCAACTGAGGCTTGAGCGCCGCATAGTCGCGCGCCTTGACAGTCGCGAGCCGCTTGCCCTGCACCACGACCTGCGCCCCGACATCGGTTTCGGGCTTCAGCAGGATCGGGTTCATATCGGTGATAGGCTCAAGCCGAGAGGCCAGCGCCTGCAAGGCCTGCGCCCGCCCGATCTCGCCGCCGTCCGCCGTCACCGCTGCGTTATTTGACATGTTCTGCGGCTTGAACGGCGCAACACTCCGCCCGCGCCGCAATGCTGCGCGGCACAGCCCCGCCACCAGCATCGACTTGCCCACGTTTGAACCTGCACCCTGGATCATGATCGCCGTCATCAAACCCTCCCGATGCTGCGCGGTTTGAAACTGCGGATGCCTCCGGCGGAGGTATTTTCAGCCAAGAAGAAAGGGAGAAGATTTGGGCGCCGCACCTCGGGCCGCCGAAGCGGGGGAGGCGCGGCGCTTTCTCCTTGGGCGGTCATCGGGACCTCTCCCTGTACCGCAAAACCATCTTGGCCGATCACGGTTAAGAAACCCTTTCCGTTCTTCTTGGTCGAAATACCTCGGGGGTCCGGGGGCTGGCCCCCGGCCCGGCCTTCGACGCTTAGAACTCGACGCCGGGCTGGCCCTTTACGCCTGACCGGAACGGATGCTTGATCAGTGTCATCTCCGTCACCAGATCAGCCGCCTCGATCAGGCCCTCGGCGGCATTGCGGCCGGTCAGGACGACATGGGTCAAGGCGGGTTTCTCGGTGCGCAGGAACTCGAGCACTTCGTTTAGGTCGAGGTAATCGTAGCGCAGCGCGATGTTGATCTCATCGAGCAAGACCATGCGGATCTCGGGGTTGCGGATCAGCTCCTTGGCCTTTTCCCATCCCGCGCGAGCGGCGGCGATGTCGCGCTCGCGGTCCTGGGTTTCCCAGGTGAAGCCCTCGCCCATGGCGTGGAACTGGCACAGATCGCCAAAGTTTTCGGTCAGCAGGCGGCGCTCGCCCGTATCCCAGGCGCCCTTGATGAACTGAACGACGGCGCAGGGCATCCCGTGCGCGATGCAGCGAAGAATCATCCCGAAGCCCGAGGAGGACTTGCCCTTGCCCGCCCCGGTATGGACGATGATCAGGCCCTTCTCGCCCGATTTCGTCGCCATGATCTTGTCCCGCGCGGCCTTCTTCTTTGCCATCTTGCTGGCGTGGCGGTCGGAATCCTTGCGGTCGTCGCTTTCGGTGGTCATTGCGGCGGTCCTCGTTCTTGACAAAGGGGGGCGCCTGTCTCAGGGAAAGGGCGCGCTGGTCCTGTCCTATGACAGGTGAAGAGGGAATGCGACAGGGTTTGCGACCGAGAGGCGTCCAAACCCGAAGCGCAGCCGCCCCCGCGACCGTGACCGGAGAGGTCGGCCCGACCACTGGCAGATGCCGGGAAGGTGGGCCAACCGATGGGCCTACCCACCTCGGGGGCCCGGGATCCGCAAGCCGGGAGACCTGCCCGCGCAAGGATTTGAACGGGCGGACGGGGTGTTCCGCAACCGGCAGGCGGCCCCTATAGGCGCGCCTCTGGACAGCGCCCCGGTCGCCGCACGAAAGGGGCCTCTATGAGCGCCGTTTTACATGTCTGCACCACTTGCCGCGCTTCGGAGTCGGTCTGCGATGGCTGCCCGAACGACAAGGTCGTGAATGGCGGTTGCGCCGGTTGCCCGCTGAATGTCGCGAGCGACGAGCGCGCGGGCACCATGCTGTACCGTGCGCTTGAGCGCCACGGTGCCCCCGAGGGTGTCGAGATCCGCCCTGTCGAATGCCTCTCGGCCTGTTCGAACGGCTGCTCGGTTGCGCTTAGTTCGCCGGGCAAGTGGTCCTATGTTTATGGCCGCATGACCTCGGCCGATGCCGCCGACATTCTTCAGGGCGCCGCCGCCTATGCCGCCAGCGAAGACGGCCTTGTGCCGTGGCGCGAGCGCCCCGTGATTTTCCGCAAGCAAAGCCTTGCCCGTATTCCCCCGCAGGAGTGAGCAATGACCGACCTGACCAAAATCCCCGTGACCGTGATCACCGGCTTTCTCGGCGCGGGCAAGACGACGCTGATCCGCCACCTGATGGCCAATCCGCAGGGCAAGAAGCTGGCCGTGCTGGTCAACGAGTTTGGCACCGTCGGCGTTGACGGCGAGATCCTGCGCCAGTGTGCCGATGAGAACTGCCCCGACGAGAACATCGTCGAGCTGGCCAATGGCTGCATCTGCTGCACCGTCGCCGATGACTTCATCCCCACCATCGAGGCGCTGATGGCGCGCCCGACCCGCCCCGATCACATCCTGATCGAGACCTCGGGTCTTGCGCTGCCCAAACCGCTGCTTAAGGCCTTTGACTGGCCGGCGATCCGCTCGCGCATCACGGTCGATGGCGTGATCGCGCTGGCCGATGCCGAAGCTGTCGCTGCGGGCCGCTTCGCCCCCGATGTCGAGGCGGTGAATGCGCAGCGCGAGGCCGACGACTCCATCGACCATGAAACGCCGCTGTCCGAGGTGTTCGAAGACCAGATCGCCTGCGCCGACATTGTCCTACTGTCCAAGGCCGACCTTGCCGGTGAAGCGGGCCTGAGCGCCGCGCGCGCCGTGATTGAGGCCGAGGCGCCGCGCAAGCTGCCGATCCTGCCGCTGACCGAGGGCGTGATCGACCCCAAGGTGATCCTGGGTCTTGGTGCCGCCGCCGAGGACGATCTGGCCGCGCGCCCCTCGCATCACGATGACCATGGCGACCACGAGCATGACGATTTCGACACGGTCGTGATCGAGCTGCCCGAGGTGGCCGATCCCGCGCGCCTCGTCGCTGCGATTGAACGCCTCGCGCGGGAGCAAAACATCCTGCGCGTCAAGGGTCATGTCGCCGTGTCGGGCAAGCCGATGCGCCTGCTGGTACAGGCCGTGGGCGAGCGTGTGCGCCACCAGTTCGACCGCCCCTGGGGCGCTGACACCCGCCGCACCGCGCTTGTCGTCATCGCCGAGCATGACGATGTGAACGAAGACGCGATCCGCGCCGTGCTGATGGAAGGTGCTGCCGCCTGATGCATGTCGTCTTCCGCGAAAGCCACGGGCTCGAGGAAACCGAGACGCCGACCGATCTGGGGCAGACGCCCGCAGAGATGGTCGTGCTGTCCCTCTCGGATTCCGATCTCGGCGCTTTCGCGGCGGGCTGGCATTGCGCGTCGGGCGGGCTGCCGACGCTGCGGCTGGCCAATATCGTGGCGCTCAAACATCCGATCTCGGTCGATACCTATGTTGAACAAACGCTGGAAGGCGCCAAGGCAATCCTGATCCGCCTGATCGGGGGCGAGCCTTATTGGCCCTACGGCATCGCCTCGATTCAGGATCTCGCGCGGCGTCGCGGGATCGCGCTGGCGGTACTGCCCGCCGACGGGCGCGAGGATACGCGGCTCGATGAGGTCTCGACCCTGCCGGTGCCAGTGCTGCGGCGGCTCAAGGATCTGTGCGATGCGGGCGGGGCGGTGGCCGCGCAGGCCGCGCTGGCAGCGCTAGCCGAGGCCGCCGGGCTGAGTGCCGCGCCCGTCGAGGGCGCGACCGAGGTTCCGGCGATGGGGTTCTATGACCCGCAGGCAGGTGTGATCGACACGCCGCCCAAGGGGCCGCTGGTTCTGGTCAGCTTCTACCGCTCTTATCTGACGGCGGCCGATACCGACCCGGTCGATGCGCTGATCGCGGCGCTGCGCCGCGCGGGCTTCGCCGCCTGCGGTGTGTTCGCGGCCTCGCTCAAGGCGCCGGGATTTGCCGATTGGCTTGCGGGGCAGGGGCTTGCGCCGGTGGCCGTGGTCAATGCCACCGCTTTCTCGGCGCAGGGGCTGGATGGGCGCACGCCGTTCGACGCCTTCGGTTGCCCGGTCTTTCAGGTGGCGCTGTCCACCGCGCGCCGCCGCGATTGGGCGGAGGCCGAGCGCGGCCTCTCCCCCGCCGATCTTGCCATGCATGTGGTTCTGCCCGAGGTGGACGGGCGGTTGTTTGGCGGCGTTGTCTCTTTCAAGCAACCCGGTCGCAAGGACGCCGATCTTCAGTATTCCCGCTTTGCCCACCGCGCCGATGCCGAGCGGATCGAGGCCGTGGTGGCCCGCGTCGTCGCCTGGCACCGGCTTGGTCAGCTCGGACCGGCACAGCGCAAGCTGGCCGTGGTGCTCTCGACCTATCCGGGGCGGGCCTGGCAGATGGCCCATGCGGTGGGCCTCGATGCGCTGGCCTCGACCGAGGAACTGCTGACCGCGCTGGCTAAGGGGGGGCATGACATCGCCCCCCCGGCCGATCTGGGCGCGCTGGCCGAGACGCGCGTTTCCTGGCCGATGGACGATTACCTTGCCGCGCTGGCGACCCTGCCGCAGGCGTTGCGCGACGATCTGACCGCCACATGGGGTGCGCCGAGCGATGACCCTTCGGTGACGGATAACTCCTTCCACTTCGCGGCCCTACGCTGCGGCTCGGCCCTCGTCGCGCTGCAACCCGAGCGCGGCGATGCAACCACCCGCGATGACGATTACCACGACCTGACGCGCACCCCGCGCCATGGCTATGTGGCCTTCTATCTGTGGCTGCGCGCGCAGGGGATCGACGCGCTGGTGCATATGGGCGCGCATGGCACACTGGAGTGGCTGCCGGGTAAGGCCGTGGCGCTCTCGGGCGCCTGCTGGCCCGAGGCGCTGATCGGTGCGACGCCCGTGATCTACCCCTTCATCGTTAATGACCCCGGCGAGGCCGCGCAGGCCAAGCGCCGTATCGGGGCGGTCACCGTGGGCCATGTGCCGCCGCCGCAGGTCGCGGCCTCGGTCCCCGAAGGAATGACGCATCTTGAGCGACTGCTTGATGAATACTCGACCGCCGACGGGCTTGACCCCGCGCGGCGTGATCGCCTGATCTCCGACATCCGCGCCGAGGCCCGCGCCTCGGGCGTCGAGGACGACCTTGGCATTCCCGCGCTGGCCAGCGCCGCCGAGGCGATCACCCGCATCGACCGCTTCGTCTGCGACATCAAGGAAAGCCAGTTCGGCGAGGGGCTGCATGTCTTCGGCACCGGCATCTGCGGCGCGCAGGAGCGCGCGGGCGTGCTGGATGCGCTGGCCGGTCGTCGCATCGCGCCGGGGCCGTCGGGTTCGCCCTCGCGCGGGCGCTCGGACGTGCTGCCGACAGGGCGGAACCTCTTTTCCGTCGATCCGCGCGCGGTGCCAAGCCGGGCAGCGCATGGTCAGGGCGTCAAGCTGGCCGAGGAACTCCTGCGCCGCCATTTGCAGGATCAGGGCGACTGGCCCAAGGGGCTGGTGATTGACCTCTGGGGCTCGGCCACGATGCGCACGGCGGGCGAGGAATTTGCCATGGCTCTGCATCTGGCCGGGTTGCAGCCGGTTTGGGATGCCAGCTCGGGCCGGGTGAGCGGGGTCGAGGTGATCGCGCTGGCGCTGCTTGGCCGTCCGCGTATCGACGTGACGCTACGGGTCTCGGGGCTGTTCCGCGATGTGTTCCCGGGTCTTGCGCAGCTCTTCGAGACCGGGGCCGCAGCACTTGCCGCACGCGATGAGGCGCCCGAGGACAACCCCTATCTGGCCCGCGCCGCCCGCGTCTTCGGCCCGCGCCCCGGCCAGTATGGCCTTGGCATGGGCACCGCGATGGACGCTTTCACCCCCGAGGCCCGCGCCGCGGCCGGAGAGGCCTGGATCGCGGCCTCGTCCTTCGCCATCGGCGCGGATGGGCAAAGCCGCGATGACCGTGCCGGGCTTGAGGCGCGCCTGAAGGGCGCCGACAGTTTCGTTCATGCGCAGGATCTGCCCGAAAGCGACGTGCTTTTGGCCGCCGATTATGCCGCGCATGAGGCAGGCTTTGCCGCGGCGCTCGCACGGCTTGGGGCGGCGAAACCCGCGCTTTACCACCTGGATGCGACGCAACCCGACCGCCCCCGCGCCCGCACCCTGACCGAAGAGATCGCCCGTGTCGTGCGCGCCCGTGCCGCGAATCCGGCCTGGTCGGATGGCATGACGGCCCATGGCTATCGCGGTGCGGCCGAGATCGCGGCGACGCTCGATCACATGGCGGCCTTTGCGCATCTGGCGCAGGTGGTGCCGCCGCATCTGTTCGACCTGTACCACGAGGCGACGCTTGGCCGCGACGAGATCGTGGCCTTCATGCAAGAGGCCAACCCCGAGGCGCTGGCCGCGATGCGCGATCTGTTTCAGCGGCTGGCCGAGGCCGGTCTGTGGGCGACGCGCCGCAACTCGATCGCCGCAACGCTGGAGGGCACGCCATGAGCTTCAAGGTGCAAGGCTGGTGCCCCGGCGCGCTGCGTCCGATGGCCTCGGGCGACGGGCTGGTTGTGCGGGTGCGTCCGCGCGGTGGGCGGATCACGCCCGAGCAGGCGGCGGGGATTGCGACCGCCGCGCGCGCCCACGGCAATGGGCTGATCGACCTGTCGGGCCGCGCCAATGTGCAACTGCGCGGCGTGAGCCCGGAAACCCATCCCGCTCTGATCGCCGATCTGACCGCGCTTGGACTGATCGACGCCGATATCGCTGCCGAGACCCGGCGCAATGTCATCGTTACCCCCTTCGCCGATACCCAGACCGATGTGCTGGCGGGTGATCTGGTCGCAGCACTGGCCGATGCGCCCGCGCTGCCCGGCAAGTTTGGCTTTGCCCTCGATATTGGGCCTGCGCCGCTGATGGCCGACACGCCCGCCGACATTCGCCTTGAACGTGCGGCGGATGGGCGCCTGATCTTGCGCGCGGCCGGAATGGACCTGGGCGCGCCCGTCGCGCCCGAGGCTGCCGCGCAGGCCGCCGTCGATCTGGCGCGCTGGTTCGTCGATCTGGGTGGGGTTGTGAACGGTCGGGGCCGGATGGCCTCTCTGATCGAACGCGGCGCGCGCCCCGAGGGCGCGACGCTGGCACCCGCGCCCGCGCTTGCCCCCCCCGGCCCGGGGTTGGTTGCGCAGGGCGCGCTTGTGGCCTTCGAGTTCGGCCAGATGCAGGCCGAGACCTTCTGGGCGCTGGGCCGCCTTGGCCCGCTGCGCATCACGCCCTGGCGCATGGTACTGATCGAGGGGCTGCGCGCGATGCCAGAACTGCCGGGCCTGATCACCGATGCCACTGATCCGCTTCTGCGCGTCTATGCCTGCACCGGCGCGCCCGGCTGCCTTCAGGCCGAGGGGCCGACGCGCGATCTGGCGCGCGCCCTTGCGCCGCGCGTTCCCAAGGGGCGCATCCTGCATGTCTCGGGCTGCGCCAAGGGTTGTGGCTGGCCCACGCGTGCCGATCTGACTCTGGTCGCCACCGCGCGCGGCTATGACCTCATCCCCGATGGCACGGCGGCGGATACGCCCCTCCGCGTGGCCCTCGACCCCACCGAAATTCCCGATCTCCCGGAGTTCTCCTGATGCCTTACGAATACGAAAAGGACGGCGCGACGATCTATGTGCAGTCCTTCGCCACCATCCGGGCCGAGGCCGATCTGGCCCGCTTCACCCCCGAGGAGGAGGTCGTGGTGGTCCGCATGATCCATGCGGCGGGCATGGTCGGGCTTGAGGAATGCGTCCGCTTCACCCCCGGCATGGCGATTGCAGCCCGCGCGGCGCTTGAGGCTGGCGCGCCGATCCTGTGCGACGCGCGTATGGTCAGCGAGGGTATTACCCGCGCGCGCCTGCCCGCGAACAACGAGATCATCTGCACCCTGCAAGATCCCCGCGTCCCCGAGATGGCGCGCGAGATGGGCAATACCCGCTCGGCCGCCGCGCTGGAGCTGTGGCGCCCGAAGCTTGCAGGCGCGGTTGTGGCCATCGGCAACGCGCCGACGGCGCTGTTTCACCTGCTGAACATGCTCGAAGACCCAGCCTGCCCGCGCCCCGCCGCGATCATCGGCTGCCCCGTCGGTTTCATCGGTGCGGCGGAATCGAAAGCGGCGTTGATGGAGGCAGCCCCCGTGCCCGCGATGGCGGTCGAGGGACGACTGGGCGGCTCGGCAATCACCGTGGCGGCGGTCAACGCGCTCGCCTCTCGGAAGGAGTGAGAAATGGGCAGGATCATTTGCGCGGGCCTTGGCCCCGGTGACCCGGAACTGATGTCGGTGCGCTCGGATCGCGCGATCCGGGGCGCGACCCATGTCGCCTATTTCCGCAAGAAGGGCCGCAAGGGCCAGGCGCGCCAGATCGTCGAGGGGATGCTGGCCGTGGGCGCGCTGGAATACCCGATGGAATATCCGGTCACGACCGAGATCCCCTTCGACAGCCCCGAGTATATCCGCCTGCTGGCCGAGTTCTACGACGACTGGGCGAACCGCCTGGCCGATCTGGCCGCCACGCAGGAGGTCGTCGTGCTGTGCGAGGGCGACCCCTTCTTCTACGGCTCGTTCATGCATCTCTACATCCGGCTCAAGGACCGGGTGCAGGTGGACGTGATCCCGGGCATCACCGGCATGACCGGCTGCTGGAACGTGACCGGCCAGCCGATCACCTGGGGCGACGATGTGCTGACCATCCTGATGGGCACCCTGCCCGAGGATGAGCTGGCCGCCCATGCCGCGGGTTCGGATGCGCTGGTCATCATGAAGACCGGCCGCAACCTGCCGCGCGTCAAGCGCGCGCTGGCCCGCGCGGGCCGGTTGGGCGAGGCCTGGCTGGTTGAGCGTGGCACCATGAAGGGGCAGCGCGTCGATCGACTGGCCGAGGTCGAGGATCACGACTGCCCCTATTTCGCTATCGTCCTTGTCCACGGACAGGGCCGCCGCCCCGAGATCGCGGAGGCCGCGGAATGAGCGGCTGGATTGCCGTTGCGGGGCTCGGGCCGGGGGCCGAGGATCTGGTGACGCCCGAGGTCTCGGCCGCGCTGGCCGAGGCCACCGATGTGGTAGGTTACATCCCCTATGTCGCCCGCGTCGCCGCGCGCGAGGGGCTGACGCTGCACCCCTCCGATAACCGGGTTGAGCTGGACCGTGCGCGCCACGCGCTGGAAATGGCGGCTGCGGGCAAGCGGGTCGTCGTGGTCTCCTCGGGCGATCCCGGGGTTTTCGCCATGGCCTCGGCGCTTTTCGAGGCGCTGGAGGTGGCGCCCGAGTTCGCGCAGACCGACATCCGCATTCTGCCCGGTATCACCGCCATGCTGGCCGCCGCCGCCCATGCCGGTGCGCCGCTTGGGCATGATTTCTGCGCCATCAACCTTAGCGACAACCTCAAACCCTTCGAGATGGTCGAGCATCGTCTGCGCCATGCCGCGCGGGGCGATTTCGCGATGGCCTTCTATAACCCGCGCTCCAAATCGCGCCCGCATCAGTTCGAGCGGGTGCTCGAGGTGCTGCGCGAGGAGTGCGAACCCGAGCGGCTGATCCTGTTCGCCCGCGCGGTCTCGACCCCGGAAGAGCGGATCGTGACCGTGCCGCTGGCCGAGGCCACGCCCGAGATGGCCGATATGCGCACCGTCGTCATCGTCGGCAATTCGGCGACGCGGCGGGTGGGCAAATGGGTTTACACGCCGCGCTCGGCAGGGGGGCGGTGATGGGCGATCCACGCCAGAGCCTTATCCACGCTGGCCACCGTTTCGCGCGGGGGCAGGGCGGGGCGGTCGATCAGGATCACCGGCAGGTGCAGGGCGCGCGCGGCGATCAGCTTCGCCTCGGCCCCGGCACCGCCCGCGTTCTTGGCGACGATATGGGTGATGGCGTGGGCGCGCAGCAGGGCCTCGTCGCCCTCGGGCGAGAACGGGCCACGGGCGATCACAGCCTGCGCGTCGGGCAGCGGCAGGGCACCCTCGGGCGGATCGACAAGGCGCAGCAGGTAATGGTGCTGCGGTTTGACGGCAAAGGCCGTCAGGTTCTGCTTGCCGATGGCCAGAAAAACGCGCGCCGGGGTGTCGGGCAGGGCCGCGACGGCACCCGCCATATCGGGCACATGGGTCCAGCTATCACCGGGTTGCGCCACCCATGCGGGGCGTTCCAGTGCCAGCAGCGGCGTGTGACTGACCGCGCAGGCGGTGATCGCATTGCGGCTCATCTGCGCGGCGAAGGGGTGGGTTGCGTCGATCACATGGGTGATCGCCTCGGAACGGATGTATTCGGCCAGCCCCTCCGGGCCGCCAAAGCCGCCGACCCGCGTGGGGATCGGCTGGGCCACGGGCGCTTCGGTCCGGCCGGCATAGGAAAAGACGGCGGGCAGGCCAGCCTCGGCCAGCGCGCGGGCCATGCGGCTGGCTTCGGTGGTGCCGCCCAGAAGAAGGATGCGCGTCATGGCTGATCCGTGGCTGAAAATCGTCGGTCTGGGCGAAGATGGCCTTGAAGGGCTGTCGGATGCAAGCCGTGCGGCGATTGCGGGCGCCGAGGTGATCTTTGGCGGACCGCGTCACCTGGATCTGGTGGCGGCGGACGCGCGCGGGCGTGCTTGGCCGGTACCCTTCGATATTGCCCCGGTGTTGGAATGGCGCGGGCGTCCCACCGTGGTGCTGGCCTCGGGTGACCCGTTCTGGTTCGGCGCGGGCAGCACCCTTGCCCGCCATCTGGAGCCGGGCGAGTGGCGCGCGATCCCGCTGGCGGGGGTGTTCTCGTTGGCCTGTGCTCGGATGGGCTGGAAGATCGAGGAAACGGTCTGCATGGGTCTCCATGCGGCGCATTTCGCGCGGCTGCGCCCCATTCTGGCGCGCGGCGTGCGCGCGGTGGTGACGCTGCGCGATGGTGCCGCTCCGGCGATGCTGGCCGACTGGTTGGTTGCGGCGGGCTTCGGTGCGGCACGGCTGACGGTGCTTGAACGCCTCGGCGGCACGCAGGAGCGGCTGCGGCAGGCCAACGCCGAAGGCTTCGACGTTACCGGCATAGCGGCGCCGGTTGCGGTAGCCATTGACGGTGCGAACCTGCCCAAAGACGCGGGTCTATCACGCGCCTCTGGCCTGCCGGATGACGCATTCCAGCATGACGGCCAGATCACCAAGCGGCCCGTGCGCGCGTTGACACTCTCGGCGCTTGCACCGCGACCGGGTGAGTTGCTGTGGGATATCGGCGGCGGGTCGGGCTCGATCTCGGTCGAGTGGTGCCTTGCGGGCGGCCGCGCGATCGCGGTCGAGACGCGCGCTGATCGCGTGACCAATATCCGAGCCAATATCGCGGGCTTTGGTCTGGCGGGCCGGATGCAGGCTCTCGAGGGCCGTGCGCCCGAGGCTCTGGCGGGGCTGCCCCTGCCGGATGCGGTCTTCGTGGGTGGCGGCGGAAATGCGGAACTTTACGCGGCGCTGTGGCCGATGCTGCCAGAAGGCACGCGGCTTGTGGCCAATGGTGTGACGCTGGAAACCGAAGCACTTTTGGCGCAGATGCAGGCGGCTCATGGCGGCGATCTGCTGCGGATCGATCTTGCGCAGGCGGTGCCCCTTGGCGGAATGCGCGGTTGGAACGCGGCGCGCCCCGTGGTGCAATGGAGCGTGGTGAAATGAGAATCGCAGGGGTCGGGTTCAACAGTGCCGCCACGCCCGAAGGCGTGCTCGCCGCCCTGCGTGCCGCTGAAACCATCGCAGGCCCGGTTGCCGCGCTGGCGACCATCGGGCACAAGGCAGATCGGCTGGCCGAATTGACGGCGGCGCTTGGGCTGCCGGTCAGCGGCCATGACGTGGCGGGGGTGGCGACGCCCTCGCATTCCGACCGGGTGCAGGCGCTGTTCGGCACCGGCTCGGTCGCCGAGGCAGCGGCGCTTGTCGCGGCAGGGCCCGGCGCGCGGTTGGTTATGGAGCGCGTGGCCCAAGGCGGCGTAAGCGTGGCAGTAGCGGAAGGGAAGACGCAATGACGGTGCATTTCATCGGGGCGGGTCCGGGGGCGGCCGATCTGATCACCCTGCGCGGGCGCGATCTGATCGCCTCCTGCCCGGTTTGCCTTTATGCAGGCAGCCTCGTCCCCGAGGCGCTTCTGGCGCATTGCCCGCCCGGCGCGAAGATCGTGAATACCGCGCCGCTTTCGCTTGACCAGATCATTGAAGAGATCGCCGCCGCCCATGCCGAGGGCAAGGATGTCGCGCGGTTGCACTCGGGCGATCTGTCGGTCTGGTCGGCCATGGGCGAGCAGTTGCGCCGCCTGCGCGCGCTTGGCATTCCCTACGATGTGACGCCGGGCGTGCCCTCCTTCTCCGCTGCCGCCGCGACACTTTGCGCCGAGCTTACACTGCCCGGCGTGGTGCAATCGGTCGTGCTGACGCGGACCTCGGGGCGGGCGACCTCGATGCCCGAGGGGGAGACGCTGGAGAATTTCGCGCGCACCGGTGCGGTGCTGGCCATTCACCTCTCGGTTCATGTGCTGCCTCAGGTGGTCAAGGAACTGACCCCACATTACGGCGCCGACTGCCCCGTGGCCGTCGTCTGGCGCGCAAGTTGGCCCGATGAGCGCGTGGTGCGCGCCACGCTCGGCACGCTGGAAACCGCGATTGGCGAGGAGATGGAGCGCACGGCGCTGATCCTTGTCGGTCGTTCGATCGGCGCCGAGGAGTTCGACGAAAGTCGCCTTTACGCGGGCGATTACGACCGCCGCTACCGGCCCGTGGGCACAGAGCCGCGCTTTCCCGGAACGGGGCCTGAATGACGCCCGGCCTGATCATCTCAGCACCGGCCTCGGGCTCGGGCAAGACCACGTTGACGCTGGGGGTGTTGGCGGCGCTGCGCGCACGCGGGCTGGATGTGCAGCCCTTTAAATGCGGGCCGGATTACATCGACCCGGCCTTTCATGCGGCCGCTGCGGGGCGGGCCTCGTTCAACCTCGATGCCTGGGCGATGGGGCGCGGGCAGTTGGAGGCTTTGGCTGCGGTCGAGGCCGATCTGATCGTGGCCGAGGGGGCGATGGGCCTCTTCGATGGCGTTGCCAAACCCGGCGAGACCGGGACGGGGGCGAGCGGCGATATTGCTGCGCTGATGGGCTGGCCGGTGGTTCTGGTGCTCGATGTGTCGGGGCAGGCGCAATCGGCGGCGGCAGTGGCCAAGGGCTTCGCGACGCTGCGCCCTGCTGTGCAGGTGGCGGGTGTCGTGCTGAACAAGGTGGCGTCGCCGCGGCATGAGGCACTGGTGCGCGCGGGCATGGAAGAGGCCGGGATCGAGGTTCTGGGCGTCATCCCGCGCGCGGCGGGGATCGCCCTGCCCGAGCGGCATCTGGGCCTTGTGCAGGCCGAAGAAACCGATGCGCTGGATAAGCTGCTGGCGGAGGCCGGGCGGATCGTGGCCGAGCATTGCGACCTCGATCGGATGATCTCGGTCGCCGCGGGGCGGGGGCGCGGATCGCGCTGGCGAGGGATGCCGCGTTTTCCTTTGTCTATCCGCATCTGATCGCGGATTGGCGCGCCGAGGGGGCGACGATCCTGCCCTTCTCGCCGCTGGCCGACGAGGCGCCCGACCCGAGCGCCGATGCCTGCTGGCTGCCCGGAGGTTACCCGGAGCTACATGCGGGCCGCTTGTCTGCCGCCGAGACCTTCCGCGCGGGCCTATGTGCTTTCGCGCAGACCCGTCCGGTTCATGGCGAATGCGGAGGCTATATGGCGCTTGGTGCGGGCCTGGTTGCCGCGGATGGCACGCGCCACGCGATGGCCGGGCTTTTGGGGCTGGAGACATCCTTTGCCAAGCGGCGCATGCATCTGGGCTATCGGCTTGCGCGGCTCGCTGCCCCCGTTGGCCCGCTGACCGCTGGCACCGCGTTGCGGGGCCATGAATTTCACTATGCGACGATCCTGTCGCAACCCGATGCGCCGCTGGCGCAGGTCGTCGATGCCACCGGCGCCGCCGTCCCCGAGACCGGATCGTTCCGGCAGATGCCGGGCGGCGGCTGCGTCAGCGGCACTTTCTTTCACCTGATAGCTGAGGCCAGTTCATGAGCGGTTTCGTCTCTTTCGTTTCCTCGGGGCCGGGCGATCCCGATCTGATCACGCTGAAAGCCGTGGATCGGCTGGCACGCGCCGATGTGGTGCTGTTCGATGACCTCGCTTCGGGTCCGGTTCTGGGCCATGCCGGTCCGCAGGCCGAGTTGATCGCGGTCGGCAAGCGGGCGGGCAAGCCCTCGGCCAAGCAGGAATACGTCAATGCCCTGCTGGTCGAGCATGCCCTGGCCGGCAAGCGTGTGGTGCGGCTCAAGTCCGGCGATTCGGGGCTGTTCGGGCGGCTTGAGGAAGAGCTTGTCGCCCTACGTGAGGCCGGGATCGGCAGCGAGATCATCCCCGGCGTGCCCTCGGCCTGTGCGGCGGCGGCAGCGGCGGGCATTCCGCTGACCCGGCGGCTGACCGCGCGGCGGGTGCAATTCGTGACCGGCGCCGATGTAACCGGCGGGTTGCCCGAATCGATCAACTGGGCCGCGCTGGCCGATCCCGGGGCGACGACGGTTGTCTTCATGGGCAAGCGCACCTTCCCGCGTCTGGCCGAGGGGCTGATGGCGCATGGGCTTGCGCCCGAAACCCCCGCGATGCTGGCCGAGGCCGTGGGCCATCCGGAACAAACCATCCAGCGCACGACCGTCGCGGATCTGGCGCGGCAACTGGCCGATGCGCGCTCGGACCACCCGGCGCTGATCCTCTATGGCCCGTTGTCGGATGTGACCGCGTGAGGATCTCGGTCTGCACCAGCTGCGCGCTTGGCCGTGCGGGTTTCGGCGCAACGCTGGAGGAAGCGCTGCGCGAGGCCGGAATTGTGGCCGACGTGCAGGGGATCGAATGCATGTCGGGCTGCACGCGCCCCTCGAGCCTGGCCTTCCGCGCCGAGGGCAAGACGGCCTACCTCTTTGGCGATCTGACGCCAGAGGACCTGCCCGACCTGCTCACCTTCGCGCGGCTGTATGCGGCCTCGGCGGACGGGAACTTCGCCGATGCGCGCCCGCTTGGCGCGCTGCGCACCAAGGCGCTGGCGCGGATTCCGGGCTGAGGGTCGCATTCGGCCCTGAAGCGCCGTGATTGTCCTTGACCGGCTGCGGCGCCGCTGAGTAGATGGAAGGGCAAGGTGTCCCATCAGGTGCAAAGCATCGGGACTGAAACGGGAATGGGGAACGGGCGGACCAATCGAGGCGCCCCGAGCCCCAGCCGCCCCCGCGACTGTCAGCGGAGAGCGGTCCTCGGAATGCCACTGCCTGCAAGGGTGGGAAGGCGAGGACCGACTGTGACCCGCGAGCCAGGAGACCGGCCCTGCAAGGTGTAACTTAACGCCGTCGGGTGTGACGGCTGGGAGATATGAAATGACGACTCTTTCCTCGGTGAAAACCACCTCGGGTCTGGCTTCGGTTCTGGCGATGGTTGTGATGGGCGTGGCCCTGATGTTCGTGGCTGGCCACGCGCAGTCGGCGACGCTGCACGATGCCGCCCACGATATGCGTCACGCGACCGGCTTCCCCTGCCACTGATCCGCCACGCATGTTCCAACGAATGTTGACCGGCGCGTTGTTCGCCGGTTGTGCAGCAGGGCTGATTGCCGCTCTGCTGCACTTCGCTTTCGTGCAGGAGGTTATCCTGCTTGGTGAAGGTTACGAGACTGGCGAACTGACGCATTTCTCGGGCTCGGCGCTGGAGGCTCCGGCCGATCACGCGCATGAGGCCGGGGCGGCCGACGATCACGTACAGGGGGCGGAGGCTGCCGATCCGAGTGCGCTGACGCGCAACGGGCTGACGGTTCTCTTCACCATCCTGATCTACGTCTCTTATGCGGGGCTGCTGGTGGCGGGCTTCGGTCTGGCCGAGACGCTCGGCAAGCGGGTCGGCGCGGTCGAGGGGTTGCTTTGGGGTATCGCGGGCTTCGTGAGCTTCCAGCTTGCCCCTGCGCTTGGGCTGCCGCCCGAACTGCCGGGCACGGTGGCCGCCGATCTTGGCGATCGCCAGGTCTGGTGGTGGGGCGCGGTGGCGCTGACTGGCACGGCGCTTGCGCTGCTGGCCTACGGGCACCATGCGTGGAAATATCCGCTGGCCGTGGGCATGCTTGCGCTGCCGCATATCATTGGCGCGCCCACGATCGACGAGTATTACGGCGTTGCCCCGCCCGAGGTCGGCGCCATGTTCTCGGCGCGTGTGCTCGGGGTCGGGCTTGCGGTCTGGGCGGTGCTTGGCTGGGTTGCCGGGCAGCTCTGGGAGCGCAGCCGGACGGCGTAACGAAACACTGGGAGGAGCGCGCCGCGCTCCTCCCGCCAGTAAGGAAGACGCGATGATCGAACTGACGCTGATCGGAATTGGCACCGGAAACCCCGGGCATCTGACGCTGCAGGCGATCGAAGCGATGAACGCGGCCGAGCTGATCCTGATCCCGCTCAAGGGGGCGGACAAATCCGATCTGGCCGGGCTGCGCCGGTCGATGTGCGAAACGCATATCACCAATCCCGCGACAAAGGTGGTTGAGTTCGCGCTGCCGGTGCGCGATGCGGCGAATCCCTCTTACCGGCAGGGCGTGGACGACTGGCACGACGCCATCGCCGCCGCCTGGCAGGGTGAGATCCGCGCCCATGTTGGCGAAAGCGGCAAGGTCGCACTGCTCGTCTGGGGCGATCCGTCGCTTTACGACAGCACGCTGCGCCTGGCCGAGCGGCTGGCGCGTGTGATGCCGGTCACGACCCGCGTCATTCCGGGGATCACCGCCATTCAGGCGCTGTGCGCAGCGCACGCCATCCCGCTCAATGAGATCGGCGCGCCGGTCCAGATCACCACGGGCCGCCAGCTGCGCGATCACGGCTGGCCCGAGGGCGTCGATACCATCGTGGTCATGCTCGATGGAGAATGCTCGTTCACCCATCTCGCTCCCGAAGGGGTCGAGATCTGGTGGGGTGCCTTCGTCGGCATGTCCGAACAGATCCTGCGCACGGGCCCCCTCTCCGAGGTCGGCCCGCAGATCGTCCGGACCCGCGCCGAGGCGCGGGCCGAGCATGGCTGGATCATGGACATCTACCTGATGCGGCGCGCTTGACCGGGTCTTGATGGCTCTGTGAGCGCCCCAAGGGTTGCCCTTTGCGCGCCAGCACGTATCTGTGGGGGAAAGGGGAGAGCGATGCGGGAAAGCGACGAGATCGAAGCGGCAATGACGCGGGCCGAGAAATCCGGCCTCGGCCATGTGCCCGACCCGGCGCAGCCGCGTCAGCTGCGCGATGCGCTTGGTTGCTTTGCGACCGGGGTGACCGTGATCACCGCATGCGAGGCGGGATCAACGACGCCGGTGGGGATTACCGTCAACAGCTTCGCCTCGGTCTCGCTCGATCCGGCGCTGGTGCTGTGGTCGGCGGCGCGCTCGTCGTTGCGACATCAGCATTTCTCGGCGGCCCCTGCTTTTGCCATCCATGTGCTGCGGGCCGATCAGGCGCCGCTTGCGGATCGTTTCACCCGTCGCGGCCATGGGTTCGAGGGGCTGGACTTCCTGCGCAACGAACATGATGTGCCGCTGCTGGACGGCGCGCTGGCGCGGTTCGAGTGCGTGACCGAGGCCACCCATGAAGGCGGCGATCACACCATCATCATCGGCCGCGTGGTCCGTTTTCAGGTGGGTCAGGGCGAGCCACTGACCTTCTTCCGCGGTGGCTACGGCCGCATCACGGCGCTCGATTAATCCAGCTGCGCGATGCGCCGGGCCAGTTCGGCAACCGCTGCCGATTGCGCCTGCGCGATGGCCGCCGGGCCTCCCTCCGCGACCGGCACGGTCACATCGAAGCTGCGCATCACGTCGCGTCCGTTGGTAATCCCGGCGGGGGTGACGAAATAGACCCCGGTCAGTTGCACGACACCATCGGCCCGCGCAAGGAACTGCTCGACCCGCACCTCGATCCGGCGTTGCGGCCCTTCCGAGAGCGGCCAGGGCTCGGCGATCACCGTCGCGCCCGAGACCGCAGAGATCTGCCGCGCCAGTGCCAGCGTCACCGCGCGCGGCGGGTCGTCGGCCCAGATATTGTCCGGGGTCGAGCGCAGCGCGCCGTCCTCGGTCTGATAGGAGATCTCTTGCCCCGCGGCATATTGCGGTAGCGACACCTCGCGCAGCTCGGCCTGGCCGAGGCGGTTGGGCAGGGTTTTCGCGGCGGGTTGCGGCGCAATCGCATAGCGCGCGGTGGCCGCAGGATCGGAACAGGCGGTCAGCGCAAGGCCGCAGATAAGGCTTAGCAGGAACGGGCGGATCATCTTGTGTCTCCTGTCAGCGGCCCAGAATGAAGGCGCGGGGGTTGCGTTCGATCATGCGCGCGAGCGACCCGAACGCGGATGTCGCGCGGCGCAATTCGCGCATCGTGTCGAGCACCTCGGCGTTGAAGGCCGACCGCTCGCCATAAGACGCCACCAGCCGCTCCGCGGTGGTCACCAGCGATTCCAGCTTCGCGGTCAGCTCGGGCAGGCGTTCGGAGGCGCTTTCGATGGCGGTCGCAGCATCCTGCGCGGCCACGAGCGTGCCGTTGATCTTCTCTGCCGCGCCGCCTTCGCGCAGCTCTGCCAGTAGCGCCGCGGATTCTTCGAGCGTATCCGAGAGCGCGCGCGGCAGGCGTTCGGCATCTTCCGAACCCAGCATGGTGCGGATATCGGCCAGAATGCCGTCGATCTTGGTGCCGATCTCGCCAAGCGGCATCTCGGCCACCGCCTGCGCGGCGGCATCGGTCGACGCCAGCGTCTCGGCCAGCCCCTCGAACTCGCTCATCACGGTCGAGGCGGCCTCGGTCATCCCGTCAAGCGCCGCAATCGCCTTCTCGGAGGCGCCGCCCTGGTTCAGGCGCTCCACCAGCGCGCGGAGTTCCTCCAGCAGGCCCGCAAGCTCGCCCGGAACGGCGCGGGTATCCTCGCTCTCGGCGACGGCAGAAATGCTGTCGAGCGACCGGATCGCAGAGGCCATCAGTTCTTCGATCGGCAGGGCTTCGATGCGCTGGAACACCCCTTCGGCTGACGCCGCCAGATCGTTCGTCTTGGCCTCGGCAGTGGGCAGGGTGGGATAGGGTTGGGCCGTCAGGTTGATCACGGCGGGCGGAACATTGGGCACGTCGGTCAGTTCGATCACCAGCGTCGAGCCGAGCAGGCCAACACCAGCGACACGGGCGCGCAGCCCGGAGTCGACCTCGGTCGCGAGGAATTCGTTGACGATATCGCGCTCGGTTCCGCGCGCCAGGCCGAGGCGTTCGGGCGAAAGCGCGATGACGACCTGTTGCTGGGCATAGCGCGTGCCGGTGCTGTCGGTCAGCACCTTGATCGACAGATCGGTGACCTCGCCCGCCTCGACACCGCGGAATTGCACCTTGGAGCCGCGTTGGAGCCCCTCGATCGCGTCGTCGAACAGCAGCGTGTAGCGCGCGGGTTCCGCCAGATCCGACCCGAAGATCGAAGTTCGCGCGGCCTCTGACGTTCCATAAAGGCGGAAGGGGAAGCCGTTCTGGATGAAGGTGCCGCCGGTGGTGAACGTGTCGAACTCGATCCCGCCCTGCACCAGCGAGGCCAGTGAGCGCATGTCGAGGCTGACCCCCGAGGCGCTGAGCGAGACCGAAATGCCCGAAGTATCCCAGAACCGCGTGTTGGTGGTCAGGCGCCGGTCGTGGGGCGCGTCGATGAAGGCGTCAATGATCACGCCGGAATCGGCGTCGTTCAGGCGCAAGTTCTGGATGCGGCCCACGGTGATACCGCGAAACAGCACAGGCGCGCCTTCGGCCAGCCCGCCGGCATCCTCGGCGCGCAACTCGACCCAGGTGCCCTTCGTCGGGTCGGGCGTCACCGGCGGCTTGTCGAGGCCCTGGAACTCGGTCTGCGGCCCTGCGCTTTCGGCATCCCAGTAGCCTTCGATGAAAGTGCCTGACAGCACCGTGTCGAGCCGCGAGATCCCCTGCGCCGAGACCTGCGGGCGCACCAGCCAGAACCGCGCCTCGCTATCGACGAAATGCGCGACGTCCTTGTTCACCCGAACGCCGATACGGACCGAGCTGAGATCGCGGCTGAAGCCCACGGTCTCGACGCGGCCGACCTCGACCTCTCGGAATTTCAGCACGGTCTCGCCGGGGCGCACGCCCGTCGCGTCCGCGAAGTCGATCTCGATCAGCGTGCCGCGGTCGGCATAGGATTGCCAGGCGATACCAAGCGTGATCGCAAGCGCCACCAGCGGCACCAGCCAGATCACGGACAGGCGGGTCCAGATCGGGTTCGGGGCGGGGCTGGTTTCCAGATCTGCGGGGCGGAGTTCGTCGGTCATGGTCCTGTCGTTCTTGCGGGGCCGCGCCAGATCAGGCGGGGATCGAAACTTTGCGCCGAGAGCATGGTCAGGGCAACCGAAAGCGCGAAGGCGGCGGCGGCCGGGCCGGGATGAATCGAGACAACGGCTCCCAATTGCACCAATGCTGACAGGATCGCTACAACGAAAACGTCAACCATCGACCAGCGCCCGATGAATTCGACCACCTCGAACAGGTGCAGGTGCCGGTGCGCGCCCGCGCGGTGCTCGTTCCCGACGGCCAAAGCGAGATAAGCGATGGCGATGAACTTCGACACCGGGATGACGACCGAGGCCACGAACACAACGGCGGCGACGAAATAGCTGTGATGCGTGATCAGCTCGATCACACCGCCGATGATGGTGTTTTGCTGGTTTCCGGCCAGCGTCGAGGTGCGCAGCATCGGGTAGAGGTTAGCGGGGATGTAAAAGATCAGCCCGGCGAACCACCAGGCCCAGACCGCTTGCAGCCCGGCCGTATCCACGCGCTTCAGCGCTGCCCCGCAGCGCCCGCACTCACGGGTCTGCGCAGGCCAGACCTTGCCGCAGCGCGTGCAGCCCACCAGCCCCGCATCGCGCGCGGTTTGCACGGTTACTTCTGCCCGATTGCGTCCCATATCGTCCACTGGCTCAGAAAAGCGTTCTTGAGGGCATTCACGATGATCAGGGCGCAGAAGGCCCAGAAGGCCGGCCCGAGCGAGACCGAAGCCAACCCGCCGATCTTCACCAGCGCAACGCCCGTGCCGATGATGAAGATCTCGGCCATCGCCCAGGGCTCCAGCTCTTCGGCGAGGCGAAAGACGCGGCGGGCGTGGGGCCAGGCGGGGCGGGCGTTGGCCAGCGGCCAGAGCGTGTAGATCAGCGCGCCGAAGCGCACGATCGGCAGGCCCACGATCAGCATCAGCACCGCCAGCGACAGCGGCGCCAGAAGCCCGTCGGAGAAAGCCATGGCGACCTCGAAGACCGAGCTGGCATGAGAAAAGCCCTGCGCCGAGATTTTCAGGAAGGGAAAGAAGACGGCCGCGATCATCAGGATCATCGCGGTAAACGAGAGCGCGATGACATGCAGAAACGACCGCGCGCGTGGCGTGATCAACAGTGTGCCGCAACGGGCGCAGGCGGCGCGCTCGTTCTCCCCCAAATGGCGGGCATGGTGCAGCGCGTCACATTTGGGGCAGGCGATTAACTGGTCAATCGGGGGCTTTTGCATGAAGGGACAATAGTGCTGGCGGTGTGCTTCGCAAAGGGATCGGACGAACTTCGGCGCTTAAGTGCGCATTAATGCCACGATGCTAGACCGGAGGCCGGGTGAAAGCGAGGTGGCATATGGCGGCGCGCGATAACGCGGCTCCGATCATCATCAAGCGCAAGAAGATTGTCGCGGGTGGCGGGCATCATGGCGGGGCCTGGAAAGTGGCCTATGCCGATTTCGTCACGGCGATGATGGCCTTCTTCCTGCTGATGTGGCTGTTGAACGCGACGACCGAGAAACAGCGCAAGGGCATCGCCGATTATTTCAACCCGACGATTCCGATCAACCGGATCTCGGGCGGGGGTGAGGGGGCGTTTGGCGGCGATTCGGTCTTCTCCGAGCAGCAGATCGCACAGACCGGCACCGGCGCCTCGCAGCATCGCCCCAGCACCGAACGTCAGGCCCGCGGACAAGAGGGCGCCGAGGTTGCGAAAGACCCCGCGCGCGACGAATTCGACCGCGTCGCGCAGAAGATCGAGCAGGCTCTGATGGGCGTGGGAGGCGAGTCGATGGTCAGCGACCAGCTCGCGCGCCACATCGTCACCCGCGTCACCGACGAGGGGCTGATCGTCGAGTTTTTCGATCTGCCCGACGCGCCGCTCTTTGCCCCCGAAACCGCCGAGCCCGAGCCTGTCACGCGCGAAATCGCGGCCATGCTGGTGCGCGTCTTCGGCATTGTTCGAAACGAAGTGGCCCTGAACGGCTATACCCGCGCCTACCCCGAGGTGCTGCGCCATAACCCGATGTGGGATCTGTCGCTTGCGCGGGCACAGGCCATGCGCGGTCTGCTGGAAGGGGCCGGGTTCGACCGCAAGCGCGTGCAACGGGTCAGCGGATTCGCCGATCGCAAGCCCTCGACCGGGCTGCCGATGTCGGAGCGCAACAACCGGCTCGAGCTGATCTTGCTGCGCAACTGAGGGATAAAATCCCTTTAATTTGAGTCGTTAGGGCGATGTTAAGGGCGCGTGCGCCACGCTGCGGGGTGATCAAGGGACGCAGCAGCAGAAAGGCGCATTCATGTCCATTTCTTCTTCGCTCAATGCGGGCGTCGCCGGGTTGGCGGCAAACGCGACGCGACTGGCCACCATCTCGGATAACATCGCCAACTCGGCGACCTATGGCTACAAGCGCGCGACATCGGATTTCGAGAGCCTGGTACTGAGCCAGTCGAGCAACGCGGGCGCCTATTCTGCCGGGGGTGTGCGCACCTCAACCGGGCGGTTGATAGACGAACGCGGCGCGCTCGTTTCGACCTCGAACGCGATGGATATCGCGGTTGCGGGCCGTGGCTTTCTGCCGGTGGCGACCTCGGCCTCGCTCAGCAATACCCTGGGCGAGCAGCCCCTGATGATGACCACGACCGGATCATTCCATACCGACAGCGAAGGCGTTCTGCGCACCGCGTCCGGGCTGGTGCTGCTGGGGTGGCCCGCGAATGCCGATGGCAATATCCCGAACATGCCGCGCGATACGGTGACGGGCCTCGTGCCGGTGGTGATCAACGCCAACCAGACGGCGGGGGATCCGACCACCACGATGAACCTTGGCGTCAACCTGCCCGCCACCGCGACCGAGGCCGGCGAGAGCGGCGAGACGCTGCCCCTGACGGTCGAGTATTTCGGCAATCTCGGCAACCCCGAGACGCTGAACATCTCCTTCACGCCGAGCGTGCCGGCCAGCGGCGCGTCGAACGCCTGGACGATGGTGATCCGAGATTCCGCCACGCAGGATGATCCGGCGACGGCAGCGGATGAAAGCATTATTGGCGAATACCAGATGACCTTCGACGACAGCCGCGGCAATGGCGGCACGCTGGCCTCGGTCAACGTCGTGTCGGGCGGGGCCTACGATCCGGTGACGGGCGCACTCGATCTGACAGTGGGCGGTGGGCCCTTGTCGGTCACGATCGGCAAGATCGGCGATACCAACGGGCTGACGCAGCTGTCGTCCTCTTTCGCGCCCAGTTCGATCACCAAGGATGGCTCGCCCGTGGGGAACCTGACCGCGATCGAGATCGATGAGAAGGGCTATATCAAGGCGACCTATGACACCGGCTTTATCCGCACGGTCTACCAGATCCCGGTGATTGACGTGCCCAATCCGAACGGGCTGAACGCGCTCGACAACCAGACGTTCCAGGTCTCACCGACGTCGGGCTCGTTCTTCCTGTGGGATGCGGGCGACGGGCCGACCGGGGGGATTCAGGGCTACGCGCGCGAGGGCTCGACCGTCGATGTCGCCGAGGAACTGACCAACCTGATCCAGACGCAACGCGCCTATTCCTCGAACGCCAAGGTCATCCAGACCGTCGATGAGATGTTGCAGGAGACGACGAACATCAAACGCTGAGAGTCTGACGGAGACTGAGCCATGGGCATATCCACATCGCTATCGAACGCCTTGTCCGGGCTGAATGCCGCCGCCCGGATGGCGGATGTCGTGGCCTCGAACACGGCCAACGTGCTGACCGAAGGATATGCCCGGCGCGAGTTGTCATTGTCGGCGCAGTCCCTGGGCGGTGTCGGGGCGGGCGTGCAGATCGACGGGGTGGTCCGCGTGGTTAATGAGGGGGTCTTGCAGGATCGCCGTCTGGCCGATGCGGCAGCCAGCAACGCGACAACGCGCGTGGCGTTTCTTGAAAGCGTCGAGCAGATGATCGGCGCGCCGGGGCAGGCAGGCTCGCTTTCGTCGCGCCTTTCGGGGCTGGAGGCGGCCTTTGTCCAGGCCGCCAGCCAACCCGAGAGCGAGGCTCGCCTGGCAAGCGTTCTCGATGCCGCGACCAAGGTGGCTGGTCAGATGAATACCATGTCGGCCTCGGTCGGGCAGATGCGGCAAGAGGCCGATGCGCAGATCGCAGAACAGGTCGAGGCGCTAAACCAGGCGCTTTCGCAAATCGACGATCTGAACGCGCAGATCCTCGCGCAGCGCGCGGCGGGTCACGATGCCACCGCGCTGATGGACCAGCGTCAGGCACTTGTCGATCTGGTGGCCGAGATCGTTCCGATCCGTCAGGTCACGCGCGACAACAATCAGGTTGCGCTGTTTACGACGGGGGGCGCGGTGCTGCTGGAGGATATTCCGGTTCGGGTCGGGTTTTCGGCAACGGGCGCGATCAGCGCCGATATGAGCTATGAGAACGGCGATCTGTCCGGCCTGACGCTGAACGGCATGGCGATCTCGCCCGGCGACGATGGGGTGATGGGCGGGGGCAGGCTGGGTGCACTCTTTGCCGTGCGCGATGAACTCGCCCCGCAGACGCAATCGCGCATCGACGCGATCGCCCGCGATCTGATCGAGCGTTTCGCCGATCCGGCAACCGACCCGACGCTTGCCTCCGGGGCGGCCGGGTTGTTCACCGATGGTTCGGGCAGCTTCGATCCGGCCTTTGAGGCGGGGCTTGCGGGCCGTATCGCGGTCAATGCCGCGGTCGATCCCGAGCGCGGGGGCGCGTTGTGGCGGCTGCGCGATGGCATCGGGGGAGTGGCGCCTGGGCCAGTGGGCGCCTCGGGGCAGTTGACGGCGCTGGCCGAGGCGCTTGGGCGTGGGCGGGTTCCGGCATCCGGTGATTTCGGAGCGGCGTCGCGCTCGGCTTCGGGTCTGGCGGCGGAACTGATCTCGCGGGTGTCGTCGGATCGGCTGACCGCGCAAAGCATCGAAAGCTATAGCCTCGCGCGGCAGGAAGCGCTGACCGAACTGTCGCTCGCCGATGGGGTCGATAGCGATTACGAGCTGCAAATGCTGCTGCGGGTCGAGCAGGCCTATGCCGCCAATGCCAAGGTCATCCAGACCGTCGATACGCTGATCCAGCAACTTCTGGGGTTGTGAAATGAACTACGTTTCCGTGGGTGACATGGCCCAAAGCTACCAGCTGCGCCGGCACGGGGTGCAGCTCAAGACGGTGATGAGCCAACTGACCGAAGAGGTCATGACCGGCGTGAAGCAGGATGCCGCGAAAGCGGTTGCGGGCAACTTCGGCGCGCTTGCCGCGATTGATCACTCGCTGAGCATGATCGAGGCCTATGATCTGAGCGCGAAGGAGGCTGGGCTGCGGGCCGCAGGGATGCAGAGCGCCCTCGGCCTGATGCAGGAAAGTGCCGCCGATCTTGGAACGGGCCTTCTGGCATTGTCCGGCGCCACGAACCCGCAGCCGGTACAGGCCGCGCTCGCCGATGCGGCGCAGCGGTTCGAGGCGGTGATTTCCGCCCTCAATACCGAGGTCGCGGGGCGGCATCTGTTCTCGGGTGCGGCCAGTGACACGCGACCCGTTGCCGATACGGGTACGATCCTGACGGCGCTTTCAGCGAAGATTGCCGGACTGACCAGTGCGACGACGATCGAGACGGCGGTGCTGACCTGGTTTGACGCCCCGCGCGGTGCGGGCGGGTTTCTCGATATCGCCTATTCTGGCAGAGATACCTCAAGCGGCGCTGTCCAGATCGCCGAAGGCGAGCGGCTTTCGCTTGACTTGACCTTGGCCAGTCCGGGCCTGCGGCAGACCTTGGGCGGTTTCGCTATGGCCGCGCTGGTCGGGCATGACATGGTTCCACAAGACGATGATCTGCGCGCCGATCTGACGCAGGCGGCGGGGGAGCGTCTGCTGTCAGCGGAAAGCGCGCTGGTCTCGTTTCGCGCCGATCTGGGCGTGGCCGAGGCGGCTATCGAGGATGCGCGCACGCGCAACAGCGCCGAGAAGTCGTCCCTCGAACTGGCCCGTGTAGAGTTGATCGGTGCCGATCCCTATGAAAGTGCGACAGCCTTGCAGGCCGTCGAGACGCAGCTTGAAACGCTCTACACCCTGACCGCGCGCCTTTCGGCGCTGAGCCTGGCGGATTACCTGTGATGCGATTTGTCCTGACCCTGTTGTTCCTGTTGTTGCCCGTGCTGGCCAGCGCCGCGCCGATCCGGATCAAGGATCTGGTCGAGTTCGACGGGGTGAGGGGCAATGATCTCGTGGGTTATGGCCTCGTGGTCGGACTGAATGGCACCGGAGACGGCATTCGCAACTCGCCCTTCACCGAGGAGATCATGTCGAACATCCTCGAGCGATTGGGCGTGAACGTGACGGGCGAGCAGTTCCGCCCCAAGAACGTGGCCGCCGTTCTGGTCACCGCGACGCTGCCGCCCTTCGCGCGGGCAGGCGGGAGGATCGACGTGTCGGTTTCGGCCATTGGCGATGCGAAAAGCCTGCTTGGCGGGACGCTGGTGATGACGCCGCTGAACGCGGCGGATGGAGAGATCTACGCCGTGGCGCAGGGCGCGATCCTCGCGGGCGGCGCCTCGGCCGAGGGGCAGGGTGCCTCGATTGTGCAGGGTGTGCCGACCTCGGGCGGGATTCCCGGCGGCGCGCGGATCGAGCGTGAAATTGCCTTTGAACTCAACAGTCTGGAGACCATCCGCCTTGCGTTGCGCACCCCCGACTTTACCACCGCCGGACGGATCGAACAGGCCATCAACGCGGAGTTTGGGCGCCGCGTCGCCGTCATGCAGGACTCGGGCACCGTGGCGGTCAGTGTCGGAGGCACGTCGATGCGCTCCGCCGCGCATGTGATCGGGCGACTGGAGAATATCGCGGTGGAGCCCGAACGGCGCGCGCGGGTGGTGGTGGATCAGCGTTCGGGCACGATTGTCATGGGTGAGGATGTGCGGATCTCGCGCGTCGCGGTCAGCCAGGGAAACCTGACGCTGCGGGTCGAGGAAACGCCCGTCGTTGTGCAGCCCAACCCCTTTGCCGAAGGAAGCACGGTCGTCGTGCCGCGCACTCAGGCCTCGATCGAGGAAAATCCGGGCATTCGCATGGCCGAGGTTCAGTCAACCAGTTCGCTGTCGGATGTGGTCGCGGGGCTGAATGCGCTTGGGGTCAGCCCGCGTGACATGATCGACATCCTGAAATCCATCAACGCCGCAGGCGCGTTGCACGCCGAATTCGTGATGAACTAAAAAGAAACCCGGCCGAAGCCGGGTTCCTGGATCTTTGCGGTGGCCCGAAGGCTTAGCCGATGATCTTGTTGAAGGTCGCCGAGGGGCGCATGACGGTTGCGGTCTTGGCCGCATCGCCATGGTAGTAGCCACCCAGATCGACCGGCTTGCCGCGGCCCGCCTGAAGTTCGGCCACGATGGTGGCTTCGTTCTCGGTCAGGGCCTTGGCAATCGGCGCGAAATGCGCGGCCAGTGCGGCGTCGTCCGACTGTGCGGCCATCGCCTGCGCCCAATACTGGGCGAAGTAGAAATGGCTGTCGCGGTTGTCGGGCTGGCCAACCTTGCGGCCCGGCGACTTGTCGTTGTCGAGGATGCCCTGCGTGGCCACGTCCACCGCATCGCCCAGCACGCGGGCCTTGGCGTTGCCCTTCGCATCGGCGAGGAAGCGGAAGCTTTCGCCAAGTGCGCAGAATTCGCCAAGCGAGTCCCAACGCAGGTGGTTCTCTTCCATCAGCTGCTGGACGTGCTTGGGGGCCGAGCCGCCCGCGCCCGTCTCGAACAGACCGCCGCCCTGCATCAGCTTCACGATCGACAGCATCTTGGCCGAGGTTGCCAGTTCCAGGATCGGGAACAGGTCGGTCAGGTAGTCACGCAGCACGTTGCCGGTGATGGCGATGGTGTTCTCGCCTTTGGTGATGGTCTCGAGCGAGGCGATGGTGGCTTCGCGCGGGGCCATGATCTCGAACTTGTCGGCCACGCCCTTGGCGGCGAGGATCGGCTTGACGTATTCGATCAGCTGCGCGTCATGGGCGCGCGCGGCATCGAGCCAGAAGATCGCGCGGTAGCCGGTGGCCTTCTGACGGTCGATGGCCAGGTTGACCCAGTCCTCGATCGGCGCCTTGCGGGCCGAGGCCGAGCGCCAGATGTCGCCCTTCTCAACGGCATGCGAGTGCAGCACGGTGCCATCGTCGAGGATCATCTTGACGGTGCCGTCGGCCGGGATCTCGAAGGTGGTCGGGTGCGAGCCGTATTCCTCGGCCTTCTGCGCCATCAGGCCGATGTTCTGAACGGTGCCGGCGGTGGCCGGGTTCAGCTTGCCATTGGCCTTGAAGAACTCGATCGTCGCGTCATAGACCGGCGCGTAGGAGTTGTCCGGGATCACGCAGACGCAATCGTGTTCCTTGTTGTCCGGGCCCCAGCCCTTGCCGCCGGCGCGGATCAGCGCGGGCATCGAGGCATCGATGATCACGTCCGAGGGCACATGCAGGTTGGTGATGCCCTTGTCCGAGTTCACCATATACATCGGCGGACGGGTCGCGTTGACCGCGTCGATGGCGGCCATGATCTCGGCATTGTCCTTGACGCGGTTGAGCAGGTCGCCCAGGCCCGAGTTCGGGTTGACGCCAAGCGCCTTCATCTGCTCGCCGTATTTCTCGAAGACCGGCTTGAGCCAGGCTTTGACCGCATAGCCGAAGATGATCGGGTCCGAGACCTTCATCATCGTGGCTTTCATGTGCAGCGAGAAGAGGACGCCCTCTTGCTTGGTCTTGGCGATCTCTTCGTCAAGGAACGCACCGAGCGCCTTGGCCGACATGTAGGTCGCATCGACCACGGTGCCTTCGGGGTATTTCACGCCGTCCTTCAGGACGGTTTCGCCCGCGGCGGTTTCCAGCACGATCTTGGCCGAGGCGGCTTTCGGCAGGGTCGCCGAAACCTCGTTCGAGAAGAAGTCACCTCCCGACATGGCGGCCACGCGGGTCTTGCTGTCGGCAACCCAGTCACCCATGCGGTGCGGGTTGTTCTGGGCGAATTTCTTGACGGCGGCGGCGGCGCGGCGGTCCGAGTTGCCTTCGCGCAGCACCGGGTTCACAGCCGAGCCCTTGATCGCGTCGTAGCGGGCGCGGGCATCTTTCTCGGCGTCGGTCGCGGGGGCTTCGGGATAGTCGGGCAGGTCATAGCCCTGCGATTGAAGTTCCTTGATCGCGGCAACCAGCTGCGGGACCGAGGCCGAGATGTTCGGCAGCTTGATCACGTTCGCCTCGGGGGTCTTCACCAGCTCGCCCAGCCAGGCCAGATCGTCCGACTGGCGCTGCGCGTCGGTCAGCTTCTCGGGGAAGGTGGCGATGATGCGGCCCGCCAGCGAGATGTCGCGGGTATCGACCGAAACACCAGCCGCGGCGGCGAAGCTGCGGATGATCGGCAGGAGCGAGGCCGAGGCCAGCTCCGGCGCTTCATCGACCTTGGTATAGATGATGTCGGGGGTTTGGGATTCAGCCATGTGCTCTCAGCCTTTCTGTGACGCCGCGGAAACTAATCGACCGGCTGGGGCTGGCTTGGTTGCAGGCGCCGAGGCGCATTCTGCGAAAAACCAGCTTTGACGGCCAGAATTTGCCCTGTGTGATGGGTGTTTACCCGGTGAATTGCCATTCCTGCAAGGATGTCAGCGCTCACGGGGGTGCGATTTGCCGGTTTTTCCTGAGCGATTTGCGCAAGGCGGTCGCGCGAATGTGCTCATTCACGCGAAGAATGATGTTTGAAACATGATATTGCATGGTATTTACTGAAATAGTTCACTCCTGCACCGGAATAGTGATGATTACTTCTGCTCAGATGCGTGCGGCGCGTGCCCTGCTGGGAATCGACCAGAAAGCCCTGGCCGAGATGGCGGGGGTCTCGGTGCCGACGATTCAGCGGATGGAGGCCAGCGCGGGTAATGTGCGCGGGGTCGTCGATACGCTGATGAAGGTGATCGAGGCCTTCGACCGTGCCGGGATCGAGCTGATCGCCGAGGGCGCGCCAAGCCGTGGCTCGGGCCGGGGGGTGCGCCTGAAAGAGCCTGTCGAAACGAAGAAGACATCATGACCCGCGTCGGATAGCCGGGGCCTGCGCTCCGGGTGTTCGCCGCCTTGCAAGAGGCCGCCGGAGATGACCCGCCAGACCACCAAGCAACCGCCTGTGCCCTTCGCCGAGTTGTTCCTGCCCAAGCTTGTGACCGTCTTGCGCGAGGGCTACGGGATGCGGGACCTGCGGGCCGATGCGCTGGCGGGGCTGACGGTGGCCATCGTCGCGCTGCCCCTGTCGATGGCGATTGCCATCGCCTCTGGCGCCACCCCGGCGCAGGGGCTTTATACGGCGATTATCGGCGGGTTCCTGGTGTCAGCGCTTGGCGGCAGCCGCTTCCAGATTGGTGGCCCCGCCGGGGCGTTCATCGTGCTGGTGGCAAGCACTGTGCAAATGCACGGGATGGACGGGCTGTTTCTGGCGACGATCCTGTCGGGCTTGATCCTGGCCGCCATCGGATTCTTGCGGCTTGGCACCTATATCAAGTTCATCCCCTACCCGGTCACCGTGGGTTTCACCGCAGGCATCGCGGTGATCATCTTTGCCAGCCAGATCAAGGAGTTCCTTGGCCTGACGCTCAGCGTCCCCGAGCCCGGGCCGCTGGCCGAGAAACTGCCCGTGCTCTGGGATGCGCTGCCAACGGCCAATGCGGTCACCATCGCGCTGGCGGGGGCGACCATACTGCTGATCAACAGCCTGAAAAAACTCCGCCCCGGCTGGCCCGGCATGTTGATCGCAGTGGCGCTGACCTCGGTTGTCGCGATGGTGCTTGGGCTCGATACAGCCACGATCGGCTCGAAATTCGGTGGCATTCCCTCTGGCCTGCCGCAACCGCATCTGCCCGAGATCACCGTGGCCAAGTTGCAAGCCGTGCTGCCCAGTGCGATTGCCTTCTCGCTGCTTGGCTCGATCGAGTCGCTGCTCTCCGCGGTCGTTGCCGACGGCATGACCGGGCGGCGGCACCGCTCAAATTGCGAGCTGGTGGCGCAGGGGGTAGCAAACGTGGCCTCTGGGCTCTTCGGTGGGATCTGCGTGACCGGCACGATTGCACGCACCGCAACCAATGTGCGGGCAGGTGCGCGCAGCCCCATTGCGGGGATGCTGCATGCGGTTTTCCTGCTTCTGTTCATTCTGGTTGCAGCGCCTCTGGCCAGCTACATCCCCCTTGCCAGTCTCGCTGGCGTTCTGGCCATCGTCGCCTGGAACATGGTCGAAAAACACGCCTTCGCCACGCTGCTCCGCGCCTCGCGCGGGGATGCAGCGGTGCTGCTGATCACCTTTGGCCTCACCATCTTCCGCGATCTGACAGAGGCTATCGTGGTCGGCTTCGCACTTGGCTCGGTGCTGTTCATCCACCGCATGTCGAACACGACGGCGGTCGAGACGCACGCGCCCTTCGTCGGCCAGGATCAATCCGACGCCACGCTGCCCGTGCTTGAAGGCCCGGCGGCGAGCGATCGCGGCGTGGTGGTCTATCGCATCTCGGGGGCGTTCTTCTTCGGTGCGGCGGCGTCAATCGGCTCGGTGCTCGACCGGATCGCCGATACGCACCGCGCGCTGATCGTCGATTTCGGCGCGGTGCCGTTTCTGGATTCGACTGCCGCCCATACGATTGAGGGGCTGGCGCATAAGGCCGCGCGGCGCGGCGTGCAGCTTTACCTGACCGGAACCACCCATCAAATCCGCGAGGATCTGTTTCTGCACGGGCTCAAGCCGCCGATGGTGCATTACGCCAACCGCATCGAGGATGCGGTGCGCAAGCTGCATCTCGATGAACGCGGCACCGGCTGAGGCTGCGTCTATGGGCGCCGTGGCGAGGGTCGTGGGTTTGGCGTAGAATGGTGCGGGACGTGAAAAGGGGGCCGCAGGATGCAGGATGATGATCAGACCCAGGAAAGCCGGGTCCGGGGCACGACTCAAATGCTCATCCGCCTCGCCCTGCGCCGTGCGCAGGCGATGGTGCGGCTGGAACTGGCGATCTGGCGGGTTGAGGCCGAGGACCGCCTGCAGGCCCTGCGCGGAGCAGCGCTTTGGCTGGTGTTGGCGGCGGCGGCGCTGTTTGCTGCGGCGGGGGCGCTACGTGATGCTCTGATCGCGGGGCTCGTGGCTTGGGGTCTTAGCCCGGCCTATGCGGCGCTGGCGGCTTCGGCCGGGTTCGTTCTGGTGGCACTACTGATGGGGCTGCGCGTGTCGCGCCTGCTGGTCCGGGCGCGCCGCCCGTTTCATCGCCCGCTCAGCCGCTCGGCTGACGAATAACGCGGAAGGGATGCCATGGCCTCGGAGAACCGCATCGAAAAGCTGGAGCGAGAACTGCATGAGCAGCGTCAGGAGCTGGCCTAACTGCTGGCAGCCATTGCGGGGCGGGTCGCGCCTGGCGCCATGGCGGATGAGGCGTTGAAACTGGCGCAGGAAAACGCGGTGCCTCTGGCGCGTCAGGCTGGTTCGACCCTGCGGCGTCATCCGCTGGCTGCGGCGCTGGTCGGGGCGGGGCTTGCGTGGATCCTGCTCGGCCGTCACGAAGCCGTGCCGGGGGCCGAGGAACCCGAGGACTCGCAGGCAGATACCACCGGGGACGGCTGGGCCGAGCAGATCGACACGCTGCGCCGCGCCGCCTCCGAAGCCCTGCATGCGCTTGAGGCGCAGGCGCTCAGCGGTGCAACTGCTGCCCATGATCTTGCCGATGCGCGCGCCGACATGATGGGCGCCTTCGCGCAGGATCTGCGGGCGCGTTTTGCGGACGGGCTCGAAGGGTTGGGCGAGGATACCCGTGCCAAAGTAATTGCAGCGCGCGAGGCGACCTATGCCGCGCGCCTGAAGGCGCAAGAGGCTGCAATTCAGGCTGGAACGGATGCGAAGAAGTTCGCACAGGACCATCCGCTGGTGACGGTTGCGCTTGGGCTCGCGGTGGGCGCGGCAATCGGTGCGGTTTCCCGGCACCACAGGCGGCGCGACTAACCGACAGAAAAATATAGAAAAGATGCGAAATCATCGAAGATATTGTATAATCTTATTATTTCGAATATCCATGAAATATGGAAAAAGAATCGACGCAAAGATTATTCGCACTCAGCCATGAAGGCCGGCTAGCGGTCTATCGGCTTTTGATGCGCCGATACCCTGACGAGGTGCGCGCGGGTGAGATATCGGAGGCGCTTGCGATCAAGGCCAGCACGATGTCGGTCTATCTCTCGGCGCTGCTCGATGTCGGGCTGGTCACGCAGCGGCGCGAGGGCACGGCATTGCTCTACCGTGTCGATCTGGCGGCGGTGCATGGGTTGCTCGGATTTCTGGTCAACGACTGCTGCCGCGGTCGCGCCGATCTTTGCCCGGTCCCGCCCGAGATCAATCGTCTCAAGACCAATGTGCTTTTCGTTTGCACCGGAAACTCGGCCCGCTCGCTGATCGCCGAGCAATTGCTGCGCAGCATCGCGGGGGATCGCTTCAGCGTCTTTTCGGCGGGAACCCATCCCGCGGGGCGCCCGAACCCGCATGCGCTGGAGGTGCTGCGCGCCGCCGGGCATGAGATCGACACCCTGCGTTCGAAATCAGTCACCGAGTTTCTGGTCGCGAACGCCCCGCAGATGGATTTCGTGCTGACCGTCTGCGATCAGGCCGCGAATGAGGATTGTCCGGTCTGGGCCGGTGTGCCGGTCAGTGCGCATTGGGGCCAGCCCGATCCGGTGCGGGCCGAGGGCAGCGGCGCCGAGGTTCGTGCCGTCTTTCAGCAAACTTACGACACTATGGAGCGGCGGATTCGCGCGCTGGCGGAACTGCCCATTGATGCGCTTGATCGCGCGGGCTTGCAGGCGGCGCTTGACCGGATCGGCGCTGCGGAATTCGAGGAGATACCGACATGACCACCTATGCACTCAACGGCCTTGGCCGGATGGGCAAGCTTGCCCTGCGCCCGCTGCTGGAACGCGGCGCCAAGATCGCCTGGATCAACGATGCCGTGGGTGACCCGGCGATGCATGCGCATCTGCTGGAGTTCGACTCGGTTCATGGCCGCTGGCCCGCGGATTTTGCCTCGGATGCCGACAGCATCACCATCGACGGCACCCGCCTGCCGGTTCACAACGCCCGCCGGATCGAGGATCTGCCGCTTGAGGGCGTCGATGTGGTGATCGACTGCACCGGCGTTTTCAAGACCGAGGCCAAGCTTGCCCCCTATTTCGCGGCGGGGGTGAAGAAGGTTGTCGTCTCGGCGCCGGTCAAGGACGGGCCGACCGCCAATATCGTCTTCGGCGTGAACAACCACGACTACGACCCGGCGATCCATTCCATCGTCACGGCGGCAAGCTGCACCACGAACTGCCTCGCTCCGGTGGTGAAGGTGCTGCACGAGGGGATCGGCATCCGTCATGGCTCAATCACCACCATCCATGACGTGACCAATACGCAGACCATCGTGGATCGTCCGGCGAAAGACCTGCGCCGCGCGCGCTCGGCGCTGAACTCGCTGATCCCGACCTCGACCGGCAGCGCGACCGCGATCACGCTGATCTACCCCGAGCTGAAGGGCAAGCTGAACGGCCACGCGGTGCGGGTGCCGCTGCTGAATGCCTCGCTGACCGATTGCGTGTTCGAGGTGTCGCGCCCGACGAGCGTTGACGAGGTGAACGCGCTGTTCGCGGCGGCGGCGGCGGGGCCGCTCATGGGCATCCTGGGCTATGAGGAGCGTCCGCTGGTCAGCACTGATTACGTGAACGATCCGCGTTCGAGCATCGTTGATGCGCCTTCGACCATGGTCATTAATGGCACGCAGGTGAAGGTCTATGCCTGGTATGACAACGAATGGGGCTATGCGCATCGGCTGGTCGATGTGGCGCTGATGGTCGGGGCCTCGCTGTGAGCGAGCGTGGCCTTGCCGCCTATATCGCGGTGACGGCGGCCTATTGGGCCTTCATGCTGAGCGACGGCGCGCTGCGGATGCTGGTGCTGCTGCACTTCCACGAGCTTGGCTTTTCGCCGGTGCAGCTGGCCTATCTGTTTGTTTTGTATGAGATTGCCGGGGTGGTGACGAACCTCTCGGCGGGCTGGATCGCGGCGCGCTTCGGGCTGACATCGACGCTCTATGCGGGGCTTGGGCTGCAGGTGGCGGCTCTTCTGGCGCTGGCGATGCTGGACCCGGCTTGGGGCGTGGGCCTGTCGGTCGTCTATGTGATGGCGGTGCAGGGCGCCTCGGGCGTGGCCAAGGATCTGGCGAAGATGAGTGCCAAATCCGCCGTCAAGTTGCTGGCCCCCAAGGGCGACGGCGGGCTGTTTCGCTGGGTGGCGCTTCTGACCGGATCAAAGAACGCGGTGAAGGGGCTAGGGTTCCTGCTTGGTGCGGCGCTGCTGGCACTGGCCGGATTCAAGGCGGCGGTGCTGGGGATGGCCGCCGTGCTGGCGGCGATTCTGATTGCGGTGCTGATGCGGATGCCCTCGGGCCTGCCCGCAGGCCGCAAGGACGCCAAGTTCCGCGAGGTGCTCTCAAACAATCGCAATATCAACTGGCTGAGCTTCGCGCGGCTCTTTCTGTTCGGTGCGCGCGATGTCTGGTTCGTGGTTGGTATTCCGGTCTATTTCGCCGCCGTCATCTCGGATGGCTCGCCCGAGGGGAACCGGCTGGCCTTTTTCACGGTCGGCAGTTTCATGGCGCTGTGGATCATCCTTTACGGCGCAGTACAGGCCGCCGCCCCCCGCCTGTTGCGCGCCCGCACCCGCCCCGAGGCCGAGATCATCGCCGAGGCGCGCCATTGGGTCGTGGCGCTTGGATTCGTGCCTTCCGTTCTGGCGGCACTGGTCTGGTGGGCGGGCGCACCCGCACCTTGGCTGACGGTGGCGCTGATCGTCGGGCTTCTGGTGTTCGGCGCGATCTTCGCGGTGAATTCGTCGCTGCATTCCTACCTCATCCTCGCCTTCACGCAGGAGGATCGCGTGACGCTGGACGTGGGCTTTTACTACATGGCCAATGCGGCGGGGCGGCTGGTGGGCACTGTTCTGTCGGGGCTCAGCTACCAGTTCGGCGGGCTGGCGATGTGCCTTGCGACGGCGGCGGTGATGGTGGGCGTCAGCGCATTTGGGGCCGCGCGGCTTCGGGCCTAGAAGCTGGGCGGGGTGCAGGCGCTGACGACGTGGCAGGGCTCGTGCCCGACGGCGCGGAAGCGGTGGGGGCGGTCGCTCTCGAACGCATAGGCATCGCCGGGCCCAAGAACCTTGCGCTCACCATCCACGGTGACCTCAAGCCGGCCGGACAGGATGATGCCCGCCTCTTCGCCCTGATGGGTCAGCGGCACCCGGCCGGTGTCGGCGCCGGGCTGGTAGACCTCGCGCAGCATTTGCAGCGCCATGCCCGCGCGCGGCTCGCCTACCTGCCGATACGAGATTGGCCCCTTGCCGATCTCGATCAGTTCCTCGGCGGCGAAGAAGAAGCGGCGCGGCGCGTCGGGCTCGAAGGCGAAGAACTCGGCCAGGCCGATCGGCAACCCGTCAAGGATGCGCTTGAGCGCGCCCACCGAAGGGTTGATCGAGTTCGACTCGATCAGCGAAATGGTCGAATTCGGCACGCCCACGCGCTTGGCCAGAGCCCGCTGCGACAGGTTGCGCGCCTCGCGCAGCGCCCTCAACCGCCCGCCAATATCCACATCCATGCGCCCGCTCCGTTCAGGGTGTTCAGTATTCACCAATACTGCGCTTCTGGTGCGTGTAAATACAATGCTCTGCGCGAGGTAAGAAACAGAATTGCGCGAAAGCACGAAGCATGGCGCAGTGGGGATGGAAACCGCCGGGCCAACCCGGCCCTGTCAGGATTCGTCCCATGAACATCACCACCAACGAACTGCGCCACGTGATCGAGGCCGACCGCGCCCATATCTGGCACCACTTGATGCAGCACAAGGCGCTGGAGACCACCGATCCGCGCGTCATCATCGAAGGCAAGGGGATGCGAGTCTGGGATGCGGCGGGCAACCAGTTTATCGACGCCGTCTCGGGCGGGGTCTGGACGGTGAACGTGGGCTACGGGCGCGAGACCATCGCCAATGCGGTGCGCGACCAGCTGATCAAGATGAACTACTTCGCCGCCGCTGCAGGCTCGATCCCCGGCTCGCTTTTCGCCGAGCGTCTGCTGGAGAAGATGCCGGGTCTGAGCCGCGTCTATTACGCGAACTCGGGTTCCGAAGCGAACGAGAAGGTGTTCAAGATGGTGCGCCAGATCTCGGCCCGCCATCACAAGGGCAAGAAATCCAAGATCCTGTTCCGCGAGCGCGACTACCACGGCACCACGATCGGCGTTCTGGCCGCCTGCGGTCAGGCCGAGCGCGCGGCGATGTATGGTCCCTATCCGGACGGTTTCGTGCAGGTTCCGCACTGCCTTGAATACCGTAAGCAGTGGGACGTCGAGAATTACGGCGAGCGCGCCGCCGATGCGATCGAAGAGGTGATCCTGCGCGAAGGCCCGGATACCGTGGGCCTGCTCTGCCTTGAGCCGATCACCGCGGGTGGTGGCGTCATCGTGCCGCCGAAAGGCTATTGGGAGCGCGTGCAGGAGATCTGCCGCAAATACGATATCCTTCTGCATATCGACGAGGTCGTCTGCGGCGTCGGCCGCACCGGCGTGTGGTTCGGCTACCAGAACTACGGGATCGAGCCCGATTTCGTCACCATGGCAAAGGGCGTGGCCTCGGGCTATGCGGCGATCTCGTGCACCGTCACCACCGAGCGCGTCTTCGAGATGTTTAAGGACGATCCGAGCGACCCGATGAGCTATTTCCGCGATATCTCGACCTTCGGTGGTTGCACCTCGGGCCCCGCGGCGGCGCTGGAAAACATGCGCATCATCGAGGAGGAGGATCTGCTGGGCAATACGCTGGCCATGGGCGAGAGGCTCAACGGGAACCTTCATGCGCTGATGGAAAAGCACAAGGTGATTGGCGATGTGCGCGGCAAGGGTCTGTTCCAGGGCGCCGAACTGGTCGCCGATCGCGTGACCAAGGAGCCGGTGGCCGAGAAGCTCGCGCAGCAGGTTGTGGCCGAGGCCAGCAAACGCGGCGTGATCATCGGGGTCACGAACCGCTCGAACCCGGGCTTCAACAACACGCTCTGCCTCAGCCCCGCGCTGATCGCGACCTCCGACGATATCGACAGCATCACCGATGCGATCGACGGCGCCCTGACCGCGGTCTTCGGCTGATAACGCCGCGCCAGCCCCTGAACGGGCTGGCGCAAACCACCTTTTGGGTGTCGTGACAAATCCGCAGGCTTGCCGCGCTTTAGTCGCATTTTGCGCGAAAGAATGGTTAATCACTCAACCATGTGGAGATCGAAATGCTCCGTGCTTTCGCATTTCTGACCCGGTGGGGATTGTTCGCACCCGCCGAGGATGACGGCCTCGATGACCGCTACGCGGCCCTGACAACGCGGCGCGCGCGGTTTATTCCGCGCAAGCGACGGATCACGCTGTTCAAGGCGCCGGCGCGCAGGCCACGCTGAGCGCGATCAGAAGTTGATCTCGACGCCGGGCAGGCGCAGTTCCTTGAGCAGGTCGCGCAACTCCTGGCGCGCCGCCACGTTCGAGATGTTCAGGTTGTCGACGCCCAGATCCTTGAGATCGAGCAGCGTCATGCCGCGCGGGAATAGCTCGCGGAAGATCACGCGCTCTGAAAAGCCCGGCGCCACACGGAAACCGATGCGCTTCGAGAGCTGTTCGAGCGCCTCGCCGACCTTGCGCTTGTTGTGCATCTGCTGCGCGCCGAGGCGGTTGCGCAGGACGATCCAGTCGATGGGCTTGAGCCCCGCGCGGGCACGCAATTGCCGCGCCGCCCAGACCATCTCCGAGTAGATCGAGGGCCCCGTGACCTTCGAGGTCTCGGGGTCGATCCGCGCCAGCAGGTCGAAGTCGATGAAGCTGTCGTTGAGCGGGGTGATCAGCGTGTCGGCCAGCGAATGCGCCACCTGGCTGAGGCGGGTATGCGAGCCGGGGCAGTCGATAATGATGAAATCGCAAACCGGCTCCAGCTCCGCCACGGCGGCCGACAGGCGGTGATCGTAGGGGTTCTCGCCGGGGGTAAGGCTGGCAGGATCGACCTCGGGCAGCAGACGGTAATCGGGGGTTGGCAGGTCGAACCCCTCGCGGGCCATATAGGCCAGACGGTTCTCGACATAGCGCCCGAAGCTGCGCTGACGCAGGTCCAGATCGAGCGCGCCGACCTTCCAGCCCATGCGTGCCAGCGCGGTCGCCACATGCATCGAGGTGGTGGACTTGCCCGAACCGCCCTTTTCGTTCCCCGTTACGATGATATGCGCCACGTCGATCTTCCCTTCATCTCGCGCCCTTCCGGCGCTTTGGCACTATAGGTGGCCAAGCCAACCGGTGGAAGCACCTGCTCGCAAGCTGCGTGCAACGGCGCGGAAACGATGTGTTTTCGGCAACAGCCAAAGCAAAAGGGCGCCCCATGGGGCGCCCTTCGCGATACATTCGGCGGGGATCAGAAGCCCAGGCCGGCGTATTTGTTCTTGAACTTCGACACGCGGCCGCCGGTGTCCATCAGCTTGGCCGAGCCGCCGGTCCAGGCGGGGTGCGAGGTCGGGTCGATGTCGAGCGACATGGTGTCGCCTTCTTTGCCCCAGGTCGAACGGGTCTGATATTCGGTCCCGTCCGTCATCTTGATGTTGATGATGTGGTATTCGGGATGGGTATCGGCTTTCATCGGTCCGCTCCTCAGGCTTTGGCTTTGTAGGTGCTGTCTTCGGCGATACGGGCCGATTTACCGCGACGGTCACGCAGATAGTACAGCTTGGCGCGGCGCACGCGGCCACGACGGACGACCTCGATCGAGTCGATGTTGGTCGAGTAGAGCGGGAAAACGCGCTCGACGCCTTCGCCGAACGAGATTTTGCGCACGGTGAACGAAGCGGCGACGGTCGAGCCGCCTTTGCGGGCGATGCAGACGCCTTCATACATCTGCACGCGCGAACGGGTGCCTTCGGTCACTTTGTAGCCGACGCGAACGGTGTCGCCGGCCTTGAAATCCGGGATGTTTTTGCCGAGGGCGGCGATTTGTTCCGCCTCGAGTTGCGCGATCAGGTTCATCGCTTGTCCTTTCAATGCTCGCGGTGGTTCCGCGATGGTCTGGCGCGCCTCAGAGCTCTCGGTCTTCCCTCGGGTCCGGGCCAGTGCCCGCCCGCCAGAGTTGCGGCATCGTTATGAAACCCTTGCCCTTGGCCCGTCATCGGGGAAGTGCCGAAGCATCGGCCAATAGCGAAAGGGTCCGGTGGACAGATTCTGCCCCGGACCCGCGCGATATACGGGTCCGGCACCGATGGGTCAAGCGTCTTCGGCGCCCGGATCGGCCTTTCTGCGTTGGCGTTTTGGCTTTTCCGGGGGCTGGCTCGCCAGATGCGCCTCCCACAGGTCGGGGCGGCGCTCGCGGGTGATCTTTTCCGACTCGGCCCGGCGCCATTTCTCGATCTCGCCATGGTGGCCTGAGGTCAGAACCGCCGGAACCTCGCGCCCTTCCCATTCGGCGGGGCGGGTGTATTGCGGATATTCCAGCAGGCCCGAGGAAAAGCTCTCCTCCTCGGTTGAGGCGGCATTGCCCAGAACCTGCGGGATCAGGCGCACCGTCGCATCAAGCACGATCTGCGCCGCGATCTCGCCCCCGGTCAGAACGAAATCGCCGACCGAGACCTCTTCGATACCGTAGTGATCGAGCACGCGCTGATCGACGCCCTCGAAGCGGCCGCACAGGATGGTCATGCCCTCGGCCCCGGCAAAGCGCCGCGCCATGGCCTGATCGAAGCGCTTGCCGCGCGGCGACATGTACAGAACCGGCCAACGCTCGCGTTCGACAGGTGTGCCGATCGCGGCTTGGTCAAGTGCTGCGCCCACCACGTCGGGGCGCAGCACCATGCCCGCACCGCCGCCCGCCGGCGTGTCATCGACATTGCGGTGTTTGCCCACGCCGAAGGGGCGCAGGTCGATGGTTTCCAGCGCCCACAACCCCATATCCAGCGCCTTGCCCGTCAGGCTCAGCCCCAGCACGCCGGGGAAGGCGTCGGGGAAAAGGGTGACGATCTTGGCGGTCCAGGCGCCCTTGAGGCGCATGTCCGCCATCAGATCCCGGGGCTTGAACGAGGCCGAGATGCTCAGCCGTCCGTGCGATTTGCTCGTGGGTTTCGGGGTGTCGTCGGTCATGGGCGGTTCCGATGGTCCTCGCGTGCCAGCGCGTCCTTGCGCTGTTTCAACTCGGCCGGATCGGCGAGCGTGCGGTTGAGATGCAGGAAGGTCTGGGTGGCAGCGTCCGAGTTGCCCCGGTTCACATGGCTCGCGCGGGGCAGGGCGGCGATCTCGGTGTCGCTCAGCCCCATCAGGCGCAGTGCGGGCGTGGCCGGGCCCTGCTGCAGTGCGCCGATCTCTTCGAGCCAGGCGGTATGCACCGGCACCGGCGCGATCGCACGTGCGACACTCGCCGCCTCGGCATCAAGCGGGGTCAGGCTGCGAAAGCCTGCGCGAAAGGCCGCATAATCCTCGGTCAGGCGGATCGAGCGGGCGATATGCCCCCAGACCGAGCGCAGCCAGCTTTCGTCCTCGCGCAGGGTATAGAGGAATTCGATCCGCGCGGCGGGGCCAAAGCGGCGGCGCAGCTCGGCCACGATCCCACGCGCCAGCGGCACGGCGGCGCGGGCCATGCCGCGCACGGGGCCGCTCAGTGGGCGGCGATGGCCGGGCATGACGCCCGAAAACCCCTCCCAAGACAGGAAGATCACCGGGGCTTCGGGGATCGCCTTCAGAAAATCGCGCAGCGCGCGACGAAACCGCCACAACCGCCAGGGGTGCGGGCGCATCCCATAGCGGCGCGCGGCATTGCCCGCGTCGAGGAAGTCATCCTTGAGGTAGATCGTCACGCGGTCAGCCAGACGGGCACGATGGGCGCGCAGGTAGTCCTGCAGGCTCGACGTGCCAGTCTTGTGAAAGCCCGCATGGACGATGACATGCGTCATTCGACATCCTCGGGCGGGTCGGCGATGATCCGACCGGCCTTGATGTCGACCGTCGGCACCACGGCGCGGGTGAAGGGCAGCATCAGCGTGGTGCGCCGACCGGGGGCGAAGATCTCGAGAATATCGCCCGCGCCAAAGTTCTGCACCGCGCGCACGCGGCCGATGGGCGCGCCGCCAGCGTCGAAGACCTCCAGCCCGATCAGGTCGGTGTGGTAAAACTCGTCATCAGGCAGAGAGGGCAGCTTTTCCCTGTCAACCCAAAGAGTTGCGCCGCGCAGCGCGTCGGCATCCTCCTTGGTGAGCACGCCCGAGAGGCGCGCGCCAAGCCCGCCAGTGACCGGGCGGGTCAGGCGGACGGTGAAGCTGCGCTTGCCATCCTCGCTGTAAAGCGGCCCGTAGGAGGCGATGTCCTCGGGTTCGGTGCAGAAGCTTTTCAGCCGCACCTCACCCTGAACGCCGAAGGCTCCGGCGATGGCGCCGACACAGACACGATCGGATTGCGACATGGGTAGCCTCCTAGCAGAGCGGGCCGGGCATCGCTGCCCGGCCCGTATTTCTAGCCGAAATCAGGCGCTTGGCCAGATTATTCTTCGGCCGGAGCGGCAGCCTTGGCGGCTTTCTCTTCGGCGCGCTTCTTGGCGCGCTCGCCCGGCTCGGCTTTCTTCATGTTCTTGCGCTCGGTTTTGGCCAGAACGCCGGCAGCTTCGAGGAAGCGGGCCACGCGGTCGGTCGGCTGGGCGCCCTGGCCGAGCCAGTACTGCACGCGCTCCATGTCCATCTTGACGCGGTCTTCCGAGTCCTTGGCCAGCAGCGGGTTGTAGGTGCCCAGCTTCTCGAGGAAGCGGCCGTCGCGCGGCATGCGCGAGTCCGACGCGACGATCGCGTAGTGCGGACGCTTTTTCGAGCCGCCACGGGCGAGACGGATTTTCATAGCCATGGTGTTTCTCCTTTGGATGGCTTGGTGCGGGCTAACAGCCCGTCATTTCTGGAAATTCTCGTGATGCCGGATCACTTCGGAAATCACGAACGAGAGGAATTTGCGGGCGAATTCGGGGTCGAGGTCGGCCTCTTTCGCCAGCCGTTCGAGCCGTTCGATCTGTTGCGCCTCGCGCGTGGGATCGGACGGCGGAAGGTCGTGCTCAGCCTTGAGGCGGCCCACCGACTGGGTGTGCTTGAACCGCTCGGCCAGGGTATAGACGAGGATCGCATCGAGCCGGTCGATCGAGGCGCGATGCCCTTTCAGCAACTCGGCGGCGCGGGTGACGGGATCGGTCATGCGAGATCCTCCGGGCAGGGATGACGGTAGACGAGCGCCTCTGCATCGCCCGGGAAGGGCGCGGCGTTGGGGTCGATCACGGCGCCCAGACGTTCGGCCAGCGCGCGCGAGCGGGTATTGGCGGGCGCGATATAGCTGACGGCGGTCTTCCAGCCGAGCGTGCGGAAGGCGTGGTCGCGCGCGGCGGCGGCAGCCTCGGCCATCAGGCCATTGCCTTCGTTCTCGGCACTCCACATGGTCCAGCCGATCTCAAATTCCGGCCAGTTGATCGGCGCCCAGGGGCCGGTCATGCCAAGGCCGCGGTCGCTGTCATGGGTGGTGATGACAAAGCTGCCCCAGCCGCGCATGACCCAATGGCCGATAACGCCCGCCCAGGCCCGCCAGGCCAGCGCCTCTTCCGGCGCGGTCGCGGCGGAACGGATCCAGTTGCCACGCTCCGACATGAAGAAATCGCGCCAATGCTCCCAGTCCCGCGCGGCGGGCGCGCGGAGCACGAGACGCTCGGTCTCGAGAACCGGAGTGGGCGAAAGCGCGATCATGGCTTACTTCTTCTTGCCGAGGCCAAGGCCGGAAAGGCCGCCCGGAAGGCCCATGCCGCCCATGCCGGGCAGCTTGCCTAGGCCCGGCATCTTGCCGATTGCCTTGGCGGCCTCTTCCATCTTGGCAGGGTCCATCTCGCCCGCAGCCGGAAGGCCGCCGCCCTTGCCCTGCATCGCGGCCATGGCTTGCTTCAACATGCCGCCTTTGCCCATCTTGCCGATCTTCTTCATCGTATCGGCCATCTGGCGGTGCATCTTCAGCAGGCGGTTCAGCTCGCTCACCTCAAGGCCCGCACCGGCGGCGATACGTTTCTTGCGGCTGGCTTGCAGCATCTCGGGCTTGGCGCGCTCAAGCTTGGTCATCGAGTTGATTAGCGCGATCTGGCGGCGGATGGTGCGGTCGTCAAAGCCCGCGTCCTCGGCGGCCTTGGCCATCTTGCCCATGCCCGGCATCATCGACATCACGCCCTGCATGCCGCCCATCTTGAGCATCTGCTCAAGCTGGCCCTTCATGTCGTTCATGTTGAACAGGCCCTTGGCGAAACGCTTCGCCATGCGCTCGGCCTGTTCCTTCTCCAGCACTTCCTGCGCGCGCTCGACCAGGGCGACGATGTCGCCCATGCCGAGGATGCGGCCCGCGATACGCTCGGCCTCGAAGGTCTCCAGCGCGTCCATCTTTTCGCCAAGACCCACGAAGCGGATCGGCTTGCCGGTGGTGGCGCGCATCGAGAGCGCCGCACCGCCGCGCCCGTCGCCGTCCATCCGGGTCAGAACGACGCCCGAAATGCCGACCTTGTCCTCGAACTCCTGCGCGACCTCGACGGCGACCTGACCGGTCAGGCCGTCGACGACCAGAAGCGTCTCGCGCGGGTTGACCGCGTCGCGCACGGCCTGAACCTCGTCCATCAGGACTTCGTCGATATGCAGGCGGCCCGCGGTGTCGAGCATGTAGACGTCGTAGCCGCCGAGCGTCGCCTGTTGCTTGGCGCGCTTGGCGATCTGCACGGCGCTTTCGCCCTTGACGATCGGCAGGGTGTCGACGCCGATCTGCTGGCCCAGGATCGCCAACTGCTCCATCGCCGCGGGGCGGTAGATGTCGAGCGAGGCCATCAGCACGCGCTTGCCATTGCGGTCGCGCAGGCGGCGGGCGAGTTTTGCGGTGGTGGTGGTCTTCCCCGAGCCCTGAAGGCCGACCATCAGGATCGGCGCGGGCGGGTTGTCGATTTTCAGCGCATCGGCCTCGCCGTCGCCCGAGAGCATGGCGATCAGCTCGTCATGGACGATCTTGACGACCTGCTGGCCGGGGGTGACCGATTTGGTAACGGCGGCGCCGGTGGCCTTGGCCTCGACCGCCTTGATGAAGTCGCGCGCGACCGGCAGCGAAACGTCGGCCTCAAGCAATGCCACGCGGACCTCGCGCAGCGCGGTGCGCACGTCGTCGGCCGAAAGTGCGCCCTGTTTCGTCAGGCGCTCGAATACGCCGCCAAGGCGTTCTGAGAGACTTTCGAACATCGGCACCTCCTTCAGGTGGCCGGCAAACCCGGCGAACAAACGACAAGCGCACCAGTGGGCGCAACGCGCTGACTGGTGGCGATCCCTGCTTCATGCGGGGACCGGAGGAATCTGCCTCCGGGGAATCTGGGGTTCCTTAAGCAAAAAGCCCCCCGGAGTCAACCGAGGGGCTTTGCAGCGCCGCGCCGCCCCCGCCTGCTGAACACGGGATGGCGGGGACGCGCGGCGCGGGGGAGATCAGGCCGAGAGCTTTTCGATCTGCGCCTCGGCGCGGGCCACCGCCGCGGCTTCGTCGGCGGCCACGCCTTCGGCGGCAACAAAGCTCACATCGGTGATGCCGATGAAGGCCAGAACCTGCTTGATATAGGCCGAGGCGAGATCAACCGCCGAGCCGAGCGGCACGCCGCCCGAGGCATAGGCCACGATCACGCGCTTTGGGCCGGCAAGGCCCTGCGGGCCGTTCTCGGTGTAGCGGAAGGTCTCGCCCACGCGGCAGATCTGGTCGATCCAGGCCTTGAGCGGGCCGGTCACGCCAAAGTTGTAGATCGGCATGCCGATCACCAGCACGTCGGCGGCCTTGATCTCCGCGATCAACTCGTCCGACAGCGCGAGCGTCGCTTTCTGCGCGGCGGTGCGGTTCTCTGCCGGGGTATAGGCGGCGCCGATCCAGGTGCCGTCGATCAGCGGAATGGTGGTGGTGTCACGCTCGGTTACCTCGCCGCCGAGGCGGGCAAGGATCGAGTCGGTGAGCTTGTGGGTCACCGAGGCGGGGCCTTTGATCGAGCTGTCGATCCGCAGAACTTTGGTCATGTGTATGTGTCTTTCGGCTGGGAGGAGGTCGTTTGCATCTGCGGAATAGATTGTCTCTTGCGTTCGTGAACTCAACTGGCATGATTGCACTTGTTTTGTTCGTAGGTGCACATATGCCATTGGAGAATTGGGACGAGATCCGGACGGCCTATCAGGTGGCGCGGGTGGGCACGGTTTCTGGCGCCGCGGAGGTGCTGGGCGTGCACCACGCAACCGTCATCCGCCACGTTGACGCGCTGGAGACCCGGCTGGGCGCCAAGCTGTTTCAGCGCCACCCCCGCGGCTATACGCCGACCGAGGCGGGGCAGCAGCTTCTTTCCGTCGGCAAGGCGACCGAGGATCAGTTCGCGCAACTTGCCGCGCGGATCGCGGGTGCGGGCGAAGAAATCACCGGCGAGCTGATCGTGACCTCGCTGCCGACCGTGTCAGGTTTCGTGCTGCCCGCGCTGAGTGCGCTGATGGCGGACCACCCCGGCCTGCGCATCCGCTACCTGACCGACCAGCGCGTGTTCCGGCTGGAATATGGCGAGGCGCATGTGGCGATCCGCGCGGGCTCGCGCCCGACCGAGCCCGATAACGTGGTGCAGGCGCTTGGTGCGCATCTGGTCGGGCTATATGCCAGCGACGATTACATCGAGCGCAACGGGATGCCAACCGAAGAGACGCTGGCCAGCCACCGCTTCATTGGCGCCGAGCAGCGCGATAGCCGCGCGCCGTTCTTCGTGTGGATGGCGCAGCATATCCCACCCGAACAGGTGGTCTTGCGCGCCAATGACCCGGAGGGTCAGCGTGCCGCAGTACGCAACGGGGTGGGGCTTGGCTTCCTGCCAGCGATTGAGGCCCGCGCGGCCTCACATCTGGTCGAGGTGATGGGACCGCGGCCGGAATGGGAATCGCCGCTTTGGCTGGTGACCCATGTGGACCTGCACCGCACGCCCAAGGTTCAGGCGGCGCTGAAGGTTCTCAAGGAAATGGCAACGCGCTGCGCAATGCTGTGATCAGCGCGCTGGCTTGGCGCGCAGGCGTGGCGCCGCTGCGGGCATGTCCTGCACCGGGCGCGTGACCGGCGCCGGGGCCTTGGCGTGATCGGTGCTGCGCAGCCACTCGCGGGTGCGGGCGAAACCGTATTGCAGGCCAAGACCGCCGAGGATCAGCACACTATCCTGCACGAAACCGCCCGGGTGCACCTCTTTGATCGCCTGCGCGAGGATCGCCAGCACCGTGCCCATGGCAAAGACCGGCAGGCCGTGGCGGCCCATCAGGCGCACCGGCGCCATGACGCGCGAGGCGGCGATGGCGGGCACGATGCCGGGCAGGCTGAGCACATAGGCCAGCGCAAGGATATGCAGGAGGCGCGGGCCCGACACGAAGGTCTTGTCGAAATCCACCAGGAAGAAGGGCACGTCCCACTGGCGCAGCTGCCACGAGACATGGCCGAGCGTGGCCATCAGGTAGTCCGACTTCACCCAGATCGCGCAAAACCCGAGCCACGCGACGGCAGGCCAGATCAGGCCGCGCTTGACGGGCACGAACCGCTCGCCCTTGCGCAGGGCAAGGCCGGTCAGGATGCCAAGGCTGAACAGAAGCTGCCAGGCGAAGGGGTTGAAGAACCAGCCGCCCTCAAACGGGTAGTTCGGCAAATTGAGCCGCAGCATCCCCGTCAGCACCCAGAAGCCGATAGTAAAGCCCAGCAATCCCATCGGGTTGCGCTGCCCCAACCGGATCAGGAAGGGCGCGGCCAGCAGAAGCGCCGCGTACATCGGCAGGATGTTCACATAGCCCAACTGGTGGCCAAGCGTGGCGATCCCGATCAGGAAGGCCAGAGGGTCTTGGGTGAGCGGTTTGAAGGCGTTGCGGGTCAGCAGCGCCTCGCCGCCATACCATTTCGCGGCGGTGGCCACGATGGCGATGGCCAGCATCGCGGTGACGATATGCACCATGTAAAGCAGCCAGGACCGGCCCCAGATCTTGCGGAAGGCGGGGATGTTCAACCCGTCCTTGAGCTTGGGCCCATAGGCCAGCGCGGCGGCGACGCCCGACATGAAGACGAACGCCTCGGCCGCATCCGAATGCCCGAAATTGCGCGAGGTCAGCATCTCGTAGATCGTGCCGGGCACATGGTTGAGGTAGATCATCACCAGCGACAGGCCGCGGAAGAAATCAAGCCGCGGATCGCGGGCACCGGTCGGTAGGGGGGCGTGGGTCTTAGGCATGGATCTTCTCCGGCGCGGCGGGGGAGGGTGCCTCGATCTGGTCAAGCGCGGCGGTCCAGCGCTCGAAAATCGTATCATGCAGTTGCATCACCGGTGCGGGGGAATACTCGGTCGGAACGCCCATCAACTGGCCCGTCGAGGGGCGCGAGGACCACCACAGCAGCACCGGCGCGAAGATCATCGGCCCGCCCACCGGCAGCAGCCACAGGAACAGACCGCGCGCAAAGGCATAGGTGGCGATCAGGCCCAGAAGGCCGATCGCCACGATCCAGTAGGAGGCGGCGAGGCTGTCGCGCAGGCTCAGTGTGCCATCACCGCGGTTGTTGGTGGGCCAGCCGCCATCGCGGCCCAGAAGCACCTGAAAGACCGAGCGGGTGGCATACATCAAGAGCACCGGCGCGGTGAGCGACGAGAACCCAAGCTCCCCCAGCGTCGAGGCGAAGGCGCGCCCCGATCCGCCAAAGCCCTGCGCGCGGCCGGTCCAGGCGGCGCGGGCGGCGATCAGGATCTTGGGCAGCAGCAGCAGGCCGAAGATGCCGATGGCCAGTCCCACCGCTTTCGACGCCTCGGACGGCGGGAAATAGGGGAAGGGCCAGTAGGGCTCGGGGAAGTAATCGGGCGGCGGGGCCATCAGCGGCGCGGCGATCGAGGCCAGGATGAAGCCAAGCCAGAACAACGGCGCGATATAGGCCATGATGCCCTGCGCAAAGACAAAGCGCGACCAGGCCCGCAGCCCCGGCGCGCCGATGATGCGCGAGTGTTGCAGGTTGCCCTGACACCAGCGGCGGTCGCGCTTGGCGTGATCGACGATATTCTCGGGGCCTTCCTCGAAGCTGCCGCCAAGGTCGTCGTCAAGCCGGACGATCCAGCCTGCGCGCGCCAAAAGCGCGGCCTCGACGTAATCGTGGCTCATGACATGGCCGCCGAACGGGGGCTTGCCCTTCAGCGCGGGCAGGCCACAGCTTTCGGCGAAGGCGCGCACGCGGACGATGGCGTTATGACCCCAGAACGGGCCGGTCTCGCCCTGCATCATGGCCAGACCGCGTGCGAAGACCGGCGAGAAGAACGAGGCCGAGAACTGCATCGCCCGGCCAAAGCGCGAGCGCGCGCGGATCACCTTGGGCAGGGTTTGCAGCAGGCCAAGGCGCGGCTCTGCCTCCATCCGGCGGATCATCTGGAGGATCGTCTCGCCTTCCATCAGGCTGTCGGCATCCAGGATCACGGCGTAATCATAGGCGCTGCCCGAACGGGTGATGAAATCCTCGATATTGCCGGCCTTCTTGCCCACGTTCTGCTCGCGCCGGCGGTAGAAGAAGCGGCCCATCCCGTCGCGGTCCCGCACCAGATGCGCGAACATCTGCACTTCGCGGCGGGCGATGGTCTCGTTGCGGGTGTCGGAGAGAATGGCGAAATGCACCTGCGTCGGATCGCCGGTCGCGGCCAGCGAGGCATCCATGGCGGCAACGCGCGAGAAGGTCGCCAGCGGGTCCTCGTTATAGACCGGCACCAGCACGATCGAACGGCCACGGATCGGGGCGCTCGGGTCATAGACGGGCGGGCGCGCGAAGGAGGTCAGGCCGATCAGTGCCTGCACCGCGCCCCAGGCCAGCCAGAGGGTCGAGATCAGGATCAAGAGCGCGCGCAGGATATCCAGCGTATCGAGCCCGTCGGCCTCACCGAACTGCAGGAACAGCACAAAGGCACCCAGCCCGGCAATCAGGCTGAGCGCGAGCGCAAGCCCGCGCAGGGCGTAAAGCCCGAGGCGCGCGGTCCGCGTCACGATCTCAGAGGCCAGCCCCGGCCGACGGGGCTGCGGGGTGGTGCGGCAGCAGGCTGCCGAAGAGGCGACGCATCAGGCCGATCTGGGCCTCGATCACCTGCGGCGGCATGGCCATCGGCGCCTGCGGCAGCGCGCAGGGGCCGGCAACCAGATCCGCCGGGGTCAGGGAGGCCAGATAGTCGATCGGGGTAGCCGCCGTGGGGAGGGTATGTGCGGTCATGCCTTGATCCATTGATAAAGCCAGGTTTCGGTCAGTTTGCGGCCGTAGCCCGCGATATGCGCGGAAAGCTCCACGGTTGCGCCTTTCGGGGCGGCCACGTCAAGCACGAGCCGCCAGATGTCGGTGCCCCAGATATGCGACAGCGTCTGGGTCTCTATCTCGCCGTTGGTGACGGTGGTCACGATCTTCAGCGCGTCGCCCGCGTCGCCCGGCAGGTTGCCCAGCATCCCGCCCTTGAAGTCGATGACGAATTTGCGCGTGCCCTCGGTGTTCTCGACGCCCGAGACGCCGCCGATCCCGGCGCGGGTTTCCAGCACATGCGCGCGGTCGTCGCGCCCGTCATAGGGCAGATCGCCCCACCGCAGGCGGTAGGCGAATTCGCGGCTCTCGCCAGCCTTGACGGCACCCTCGGGCACCCAGAAGGCGACGATATTGTCGTTGACCTCGAGATCCGAGGGGATCTCGACCAGACGGATCGCGCCGCGGCCCCAGTCGCCCATCGGCTCGACCACGCAGGAGGGGCGCTTCTCATAGAAGGCGGCGGCGTCCTGATAGTGATCGAACTCGCGGTCGCGCTGGTACAGGCCGAAGCTTTTCGGAGCGGTCTCGGCGAAATAGCTCGACGCAAGGCGCGAGGGGTTCGAGAGCGGACGCCAGAACATGTCGCCATCCGCGCGCACGATGCCCAGACCGTCGCTGTCATGGACGTTCGGGCGGAAGTCGTCGAATTCGTGGCGGTTGCGCTCGGCGAACAGGAACATGGAGGTCAGTGGCGCGACGCCAAGTTGTTCGATGTCGGACCGGAAGAAGAGGCGGGCGGTCACGTCCATCACCGTCTCGGCGCCGGGCGTGATGACGAAGCGATAGGCGCCGGTCAGCGAGGCGCTTTCCATTGCGGCATGAACCACGATCTGCTCGGCGCCGCCCATCGGGCGCTCGATGTAGAAGCGGGTGAAGCGGGGGAACTCCTCGGCCACCGGAAGGCCGGTGTTAACCGCAAGGCCACGCGCCGAAAGACCATAGGCCGAGCCGCGGCCGAGGGCGCGGAAATAGGAGGCACCCTGGAAGGCCACCAACTCGTCGAAGATATCGGGGCGGTTGAGCGGGTTGTGCAGGCGGAAGCCGGCAACGCCGGGCAGCTGCGCATGTTCGGGCACGTGGTCGCGTGCCTCGCGCTCATAGATGAAATCGTCGGTGTCGAAGCCCATGATCCGGGCCTGGCCGTCGTTGATCTCGTAAAGCAGCACCGGCTCCTTGAAGAGCCAGCCCATGTGGAAGGCATGCAACTGGAACTGTGCGCCCTCGATCTCGGCGAAACGCGCGCGTTCGGGATTGAAGCGGATCAGGCGGTAGTCGTCATAGGTCAGACCCGACAGGAAGCTTTCAGGGATCTGGACCGAGACCGGAGGCTGCGTCGAAAGCGCGCGCATTTCCTCGGACAGGGCGTCGAAGCTGAACGCTTGCTGCGGCGCAGCAACGACAGGCGCAGGGGCTGGCGTTTCCTGCGCGAAGGCCATGCGCGGAAGTGCTGTGGTGCAGGCAAGCGCTCCGCCCGCACTGAGTGCGGCGATCAGGCGGCGACGGGTCAAGAGAGATGCGGAAAGAGGCCGGGCTACAGACATTTATTTTCCAAGGTATCTCAGATAGTTCTAAAGGCCACCCGCAGGCAGCCTTGTCGCCAATTTCTTACGCATAGTGCTGAAAAACTTGCAAGAGAGCATTGCGTTACAGAAGGGTCAACTGCATGTGAAATGCAGCTTTCCGCGGGTTGTTGCCGCTCCGCAGCAAATGGTCGGCAATTTATTGCTTGGCAGCCCGTTTTCCGGGCATTTTCTGTCGCGATCCAGCGTGGTGTTCGGCGGACGCATGCAACGCCGCGCGCCGCACCCAAGCACTGAGTCGCGCCGGGCGGGCGAATGTTAGCGGACGTCACGCGCCGATTTCATGGCGGTTATGCTTGACAGTCGGGGGTGGCTTTCGCACTTAGGGATAACACTAGCGCCACAGGCTTGGCGCGCGCGGCCTGTCACAGCGGACGGGGGTGTGCGCCTCCAAAGGCCCGCCGGAGAACGGACCAGAAAGATGTCGCCTGCCCTTATCGCCGCCCTTCCCTTCCTCGGAGCCTTGCTGCCGGGTATCCTGATCCGAACGGGTCGCTCGAATACCGCGTTCGCGGCGGGGCTGACCTCGGGGCTGGCACTGCTGGGGCTGTTGTTGCACCTGCCCGCAGTGATGCGTGGCGAGGTCGTGCAGGCGCGGTTCGAATGGCTGCCCGCGATTGGCCTGAATGCCAATTTCATGATCGACGGTCTGGGGATGCTGTTTGCGACGCTGATCCTGGGGATCGGCATCCTGATCATCATCTATGCGCGCTTCTACCTGACCAAGGCCGATCCGGCGGGGCAGTTCTACACCTATCTTCTGCTGTTTCAGGGCGCGATGGTGGGCATCGTTCTGTCAGATAACATCCTGCTTTTGCTGGTGTTCTGGGAGCTGACGTCGCTGTCGTCCTTCCTGCTGATCGGGTTCTGGAAGCACCTGCCCGAGGGTCGACAGGGCGCGCGTATGGCGCTGACGGTGACCGGCCTTGGCGGGCTTTCGATGATCGCGGGGATGCTGATCCTGGGCAACATCGCGGGCAGCTACGACATCTCGGTCATCCTGACGCAGAAGGCCGCGATCCAGGCCAGCCCGCTTTATCTGCCGGCGCTGATCCTGATCCTGGGCGGGGCCTTCACCAAGTCGGCGCAGTTCCCGTTCCATTTCTGGCTGCCGCATGCGATGGCCGCGCCGACGCCGGTCTCGGCCTATCTGCACTCGGCCACCATGGTGAAGGCGGGGCTCTTCCTGATGGCGCGGCTGTGGCCGGTGCTCTCGGGCACGCCCGAGTGGTTCTACATCGTCGCCACGACCGGCCTCATTACCATGCTGATCGGCGCCAAGATCGCGCTCTTCAAGGATGACCTGAAGGCGCTGCTGGCTTTCTCGACCGTCTCGCATCTGGGCCTGATCACCTTCCTGCTGGGGCTTGGCACCAAGACGGCCGCAGTGGCGGCGGTCTTCCACATCATCAACCACGCGACCTTCAAGGCCGCGCTGTTCATGAGTGCCGGGATCGTCGATCACGAAACCCATACACGCGACCTGAAGCGCCTCGGCGGGTTGCGCCACCTGATGCCGGTGACGGCGACCATCGCCACCATCGCGGCGCTGTCGATGGCGGGGATCCCGCTCTTTAATGGCTTCCTGTCGAAGGAACTGATGCTTGAGGAGGCCGCGCATACCGTCTGGGCGGGTGCGGCGTGGTTGGTGCCGCTGGTCGCGGTGATCGCGGCGCTGTTTTCGGCCGCCTATTCGTTCCGCTTCATAGTGCATGGCTTCTTCGGCCCGGTGCGCGACGACTATCCGCACAAACCGCATGATCCGAATTTCGGCATGTGGCTGAGTCCTGCTTTCCTTGTCGTGCTGGTGGTGCTGATCGGCCTGATGCCGATGACCTTCGCCGGGCCGGTGGTGCAGATGGCGGCCGATGCGGTCGTCGGCGGCGGGCTGCACATGCATCCGATCAAACATTGGCACGGGCTGACCCCGGCGCTCGTCATGTCGATGATCGCGACGGCTGGCGGTATCGTGCTGCTGCTCAGCTTTGCCCCCCTCAAGCGCATGTGGGAGGCCGCCCCGCGCCCCGAGGCCAAGGCGATCTTCGACTGGATCGTGGCGCGCTGCGCCTGCGTGGCAAGCTGGATCACCTCGGGTCTGCACAACGGTTCGATGGCGCGCTACCTGATGATGTTCACGCTGGCCTCGATCGCAGTGGGCGTCTGGGCCTGGAGCGGCGGCACGCAGGGCCCTGCCACGCGTGAGATGCTGCCGATCACGCCGGTCGCGCTGGTGGGTTGGGTGATGCTGATCACCGCCACGGGCTGCGTTGTCGCCTTCCACCATAACCGCTTCCTTGCGCTGGTGCTGATCTCGATCGTCGGCCTGATCGTATCGATCTGCTTCATCTATCTCTCGGCGCCCGACCTTGCGCTGACGCAGATCTCGGTCGAGATCGTGACGGCGGTGCTGATGCTTTTGGCGCTGAACTTCCTGCCCAAGACGACCAAGATCGAGTCGAGCCGCCTCAAGCAGGGCTTCGACGCGGTGCTGTCCATTGCGGGCGGTCTCGGGATCGGCGCGCTGATCTATGCGCTGATGGTGCGCGACTTCGCCTTCGAGACAATGTCGAACTACCATTTGGCAAACTCCTACAAGCTGGGCGGCGGCGACAACGTCGTGAACGTGATCCTCGTGGACTTCCGTGGCTACGATACCTACGGCGAGGTCACGGTGCTCGGCATCGCCGCGCTGGTGATCTTTGCGCTGACTGAGGCGCTCCTGAATGGCACGGCTTCGAAGAAGCTGATCGCATGGCGCCCCGACATGCTGCGCGGCGGCGACAAGCACCCGCTGATGCTTCTGGTGGCGACGCGTGTGTTGCTGCCCATCGCGCTGCTGGTTGGCGTGTTCATCTTCCTGCGCGGGCACAACCTGCCGGGCGGGGGGTTCATCGCCGGTCTTGTGGTCGCTATCGCGCTGGTCATGCAATACATGGCCTCGGGCTTTGCCTGGACCCAGGCGCGGCAGAAGGTTTACTACCATGTGCTGATCGCCTGCGGGGTGCTGGCCGCCGGGATCACCGGCGCCGGTGCCTGGTTCAACGGGATGCCGTTCCTGACCTCGGACTTCGGCTATTTCAAACTGCCCGGGCTTGAGAAGTTCGAACTGGCCACGGCGGCGGGCTTCGATCTGGGCGTGTTCCTGGGGGTCGTCGGCTCGGTGCTGCTGGCATTGGGCGGGCTGAGCCGTCTGGCCCGGCGCGCAGCCGTGCTGGATGAGGAAAGAGGTGCCCATATCGTGGCCGAGAAACCCGAGGCGCGCGAGGTCGCGGCGGTTTCCTCGGTAGCTTACCCTGAGGGCACACCGCTGCCGCGCCGCTGGCTGAAAGCGCGTGGGGAGGAACAATAATGGAAGCTCTGGTTGCAAGCGCTGTCGGCATCATGACCGCCGCGGGGATCTATCTGATCCTGCGGCTACGGACCTTCCCGGTGGTTCTGGGCATGGCGATGCTGTCCTACGCGGTGAACATCTTCCTGTTCGCCACCGGACGGCTGGCGGTCAACCTGCCACCGATCCTCGGCCATGCGGGCGCCGAGACCGCCGGTTACACCGACCCGATCCCGCAGGCGCTGGTTCTGACCGCCATCGTGATCTCGTTCGGGATGACGGCCGTGGTGGTGATGCTGTCGCTTGGCGCCTTCATCGAGGCAGGCGATGACCGGATCGATCTCGGGCCGGAGGAGAAGAAGTGATGGATCACTGGATCGTCGCACCGGTCGTTCTGCCGGCTTTTCTGGCGCCGCTCATCGTGCTGTGGATGCGCTTCGATCTGCGCTCGCAGCGGGTTTTCTCGGTCGCGGGGATGACCGCGCTGGTCGCGCTGGCGATCGCGCTGGCGGTTTCGGCCAGCACAAATGGTCCCGAGGTCTACCGCCTTGGCAACTGGGAGGCGCCCTTCGGCATCGTCCTGGTGCTCGACCGTCTCTCGGCCCTGATGCTGCTGCTAACCTCGGTGCTAGGGCTTGCTGTCGTGCTCTACTCGATCGGCTCGGGATGGGACAAGCGGGGGTGGCATTTCCATTCGCTCATGCAGTTCCAGATGATGGGGATCAACGGCGCCTTCCTGACGGGGGATGCGTTCAACCTCTTTGTCTTCTTCGAGGTGCTGCTGATTGCCTCCTATGGCCTGATGATCCATTCGGGCGGCGAGGCGCGGCTGAAGGCGGGCGTGCAATATGTGGTCTATAACCTCGCGGGTTCGACGCTGTTCCTGTTCGCGCTCGGCACGATCTATTCGGTCACCGGTACGCTGAACATGGCCGATCTGGCGCAGAAAGTGGCGGTAATGCCGGCCAGCGAGACAGGCCTTCTGCGCGTCGGCGCGGGGCTTTTGATGCTGGTCTTCGCGGTCAAGGCCGCGCTGGTGCCGTTTCAGTTCTGGCTGCCCGCGACCTATACCAACGCGCCCGGTCCGGTGGCGGCGCTGTTTGCGATCATGACCAAGGTCGGCGTCTATGCCATCGTGCGGATCTATACTCTGGTCTTCCCGGCGGGCGGCACGATCGGCTGGCTCGCGCAGGAGGTGCTTCTGCCCGCCGCCGCCATCAGCCTGATCATCGGCATGATCGGCGTTCTGGGCGCGCGCGACATGGGGCGCACCGTGGCCTATTCGGTGATCGGTTCGGTCGGCACGATGATGCTGGCCTTCGCGCAATTCACCGAAGGCGCGACCGGCGCGGGCCTTTACTACATGGTGCATTCGACGCTGGCTGCGGCCGCGCTGTTCCTGATCGTCGATCTGGTGCGCGAGCGGCGCGGGGCGGCGGGCCTTGCGATCACGCCGGTGCCGCCCATTCGCAACGCCGGGCTGATCGCGGGGATGTTCTTTGCGGGCGCTATCGCCATGGCCGGGATGCCGCCGCTGTCAGGCTTCATCGGCAAGCTGATGATCCTCGATGCGACGCGCGGCCAGTGGTGGCTCTGGGGCGTCGTGCTGGTGACCTCGCTCATCGCCATCGTGGGTTTTGGTCGTGCGGGCTCGACCGTGTTCTGGAAGGCCCACGCCGCTGCGGGCGATCAGCCGGAGCCCACCAAGGACGCAAGCTCGCCGGGTCTGGCCTTCACCGCGACCGGAGGGCTGATCGCGGGGCTTGTTGCGCTGACGGTTTTTGCCGGCCCGACAACTGCCTGGCTGAATGCCACGGCGCAGCAGCTCTACACGCCCTCGGCCTATATCGATGCGGTGATGGTGGGCGCCTATGAGCGGGCCTGGGCCGCGACCTCGGGGCATGAGGACAGCCACGCGGACGAACCCGCCGAGAGCCACGCACCCGCCGAGGATCACGGCACTGACGCCCCGGCTGAGCCGGCCAGCGGATATTGAGGGAGGACGCGATGCTGAAGAGATTCCTGCCGCACCCGCATCTGACCCTGCTCCTGACGGTGGTCTGGCTGCTGCTGGCCAACGCATATACGATCAACTCGCTCGTGTTCGGGCTGCTGATGGGCCTCGTGATTCCGTGGATCACCGCGCCCTACTGGCCCGACCGGCCGGTGATCCGCAATTTTCCCGGCATCGTGGAATATATCGCCATCGTCATGTGGGACATCATCAAGTCGAACATCGCGGTTGCGAAGATCGTGCTCTTCGTGCCCAACGACAAGCTGCGACCGGCCTGGGTGACCGTGCCGCTCGACCTGCATGAACCCGAGGCGATCACGGTTCTGGCGGGCACCATCACCATGACGCCGGGCACGCTGACGGCCGAACTGTCCGCCGACGGGCACAGCCTGCTGGTGCATTGCCTGCACGCGCCCGACCCCGACGGCGTACGCGACGAGATCAAGGAGCGCTACGAGCGCCGGCTGAAGGAGATTTTCGAATGATCACCTATGCGCTCTATTTCTCCATCGGATGCTTCGCGCTGGCGCTCTTGTTCAACCTCTATCGCGTGGTGCGCGCCCCGGGCGTGACCGACCGGGTGCTCGCGCTCGACACGATGGCGGTGGATGCGATCGCGCTTCTGGTGCTGTTTGGAATCTGGGAGGGGACGGCGATCTTCTTCGAGGCATCGATCCTGTATGCGATGACCGGGTTCGTGGCGACCGTGGCATATGGCAAGTTCCTGCTGCGCGGCGATATCATCGAGTGAGGGCGCTATGGATCTGTTCTGGGAAATCCTGATTTCGGCGCTGCTGGTGATCGGCGGCTTCTTCGGCCTTGTTGGCAGTTTCGGGCTGGTCAAGCTGCCCGACCCGATGACGCGGCTGCACGCGCCGACCAAGGCCGCGACGCTTGGCGTGGGCGCGGTGCTGATCGCCTCGATGATCTATTTCGCAGCGTTCCGCGACAGCTTGACCCTGCATGAGCTGATGATCACGCTGTTCATCTTCCTGACCGCCCCGATCAGCGCGCATTTCCTCGCCAAGGCGAACCTGCTGCGCAATGTCGATCGCACCACCCTGACCAGGCCCGAGGGCGAGGGCGACTGGGCCGTTTTCACGCCGCTCTCCGACACCTCGGCCGAAGAGCTGGAAGAGGCTGCCGAAGCGGAACGTGACGAGGCCCGTTGACGGCGTAATGGCGGCATGATTGGCTCTGCCGGATTATCCCGGGGGAGGTATCATGGGACAGGATATGATCGGCGGCGTCAGCGCGGCGCGGATCGCGGAATTCGCGGCATTTGAGGGCGAGCGGTATCGCGCGGCCCGTCCGCGCACCCGCGCGGCACTGGATGCAGGTGCCAAGGGCTATCTGGGCGGCGTGCCCATGCACTGGATGCGCGACTGGCCGCAACCGTTTCCGATGCTGGTGGCGCGGGCCAAGGGCTCGGTGATCGAGGATATCGACGGCCATCGCATCGACGATTTCTGCCTGGGCGACACGGGCTCGATGTTCGGCCATTCGCCGCCCCCCGTCGCGCGCGCGATCCGGGCGCAATCGGGTCAGGGCCTGACCTATATGCTGCCGACCGAGGCCGCGCTGGCCGCCGGACAGTTGCTTTCGGAGCGGTTCGGCCCCATGCGCTGGCAGATCGCCACCACGGCGACCGACGCCAACCGCTTCGCGCTGCGCGTGGCCCGCGCGGTGACCGGCAAGACCAAGGTTCTGGTGTTCAACGGCTGCTATCACGGCACCGTGGACGACGCGATGGTGCACCTGCATGATGGCGTGACCGAGGCCCGACCGGGCCTTGTGGGGCAGGTCGCAGATCTGACGAAGCTTGCCGTTGCGGCCGAGTTCAACGATCTCGCCTCGGTCGAGGCGGCGCTGGCCAAGGGCGATGTCGCCGCGATCCTGACCGAGCCGGTGATGACCAACTCCTGCATGGTGCTACCCGCGCCGGGCTTCCACGCCGGGCTGCGCGAGTTGGCGACGCGCTACGATGCGCTCCTGATCATCGACGAGACGCATACGATCAGCTCGGGCCTTGGCGGCTATACCCGTGTGCACGGGCTGAACCCCGACATCTTCGTCGTCGGAAAATGCGTGGCGGGCGGGATGCCCACGGCCGTCTGGGGCGTCAGCGATGCGGTTGCCGCGCGCTTTGCCGACTATGACGCGAGCCGCCCTTCGGGGCATTCCGGCATGGGAACGACGCTTTCCGCCAACCCGATGCAGTTTGCCTGCCTCGTGGCGAACCTCTCCGAGGTGATGACGCCCGAGAATTATGCCCGGATGGAGGCGGGTGCCGCGCGACTAAGCGCGGGGCTCACAAAGCAGGTCGAACGCTTCGGAGCGCCCTGGCATGTGGTGCGCGTCGGCGCGCGGGTAGAGTTCATCTGCGCGCCCGGCCCGCTGCAAAACGGCGCCGAGGCCGAGGGCGCGCACAAGCCCGCGCTTGAGGCCGCGATCCATCGCGGGCTGCTGAACCGCGGCTGCCTGATCGCGCCTTTCCACAACATGATGCTGATCAGCCCTGTCACCACGAAAGCGCAGATCGACCGCCTGGTCGCCGCCTTCGCCGATGTGCTGGGCCATTTGTTCGAGACCTGAAAATGACCAACTCTCCGACCGGCTCCACCGTTCAGGAAGCCGAAGACTTTCTCGCCCTCCACCCCGAGATCGAGGCCTTCGACATCGTGCTGCACGATGCCAATGGCATCGGGCGCGGCAAGATCATCCGCCGCCACGAACTGCTGGGCCTTTACAAATCGGGCCGCCACCTGCCGATCTCGATCCTCGGCCTCGATATCGTGGGCGAGGACGTACACGAGACCGGCCTGATCTGGGATCAGGGCGACGGTGACCTGCGCGCCTGGCCGATCCCGGGCACCTTGAAGCCGCTCTACGGCACCAACCCCGCGCGGGGCGAGGTACTGATGAGCATGTATCACCTCGACGGCGCCGAGATGACCTCGGACCCGCGCCACGCGCTGAAACGCCAGATCGACGCTATGGCGGCCGAGGGGCTGAAGCCCGCGGGCGCTTTTGAGCTGGAGTTCTTCCTGCTCGACCCCGACCGCTCGCAGGGGGTGCGCCCGGCGGCGGCGGTGCTCGATGGCCGCCGTTCCGAATGGACCGAGGTCTATTCGGTCGATCACCTGCACGGGATGGAGCCGCTCTTCTCCGACATCTACCGCGCCGCCGAGGCGATGGGGATCAAGGCCGAGACGGTGATTTCGGAATATGCACCGGGGCAGTATGAGCTGACGCTGCATTACCGCACCGATGTGATGGAGGCCGCCGACGATCTGGTGCGCCTGAAGCGGATCGTGCGGATGCAGGCGCGCCGTCGCGGCGTGGTGGCCTGCTTCATGGCCAAGCCGATCGAGAAATACGCAGGCTCTGGCATGCATTTCCACGTCTCGCTGCAAGACGATAGGGGCCGCAACGTCTTTGCCGAGGCGGTCGAGGGCGAATGGACCGACACAATCCGCCACGCGATCGGCGGCCTGCGCCAGACGATGGGCGAGTCGATGCTGGTCTTCGCCCCGCATGGCAACAGCTGGCGGCGCTTTGCCAACCAGTCCTACGCGCCGGTCTCGCCCAGCTGGGGGGTGAACAACCGCTCGGTCGCGCTGCGCATCCCGGCGGGCGCCGTGGCCGCGCGCCGGGTCGAGCATCGCCCCTCGGGCGTCGACGCGAACCCATACCTGGTTGCGGCAACCGTCCTGGCCGGGATCCGTCACGGGCTGAAACACGGTATCGATCCGGGCCCCGAGACGACGGGCAACGGCTACGAGGGGTCAGACGATCTGCCGATCCCCGGCGACTGGCGCGAGGCGATCCGCGCGGCCCAGAACTCGGCCTTCCTGAAGGATGCGCTCGGCGAGGACATGCATCGCACCTTCACCGCGATCAAGGCGGCCGAATACGCGCGGGTTGCGAGCTGGATCTCGGATGTGGATTACGAGCTGTACCTGCACACGGTCTGAACAGGCCAAGGCCGGGGGCGCTGCCCCCGGACCCCCGAGGTATTTCCGCCAAGAAGAAACGGTATGTCTTTCTTCTTGGTCCAAATACCTTGGGGGGTGAATTTGCGAAAGCAAAGAGGGGGGCAAAGCCCCCCTCTCTTCGTTCCGATACAGCGGTGTATCAGATCAGGCCAGCGTGGCGCATGGCCGCGTCAATCTTGGTCTTGGTCGCGTCCGAAAGCTCGGTGAGGGGCAGGCGCACCTCGGCCGAGCACATTCCGAGTTTCGAGAGCGCGTATTTGGCCCCGGCCACACCCGGCTCAAGGAAGATCGCGATATGGAGCGGCATCAGCTTGTCCTGATACTCCATCGCCTTGGCATAGTCGCCGGCCAGCGTTGCTTCCTGCATTTCCGCGCAAAGCTTGGGCGTGACGTTCGCGGTGACCGAGATGCAGCCGACGCCGCCCATGGCATTGAAGCCCACAGCCGTCGCATCCTCCCCCGAGAGCTGGACGAAATCCGCCCCACAGGTCAGGCGCTGCTTGGCCACGCGCGCCAGATCGCCGGTCGCGTCCTTGACGCCGACGATACGCGGCAGTTTCGCCAGCTCGCCCATGGTTTCGGGCAGCATGTCCACGACCGAGCGGCCGGGGATGTTGTAGATCACGATCGGCAGAGTGCTGGCATCGTGCATCGCGGTGAAATGCGCGATCATGCCGCCCTGGGTCGGCTTGTTGTAATAGGGCGTGACGACCAGCGCCGCATCGGCCCCGGCGGCCTCGGCGTGGCGGATCAGCTCCACCCCTTCGGCGGTCGCGTTCGAGCCCGCGCCGGCGATGACCGGGATGCGCCCGGCAGCGGCCTTCACGACCTCTTCGATCACGCGGTTATGCTCGTCATGGCTCAGGGTCGGGCTTTCGCCCGTGGTGCCCACCGGCACGAGGCCGTGGCTGCCCTGCTCGATATGCCACTCGACAAGTTTCTTGAGCGTGTCCAGATCCAGCTCGCCGTTCTTGAACGGAGTGATGAGTGCGGGGAAGGACCCTTTGAACATGACACGCTCCTTGAGAAGTGGGCGGATTCGCCCGTTGAAATCGCGCGGAACATAGGCGAGCGCCGCGCCCTTGCCAACTTGTGAATTGCATCGACCCCCCTGAACGGGCAGGAAGGGGAAAACACCCGAGCAGGCCATGATCCGACAGCTTACCCTAGCGGCCTTGCTGGCCGCGTCCCTTGCCATTGCCGCGCCTGCCCGCGCGGACGATCCGCAGGCCCTTGCCGTGGCCATGCGGGCGGTTGGGGCGGGCGACTGGGACAAAGCGCAATCCAATGCGCGCATAGCGGGGCCGATTGCCTTCGATATCGTCGAGTGGCACAGGCTGCGCGCGGGCGAGGGTGCATTTGTCGATTACGCCGACTTCAGCCGCCGTCGCGCCGATTGGCCAGGGATGGAGTTGTTGCGCCGCAAGGGCGAAGCCACGCTGGCCGGGGCGCCTGCCGATCAGGTGATCGCCTATTTCTCGCACGGTGCGCCGCAGACCGGTGAGGGCGCGATTGCGCTGGTTGAAGCTTTGCAGGCTACGGGGCAGGCAGAGCGCGCCGGGACGGTGGCCGCGGTTGCCTGGCGCAATCTGGAAATGAGCGCGGACGAGCAGGCCGCTTTCGTGGCGCGTCACGGCGATCTTCTGGCCGAGCATCACGGCGGGCGGATGCAGGCGATGCTGGACGCGGGTGCGCTTGATCAGGCGCGGCGGATGCTTGACCTTGTGACCTCCGGCACGCGGGCAGTTGCAGCAGCGCGGATCGCCTTGCAGGCGCGCGAAAAAGGCGTGGACTCGCTGGTGGCGGCGGTGCCCGAGCGGATGCTGGGCTCGCCCGGGCTTGCGCTTGACCGGGCCATGTGGCGCTGGCGCAATGACCTTGAAGGGGCTGCGGCGGATCTTGTACTCGAACGCTCGGCCGATGCGCAGAGTCTGGGCGACCCAAAGCTGTGGAGCAAGCTGCGCGGCAATCTTGCGCGCTGGTTCCTGCGTGCGGGCGACGCGCGCACCGCCTATAAGGTTGCGGCGCGCCATCGCCTGGAGGCGCAGGGCGGCGATTATGCCGAGCTGGAATGGCTGGCGGGCTATGCCGCGCTGAAGCTGGGCGATGCGCCGGTCGCGTTGCAGCATTTCGAGGCTTTCAGCGCCGCCGTGCAAAGCCCGATCAGTGCCTCGCGCGGGGCCTATTGGCGTGGCCGCGCACTGGAACGTCTGGGCAAGCCGGTCGAGGCGCAGGCCGCCTATACCGAGGGTGCGCGTTGGCAGACGGCCTTCTACGGCCTGCTGTCGGCCGAACGCGCGGGTGTGCCGCTCGATCCGGCCTTCGCCGCGCCGCCCGCGCTGCCCGACTGGCGGCAGGGCAGCTACACCGGGCATTCGGTGTTTCAGGCCGCGCTTCTTCTAAACGAAGCGGGGCAGGAGGCATTGGCCGAGCGCTTCTTGCTGCATCTCGAGGAAAGCCTGCCCACCGACCAAATCGCGCCGCTGGCCGATCTCGCGCTTGAGTGGAAGAACGCCTATCTGGCGCTGAGCCTTGCCAAGCGTGCCGCGAATGAGGGGGGTGTGCTGGTCTCGGCCTATTACCCGATTCCGGATCTGACAACGCATGATCTGGGCGTGCCCGAGGAACTGGCGCTGTCCATTGCCCGGCGCGAGAGCGAGTTCGACCCCGCTGTGGTCAGCCATGCGGGCGCGCGCGGGTTGATGCAGTTGATGCCGGGCACCGCCAAGATGATGGCCGCGCAATTGGGCCTGCCCTACGAGGCCGGACGGCTGACCTCGGACCCGACCTATAACGCGCGGCTTGGAGGCGCTTATCTCGCCAAGTTGCGCGACGAATTCGGGGCCTCGCCGGTGCTGGTGGCGGCGGGCTACAACGCGGGCCCCGGACGTCCGCGCCGCTGGATCGAGGAGCGCGGCGATCCGCGCCTGCCCACCGCTGATGTCGTGGACTGGATCGAGATGATCCCCTTCACCGAGACCCGCAATTACGTCATGCGGGTGGCCGAAAGCCTGCCGGTCTATCGCGCGCGGCTTGGCAAGCCTGCGGTGAAATTTTCGGACGAGTTGCGCGGGCTTGCGCCCTAACGCGCCACCTGCCGCGCACGCCACAGCGTGAACAATCCCGCCGACGCGACGATGGCCGCGCCAAGCGCTACGTTGGGGCGCAGCGTATCACCGAAGATGCTCATGCCCATGGCCGCGCCCCAGACCAGTTGCAGATAGGCGAAGGGTTGCAGCGCAGAGGCCTCGGCGATCTCATAGGCGCGGATCAGCATCCAGTGACCCGCCACGGCGGTCAGGCATAGCACGCCCATCCAGAGCCAGTCGGTGCCGCTCATCGGTTGCCAGAACCACATGCCGACGGCGGTTGCGAACAGCGCACCGACCATGCCGGTCCAGAAGAACGACACCTCGCCTGCGTCCTTGCGCGCGACATAGCGCGTGAGAAGCCCGTAAAGCGCGAACATCGCCGCTGCGAGCAGCGGCACCGCCGCGCCGACCGAGACCATGCCCGAGCCGGGTTCGAGGATGACCAGCACGCCCAGAAAGCCGATGGCGATTGCGCTCCAGCGCCGCCAGCCGACCTTCTCGCCCAGAACCGGGCCCGAGAGGGCGGCCACGAGAAGCGGGTAGCAGATAAAGACCGCATGGGTGTCGATCAGCCCCAGATGCACGAAGGCGTAGATCATCACATAGATCTCGGCCACCAGCAGCAGCGCGCGGAACGCTTGTAGGAACGGATGGTGAGAGCGCACGGCCCCTCGGACCCCACCGGTGCTGCGCGCGGCGATCGCCAGCACGAAAAGCGCGAAGAACCAGTAGCGGATCATCACCACCATATAGGTGTTATAGGTCCCCGCGAGGTGGCGCGAGATACCATCTTGCAGGGCAAAGACGACGGTCGTGGCGACCATCATGCCGATCCCGGCGCGCAGGTTCTGCTCTCTCACGGCTTGACGCCCCGGCTCATGTGGCGCTTGCCGGCGTGTCCCGGTGCGCGCTCGACCGCGAAGCCCGCGGCGACAAGGCCGCGGCGCACGAAGCCCGCGGCGGTATAGGTAGCGAAGGTGCCGCCCGGCGCGGTGTGACGCGCGACCTCGGCCATCAGATCTTCGCCCCATAGCTCGGGGTTCTTGGCGGGGGAGAAGCCGTCGAGGAACCAGGCATCGGCGCGGCCCTGCCATGCAGGCAGGGTCTGGCGCGCATCGCCCAGGATCACCTCGGCCTCAATCGCGCCGATGCTGAAGCGGGTACGGCTTTGCCCCCATGCCTCAAGGAAGGGCGCGGCCACGGCCAGCGCCTCGGGGAAGGCGGTCAGGGCGCGGGCGATCTCGGGGGCCGACATCGGGAAGGCCTCGAAGGAGGTGAAGCGGATCGGCACGTCGCCTGCCGAAATCGCCGTGGCGAGCAGGTTCAGCCCGGTGCCGAAACCGAGTTCGGCGATCTGGAACCCCGGACACAGCCGCTCGGGCAGGCCGTTGCCCGCCAAAAAGACATGTCGCGTCTCGGCCAGACCATTGGCGAGACTGAAATAGGGATCGTCGAAGCGCGTCGAAACAGGTGTCGATCCGTCGCGCCAGTCGAGCGCGGCTTGGCTCTGGTCAGGGAGGGTCATCGGGGGTAGTGCCTTGCACGAAAGGTCCGCGCGACACTGGCGAAAGGGGCAGGCGATGGCAAGAGGCGAATGGGTGACAGTGCGCGGCGGCGGGGCCTTCGGTCTGGCCTGCGGATATGAGCTCGCGCGCCGGGGCGTGAAGGTGCGCCTGATCGAGTCGGCGCGGCTTGGTGCCGGATCATCAGGCGGGACGGTGGGCGCGCTGGCCCCGCATGTGCCCGAAAACTGGAACCCCAAGAAGCAGTTCCAGTTGGAAAGCCTGCTGATGGCCGAAGCCTTCTGGGCGGGCGTGCGCGAGGCGGGCGGCAAGGATACGGGTTACGCGCGGCTTGGCCGGATTCAGCCCTTGGCCGATGCCGCCGCCGTGACACGGGCCGAAGAACGCGCGGCGGGGGCCGCCGCGCATTGGGGTGATGCGGCGGTCTGGCGCGTGGCGCCCCTGTCCGAGTTTGGCGCCCTCGCGCCGCTCTCGCCCACGGGCCTTGTGGTCCATGACACGCTAAGCGCACGGGCGGCCCCGCGTGCAGCCGGCGCGGCGCTGGCTGCCGCGATCACCGCTTTGGGTGGTGAGATCGTGATCGGTGACGGCGCCGAGATCGGCCCGGTGATCCACGCAACCGGCTGGCAGGGGTTGCTGGAATTGAACGCGGCCTTCGACAAGACCGTGGGCGGCGGGATCAAGGGGCAGTCGGCGCTCTTGCGCTTCGATGCTGGCGCGGTGCCGCAGGTCTATGCCGAAAGCGTGCATATCGTGCCCCATGCCGATGGCACGGTGGCGATCGGCTCGACCTCGGAGCGCGATTTCGATGCGCCCGACACGACCGACGCGCAGCTTGACGATCTGATCGCCAAGGCGCGCCGCCTCTGCCCGGTGCTGGAGGGCGCCGAGGTGGTGGATCGTTGGGCGGGCGTGCGGCCGCGGGCGCGTTCGCGCGCGCCGATGCTAGGCGAATGGCCGGGCCGTTCGGGGCATTTCATCGCCAATGGTGGGTTCAAGATCGGCTTTGGCATGGCGCCCAAGGTCGCGCAGGTCATGGCCGATCTGGTGCTGGACGGGCACGACGCCATCCCCGAGGGCTTCCGGGTCGAGGATAACCTTTAGGCGCAAGAGCCATTGGAAAACCGCCGCAACGGTGGTGAAATGGCCCCCAGGATTGGAGGCCAAGATGGATTTCAAAAGCGCCGTTCGCACTTGCCTGTCGAAATACGCGACATTCTCGGGGCGCGCTGCGCGCTCGGAGTACTGGTATTTCGTGCTCTTCATCTTCCTGTGCCAGATCGCGCTCGGGATCCTCGACAACATCATCTTCGGCACTGGCCACATGACGCGCGGCCCGGGCATGTGGTCCTATGAAGACCGGGGCGGGCCGCTTGGCGGGATCTTCTCGCTGGCGATGCTACTGCCGACGCTGGCGGCAGCGGTGCGCCGCCTGCATGACATCGACAAGTCGGGCTGGTGGCTTCTGGCGGCCTTGATCCCGCTCTTTGGCTGGCTGGTGCTCTTGTATTTCTACGTCCAGCCCTCGCAGCCCGGCGCGAACCGCTTTGGCGGCGGCTCGGGCGGGGCGGGTGGTGCAGGCGGCAACCCCTGGGGTGAAAGCTCAGTCCCCAAGGTGTCGCGCGGCTAGCGATCAGTAGCTGTATTCGGCGTAGATCCGGCTCAGATCGCCGTTCCATTCGCCGTGGTATTTTTCGAGCAGCTCATCGGCCGGAACCCGGCCGGTCTCGACCGATTCCTCAAGCGCGTTGAGGAAATGCGTCTCATCCGGGATCAGCCCGCCCGCACCGGGGCGCGCCCGCGCCTTGAGGCCCGATTTCGCGATTGCCACCGTTTCGCGCGCGATGTCATGCAGCTTGATCCCGTTGACCTCGCCTTGCAGCGCATCCTTGGCCGCCGCGCGGCGCAGGGCCTCGCGGGTCTCGTGGTCCCAACCCTTCACCAGATCCCAGGCGGCATCGAGCGCGGATTGGTCATACATCAGCCCGACCCAGAGCGCGGGCAGCGCGCACAGCCGGCGCCACGGGCCGCCATCGGCGCCACGCATCTCGATATATTTCTTCGAGCGCGCTTCGGGGAAAACGGTGGTCAGGTGATCGGCCCAGTCTGAAAGCGTGGGCTTTTCACCCGGCAGGGCGGGCAGCTCGCCTTTCAGAAAGTCGCGGAACGACTGGCCGAGCGCGTTAATATACTTGCCGTCGCGGTAGACGAAATACATCGGCACATCGAGGACGTAATCGACATAGGCTTCATAGCCTGCGCCCTCGTCGAACATGAAGGGCAGCATGCCCGTGCGCGCCGGGTCGAGGTTTTGCCAGATATTGGCGCGCCACGATTTCATGCCGTTGGGCTTGCCATCAAGGAAGGGCGAGTTGGCAAAGAGCGCCGTCGCCACTGGTTGCAGCGACAGCGCCACGCGCATCTTCTGCACCATGTCGGCCTCGGACCCGAAGTCGAGGTTCACCTGCACGGTGCAGGTGCGATACATCATCGTTTTGCCCATGGTGCCGACCTTGTCCATGTAGTCGGTCATCAACCGGTAGCGGCCCTTGGGCATCATCGGCATCTCGTCCGCGTGCCATTCCGGCGCGGCGCCAAGCCCGATGAAGCGCGCACCGATGCGGTCGGCGATGGTCTGCACCTCGCGCAGGTGCTCGTTCACCTCGTCGCAGGTCTGGTGGATGGTTTCGAGCGGCGCTCCCGACAGTTCCAGCTGCCCGCCAGGCTCAAGGCTGACATTCGATCCGTCGGGGAAACTCAGCCCGATGATGTTGTCCTGCTCATAGACCGGGGTCCAGCCGAACTCGTCGCGCAGCCCTTCGAGCATCGCCTTGATCGAGCGCGGGCCGTCATAGGGCAGCGGTTTGAGCACATCCTGGCAATAGCCGAATTTCTCATGCTCGGTCCCGATCCGCCAGGCATCGCGCGGCTTCTCGCCCGAGGCAAGAAACTCGGCCAGTTGCTCGAACCGCTCGATAGGGCCACCGCCTTGCTGGGGAATGGACATGGGCTTGCCTTTCTTACGGAACCGGGAAGGAACAGGTGGCGCTATCGGCGCCCGGTGTCAAGTTAGTGCGTCGCGGGGCGGGTCCACAGGCTTTGTGCGGCAATGCGCCGATCAAGAGCGACCGTCAGCGCCCCCATGTCGATACCGGGCAGGGTGGCGAATGCGTCATACAGTTTCTCGCCGCCCGCCGCCGCCGTGGGGATCATGATCGCCTGCCCGTCAGAGGACTTGAGCCGCCAGTATTGCGTGCCTGAGAGGTTCAGCAGCCTGATCTCGGTCAGGTCTTCGAGTGCGACATAACCGCCAAGCCCCTGACCCGCGCCGTAATAGCCGATACGCCCCTCGTCGAGATCGACAAGGCCGGGGTTCGACACCGGGCGGGCGAAACGCGCGCGGCGAAACGCGAGCGCGGCCCAGCCAAGGCAGACCGCCGCCATCGCAAGCCCGAAGGGGATCAGGATGTAGCCGCCGCGCGAGGCGATCCAGAGGCCAAGCGCGGTTGCCGCCAAGGCCACCGCGGTCTCGGCATGGCGTGTCAGGGTCGCGCGCAGTTCTGGGCGGATCATCGCCAATCCCCAAGTGCCGACTGCCAGAGCGTGATCGCCGCGCAGGCGGCTGTATCGGCGCGCAGGATGCGCGGGCCAAGGCTGACCGGGGTGACGAAAGGCAGGGCGCGCAGTTTTGCCCGCTCGGACTCGGAAAAACCGCCCTCGGGGCCGATCAGGATGGCCCAGGGGCCGGGCGTCAGGCCAGCCAGCGTCTCGGCGGCGCCCGCAAGGCTTTCGTCGGCCCACAGGATGCGGCGCGCAGGGTCCCAACCGTCGAGCAGCTTGCGCAGGGAGGCCATGTCATCGACGGTCGGAACGAAGGTGCCCAGGCATTGCTCGGCGGCCTCCATCGCATGGGCCTGAAGGCGATCTTGCTTGATGCGGCCGGCGTTGGTGAATTCGGTCTGCACCGGCAGGATGCGCGCGCAGCCAAGCTCGGCCGCTTTCTCGACGATGAAGTCGGTGCGCTCTTTCTTGATCGGCGCGAAGATGAGCCACAGGTCGGGCGGGTTTAGCTGCGGCGCGGCCTGACCGAGGCAAATCAGCGTGCCGCGCTTCTTGGCGGCCTCGGCAACCTCGGCCGTCCATTCGCCGTCGCGTCCGTTGAACAGCGCGACGCGCGCGCCCGGACCCTGCCGCATCACCCCGAAAAGGTAATGCGCCTGCGCCTCGTTCAGCGGCACGGCTTGCCCCTCACCCAAAGGGTGCTCTACACACAATCTGATCTTGGCACGTTCCATGGGGCGAACTTATGACCGGCACAATCGAAAAGCCAGAGCCTCAGGGGCAGGTTGCGGATGCGGTCAAGGGCAATTGGGTCGATCGCTACGCCCCGGCAGCCTGGCGACCCTACCTGCGGCTGAGCCGCGCCGACCGCCCGATCGGGACGTGGCTTTTGCTGCTGCCCTGCTGGTGGGGCATCGCGCTGGCGGCGGCGGTGGATGCGCCGCGCCTGTCGGATCTGTGGCTGGCGGTGGGCTGCACGATCGGCTCGGTGCTGATGCGCGGCGCGGGCTGCACCTGGAACGACATCACCGACCGGAATATTGACGGGCAGGTGGCGCGCACGCGCTCGCGCCCGATTCCGTCGGGGCAGGTGACGGTGCGCCAGGCGCTGATCTGGCTCGGGGCGCAGGTGGCGGTCTCGGCGCTGATTCTGTTCACCTTCAACTGGGCGACGATTCTGTTGGGCATCGCCGCGCTGGTGCCGGTGGCGATCTATCCCTTCGCAAAGCGCTTCACCTGGTGGCCGCAGGTCTTCCTGGGCATCGCCTTCAACTGGGGGGCGCTGGTGGGTTGGGTGGCGCATTCGGGCAGTCTGCACCCGGCGGCCGTGCTGCTTTACCTGTCCGGACTGGTCTGGACGCTCTTTTACGACACGATTTACGCCCATCAGGACAAGGAGGATGACGCGCTGATTGGCGTGAAGTCCACCGCCCGGCTGTTCGGTGCCGATAGCGCCAGATGGCTCAACGCCTTCCTGATCGGGTCGGTCATATTGATGACGGCGGCGATCCTCTGGGCGCTGCTGCCCGCGCGGGTGCCGGGGCTGACGCTCGCGATCTGCGCGGCGGCTCCCTGGGCCTTTGGCTGGCACCTCTATGGACAGATGCGGCAACTGGACATCGATGACCCCGACAATTGCCTGCGGCTGTTCCGCTCGAACCGCGATACCGGGCTGATCGTTGCGCTGTTTCTTGCCGTTGGCGCAATCGTGTAATTGATCCCAAGGGGTTGCGCCCTTAAGACGGTGCGCAACGCAAGCCGCCCGGGAGGCACAGACGACATGCGCCTGCGCAACACGATCCTGACCACCGCAGCCTTTACCACGGCTTTCGTGCTCTCGGGGCTGATCGCAGGCGGTTCGGCCACGGTGATCGAGATCCGTTCGCGCAATGCTGTGCGACTGGCGATGGAGGCTGCGGGCCACAGCTGGGTGCGGGTGCAGACCGATGGTTTGCAGGTCATCTTGCTAGGCACCGCGCCCTCCGAGGCCGACCGGTTCCGCGCGTTGACCTTGGCCAGCACGTTGGTCGATGGGGCGCGCGTCGTGGACAATACAGATGTGGAAAGCACGCAGGCGCTGGTGGCGCCGGATTTCTCGCTCGAGGTGCTGCGCAACGATGACGGCATCTCGCTGATCGGGCTGGTGCCCGCCGGGGTGGACCGCACGGCCCTGATCGAGGAGTTGCGCGCGCTGGTGGGTGAGGGCACCGTTACCGACATGCTCGCCTCGGCCGACTACCCCGCCCCGCCGGGTTGGGACGAGGCTGTCGCGTTCGCCACCGCAACGCTGCGCACCGTTCCGCGCTCGAAGATCTCGGTCGAGCCGGGCAAGGTCTTTGTCACGGCCATCACCGACAGCCCCGAAGAAAAGGCGCGTATCGAGACATCGCTGGCGCGCCGTCGCCCGGCCGATCTGAAGCTGAGCTTCGACATCTCGGCGCCGCGTCCGGTGATCACGCCTTTCACCCTGCGATTCCTTATCGACGAAGAGGGCGCGCGCTTCGACGCCTGCTCGGCTGATACAGAGCGCGCGCGCGACCGCATCCTGGCCGCCGCCCGGGGTGCCGGGGCGAAGGGCACGCTTGGTTGTACCCTCGGTATGGGCACGCCCTCGCCCGATTGGGCGGCCGCCGTAGAGATGGGGATCGGCGCGCTCAACGAGATGGGTTCGGGCACGATCACCTATTCGGATGCCGATATCGCGCTGATCGCCGCTGACAGCGTCACGCCGGAGACCTTCGACAAGGCCGTGGGCGAGCTGGAATCGAATCTGCCCGAGGTGTTCTCGCTGAAGGCCGAGTTGCAGAAGAAACCCGATGCATCGGAGGGTGTTCCCGAGTTTTCGGCGATCCTGAGCGAGACCGGTAGGGTCACGCTGCGCGGCCGGGTGCTCGACGACCGCGAGCGCGGGCTGGTCGAGAACTTCGCCCGCGCCCAGTTTGGGTTCGAAGCGGTCTATGGCGCGACCCGCGTCGATGCGGATCTGCCCGCTGGCTGGCCCACCCGGGTTCTGGCGGCGCTGGAAGCCTTGGGCGAGGTTGAGCAGGGCCGCGTCGTCGTGCGCCCCGATGTCGTGCGTGTCACCGGCATCAGCGGCAACCCGCAGGCTTCGGATGCGGTGGCGCGGATCCTCTCGGGGCATCTGGGCGAGGCGGCCGCGATGGAGCTTGACGTGCGCTACGACAAGCGGCTTGACCCGGTGCTGGCGCTGCCCGACGGGCCCGAATGCGTAGCGCGGCTGAACGGGGTTCTGGCGCAGCACAAGATCAGCTTTGAGCCGGGCTCTTCGACCATTGCCGCTGACGGGGCCGAAACGCTCGACGCCCTGGCCGCGGCTATGAAGGATTGTCAGGGTTTCCGCATGGAACTGGCGGGCCATACCGACAGTCAGGGCCGCGACGAGATGAACCTGAACCTGTCACAGGAACGCGCCGCCGCCGTGCTGAGCGCGCTGCGCGACCGCCGGGTTCTGGTGGGCAACATCACCGCCAAGGGCTATGGCGAGACGCAGCCCCTGGCCGACAATGACACCGAGGAAGGCCGCGAAGCGAACCGCCGCATCGAGTTCGTGCTGCTGGATGGAGAGCCGATCGAGGAAGAGCTCCCCGAAGCGACCGCTCCGGAAACCGCTGCGCCCGAGATGACCGAGGCAGACCCCGCTGAGGTCCTGCCCGAGGGCGAAGCACCGCCTATGGAGGACGCGGCTCCGATGGAAGAGCCTGCGCCCGAGGGCGATGTCGTCGGGCAAGAGGCTGTGGAAATCCCCGTCTCCCCCGCCTCCGAAGCCAAGGCCCGGCCCAAGCCGCGTCCGGACAACCTGATCCCCAAGCAGAACTGAGGATGACCGCGCCATGAACCGCACAGAATTCGTCTTCGCCACCGCGATCATCCTCTTCGTCGCCTTCTGTCTGGGCTGGTTCGCCTCGTGGCTGATCCACCGGCTGACCCGCGTGACCCAGGCCGACATGGGCGAGCTGGAGCAGATGGCCCAGGCCCTGCACGAGGCCGAGGAAACTCGCGATCAGGCCGTTACCTATATCGAGGCGCGCGAGGCCGAGCTGAGCAATCAGCTTGCCCAGACCGAGGCCGAGCTGCGCGCCGCGATGGATGGCTTGCGCGCCGCGCGCCATGAGGCGGAAGAGCTGCGCGCCCAGGTCGAGCGCCTGCAATCCTGACCCGAAGGCCCGTGCCTAGCGGCTTGGTGCGGGGCGGATCAGTTTCGCGCCCGCCACGACCAGCGGGTGCAATTCGGGCGAGCCGTTCGCGATCATTCCCAGAAGCGTCGCGCGCATCGGCGGCGACCAGTTATCGTTGATATGCGCGGCCGTGGCCGCAGCCCCGTCGCCCGGCTGCACCTCGAAGAAGGTGGCGATCTGGTTGGCCATGCGGATCAGCTTGTCGGTGCTCATGCGGCGTCTTCCTCGGTGCGCTCGGGCGCGGTGTAATCGATCAGGGTTTCGGTGCTCGGAGCGCGCGCGATCAGGTGCAACCCGGCCGCGCGTGCCTCGGCCACGGCCAGCGCAGTGGGCGCTGAGGGCGCGATCAGCGCCCGCGCGCCGATGGTAACCGCCTTTTGCACCAGATCGATCGAGATGCGCGAGGTCATCGCGATCGCCCCATTCGCGGGCGCAATCCCCGCGCGTGTCAGCGCGCCGGCCAGTTTGTCCAACGCATTGTGCCGCCCAACATCCTCGCGCAGCAGCGCAAGCCCGCCGTCCTCAGTCCAGAACCCGGCGGCATGGATCGCGTGCGTCGCGTCCTGCAACGGTTGTGCCGTGCGCAGGGCGGCGAGGGCACGGGCGGGGGCGCCGGACGCCAGCCCGGCGCCCCCGCCCCGGGGCGCCCGCGGCAGCGGGCGCAAAGCCTGTTCGAGACTGTCGATACCGCATAGCCCGCAGCCGACCGGCCCGGTGGTTGCGCGACGCCGTTCCTTGAAGCGCGCACCTGCAGGGGCCGCCAGCCAGGCCCGCGCCTCGATCCCGCGCTGCTGCGGCACGATCTCGGTGCGGACAATCTCGGATGGTGCTTCGATCAGCCCCTCGCTCAGCGCAAAGCCCAGAACGAAGTCCTCCAGATCCGCAGGCGTGGCCATCATCACCGCCTGCGTCACGCCGTCATAGACCAGCGCCACCGGCACCTCTTCGGCCAGCACCTCGGAAGCGCCGCCTGCCAGTGGTATCTGCGTGGCTCCGCGCGGCAGGGTCATTCGGCAGCCTCGATCCGGCGCGAGGCTTCCGACAGGGCCGCGTAATCCTCCTGCCAGTCGGAGGGGCCGTTCGACAGCCCCACCTGCACGGCGGTCACCTTGTATTCGGGGCAGTTCGTCGCCCAGTCCGAATTGTCGGTGGTGACCACATTGGCCTGCGTGTTCGGGTGGTGGAAGGTGGTGTAGACGACGCCGGGCGAGACGCGATCGGTGATCGTCGCGCGCAGCGTGGTCTCGCCCGCGCGCGAGGCCAGCCGCACCCAGTCGTCTTCCTTGATGCCGCGCACCTCGGCGTCATGCGGGTGGATCTCGAGCCGGTCTTCCTCGTGCCAGACGCTGTTCGCGGTGCGCCGGGTCTGCGCGCCCACGTTATATTGCGACAGGGTTCGCCCGGTGGTCAGCAAGAGCGGGAAGCGCGGGCCGGTGCGCTCGTCGGTCGGCACGTAGGCCGTACGAATGAAGCGCCCCTTGCCGCGCACGAAACCATCGACATGCATGATGGGCGAGCCCTCGGGCGCCGCATCGTTGCAGGGCCACTGGACCGAGCCGCGCGCGTCCAGCATCTCGTAGGTCACATTGGCAAAGCCCGGCGTCGTCGCGGCGATCTCAACCATCACCTCGCTTGGGTGCGTGTAGTGCCAGTCCGCGCCCATGGCATTGGCCAGCATCTGGGTCACTTCCCAGTCGGCATAGCCGTTCTTGGGCGCCATCACACGGCGCACCATGTTGATGCGGCGCTCGGCATTGGTGAAGGTGCCGTCCTTCTCGAGGAAGGTCGAGCCGGGCAGGAAGACATGCGCGTAATTCGCCGTCTCATTCAGGAAGAGGTCATGCACGATGACGCAATCCATCGCCGCCAGACCGGCCGAGACGTGGCGCGTGTCGGGGTCGGATTGCAGGATGTCCTCGCCCTGGATGTAGATGCCCTTGAACGCGCCCGACACCGCAGCGTCGAGCATGTTGGGGATGCGCAGGCCCGGCTCGGGGTCGAGGGTCACGCCCCAGGCCTTTTCGAAGATCGCGCGGGCGGTATCGTCCGAGACATGGCGATAGCCCGGCAGCTCATGCGGGAACGAGCCCATATCGCAGGAGCCCTGCACGTTGTTCTGGCCGCGCAGCGGGTTTACGCCCACGCCCTCTCGCCCGATATTGCCGGTCATCATGGCAAGGTTGGCAATGGCGATAACGGTGGTCGAGCCCTGCGAATGTTCTGTCACGCCAAGCCCGTAGTAGATCGCGGCATTGGGGGCGGCGGCATAGGCGCGGGCAGCCTCGCGGATCGTGGCGGCCGATACGCCGGTCAGGGCCTCGACGGCTTCGGGGGCATAGTCGGGGCTGCGCACGAACTCGGAATAGTCGGCCCATTCGTCCAGATCGCAGCGCTCGGCGATGAAGGTGTCGTCGGTCAGCCCTTCGGTCACGATGACATGGGCCATCGCGGTCAGCACGGCGACGTTGGTGCCGGGGCGCAGCGGCAGGTGCCAGCCGTCGCCCATATGCGGGGTTTCCAGCAGGTCGATCCGGCGCGGATCGACAACGATCAGTTTCGCACCCGCCCGTAGCCGCTTGCGCAGCCGCGAGGCAAAGACAGGGTGGCCGTCGGTCGGGTTCGCGCCGATCACCAGTGCCAGATCGGTCTGCTCGACCGAGTCGAAATTCTGCGTGCCGGCCGAGGTGCCGAAGGTCTGCTTCAGCCCGTAGCCGGTGGGCGAGTGGCAGACCCGCGCACAGGTATCGGTATTGTTCGTGCCAAAGACTGCGCGCGCGAGCTTTTGCACCAGGAAGGTCTCTTCGTTGGTGCAGCGCGACGAGGTGATGACGCCGACCGAATCTTTGCCATGCTTGGCCTGAATGGCCTTGAGCCGCCCGGCGGCGAAGTCGAGCGCCTCTTGCCAGCCGACCTCGCGCCAGGGCTGGTCGATGCTGTCGCGGATCATCGGGTTCAGAATGCGGTCCTTGTGGGTAGCATAGCCCCAGGCAAAGCGGCCTTTGACGCAGGAATGGCCGCGGTTCGCCTCGCCGCCCTTCCAGGGCACCATGCGCACCAGCGTATCGCCGCGCATCTGTGCCTCGAAGCTGCAGCCCACGCCGCAATAGGCGCAGGTGGTGACGATCGAGCGTTCGGGCGTGCCGATCTCCTCGACCGATTTCTCGACCAGCGTCGCGGTCGGGCAGGCCTGCACGCAGGCGCCGCAGCTGACGCAATCCGAGCTGAGGAAATCGCTTGCCCCGGTGGCGATGCGGGCGTCGAAGCCGCGCCCCTCGATGGTCAGCGCGAAGGTGCCCTGCACCTCTTCGCAGGCCCGCACGCAGCGCATGCAGACGATGCATTTGGCCGGGTCATAGCTGAAATAGGGATTCGAGACATCCTTGGGGATGTAGCAGGGGTTTGCCTCGCCATTCTGGCGGGCCTCGAAATGGTTCTCGCCGGGGGTATAGCGCACCTCGCGCAGGCCGACGGCACCGGCCATGTCCTGCAACTCGCAATCGCCATTGGCCGCGCAGGTCAGGCAATCAAGCGGGTGGTCCGAGATGTAAAGCTCCATCACGCCGCGGCGCAGAGTGGCCAACTGTTCGGTCTGGGTGCGGACCTGCATGCCCTCGGTCACCGGCGTGGTGCAGGAGGCGGGCGTGCCGCGCATCCCCTCGATCTCGACCATGCACAACCGGCACGAGCCGATGGGTTCAAGGCTGTCGGTGGCGCAAAGCTTGGGGATGGTGATCCCGGCCTCGGCCGCCGCGCGCATGACCGAGGTGCCTGCGGGCACCGTGATCGCCATGCCGTCGATGGTCAGATGCACCGGTGCGCCCCTGCGTGCAGGCGTGCCCATGTCCTTCGACCAGTTCGCGTCGGGGATGATGAAGTCCTTCATTCCGCAGCCTCCCGCATGGGGGTGAATTCTTCGGGGAAATGCCGGATCGCCGACAGAACCGGGTAGGGGGTAAAGCCGCCAAGCGCGCAGAGCGAGCCAAGCTGCATCGTGTTGCACAGGTCCTCGATCAGCGGCAGCGCGGTCGGGTCGCCCGCCGCGACACGGTCGAGCGTTTCGACCCCGCGCACCGCGCCGATCCGGCAGGGGGTACATTTGCCGCAGCTCTCGATGGCGCAGAACTCCATGGCGAAGCGCGCAAGCGCCAGCATGTCGGCACCCTCGTCATGGATGATCATGCCGGCGTGGCCGACAAGCCCACCCTGGCCCGCGAATTCCTCATAGCAGAAGGGCAGGTCGAACTCCGACACCGGGTGATAGGCGCCCAAGGGCCCACCCACCTGCACCGCCTTGATCGGTCGGCCAGACGCGGTGCCGCCCGCGATCTCGGTCACGATCTCGCCCAAGGTGATGCCAAAGCCCGTCTCGAACAGCCCGCCATGCTTGACGTTGCCCGCGATCTGCAAGGGGATCGTCCCGCGCGAGCGGTTGATGCCGATGGCGTTATAGGCCGCGCCGCCATGCGCCATGATCCACGGCACGGCCGCCAGGCTGAGCACGTTGTTGACCACCGTCGGGCGGCCCATGAACCCTTCCAGCGCGGGCAGCGGCGGTTTCGCCCGCACCACACCGCGTTTGCCTTCGAGCGAGTTTAGAAGCGAGGTTTCCTCGCCGCAGACATAGGCGCCCGCGCCGACGCGGATCTCCATGCGGAAGGCGCGGCCAGACCCCATCACGTCAGCGCCAAGAATACCCGCGCGGGTGGCGGCCTCGACCGCCGCGCGCATCACGCGGATCGCGTCGGGGTATTCCGAGCGGATATAGACGTAGCCCTGCGTGGCCCCGGTAGCGAGGCCCGCGATGGCCATGCCCTCGATCAGGCAGAAGGGGTCGCCCTCCATCAGCATCCGGTCGGCGAATGACCCGCTGTCGCCTTCATCGGCATTGCAAACGATGTATTTCTGCGCGGCCTTGGCGCCCAGAACGGTGCGCCACTTGATGCCGGTGGGAAAGCCCGCGCCGCCGCGACCGCGCAGGCCCGAGGCCACGATCTCCTCGACGATCTCAGCGGGGGGGCGGGCGAGGGCCGCGCGCAGACCGGCAAGGCCGCCTTCGGCCTCGTAATCCATCAGCGAAAGCGGGTCGATCCGGCCGCAGCGTGCGAATGTCAGGCGGGTCTGGCGTTTGAAGAAGGGGATTTCCTCGGTCAGGCCCTGCGCCTTGGGGTGGCTGTCGGGAGCGTCGAACAGGGCGGTCACATCCTCGGGGGTCATCGGGCCGAAGGCGCGGCGGCCTTCTGGCGTTTCGACCTCGACCAGCGGTTCAAGCCAGACCATGCCGCGCGTGCCGTTGCGGATCAGCTCGACCGTGACGCCGCGCTGTTTGGCGGCGGCGGTGATGGCGGAGGCGACCTCATCGGCGCCACAGGCGCGGGCGGCGGCATCGGCGGGGACCCAGACCTTCATGCGCGCACCTCCTGGGCGATGGTATCCACCCGCCCGGCATCGAGCCGTCCGACCAGCCGGTCATCGACCATGGCCGCAGGTGCGCAGGCGCACAGGCCCAGACAATAGACCGCCTCCAGCGTCACGCCGTTCTTCGTCTCGCCCATCTTCTGGCCAAGCGCGGCCTCAAGCCGGGCTTGCAGCGCGGCGCCTCCCATCGACTGGCAGGCCTCGGCCCGGCAAAGCTTGATGACATGCGCGCCTGCCGGGGTCTTGCGGAAATCGTGGTAGAAGCCGACGACGCCCACCACCTCGGCGCGGCTCAGGCGCAGGGCCTCGGCGATCGGCTCCAGCGCGGCCTCGGGGATATGGCCGAAGCTTTCCTGAATATCGTGCAGGATCGGCAGGAGCGGACCTTCGACCCCTTCATGGGCGTGCAGGATCTGCGCTAGGCGCGCGCTGTCGAACATGGCTCTCCTCCGGGGTTGGCTGAGCCTTAGGTAGCGTGGGTCGATAGGGTCGGCAATTCGTATGCCCCGTTAAGTGATAGAAAAAACCTATCAATCCGCGATGCGATGCGCTTCGGCAATCAGGGCGCGCAGGCTTGGCGTGTAAGTCGCGCGGTGCTCGACCACGAGGCCCACGCGATGCGCGGCCTCGGGCGCGATCAGCGTGCGGGCGCGGCAACCGGGCGGCAGGGCAAAGCCCTCGCACAGCGCCTCGGCCAGGATCGCCGACCACTCGCCGGTGGCGACGTGGCTGAGCAGCGCGATGGTGGAGTTCGACTCGACCCGGGGCGCGGCCTGCGCGCCCGCCGCCGCCAGATGCCCGTCGATCAGGCGGCGGTTTTGCATGTCGGGGGTCAGAAGGCACAGGGGCCGCGCGGCGGCCTCGGCCCAGGGCAGAGCGGCGTCATCGGGCGCACGCTCGACCAGCCGATAGGTTTCCAGCCAGAGCGCAACCTCTTCCATCCGGCCCAGACCCGCGCCGTCGAGATAGGTGATGCCCGCGTCCAACTCCTGCGTGGCGATCCCTTCGCGGATCTCGGCTGACGATCGGGACAGCAGCGTCACGCGCGCCGAGCGGTTGCGCGCCAGGAACGGGGCGGTCAGCCGGGCGATGCGCGGTAGGGCGGTGGGGATCACGCCGATGCGCAGATGGCCGGCGACGCCGTGGCGGGCCTCGCGCATCTCATCTTGCATGGCGCGGGCCTCGCCCACGATGCGGCGGGCATGCTCCAGCACGCGCTGGCCCTCGGGGGTCAGGCCTTGATAGCGCGCCCCGCGCCACACCAGTTGCACTCCCAGGCTTTCCTCAAGCGCGCGGATGGCCGAGCTGAGCGTGGGCTGCGTCACGCCATAGGCCTCGGCCGCGCGGCCGAAATGGCCCTCGCGCGCGAGGATCATGAACATCTCGAGCTTGTCGATCATGCCTTCACGCTATCCAAGCGCGCGCCGCCGCGCCAGAGGGGGCGTATTTTTCCCAAATCCCGTCCGGGGCGCTTGTTCCCCCTGTTCCCGACCCCTACATCGGTCGCATGGATCTCAAACGCTTCTTCCCCTTTGGGCCGAACCGGCCCCCGCGCGTGGCCCTCGTGCGGCTGCAAGGCGCCATTGGCGTCACCCGGCCCGGGGCGCAGGGCCTCTCCGATGCCGCGCTCGCCCCGCTGTTGGAGCGCGCCTTTCGAAGGGGCAAACCGACGGCCGTCGCGCTCTTGGTGAACTCGCCCGGCGGCTCGCCGGTGCAATCCTCGCTGATCGCGGGGCGCATCCGGCGGCTGGCCGAGGAAACCAGGCTGCCCGTCCATGCCTTTGTCGAGGATGTTGCGGCTTCGGGCGGCTACTGGCTGGCCTGCGCGGCCGATGACATCTGGGCCGATGCGACCTCGGTCGTGGGCTCGATCGGCGTGATCTCGGCGGGCTTCGGGCTGGACGGGCTGATCGCCCGCCACGGGATCGAGCGGCGAGTGCATACGGCTGGCGGCTCGAAAAGCTTCCTCGATCCGTTCCGCCCGGAAAAACCCGAGGATGTGGAACGCCTCAACAGACTGCTTGAGGATATGCATGTCAGCTTCAAGGATCATGTCAGCGCGCGCCGGATCGGGCGGTTGAAAGAGGGCGCTGACCTGTTCACTGGCGAGATCTGGACCGGGCGGCAGGCGATCGAGGTGGGGCTGGTCGATGGCCTGGCCCATGCGGTTCCCAAGCTCAAGCAGCTTTACGGCGATAAGGTGCGCTTCATCCCCTACGGCCCGCGTCAGTCCTTCCTGCGCCGTTTCGGTGCGGGGTTCGGAGCCGATGCCGCCAGCGCCATGATCGAGGCCGCAGAGGAGCGCGCGCTTTGGGCGCGGTTCGGGCTCTAGGCGATGCTGATCAAGGGCATGACATTGTTTCTGGTTGCCATGGCCGTGCTGGCCATGTTCGGCAAGCTGCGACTGCCGGGCGGCAAAGGCCGTCCGCGTATCGCCGCGCGCTGTCCGCGCTGCGGGCGACCCAAAATCGGTGCGGGGCCCTGCCCCTGCGGGAATGACAAGGGGGCATGATTGCTCGTCGATCTGGTGAAGATAGCTGCGGGCCTCGGCCTGCTTGTGGTGGCGGGCGACGTGCTGGTGAAAGGCTCGGTCGCGCTGGCGCTGCGGTTGGGGATCCCGGCGCTGATCGTGGGCCTGACCGTCGTGGCCTTCGGTACCTCGGCGCCCGAGATGATGGTTTCGGTCGCGGCCGTCCTTGAGGGCGCGCCCGCGATTGCACTTGGCAACGTAGTCGGCTCGAACACGGCCAATATCCTGCTGGTTTTGGGCCTGCCTGCGATCATCTCGGCTATCCGCACAGACGAGCATGACACCCGCGAAAGCTATGTGATCATGCTGGGTGCGAGCCTGCTGTTCATATTGCTGAGCTTCATGGGGCCGCTGGGATGGCCGCATGCGCTGGTGTTGCTGGGTGCCCTTGCGCTGATCCTGTTCCGGCAGATCCGCGAGGCTCTGAGCCATCGCGCAAGCCGCGCCGAGGAAGAGATCGAGGGCGCAGACATTCATATGCCCTGGGGGAAGATCGGGCTCTTTATCGTGCTCGGCCTGATCGGCCTGCCGATCGGTGCCGATTTCCTGGTGGACGGTGCCAGTTCGATCGCGCGGGCCTACGGTATTTCCGAGGCGGTGATCGGCCTGACGCTGGTGGCGGTGGGAACCTCGCTGCCGGAACTCGCGACCTCGGTCAATGCCGCAATCCGGGGGCGGGCGGATGTGGCCCTTGGCAACGTGATCGGCTCGAACATCTTCAACCTGCTGTGCATCATTGGGGTGTCGGGGCTGGTTGGCCAATTGCCCGTGCCCGAACAGATGCTGCGCTTCGACCTTTGGGTGATGCTGGGCGCGAGTCTGCTGATCGCGCCGCTGATTTTCTACCGCTGGCCCTTCACGCGGATGATCGGTATCGGCTTTACTGTGGTCTATGCGGCCTATGTTGTCTTCCTGATGACGTCGGGCATGGTGTGAGGGGCAGATGGCGCGGGCATTGATCACAGGCGGGGCGAAGCGGTTGGGGCGTGCGATGGCGCTCTATCTGGCGGGGCGCGGCTATGATGTGGCGATCCATTACAACGCGTCGGCCGCCGAGGCGGAGGCGGTCGCCGCCGAAGCCCGCGCGCTTGGCGTGAATGCGGTCACCGTACAGGCCGACCTGCTGGAGGAGGCGCAGACCGCCGCGCTGGTAGATGCCGCCGCGCGCGCCCTTGGTGGGCCGCTCGATCTGCTGATCAACAACGCCTCGATCTTCGAATATGACAACATCCGCACCGCCACACGTCAGGGCTGGGACCGGCATTTCGAGTCCAACCTGCGTGCGCCCTTCGTGCTGATCCAGGCCTTCGCCGCGCAGGCCCCCAAGGCCAATCGTGGCGGGGCCGAGCCGCGCGCCGAGGCGCTGGTGGTCAACATGATAGACCAGCGGGTGCGCAAGCCTACGCCTGAGTTCATGACCTACAGCCTCTCGAAAGCCGGGCTTTGGGCGCTGACCCAGACCGCCGCGCAGGCGCTGGCGCCCGATATCCGCGTGAACGCGATCGGGCCGGGGCCGACCATGCAGGGCGCGCGCCAGTCCGAGAGCCACTTCACCCGCCAGCGCGCGGCAACCATTCTGGAGCGTGGCGCCGACCCCGGCGATATCTGTGCGGCGCTTGGATATTTTCTCGATGCGCATGGGGTTACGGGGCAGTTGTTGTGCGTTGATGGCGGGCAGCATCTAGGCTGGAAAACCCCCGATGTCCTGGGCGTTGAGTGACCCGATCAGCGAACGCTGCGGCAACTTGTCCACCTTCGGGCGTCATGTAACAAAGCTGTTACGAATCTGCCAATGGTTTCAGTCACTTGTCAGAAGTGGAAAAATTTTCACATATATATCAATATGTTAGATATTTGCCTAATTTTTAGGCAGTTCGTTGAGGCGCTCGTGAAATAAGGGAGAATCCGTGATCTCCAAAACTTCCCAACAGAGTTATCCACAGAAACCGTGGAAAGCTTCCCTCTTGAAAGATGCTGCGTAAGATTGCAGGCACAACGGAGAATCGACCCCGGCAATGACGCAACCCGAGACATTCCCAGAGGATAACGCCGATCGGCCGGCCGCGCGGCTGAAGGGCCATGCGCTGATTGCCGATTACGTCACCCGGCTCGATGGCTCGCCCGGCGTCTACCGGATGCTGAACGCAAGCCAGGAGGTACTCTACGTCGGCAAGGCGCGCAACCTCAAGGCGCGGGTGTCGAACTATGCGCGGCCCTCGGGTCATTCGGCGCGGATCGCGCGGATGATCTCGGAAACCGCCTATATGATGTTCCTCACAACGCGAACCGAGACCGAGGCGCTGCTACTAGAGCAGAACCTGATCAAGCAGCTCAAGCCGCGCTACAACGTGCTTTTGCGCGACGACAAGAGCTTTCCCTATATCGTCATCGCCAAGGATCACGCCTTTCCGATGATCCGCAAGCATCGCGGTGCGCGCACGGTCAAGGGTGCCTATTTCGGGCCTTTCGCCTCGGCTGGCGCGGTGAACCGGACGCTGAACCACCTTGAGCGCGTCTTTCAGCTGCGCAACTGCTCGGACGCGGTGTTTTCCAGCCGCTCCCGGCCCTGCCTGCAATTCCAGATCAAGCGCTGCTCGGGGCCCTGCGTGGGCAAGATCTCGGAGGGTGACTATGCCCGCACCGTGGCCGATGCCGAGCGCTTCCTTGAGGGCAAGTCCACCACCATCCAGCAGGAACTGGCGGGCGAGATGATGGCCGCCTCCGAGGCGCTGGAGTTCGAACGCGCGGCCGCGCTGCGCGACCGGATTCAGGCGCTGACCAATGTGCAGCAAAGCCAGGGCATCAACCCGCGCGGCGTGGCCGAGGCCGATGTGGTCGCACTGCATATGGAGGGTGGGCAGGCCTGCGTGCAGGTCTTCTTCATCCGCGCGCATCAAAGCTGGGGCAACCATGACTTCTATCCCCGCACCGGTTCGGGCGCGGAAGAGGCCGAGGTGCTCGAGGCCTTCCTTGCCCAGTTCTACGACCAGAAGGAGCCGCCGCGGCTGATCCTGCTGTCGCATCCGATCGAGGATGAAGACCTGATGGTCGATCTTTTGTCGGAACGCGCGGGCCGCCGGGTCGAGATCGCCGTGCCCAAGCGCGGCGAGAAGGCCGAACTGGTCGAGAACGCGTTGCGTAACGCCCGCGAAAGCCTTGGTCGGCGGATGTCGGAATCGGCGGCGCAGGCGCGGCTTCTGGCCGGTGTGGCGCAGGCTTTCGGCCTGCCGAAACCGCCCGAGCGGATCGAGGTCTACGACAACTCCCACATCCAAGGCGCGCACGCGGTGGGGGGTATGATCGTGGCGGGCCCCGACGGGTTTCTCAAAAGTCAGTATCGCAAGTGGAACATCAAGGGCGATGAGCTGACCCCCGGCGACGATTTCGCCATGATGAAAGAGGTGCTGACGCGCCGCTTTGCCCGGCTGCTCAAGGAAGACCCCGAGCGCAAGGGCGAGGCATGGCCGGACCTGCTGCTGATCGACGGTGGGGCGGGGCAGGTCTCGGCGGTGCAGGAGGTCATGACCGAAATGGGCGTGGCCGATATTGCGATGGTCGGCGTCGCCAAGGGCATCGACCGCGACCACGGAAAGGAAGAGTTCCACCGCACCGGCAAGCGCCCCTTCGCGCTGCCCCGGCAGGACCCGGTTCTCTATTACATCCAGCGCCTGCGCGACGAGGCCCACCGTTGGGCGATCGGCGCGCACCGTGCCAAGCGCGCCAAGGCCACGATGGCCAACCCGCTCGATGAGATCCCCGGCGTGGGCGCGACGCGCAAGCGCGCGCTCTTGGCGCATTTCGGCTCGGCCAAGGCGGTCAGCCGCGCGGGGCTGACCGATCTGATGGAGGCGCCGGGCATTTCGCAGGCCATGGCCGAGACGATCTGGAACTACTTCAATGATCGGGGTTGACGGACGCCCCGCTGCGGCGTAGCGCGCCAGCCCATGAACGATGCAACCCCCCCCCACCGCGCCCTGACGCGCCCCGAGGATCTGGCAACGGCCGGACTGGTGCCCATGGCCGAGCTGCCAGCAATCGCGCGCGTGGCCGAGGCGTTCCGCATCCGCCTGACCCCCGCGATGCAGGCGGCTATCGACAACCCCTCCGATCCGGTCGCCGCGCAATTCGTGCCCTCGGGCGCCGAACTGACCATTCGGCCCGAGGAACTCCTTGATCCGATAGGCGATAATGCCCATGCCCCGGTGCGCGGGTTGACGCATCGCTACCCCGACCGGGTGATCTTGCACATCACCAAGACCTGCGATGTCTATTGCCGTTTCTGCTTCCGCCGTGAAACCGTGGGCGAGACCGGCCCGCTGGCCGAGGAGGCGCTGGCCGAGGCGCTGGACTATATCGCCGCGACCCCCGCGATCCGCGAGGTGATCCTGACCGGGGGCGATCCGCTGACGCTTTCCGTGCGGCGCTTGGGTGAGGTTCTGGCGCGGCTTTCGGCCATTGATCATGTCGATCTGATCCGCTTTCACAGCCGCGTGCCGGTCGTGGCCCCCGGGCGCATCACACCCGCGCTGTGCGAGGTGCTGCGCGGTGCCCGCCCGACCGTCTGGCTGGTCGTCCACACCAACCACGCGCAGGAACTCACGCCCGAGGCCCACGCCGCCATCGCGCGCCTGGCCGAAGCCGGGGTACCGATGCTCTCGCAATCGGTTCTGCTGCGGGGCGTGAACGACTCGGTCGGTGCGCTGAGCGATCTGTTCCGCGCGCTGCTGGCCCTGCGCATCAAGCCCTACTACCTGCATCACTGCGATCTCGCGCCCGGCACCTCGCATTTCCGCACCACGATCGACGAGGGGCGCGCGCTGATGCGGTCCCTGCGCGGGCAGATCAGCGGCACGGCGCTGCCGAGCTATGTGCTCGATATTCCGGGCGGCTTTGGCAAGGTGCCGGTGACGGCCGATCATTTTACCCCCGGCGCCACGCCCGGAAGCTGGCGCGTGACCGACTGGCGGGGGCAAGTGCATGACTACACCGACCCGCCGCGTTAACACCCCCTTTTCCTTCCGCATCCGCGCGGCTAGGGTGCGCGGATGAAGTGGACGCTGCCCAATATCCTGACGGTTCTTCGCCTGATCGCCGCGCCCGGCGTCGCGGTGATGTTTCTCTATTTCTCGCGTCCCTGGGCGGATTGGTTCGCGCTGGCGCTGTTTGTCAGCGCCGCGGTGACCGACTGGTTCGACGGCTACCTTGCGCGCCTGTGGAAGCAGGAAAGCAAGTTCGGCGCCATGCTCGACCCGATTGCCGATAAGGCTATGGTTGTGATCGCGCTGGTGGTGCTGACGGGTTATTCCGGCATGAACCCCTGGCTGATCCTGCCCGCCACCGTGATCCTTTTCCGCGAGGTCTTCGTGTCGGGGCTGCGCGAGTTTCTTGGCGCGGATGCCGGCAAGCTCAAGGTCACCAAACTTGCCAAGTGGAAGACCACGACGCAGATGGTGGCGATTGCGGTCCTCTTCCTCGGCACCGGGCTGAAGTACATCGAGGAAGGCCGCGCCCCCCGCGCGGGCGAGGGCGATCTGCCGACCGGCGCCTCGATGGCCGATCTGGCGACGCATGTCGGGCTTGGCCTGATCTGGGTCGCGGCGCTGCTGACCGCGATCACCGGATGGGATTATTTCCGCAAGGCGCTGCCCTATCTGCGGGAGCATGACCATGATTGAGGTTCTCTATTTCGCCTGGGTGCGCGAACGCATCGGCAAGGCCCGCGAAAGCGTCGAGACTGGCGCCGCGACGGTGGCCGAACTGGTCACGGAACTCCGCGCGCGCGAGCCGCGCTACGAGGCTGCTTTTGCCGATACCTCCGCGCTGCGTGTGGCGCTTGACCAGGAACTGTCGGAATTCGACGCGTCTTTGGCGGGCGTGCGCGAGGTGGCCTTTTTTCCGCCGATGACCGGCGGCTGAGATGAAGGTCTCGGTGCAAGAGGCCCCGTTCGACTTCGCCGCCGAGATGGCGGCCTTCGGGGTCGGGCGCGCGGATGTGGGTGCGGTGGTCAGTTTCATCGGCGTGGTGCGCGACGACACGGGCCGTATGCGGGCGCTGGAGCTGGAGCACTATCCCGGCATGACCGAACGTGCGGTCACCAAGATCACCGAAGAGGCTATCGCGCGCTGGAACCTTGTCGATGCGCTGGTCATTCACCGTCACGGGCGGCTTGGCATCGGCGAGCAGATCATGATGGTCGCCACCGCCGCGCGGCACCGGGGCGATGCCTTCGCCGCGGCCGAGTTCCTGATGGATTACCTCAAATCCCGGGCGCCGTTCTGGAAGAAGGAACACGGGCTGGGCGGCGAAACCGACTGGGTCGCCGCCAAGGACAGCGACGAGGACGCCCTCAAACGCTGGTGATCAACCCTTCTTGCCGATCCGGGGCTCGGACCCGGTGGCGAGGCGCTGGATATTCTGGCGGTGACGCCAGAATATCAAAACGGCAAGTCCGGCCGCCAGCAGCATCAGATCGCGATGGTCGAGGAAGTAGGCCAACGGGACCGTCGCCGCAGCAGCGACCAGCGCCGAGAGCGACGAGATCCGGCTGACGAAGGCCGTAGCCAACCACACGAGGCAGGCGGCGATTCCCACGGGCCAGGCCAGCGCCAGCATCGTGCCAAGGAAGGTCGCCACGCCCTTGCCGCCCTTGAAGCTGAGCCATATCGGGTAGAGGTGCCCCAGGAAGGCCGCGCCGCCCGCGACCTGCGCGGCGGTCTCGCCCAGGAAGTGGCGCGCGATCAGCACGGCGATGGCGCCCTTGCCGCTATCGAGCAGCAAGGTGGCCAGCGCCGCCGGCTTGTTGCCGGTGCGCAGCACGTTGGTCGCACCGATATTGCCCGAGCCGATCTGGCGCAGATCGCCCAGACCGAACAGCCGGGCGATCACCAGCCCGAAGGGCACCGACCCCAGCAGATAGCCCAAAACGGCTACCAGCCCGATCAACACGGGCCCGTTCTCAATTCCCGGCATTACTGCCCCTCGCCTCGATTTATTCGTTATCGTTGTTATAAACCTGCACCCCGCCGACGAATGTGGCAAGAACTTTGCCTTCCATCCGGGTGCCGTCGAAGGGGGTATTCTTCGATTTCGAGTGCAGAGTAAAGCGGTCCAGAACGAAAGGCGCATCCGCGTCGAAGAGAACGAGGTCGGCAGGCGCCCCCTCGGCCATGCGGCCCTGCGGCAGGCCAAGGCGCTTGGCGGGGTTCAGCGACATGGCGCGGAACAACTGCGGCAGGCTTAGATATCCGGCATGGAAAAGCCGCATCGCTGCGGGCAGGAAGGTCTCCAGCCCCACCGCGCCCGAGGCCGCGTCTTCAAACGGCAGGCGTTTGCTTTCCTCATCGGCGGGCGTGTGCATCGAGCAGATCACGTCGATCAGCCCGTCGGCCACGGCCTGCACGACCGCCAGCCGATCCTCTTCCGAGCGTAGCGGCGGCGTCATCTTGAAGAAGGTGCGGTAATCGCCGACGTCATATTCGTTCAGCGTCAGGTGATGGATCGAGACGCCCGCCGTTACATCCAGACCCGCCGCCTTGGCGCGGGCCAGCGCGGGCAGGGCGCGGGCGGTGGTGATCTGGTCGGCATGGTAGCGCACGCCGCTCATCTCGATCAGGGCGATGTCGCGCTCAAGTCCCATGCGCTCGGCCATCGGGGTGACGCCGGGCAGGCCGCGCAGGCTGGCAAACTTGCCCGAGGTGACCGCAGCGCCCTTGGTCAGCCCCGGTTCCTGCGGGTGGCCGATGACCAGCGCGCCAAGGCTACGCGCATAGGTCAGCGCACGGCTGAGAACCTTGGTGTCGGTGGTGACATGGTCGGTATCGGTGAAGGCCACGGCGCCCGCATCCATGAGAAAGCCGATCTCGGTCATCTCGCGGCCTTCGCGGCCCTTGGTCAGCGCGGCCATGTGGTGAATGCGCACCGGAGCCTGCGCCGCGCGGCGGGTGACAAACTCCAGCGTCTCGGGCGTGTCGATGGCGGGCGAGGTATCGGGGCGCGCGATGATCGTGGTCACGCCCCCGGCGGCGGCGGCCTGGCCTGCGGTGCGGAAGCTTTCCTTGTGGCGCTCGCCCGGCTCGCCGATCTTGACGCCCAGATCGACGATCCCCGGCGCGAGGTATTTGCCGCTACAGTCGATCACCGTCGCGCCCTGCGGCGCCGACATGGCGCCGATGGCGGCGATGATCCCGTTGTCGATGACCAGGTTCGCCTCGATCTCGGTCAGGGCCTCGGGGTCGATCAGGCGGGCGTTTGCAAGAAACAGGGTCATGGGGCAGTCTCCTTCAGCGCACCTTTTTCGCGCGTTTGGCGCGGGCCGTCTCGATAGCCTCCAGCACGGGTTCGCTGTCGGCCAGGTGGCGAATCAGATGCTTGGCGCCCGAGTTGGTCACAATCTGCACATCGCCCATCAGGCGGCGTACGGTCTGGATTTCCAGCAGCATCACCTGCCGCCCCTGCGGGCCGATCAGGCGCCGGTCGGTCAGTTGCCAGCGCCGCGCGAAGGCTTCCGAGCGAAACCAGGCCGCGCGCGCCGCCATGCCCACCGCGATGGCGGCGGCGGCGATGGCGATCTGGTCGGTCTTGCCCATGTAGAGCAGGATCGCCGAGACCAGCACGATACCGAAGATACCGAGCAGCACGTGGTCAACCCAGTAGCGCCGGTTGTCGGCCAGGAAGATGGCGGTGATCTTCTCGCCCTCGTCCAGCGGCAGTTCGCTGTCCGGGCCGGGGCGATAGTTCAGAACCTCGTCGCGCTTGATCTCAGGCATAGGTTTCCTCGGTCAATGCGCGGCCACGGTCGGCGCGCAGGTTCTGTGCCAGCAGATCCATCACCGCCATACGCACCGCCACGCCCATCTCGACCTGCTCCTGAATGACCGAGCGGTTGATGTCGTCCGCGATGGTGCCGTCGATCTCGACGCCGCGGTTCATCGGGCCGGGGTGCATGACGATGGCATCGGGCTTGGCGCAGGCCAGCTTTTCGGCATCGAGCCCGTAGCGGTGGAAATACTCACGCTCGGACGGGATGAAGCCGCCGTCCATCCGCTCTCTCTGGAGGCGCAGCATCATCACCACATCGGCGTCCTTCAGGCCCTCGCGCATGTCCTCATAGACCTCGCAGCCGAACTCGCCGATTCCGGCGGGCATCAGGGTGGGCGGGCCTACAAGGCGCACGCGGTTTTCCATCTTGCCCAGCAAGATCAGGTTCGAGCGCGCGACGCGGCTATGCGCCACATCGCCACAGATCGCCACGGTCAGGCGCTGGATACGGCCCTTCGCGCGCTTGATCGTCAGCGCATCGAGCAGCGCCTGCGTCGGGTGCTCGTGCTTGCCGTCGCCCGCGTTGATCACCGCGCAGTTCACCTTCTGCGCCAGCAGATCGACCGCGCCCGAGTTCTGATGGCGCACGACCAGCAGATCGGGATGCATTGCGTTCAGCGTCAGCGCCGTGTCGATCAGCGTCTCGCCCTTCTTCACCGAAGAGGTCTGCATCGACATGTTCATCACGTCCGCGCCAAGGCGCTTGCCGGCCAGCTCAAAGCTCGACTGCGTGCGGGTCGAGTTCTCGAAGAACATGTTGATTTGCGTCATGCCTTCGAGCACGTCGGTGCGTTTTACCGTGCGCCGGTTCAGGTCCACATAGCGGTCGGCCAGATCGAGGACGGTGCGGATGTCCTCCTGGCTGAGATGCTCGATGCCAAGAAGGTGCCTTGCGCGAAATGCCATGGCGCGTGCCTCCGATGTTGTCCGGGGTCGCTTATGGCAAAAGGGCGCGGGCGCGTCCAGCGCGAAGGGCGCGGCTTTACCTATTGGCGTGCGGCGCATAGCTTGGGCGCATGGAGACTCAGGGCCGCCCCGAACTGGATTACTACGCCGCGCTTGCTGCCCTTGAATGGCAGATCGAGTTGGGCGCGGATGAGGCGATTCTCGATGAGCCGGTCGATTGCTACGCCCTGCCCGACACGATCGAGCGCCTCAAGCCCGCGGCCGTTGCCCCCGAACCCGCCCGGTCGCAGCCCGTGCTGCGCGTGGTGGACGACGGCCCCGACCCGGTCGCGGTGGCGCGCGAGATCGCAGGGCGTGCGAAAACGCTCGACGATCTGCGCGAGGCGATTGCGGGTTATGATCTGTGCGATCTGAAGAAAGGTGCGAAGAATACGGTCTTTTCCGATGGCAACCCGGCTGCGCGGGTGATGATCATCGGCGAGGCTCCGGGCCGCGATGAGGATATTCAGGGCAAGCCCTTCGTCGGCCGCGCCGGGCAGTTGCTCGACCGGATGTTTGCTGCCATCGGTCTGTCGCGCGGTGCGCCCGATGCGCTGGCCGGGATCTATATCGCCAATGTCCTGCCCTGGCGCCCGCCGGGCAACCGCGACCCCGAGCCTGCCGAGATCGCGCAGATGCTGCCCTTCCTGGCGCGCCATGTCGAACTCGCCGATCCCGACGTGATCGTACTGATGGGCAATGCCGCCTGCGCCGCGGCGCTGGACAAGCGCGGCATCCTGCGCCTGCGCGGCACCTGGGCCGAGGCCTTCGGGCGTCCGGCCCTGCCGATGACCCATCCGGCCTACCTGCTGCGCCAGCCAAGCGCCAAGCGCGAGGCCTGGGCCGACCTGCTCAGCTTGCGGGCGCGGCTCGATACGCTCTGAAAATCGTGTGACTGGCGACGGACGCGGCCTTCCGCCACGTAGGAATGTGGGTATCCTCGCCCTAAAGCAGGACAGAGATATATAATTCGCAGCGCGGGGACGGCCCCGCCTCGGCAAGGACTGGATGATGCGGTTTCTCACGCGCAGCCTGATGGGGCTATTTCTTCTGGCGCTGACGCTGGGGCTATTGGCCACGGCGGGGTTCACCGTGAAATCCGCGATCGATGCCCGCGGGCAGAAAGGCGCCTTTCCCGGCGCGACGCGCGAGCGGGTCTTTGCCGCCAATGTGATCGCGCTCGACTTCACCACCCTCACGCCGGAACTGACCGCCTATGGCGAGGTGCGCTCCACCCGCCGGCTGGAGTTGCGTGCGAGCGCCGCGGGCACCGTGGCCGAGCTTGCACCGAATTTCGAGGAAGGTGCTCAGGTCTCTGCCGGGGAGCTTCTGGTCCGCCTTGACCCCGCCGAGACGCTGGCGGCGCGCGATTCCGCAGCAGCCTCACTGGCCGAGGCGCAGGCCGCGCTGGCGCTGGCAGAGCGCACGCTGGTCATCGCGGGCGACGATCTGGCGGCTGCCGTGCGGCAGGCCGATCTGCGCCGGGCCGCGCGCGAGCGTCAGGCCGAGATCGATGCGCGTGGGATCGGCCGTGCAGTTGATACCGAGATCGCCGAGATCGCCCTAAGCGCGGCGGAACAAGCCGTCTTGAACAAACGCTCGGCGCTCTCGGGGGCTGAGGCGGGTCTTGATCAGGCGCGCAACAGCCTGCGCCGCGCCGAGATCGCGCTGGCCGAGGCAGAGCGCAAACTGGCTGAAACCGAAATTCGTGCCGAGTTCGATGGGCAACTGGCGGGTGTGACCGCCGTGCAGGGCGGTCTTGTGTCGAACAACGAGAAACTGGCCGAACTGATCGACCCCTCGGCGCTTGAGGTTGTCTTCCGCGTTTCGAATGCGCAATACGCGCGCCTGACCGATGCGAGCGGCGTTCTGATCCCGGCGCCGGTGCGTGTGCGGCTTGATCTGCAAGGCGTGCCGCTTGAGGCGCGCGCGACCCTTGTGCGCGTCGGTGCCGAGGTCGAGGCGGGGATGGCGGGTCGCCTGCTTTTCGCCCGGATCGAGGATGGTGCGGGCCTGCGCGCGGGCGATTTCGTGACCGTCAGCCTGTCCGAGCCGGTTCTGGAAAACGTGGCCCTCGTGCCCGCCCCGGCGGTCGATGCCAATAGCCGCGTGCTGGTACTGGGGCCGGACGAGCGTCTGTCCGAGGCCGATGTCACCGTGCTGCGCCGTCAGGGCGATGCGGTAATTATCCGCGCAGCGACGCTCGCGAGCGGGCAGGAGATCGTGGCCGAGCGCACACCGCTTTTGGGCTCGGGCCTCAAGCTGCGACCCTTGCGCCCCAATCAGGGTCAGGTGCAATTGCCGCAGACCATCACGCTTGACCCAGAACGGCGCGCCCGTCTGATCGCCTTTGTCGAGGGCAATACCCGGATGGCAGCCGATACAAAGACCCGTATCCTCGCCCAGTTGCAGCAGGAAGTCGTGCCGCTTGAGGTGGTCGAGCGGCTCGAATCCCGGATCGGGGGCTAAGACATGAGCGCGCCCGAGACCCCGACCGATCTGGGCGCCGAGGCGAATGCCGCCGCCCTTGCCGCTGCCGAAGCCTCGGGCAGCTTCGTGCGCCCTGGCGATGAACTGCCGCCCCCGCGCGGGATCATCGGCTTGTTCACCCGGCACCGGACGCTGGCCAATATCGTGCTGGTGGTGCTTTTGTGCCTTGGCGTCGCGGTTATGCCCAAGATGCGCGCGCAGTTCTTCCCGGATTCCGTCGTCGAGGAAATCGACGTGCGCGTCGCATGGGAGGGCGCGGGGGCCGAGGATGTGGACCGCGCCATCGTGCAGGTGCTTGAACCCTCGCTGATCGCGGTCGAGGGGGTCGAGGCCTCGGAAAGCCGCGCGACTGAAGGCTCGGCCCGGATCACGCTGGAATTCGAGCCCGGCTGGGACATGGGCCGCGCCGTCAACGATGTTGAGCAGGCAATCACCGCCGCCAGCGATCTGCCCGAGGCCGCCGAAGAACCCGAGGTCACCCGCGGCGTCTGGCGTGACACGGTGACCGATATCGCCATCACCGGCCCGCTCTCGCCCGAGCAACTGGGGCGGCTGGCCGATGAGCTGGTCGTGCGGCTTTACGCCGAGGGGGTGACGCGCACCACAGTGCAGGGCATAGCCGCGCCGCAGACCGTGGTCGAGGTGCCGACCACGGCGATGATGAAATACGATGTCACTCTGTCGCAGATCGTGGCGCTGATCGCGGCCGAGGCCGCCACCAGCCCGGCGGGCGATGTGGCAGGTGGCGCGGCCCGTGTGCGCACCGGCGAAGAGCGCCGGGACGCGCGTGAGATCGCGGGGCTGGTGCTGCGCTCGAACCCGGATGGCTCGCAACTGACCGTGGGTGATGTGGCGCTGGTCCGGGTCGAGGGCGCGAACCGCGCACGGGCCTATTACGTCGGCGACCAGCCCGCCATGACGATCAACGTCTCACGCTCGGCCCAAGGCGATGCGATCGCCTTGCAGCACAAGGTGGAGAAGGTCATCGCGACGATGGAGCCGACTCTGCCCGCCGGCGCCTCGATCGACCTGATGCGCACCCGCTCCGAGGCGATCACGCAGCGGCTTGAGCTGCTGGTGGGCAATGGCGTGATGGGGCTTGGCCTCGTGCTGCTCTTGCTCTTCTTGTTCCTAAACGCGCGCACGGCCTTTTGGGTGGCGATGGGTATTCCCACCTCGATGGCTGCGGCGCTGGCGGTCATGTATGTCTCGGGCATGACGATCAACATGATCTCGCTTTTCGCGCTGATCCTGACATTGGGTATCGTCGTCGATGACGCCATCGTGGTGGGCGAACATGCCGATTTTCGGGCGCGCGAACTGGGCGAACACCCGGTTCTGGCCGCCGAACAGGGCGCGCGGCGCATGGCCGCGCCGGTCTTTGCCTCGACGCTGACCACGATCATCGCCTTCGCCGGGCTGATCATCATCGGCGGGCAGATGGGGACGATGATCCTCGATATTCCCTATACGGTCATCGCGGTGCTGTTGGCGTCGCTGATCGAGTGCTTCCTGATCCTGCCCAATCACATGGCCCACGCGCTGAGTCAGACGGCCGAAGGCAAGTGGTACGACTGGCCTTCGCGTCAGGTGAACAAGGGGTTGGAATGGGTGCGGGTGCGCCTGATGCGGCCAATGACGCGCTTTGTGCTGCGCGCGCGCTATCCGGTGATCGCGGCGGCGATCGCGCTTCTGGCCTGGCAGGTGTCGTTCCTGATTTCGGGCAAGGTGCAGTGGCGCTTTTTCAACCCGCCCGAGCAATCGACGGTGACCGGATCCTTCGCCATGCTCTCGGGCGCGTCGCGCGACGATACGCTCGCGATGATGCGCAACCTTCAGGCGGGGGTGGAAAAGGTCGGGCGTGAATACGAGGCTGAGTTCGGCACCAACCCGGTCGAGCACGCTTTGGCGCAGATCGGCGGTGCTTCGGGGCGGGCGCTGGCCTCGGCCGACAGCAAGGATACGGATCTGCTGGGTTCGATTTCCGTCGAACTGATCGACAGCGATTATCGGCCCTATTCCAGTTCCGATTTCATCGCGCGGCTCCAGGAAGAGACCGCGCGGCATACGTTGCTTGAGGAGCTCAGCTTCCGCGGCTACCGGATGGGGCCGTCCTCGGACGGGCTTTCGGTGCAATTCACCGGGGCGGAAAGCCGCGAGCTGAAGGCCGCTGCCGAGGATCTGAAAGTCGCGCTCACGCCCTTCCCAGAGGTCTCTGCGCTTGAGGATAACCTCGCCTATGACAAGGAAGAGCTGATCGTTTCGCTTACGCCGCAGGGCGTGGCGCTTGGCTTTGACATCGACGCGCTCTCGCGCGAGCTGCGCGCGCGGCTCAACGGCACCGAGGCGGCGAGCTACCCCGACGGGGTGCGCTCGGCCACGATCCGCGTGGAGATGCCCGAGGAGGAACAGGCCGCCGATTTCGTCGAGCGGATGCAGATGCGCACCCCCTCGGGTGGGTGGGTGCCGCTGTCGGATATCGTGACGATCCGCTCCGAAACCGGCTTCTCGACCATCCGGCGCGAGAACGGCTTGCGGCTGGTTGCCGTGACCGGGGACATCTCCGAGGACGACCCAGAGCGCGCCAATGAAATCACCCGCCAGCTCGAAGAGGAGATCCTGCCCCGCATCGCCGAAGAGCGTGGCGTGGTCTGGCAACTCTCGGGTTCGGCCGAGGAAGAGCGCGACTTCATGGCCGATGCGATCCTTGGCCTCGTGATGTGTCTGATTGGCATCTACATTGTGTTGGCATGGATTTTCGCCAGCTGGTCGCGGCCCGTGGTGGTGATGTCGGTCATCCCCTTCGGCCTCGTGGGCGCGATCTGGGGCCATTATGTCTGGGATCTGCCGATGTCGATGTTCGCCGTCGTGGGCGCGATCGGCATGTCGGGGATCATCATCAACGATGCGATCGTGCTGATCTCGACGGTCGATGAATATGCGGTCAAGCGCGGCCTCGTGCCCGCCATCGTCGATGCGGTGGCCGACCGGCTGCGGCCGGTGATGCTGACCACGCTGACGACGGTCCTTGGCCTTGCGCCGCTGCTCTATGAGCAGTCGAGCCAGGCGCTGTTCCTGAAATCGACGGTGATCACACTGGTCTATGGGCTTGGCTTCGGCATGGTAATCGTGCTGATCGTCGTGCCGGCGACCCTGGCGGTGCAACTGGATGTCTCGCGTCAGGTCCGTGCCATGCGGCATGGCGCGCGCGTGCCGCGGCTGCGCGGGGTGCTGTGGGGTGCGAGTGGCGCGGTGGCGCTGGCCTTCGCGCTGACGCTGGGGCGTGCGCTTTACTCGGGCGATGGCGTGGGGTCGGCCTATGCGGCCTTTGTCGGGCTGAGCGCGGCGGTGGTCATCGCGACCGGGCTGATCGCGCCGCGCCTGCTGAGGGGGCGCTTTCGCAGGGCGGGCTAGGGATCAGTTCGGGCAGCCGTTGATTTCCAGCGCGCCGTTTTCCGACAGCACCGTGATGCGCAGATCGTTCCGATCCAGCGCGAAGGGCTTGGCGTTCTCGGGCACAAACTCGGCCATGGCGATCAACGTATCGCCGTCGCGCCGCGCGACCGCATCCGACACCCACATCGGGGTCGAGCGGAGCTCAAGGAAGGCGTCGCGCGCCTGATCAGCGGGCAGATCGATCAACGCGGTCACGCGCATCCCGTCGGCGATCGGCTCGACCGTGCAGCGCGCGCCACCCTCGATCGGGCGGGGCTGCGCGGTCATCGCGGCGCGGATCGTCTCGTTGGGGGCGCCGGGGCCTTGCAGATCCTTCGAGACTTCAAGCGAGACCGGCACGCAGACATCGTGGCAGATGCCAAGCTCAAGGTCTGCCGAAAGCGCCACGGGCTGCGTGGGGTCGGCAGGCGTGATCGCGAGCGGCAGGATCAGTTCATCGTGATACCCGACCGAGCGCAGGCCGTTCTGGTCGAATACCTCGGGCGCGGGCCAGTGCATCTCGACAGCCGCGACATTGCGCGAATCGGTGAAGTTGAAGCTGGGCGGGATGCCGGCATCGCCGGGGCTGCGCCAATAGGTCTTCCACCCCTGATCGAGCGCGATGCGTAGTGCAGCGATCCGCTCGCCCGAGGGGGTCTGCCAGCCATCAATGACCTCGATCACCTCCATTCCGGGCGGAAGGGGGGCTTCCTGCGCCAAAGCGGGCGCAGCGATCATCAGGCACAGGGGCAGGGCAGCGAGTCTGGTCATGCATTGGGCATACTTCCGCCGATGCCTTAGGCAAAGTCACAAACACGACAGCTTTTCGCGAGGTGCAAGCCCGCAACAGTTCTGGGGTTGATCTGCGGGCCATGCAGGCACAGGTTTATAGAAAGCATGACCACGGGAGGTTGCGATGGATCTGACCGGCAAACTTCTGATCGCGATGCCCGGCATGGGCGATCCGCGGTTCGAGCATTCCGTGGTGGCGCTTTGCGCCCACACACCCGAAGGCGCGATGGGGTTGATCGTCAACAAGCCGCTGCCCAAGCCCGCGCTGACTGACCTGCTGGAGCAGTTGGGCATTCCCGTCACCGCCTCCGACCGGCCTGAGCGCGCGCCGATCCTGTTCGGCGGCCCGGTCGAGACCGGACGTGGCTTTGTGCTGCATTCACCCGAATGGCAGGGCCGTAGCGAGGCGATGAAGGTCAGCAGCGATCTGTCGATGAGTGCCACGCGCGATATTCTTGAGGATATCGCTGCGGGCGTCGGCCCGGACCGCGCGCTGCTGGCGCTTGGCTATGCGGGCTGGGGGCCGGGGCAGCTGGAAAGCGAGATCCTCGACAATGGCTGGCTGATCACCGAGGGCGATGCCGATATTGCCCTTGGCCCCGATCATGCAACGAAATGGACCCGCGCGCTGGCCAATATGGGGATCGACCCGCGCACACTTTCGGCGGCCGCAGGGCACGCCTGATCAGGGGCGCGGCGCTGCCGCTCGACGCAGCCGGTCATTGATGGCGCGGCCAAGATCACGTTCGGGGATCGGCGCAACGGCAATGGAGCGCGCACCGCGCGCCTGCGCCAGCGCATCGGCTGCGCGCAGCGCCGCAAACAGACCCGAGGCCGCCTCGACCAGATCGCCCTTGGATGACAGATTGATATCCGCCCCCGCGCAATCCGGGCCAAAGCCGATCCAGACTTCGCCGGGTTGCGCCGCCTCAGCCATCAGCCGCACCGGCGCGCCCGGCGCGTAATGCGAGGTAAGTTGCCCCGGCGCATTGGGCTTGGCCGCGTCGCCGCCCGTCGGCAGAGGTTGGCCAAGGGCTGCCTCCAGCGCTTCGACCGGCACGCCGCCGGGGCGTAGCAGCATCGGCGGATCGAGCGAGAGGATCGTCGATTCCAGGCCCACCGCGCAGGCGCCGCCATCGACGACACCCGCGATGCGGCCGCTCAGCCCCTCGATCACGTGATCGGCCGTGGTCGGGCTGACCTTGCCCGAGGGGTTGGCCGAGGGCGCTGCCAGCGGCCCGCCGAAGGCCTCAAGCAGCGCGCGCGCCACCGGATGGGCGGGCAGACGGATCGCCACGGTCTCCAGCCCCGCCGTCACCAGATCGGAAATCCCTGCCTCGGGGCGCAGTGGCAGCACCATGGTCAGCGGACCGGGCCAGAACCGCGCCGCCAGCGCACGCGCGCGATCGTCGAACACGGCGATCTTCTCGGCCGCGTCCAGCGAGGGCAGATGCACGATCAGCGGATTGAACCTGGGCCGCCCCTTGGCCGCATAGATCCCCGCCACCGCCGTGCCCGAGCGCGCATCGCCGCCAAGCCCGTAGACCGTCTCGGTCGGGAAGGCGACCAACTCGCCCGCCGCCAGAAGAGCCGCCGCGTGGGCGAGGCCCTCGGCATCGGGGGCGAGACGTCGGGTTATCTTGTCCATCGTGCTTTCGTGACGCTGCGTTCGTGGTTGAAGGGGGCTGACCTTGCGGTAACTTGGCCCTCGTGATTTCAGGACATACGCGCGCCCGTCCGCTTTGCCAAGCCGCGCGCAAGGGAGAAGCAAATGCCTTACCGTTCGCCCGTTTCCGAACTGCGGTTCATTCTCGACAAGGTGGTGCCGCTTGCCCCCGTGGCTGAGACCGAACTGTTCGCAGAGGCGACAGGCGAGACGGTCGAGGCGATCCTGACCGAGGCGGGGCGCCTGTGCGATGAGGTCATGGCGCCGCTGTTGCGCAATGGCGATCTGCACCCGGCCCGGCTGGAAAACGGTGTCGTGCGCTCCTCGCCCGGTTTCAAGGAGGCCTATGGCCAGATCGCCGAGGGTGGCTGGGTTGCGATCTCGGGGCCGCAGGAATTCGGTGGCATGGGCCTGCCGATGACCATGACGGTTGCCGTCAACGACATGATGTCGGGCGCGAATCTGGCGCTGCAGCTTAACCCGCTGCTCACGCAGGGCCAGATCGAGGCGCTGGAGCATCACGCCTCGGACGAGATCAAGGAGCTCTACCTGCCCAAGCTGATCTCGGGCGAGTGGTCGGGCACGATGAACCTGACCGAGCCGCAGGCGGGCTCGGACGTGGGGGCCGTGCGCTCGAAGGCAGAGCCGATGGGCGATGGCACCTATGCCGTGACCGGGCAGAAGATCTTCATTTCCTGGGGCGATTCGGACGTGACGGCGAACGTGTGCCACCTGGTGCTGGCGCGTCTTCCCGATGCGGCACCGGGTACCAAGGGCATCAGCCTTTTCATGGTGCCGAAATACATCCCCGATGCGAATGGCAATCCGGGCGTCGCGAACAGCCTCAAGGTCGTGTCGCTGGAGCACAAGATGGGCCTGCATGGCTCGCCCACGTGTGTGATGAGCTTTGAGGGCGCAACCGGCTGGATGGTCGGCGAGCCAGGCAAGGGCATGGCCGCCATGTTCACCATGATGAACAACGCGCGCCTGAACGTGGGCGTGCAGGGCATCGGCGTGGCCGAGGCCGCTTATCAGAAGGCGCTGGAGTATGCGCAGGAGCGGGTGCAGTTCGCCCCGATCATCCAGCACGCCGACGTGCGTCGGATGCTGGCCGAGATGAAGGCCGAGGTTTTCGCCGCCCGCACCATCGCCATGGCCTGCGCGGTCGCGCTAGATATGTCCCGCGCCACCGGCGAGGCGGACTGGGAGGCGCGCGCCGCGCTGCTGACCCCGATCGCCAAGGCCTATGGCACCGATGTCGGCATGTGGGTGGCCGAGCAGGGCGTGCAGGTGCATGGCGGCATGGGCTTCATCGAGGAAACCGGCGCCGCGCAATTCTACCGCGATGTCCGCGTCACCGCGATCTACGAGGGCACCAACGGAATTCAGGCCATGGACCTTGTCGGCCGCAAGATGATGGACGAGGGCCGCGCCGCCTTCCGCCTGCTGCAAGAGATCGAGGACGAGGCCAAGGCCGCGCGCGAGGCACTGCCGGATCTCGCTGAAGACGTCTGGCAGGCGACCGAGTCGCTGCGCGAACATACCGAATGGATGCTGGGTCAGGGTACGCAGGACCGTTTTGCCGGTGCCGTGCCCTACCTGCGTGCCTTCGCCCGTGTTCTGGGCGCGCATTACCATCTGCGCGCCGCGCTGGCCGAGGGTGGGGCCTCGGGCCGCGCCAAGCTGGCTGCGGTCTATATCCGCCGCCTGCTGCCACAATATGCCGCCGCGCTCGCCGAGGCCAAGGAAGGTGCCGAAGGGCTTTATGCGCTGAGCGTGGAAGAGCTGAGCGCATGAGCGGCGCAGCCGAGCGGGGCGGTCTGCGTTACCCGTGGGCCGAACCGCCAGCCTTTGGCGAAGCGATCGAAGTCGCGCCCGGAGTTCTCTGGGCGCGTTTGCCGTTGCCGATGGCGCTTGATCACGTCAACTGCTTCGCGCTGGATGATGGCGATGGCTGGACGCTGGTCGATCCGGGTATCGACACGCCGAAATGCCGCGCGGCATTGCAGGCCCTGATTGACGGACCGATGGCGGGCAAGCCGGTGACACGGGTGCTGGTGACGCATTACCACCCCGACCATATCGGCCTTGCGGGGTGGCTCCAGTCGCGGGGGGCGGAGCTTTGGACCACCCGCACCTCGTGGCTTTTTGCGCGGATGCTGACGCTCGATGCGCAGCCCGTGCCGGTGGCCGAGACCCTGACCTATTGGAAACGCGCGGGCATGGACCCCGATCTGCACGCGCGCCGCGCGCTTGAGCGCCCCTTCAACTTTGCCGATTGCGTCCACCCGCTGCCGCTGGGCTTCCACCGCATCAAAGAGGGCGACCGGCTGCATGTCGGCGGGCGCGAGTGGATCGTGCGGATCGGCGAGGGGCATGCGCCCGATCACGCCACGCTCTGGTCGCTTGACGACGATCTGGTGATCGGCGGCGATCAGCTCCTGCCCTCGATCTCGGCCAATCTGGGCGTTTACGCGACCGAGCCGATGGCCGATCCGGTGGCCGACTGGATGGAAAGCTGCCGTCGCTTCCAGCCGCTGGCCGAGGCGCGTCACCTTGTCCTGCCCGGCCACAAGCTACCCTTCACCGGCCTGCCGCTTCGCCTGCGCCAGATGATCGAGAACCACGAGGGCGCTCTGAGCCGACTGCGCGCGCTTCTGGCCGAGGGCCCGCGCCCGGCCTCGGCCTGTTTCCCGGCGCTGTTCAAGCGCCCCATCGGCGAGCCGGAATACGGCCTCGCGCTGGTCGAGGCGGTGGCGCATCTCAATCACCTCTTGCACCTCGGGCAGGTCCGCCGCACCCTTGGGGAGGACGATACCTGGCTCTGGAGTCTTGCATGACCCATCGTGATCCGCCCGTGATCCACACCACCGCCGAGGCGCACGAGGAAAGCGCGCTGCCCTGCGCGCGGGTCGTGCATACCAATGCCGATGCGCCACCCACGCCCGAGTGCCTGCCTCTGCCACCCGGCATCGCCGCCGAACCGGTCGAGGCGAAAAGCCCTGCTCAATGGGCCTATGAGAGGCTGGTGCTCTACATCCAGAATTTCGAGAGCCAGCTGAACGCCGATGAAGAGATCGCGCTTGGCCTGACCGGCGGGGAGGCGGGCGTGTTGCAGATCGAAGGGATCGGCTATTTCGCCCCCGACATCCTGACCTTCTATGGCCGCGACGAGGGTGGGGCGCGCACCCAGCTGATTCAGCACGTCAGCCAGCTCAACGTCATGCTGGTCGCCATCCCCAAGGCCGAGGAAGAGGAGGCGCCGCGCCGCATCGGTTTCCACCTTGCGCGGGGCCTCTCGGGCGAGGACGATCAACAGGCGTGACAGGGCCTGCAAGCTCGGTTAGCTTGCCCGGCAGGGAGAACTAGGGAGAGACCCATGGCTGAACACAAGCCGGGCACGATGGATATCCGTGCCCAAGAAAAGACATTCGCCGGATTTATCAAGTTCACGACCTATAGTGCGGTTGCGATCATCGTATTTCTGGTGTTTCTCGCACTTGCAGGCGGCTGACTGAGCAGCCGCAGAAAGAGTCGAGGAGGTCAGGCAGATGCGCCGACTTATCATCTGCCTGTTGCTTCCGCTGTTTCTTGCGGCTTGCGGTGGCGATTCCGTTTGGGCCCCGGATGAGGACGTGCGCCGCGCGGCCTTCGTGACCGGAGAGCCGCCTTCCGTTACGCTTTACACGGTGATCGGTGCGACCTCGGGCGCGGGCGGGCATTCCGCGCTGATGATCGACGGCCATCAGCGCATCATGTTCGACCCGGCGGGCAGTTGGTATCATCCCTGGGTGCCCGAGCGGAACGATGTGCATTACGGCATCACCGAGCGGATGCGGAAATTCTACATCGACTACCATGCGCGCGAGACCTGGGACGTGCGTGAGCAGAAGCTTTTCATCACCATGGAGCAGGCCGAGGCGCTGACCGCGCGGGCCGAAGGCAATGGCGCCGTGGGCAAGATGATGTGCTCGAACTCGGTCAGCGCCTTGCTGACAGGCGTGCAGGGCTTCGAGGGGCTGCCGCGCACCTTCTCTCCGATCAAGCTGGCCAATGCTTTCGCGAAATACCCGCTCGCGCTCGACAAGCTGCATCACGACGGCGATCCCGACAACAACTCGGGCGTGCTGATGATCCAGCAGCAAGAGGCGCGCCAGCCGATCCCGGGACGCCCGAACCTCTGATCAGCCGATCAGCCAAAGCCCGAGGTAAAGCGCCCCAAGCCCGCCGAGGATGGCGGCCAGCGTGTTGCGCGTGACGATCCCCACCAGCACCGTCGCACCCGCCGCGATCAGGCGGGCGGGGTCGATCTCACCTTGCGTCGCGCTTGGCCAAAGAACCAGCGGCGCGACAAGGCCGGGCAGAACCGCGACCGGGGTGTAACGCAGATAGCGCAGCGCCCATTCCGGCAGCGCGCGATTGCCGATCAATCCCAGGAAGGAATAGCGCAGGAAGAAGGTGCCGATCCCCAGCACCACGATGATCAGCCAGATCTCGGCCTTGGAGTAATCCATCACGCCGCCCTCTTGCGGTTCTGCCACTGTTCAACCTGCGCGCCGGTGGCCATTGCGGCGACCGCCGCGATCAGCAGCCCTAGCCCAGACGGCATCCAGGCCAGCGCCAGCGCGACCCCCACCGAGACGCCCGCCGCCGCGACATGCGGGAGGCTGCGCAGCGCGGGGGCAAGCATGGCAAGGAAGGTGATCGGAACCGCGAAGTCGAGCGCGAACTCGGGCGGAATCGCCTTGCCGACTACCGCACCAACCCAGGTCGAGACGTACCATTGCGGGCAAAGCACGGCGCATATCCCGGCGTAGTAAGCCATCTTCTGGCCACGCGACTGCGCAGGCCGGGCTTCGTAGTCCTGGATCGACATGACATAGACCTGATCCACCATGAAATAGGCGATCAGCGATTTCTGCCAGCTCGGGGCCGTGCCAAGATGCGGCGCGAGCGAGGCCGAATACATCGCCATGCGCAGGTTCACCGCCAGCGAGGTCAGCAGCACCATGATGACCGGGGCGTTGTCGCTCATCAGCTGCACGGCGGTGAATTGCGATGCGCCGGCAATGACAAGGATCGAGAAGCCCATGACCTCGGCGAGGTTGAGCCCCGCCTCGGTCCCGGCCACCCCGAACAGCAGGCCAAAGGGCACGATCACCAGGATGAAGGGCAATCCGTGGCGGAAACCGCGCCAGAAGGCCGGGGCGAGTTTGGGTGTGTCGGTCATCTTCGGGGCTTGTCTGAGGGGCGTCCTTGCGCCAGTCATAGGCGCTAGGGAAGAGAAAAGCCAAGTCCGGCATTGTACCCGATCAATCGCGGGGCGCCGCGTCAGGGGGGCAAAGGTGATCGCAGGTCTTATCCTTGCCGGTGGGCAGGGCCGCCGCATGGGCGGGGCCGACAAGGCGCTGCTGGCCTTGGCGGGGCGGCCGCTGATCGCCCATGTCGCCGCCCGCCTGGCGCCGCAGGTGGGCTGCCTTGCGATCTCGGCCAATGGCGATGCGGCGCGCTTCGCGGATCTTGGATGCCCGATGCTGCCCGACGCACCCGGTCATCGCGGCGAAGGGCCGTTGGCGGGTGTTCTGGCCGGCCTGGAATGGGCCGAGGCGCAGGGCGCCGATCTATTGGTGACGGCGTCTTGCGACACACCTTTCCTGCCGGATGATCTTGTCGCGCGGCTTGTCGCGGCGGGCGCACCCGCCATGGCCGCGTCGCAGGGCCGCCAACATCCGACGGCGGCGCTCTGGCCCGTGGCGCACCGCGCCGCGCTGACCGAGCTGTTTGCCTCGGGCGAGCGGCGGATGCGCGTGGCCCTTGCCGGGGCGGCCGAGGTGGCCTTCGACGTGCGGCCCGACCCCTTCGCCAATATCAACACCCCCGATGATCTCGTCGCGGCCGAGGCAAGGATGCGCGCATGAGCGTGATGATCCATTTCGGCCTCGCCCCCGATCAGCGCCCGCAGGCAGCGGTGCTCTATTGGCAGGCCTTCGGGGCCAAGCTTGGCCGCGTGATGGGGCCGCGCGCCAGGGCGCTGGAGTTTATCGAGCGGGTGATCTCGGAAGACCACGTCCTGAGCGCGCTGGATGGCGAGGGCAACCTCATCGGCGTGATTGGCTATCGCACACGATCGGGGTCGTTCGTGGGTGGCGACAAGTCCGATCTGCGCGCGGTCTATGGCCGGTTCGGCGCGCTCTGGCGCGGGCTCTGCCTGGCGATCCTGTCACGGGACGAGGACGCCCGCGCGATGATCGTCGATGGGCTGGCGGTGACCACAAAATGGCGTGGCGCAGGGATTGGTGCGGCATTGGTCGAGGCCCTGTGCGACGAAGCCAAGCGGCGGGGTTTCCGCGAGGTGCGCCTTGACGTGGTGGGCGAGAACCTGCGCGCCCGTGCCCTTTACGAGCGGCTGGGATTCAAGGTCGCGACGCGTCGCCACAGCCGGCTGACCGCGCTGATCTTCGACTTCGAGACGTCTTTCGTGATGGTGCGCAAACTCTAGGCGTCAGTCAAATGTGCCGGTGACGCGGCCAAGCAGCATGAAGGCGCGGGCAGTGCGCGTCTCGGCCATTTCGGCGACTTCCTGATCGCTGGCATTCTTCTCGAACTCGGTCAGGGTGCGGTCGAACTGGCGCAGGAAATGGTGCGCCGCATCGCGAAAAATCGTGTCGTTGCGCATCCGTCCCGCCGTCAGCGCCAGAGACGAGCGATCTCGAACCCCCGCCAGTGCTGCCATCTCGCGGCCGCGCTCGCCACGGGCGAAGCGGCGCCACAGCTCGGGGCGGGCGCGGTCGGGGCGCAGGTCGTCCATGTAGATGCCGTCCTGCGCCAGCAGGTTCAGCACGTCCTGCGCCGCGCGGATCAGCTTGGCCATGGTGCGGTCTTCCAGCGCGCGGCGTAGCGCGCGGAAGCCCTCGCGATCCTCGGCATTGTCGGGGAAATTCAGTGCCCGGATGAAATCGGCGACCGAGACCGGCTCGGCCAGCGCCTCAGCGGGCGTGCCAAGTGCCAGCGCGGGCTGGTCCTCGCCCGGTGCCGCCTGCCGTGGGGCCGACAGCGCGGCCTTGCGGTCTGCCGAGGGCTGCGTCGACAAAGAATCGCGACGCGAGGTGAAGGTGACGATCGCAGTCTCGGTCTGACGCGCCGCCGCTGCGATCTCGTCGAGTTTCTTCTCAACGATCTGCCCCGAGCGCGCGTGGCTTTGGTTGATCCATGCCGAGCGCATCGCCTCGACCGAGGATTTCAGCGCCTGCGCCTCGGCGCGCATCTCGCGCGCGGTGCGGGCGGTGACGGCGGCAACCCAGATCATCACGATGGGCAGCACCATCGCGACCAGCGACATGGTCGCCGAAAGCGCGGTCATGCCGCCCTCGGTCGCAGGCATCAGCGCCCAGAACCCGCCCACAAGCGCCAGCCACAGCAGGCTGAGCACAATCGCCACCACTTCCGAGCGGCCAAAGCGCGCCTCGGGCTGCAAACGACTGCGGACGCCGCTCAGGGCGGCGTCATCGGGCAGGATCGGATCGGGTTTGGCCTCGCTCATTGCGGGGCACCTTTCAGCTCGGCTCGGTCAGAGGAAACGGACCGAGAGGATTTCGTAGGACTTGTCGCCGCCCGGCGTGCGGACCTCGACGCTGTCGCCCTCGTCCTTGCCGATCAGGGCGCGGGCAAGGGGGGATTTGATGTTCAGAAGGCCGCGTTCCAGATCTGCCTCGGCCTCGCCGACGATCTGGTAGGTGCGTTCTTCGTCGCTGTCCTCATCGACCAGTGTTACCGTGGCGCCGAACTTGACCGAGCCCGACAGGCGCGCGGTGTCGATCACCTCGGCACGACCGAGGATCGACTCAAGCTCCTTGATGCGGCCCTCGACGAAGCTCTGCTTTTCGCGCGCCGCGTGATATTCGGCGTTCTCCGACAGGTCGCCATGCGCGCGCGCTTCGGCAATCGCCTTGATCACGGCGGGTCGCTCCACCGTCTTCAGGCCCTTGAGTTCTTCGTCGAGCACATCGTACCCGGCGCGCGTCATCGGTATCTTTTCCATGGAAGCCCTTGGTCTGGCCTTTTTCTGTCACCCATCGAGTGTAAATCCGCACGGCGGGGCGGGTGTCAAGGGTTCGACTGCGAATTTGGCGTGCCAATCCGCGCCCTGGATTGCTGCGAAGGCGAAAGAATGTTGCGCAAAGTCGCTGCGTCACAATTGCTTCGTTCCCTCAGGTAAGCTACTCACGGGGCCGAGAGCACGCGAAAGGTCAGCCTTAAGGAGCGCATTGATGTCAGAGATCGTCCGCGAGTCGATGGAATATGATGTAGTGATCGTTGGCGGGGGT
>NZ_JAHVAI010000059.1 GCF_019264375.1 Sedimentimonas flavescens | reverse complement strand
ATCGCGGCCTGGTCCGAGCTCTTCGGGCAGACAGCCCCCAAGAGCATGAGCCAGGTCTTCCTGAGCCGCTTCATCGCGCAGGAGATCCAGATGAAGCGCTTCGGCGGTCTGCCGAAGACCCTGCAAAAGCTTGTCGAGACTGAGCCCGACAAGCCCACCAGGGTCGTTGGGCGAGCTCAACCCAAAGCCGGCGCTCGGCTCCTGCGCGAATGGAACAGCGTCACGCATATCGTCGATGTCACCCCCGACGGGTTCCGCAGGAAGGGGCAGACCTATCGCTCGCTCTCCGTCATCGCCCGCGAGATCACCGGAGCGCATTGGTCCGGCCCGCGCTTCTTTGGCCTCAACGCGAAGGCCCCATCCGCATGACCCGCAGGACCATCCGCTGTGCCATCTACACCCGCAAGTCCTCCGAAGACGGACTCGAGCAGGACTTCAACTCGCTGGATGCGCAGCGCGAGGCCTGCGAGGCCTATGTCGCAAGCCAAAGACACGAAGGCTGGAAGCCCCTGCCCGCCCGCTATGACGATGGCGGGATCTCCGGGGGCACGCTTGAGCGTCCCGGCTTGCAGCGCCTCCTTGCCGATATCGACGCCGGGCGCGTGGAAATGGTGGTCGTCTACAAGATCGACCGCCTGACGCGATCGCTTGCCGACTTCGCAAAGCTCGTCGAACGGCTCGAGGCAGCGGGTTGTTCCTTCGTGTCCGTCACCCAGGCCTTCAACACCTCCTCCTCGATGGGCCGCCTCACGCTGAACGTGCTCTTGTCCTTCGCCCAGTTCGAACGGGAAGTCACCGCCGAGCGGATCCGCGACAAGATTGCCGCCTCGAAGAAGAAGGGGCTCTGGATGGGGGGCCTACCGCCCCTCGGCTATGCCCCGCATCCCGACAAGACAAGGCGCGAGCTCGTGGTCAATGAGCGGGAGGCAGACACCGTCCGCAGCCTCTTCGACC
>NZ_JAHVAI010000058.1 GCF_019264375.1 Sedimentimonas flavescens | reverse complement strand
CGATGGCTTCATGGTCCGATCCTTCTGTTGGGTCGGACTCTAGCATCAACTGGAGGAATTATCGGGGGTCACAGCAATGGAAGCGGCGCGAACCGGACGAAGCGAAAACTCACGGCAGAAGTGAGGAACGGCTGTAGGCCAGCGTCGTTTGAAGGCGGCATGCTCGCACTATATAACCTAAGTGCCGGAAAGCATCCGCGAAATCCGCAGCGCATACCGATCTGTCATACCCGAAATGAAATCGGCCATGCCATGCAGCGCCTGCTCAACATTCGAAATTCCTCGAAGATCAAGAAGTAGTGCTCGCTCGACCTGCTTTGAATGGTCGTCTAAACTACTCCGATCCCATTTGTTGGCGGCGAGCTGCTCGTAAACTGGCAGGATACCGGATAGGACGTTGCTGATGATCCGATAGCCCGACACTTCCAGCTCGGTCTTTCGTCGAGCAGTGAAGATTCTCTTCTTGGAAAGATCCTTGATTTCCTTAAATTGCCCGCTAAGTCTTCCGGCCTCGACCAGCGACTTAGAAAAAGTGCCAGCCATAATCGCATCATAGTTTTCCTTGAAGGCCTCAAGGCAACTGTCGATGCCCTTTCCGATGGCTACTGCCCTTAGAAAAGCAATCTGTTCGGCTTCGCCCATGTCCGAAGTGTCGCGGTTTGGCTTCTCCGCCAGGTCGAAGAGAGCTCCACGCACATCATCAAACTGTAGCTCGCCGGTGGTGAAGGCGTCTTCGAGATCGACGATATTATAGCAAATGTCGTCCGCAGCCTCGACCACGAAGACCAACGGGTGACGTCGCCACCAGACATTCAACCCGACCTCAACTCTTGTAAGTTTGAGCGTTTGAGCGATTTCTTCAAAAAGAGGCAGTTCGGAGTTGAAGATTCCAAATTTTTTTGAGCCGAAGTATCCATGCTCCTTATAGGTCGCCTTCGAAAGGCCCTCCTTAGGGTCAGGACTCATAGCCAATAGATGACGGTAGCCGCGAGGGCGATAGCGGATAGGAAGACCTTCGGACATCGGT
>NZ_JAHVAI010000057.1 GCF_019264375.1 Sedimentimonas flavescens | reverse complement strand
CTTGAATTGAGCCGATTTGAGGCAAAATGCACCTCAGATTGCACTGTAATTCCAATGGCTTGTGGGGCGAATTCCCTGGGGTGCGGAACAGGGAATTTATTTGACCGAACAGGGAATTGTTTCGAGCTTGCAGGGAAGTTCTGCGCTGGAACAGGGAAGGTGCTCAGGCGTGGATGCCGAGGAGGTGTTCCTGCTCTTTCCAGTCGAGGGGCAGGGTGATGCGCAGGAGGGATTCGAGGGTGAGTTCGACCGGCTGCTCACCCTTCAGAATGGCGCCCTGGATCTTCGGCGAGAGCGTCGCGAGGGGAATGACCCGGGCGGCGTAGCGCTCGGATGTGCCCGCGCGGGCCGCGAGGTCTTTCAGGGAGAGGCCGGAGCGGAGCTGGCGCGCCCAGTGATGGGCCTTGCGCAGCGCCGCGAGAAGCTTGGGATCCGGTTCTGTTCGGTTCGCGCCAGTCACGATCTTCATCTCGACGCCGCGCCGGCGCGGAGCGAAGGTCGTGGAAATGGAGAGGGCAGACGGGTCGAGATCCTCGGCGCGGGCGCCGATCTCCCTGGCAAGGATCTCGGGGGCGAGGGCGATCTGCATCGATCCGGATCCCAGATCGATGCGCTCGATGAGCGTCATGGCACGCACACTGTCTGCCTCGAGCGCCTGCGCGAGCGTTTGGCCGCGCGCGGCGAGGGCGGTGATCTCGGTGATCGCGCCTGTCGTCGAAAGGGTATGAGCCTGCGCGCGCTCCCGGATGTAGCAGACCACGGCTGTTGTGACCGCGCGCTCGAAGGCCTCGGCCGGCAGGCGCCATCCGGTCGGATCCGGGCCGCCGGAGATCAGGCGGTTCGAGACATAGTAGCGGTAGCGCCGTCCGTGGCGCTGCGTGTGGCTCGGCGTGAGCAGATCGCCCCGCTCGTCCCGGATCTTGCCCAGAAGGGGGGCGGCCTCCTCGGAGAGGTTACTGGCCAGAGATGTGCCGCGCGCCCCGCGCCGGCGCCGCGCCGCCTGCTGAAGCCGCTCCTGCACCGCATCCCAGGTTGCCGCGTCGATAAT
>NZ_JAHVAI010000056.1 GCF_019264375.1 Sedimentimonas flavescens | reverse complement strand
TTCGATCCTCCTCGCTGTTCAGCCTTCGCCGAACTTGTTTGCATCTTCTGGGGTGAGTTGGGGGTGGAGTGCTGCGCGCAGCTGGTTGAGGCCGGTGGCCTGCAGGTCGTCGTTGAAGTCGCCGCCTCGGGGCGACAGCACCTGCACGTCGATCCCCGCCGCTAGCGCGCGTGCGGTCAGAGTGGCGACGGCCCTGTCGCCCGCGGCATCGGCGTCGCGGGCGATGTAGAGGCGCCGCAAGTTGCGCGGGATCTCCAACGCGCCCAGATGACCAGCCGACAATGCTGCCGCCATCGGCATGCCCGGCAATGCCGCGCGCAGCGACAGCATCGTCTCGATCCCTTCGCCGACGGCCAGAACCTCATCCGCAACCCCGAAGCGCACGGCATTGCCTAGGAGGTTGCCCATGGCCCGCCGGGGAGTGGTGACCGCCGCCTTGCCCGAGCCGTCCGGCGCGAGCCAGGTGCGGTGCGCTCCGGTGATCCTGCCCTGCAGGTCGGTGACGGACGCGATCATCGCCGGACGTGGCTGCGCTGGTGCGCCTGTGTCGGGTCGATAGTAGCAGCGTGGATGATACCGCAACGCCCCCGCGTCCTCGACCGGCGCGATGCCACGACCAGCCAGATAGGTCTCGACCGGGGTGCCCCGGATCGGCTGCGCCATCGCAATCAGCCGCTGTGCCGCATCCGGCGACACCATGGTGGCGCGGGCAGGCATAGGACTGTCGCGCCGGGTAAGCTCGACCAGTGGCAGGCTCAGGAAGCGCCGCGCCTCCTCGACAACATCGCCGAACGAGGTCAGGCCACAGCTCTCCCGGATCACGTCGAGAAGGTCGCCATGTTCGGCCGTGGCGGCATCGGTCCAATGACCGGCGGCACCGGGGCCTGCCTCCGGTCCCTTCAGCCGGACGAACATCGACCGCCCCGGCGTGTTGCGCGCATCGCCGACGGTCCAGTACTGACCCTGCCGCCGCCCGTTGGGAAGGTAATGCCGACACACGGCCTCAGCATCGCGCGCGAGGCGGCGTGACAGTTCCGCTGCATCGCGCACCTTCACGAAACTCCCCCCGCTGCGCTGAGGTTATGTTGCCCAGCCCCGCGAAATCCACAGCAAAACAGGGACCAGAACCGCAACCGCAACATAATCCGCACCGCAACATGTTCCGTA
>NZ_JAHVAI010000055.1 GCF_019264375.1 Sedimentimonas flavescens | reverse complement strand
GGAGAACAAAGCTGCACCCCACTCATTCGTCAAAGACGGTGTCTTCTACTTCGTGAGGCGTGTGCCTAACGATTTGTTGCACCACTACACGTCCCGAAAAATCTCATACTCCTTACGCACAAGATCGGCGTCAGTGGCCGCCTCACGCGCTCTCAGAGCGGCGCAGAGGCTTGATGAACATTGGTATCATCTGAGGGTCAAAGACAGCGATCTGCCCGGGAAGCACATGCTGCGCATGGCCCAGGCGCATGACCCTATCGCGCCGCCTCAGGCGATGGCGCAACCTGTGGCCGAAACCGTGAAGCTTTCGGAGGCGGTCGGCATCTACCTGCGGCTCAAAGGGCAGGGGCGCCCGGTCACGTTCCAACGGGCCGCTGAGCGTTCTTGTGGCTATGTGATTGATGTCTGCGGCGACAGGGATATCACGGCCTACAAGAAGGCTGACGCCAATGCGTTCCGAGACGATCTGATCAAGCGAAAGCTCGCGGGCAGCAGCATCACCCGCATCGTCGGGACCGTCAGGGCGGTGATCAACTTCGCGGCCAGTGAGATGGGCATCGACATCACCAACCCGTTCGGCAACGTCTACTATGACCGAAGCGCAGGGGTCGAAGACAGGTCGCCGCTGCCGCTTGATGTGATCCACGCCCTGCAGTCCGAGTGCCGGAAGATCGACGATGATCTGCGCTGGCTGGTTGCGCTGGTGTCCGATACCGGGATGCGCCTTGCCGAAGCTGCTGGGTTGCTCAAGGAAGACCTCAAGCTCGATGCGCCCATTCCGCATGTGGTCATACGCGAGCATCCCTGGCGCAGGCTGAAAACGTCGTCATCAGCTCGGGTCGTTCCCTTGGTCGGGATGTCGCTCTGGGCCGCGCGACGCATCCACGAAAGCGTTGATGACAGCGTGTTTGCCTTCCCGCGATATAACCGGGACCAGCAGACAAACGCGAACTCGGCGAGTGCTGCACTCAACAAATGGATGAAGCCAAACGTCCCGAAGAAATGCACGATGCACAGCTTCCGCCATTCGATGCGGGACAGGCTGCGAGCGGTCGAATGTCCTGCCGACATCGTGGACCAGATCGGAGGCTGGCAGACCGAAGGCGTCGGTCATAGCTACGGGTCCGGCTATCCACTGGAAGTCCTGGCGAAGTGGATGCGACATAGCTGCAG
>NZ_JAHVAI010000054.1 GCF_019264375.1 Sedimentimonas flavescens | reverse complement strand
AAATTGCCTTTGCCCATCTCGGCCTCCTTGCCTCAAAATTAGGGAAGAAGGCGTCTACAGATCTAGGGGCTATTCAGACACTTCGATTTCGGGGCGCCGGGTGGCGCGCGAACTGACGGCTCTGATCGGACGCCGCGGCAAACCCGGAATGATTGTCAGCGACAACGGCACGGAACTGACCTCGAATGCCATCCTGCGGTGGTGCTCCGAGCACCGGATCGAATGGCACTACATTGCGCCGGGTAAGCCGATGCAGAACGGTTTCGTGGAGGGTTTCAACGCTCGGATGCGAGACGAACTGCTCAACGAGACCATGTTCCGCAATCTGGCCCACGCGCGGATCGTGATCGCCGCCTGGGCTACCGACTACAATACCGAACGCCCACACTCGGCCCTGGACTACCAGACACCGGCTGACTACGCGCGGGCCCTGACCACCGCAATCGCGCGCCCCGCTGCGCGAGATGAAAGCTCCGCGCGTCGGGCGATTGCTCAACCTGCGCCGATCGGCGTAAACACCAACCGGGCTCCGGTCGCTGCTGGATGAAAGATCAGTGGCAGGTCAATTCAACTCATCAACGAAATGATGGCTCAGCATCCGCTTCAAGGAGCAGAGGCCAAGGTTTGGTCTAGCTGCTACCGTGGGTTCAATGAAGGTCGCTTAGACAAAGGTGGTCGGGTTTATGGGGATTGGCAGTCAGCAAAGCCCGAAGTCCGATTGGCCATGACTATCGACGGTGAGCCTGTTGCAGAAATCGACATCAAGGGGTCTTTCCTCTTTCTTGGCAATCAGTTGTCAAAAGAGCCCATCAAGCTAAACATTGACCCATATAAAGCAATTCCGTTTGTCGCGAATGCCGCCAGCGACGAAGAACGGGCTAACCTGCGAGGTTTGGCCAAGCTAGTAGTAAGTTCAATGTGGTTTCGAGAAGACAGGATGACCAAGCTGCCTAGGGGCAGAAAGCAGGACGAGAACGGCTCTTACATCTCTCTTCGCGATAAGTTTCAGGTGCCTCGCTCTTTGGCAAGCAGGGAGATCATATCCGACATCTATCGTACCTTTCCGTTTTTTGATTCCAAGGAAGTGACAGGGTTTGGCCTGATGTGCTGTGACCCCCGATAATTCCTCCAGTTGATGCTAGAGTCCGACCCAACAGAAGGATCGGACCATGAAGCCATCG
>NZ_JAHVAI010000053.1 GCF_019264375.1 Sedimentimonas flavescens | reverse complement strand
TGCTGTGACCCCCGACATTCATCCAGCTGACGCCGGAGTCCGCGGTTGAGTTTGGCGCTGTTGCGCCGCGGGAGCAATGGGCGAACGGCGGAACGGTTCCGTTGCGTGGAGCCGGTCGCCCATTGCGGTGAGTTGGGCCGCGAAGGCGGCGGGGGTCTGGTAGCCCACGGCCGAGTGTGGTCGCTCGGCGTTGTAGTCCGCCACCCAGTCCGCGACGATGGCGCGGGCGTGGTCGAGCCCGTGAAACAGCGTCTCGTTCAAGAGTTCGTCCCTCATTTTCGAATTGAACGCCTCACAGATCCCATTTTGCATCGGCTTGCCGGGCGCGATGAAATGCCAGGACACGCCCACCTCCTCGGTCCAGGCCAGCATCGCGTTCGAGGTGAACTCGGTGCCATGATCGCTGACGATCAGACCTGGTTTGCCGCGCCGCGCGATCACCGTGGAGAGCTCCCGCGCCACCCGACGCCCCGAGATCGAGGTGTCGACCACGGCGGCCAGGCATTCCTTCGTCACATCGTCGATCACGTTGAAAACGCGGAACCGGCGACCGTGTGTGAACTGGTCGTGCACGAAATCGACTGACCAGCGGGCGTTTGGCACGGCGACCGTTAGCAGCGGCGCCCTTGTCCCGGTTGCCTTCTTTCGACCGCGCCGCTTGCGCACCGACAAGCCTTCCTCGCGGTAAAGCCTCTGGGTCTTCTTGCGGTTCATCACCAGCCCCTCTCTTCTCAGCAACACATGCAGCCGCCGGTAGCCGAACCGGCGGCGTTCGCCCGCGAGCACCCGCATGCGCTCGCGCAGTCCGGCATCGTCAGGTCGGCGACTGCGGTAGCGCACCGAGGTCCGCTCCGCACCGATCACGAAACACGCCCGCCGCTCGCTCATCTCGTGGGCCTCCACGAGGATCGCGACGGCTTCGCGCCTGGCGGCGGGCGTCACCACTTTCGGCTGAGGAGATCCTTTAGCGCGGCCTGGTCCAGGAGGGCATCGGCGAGCAACCGCTTCAGCTTCGCGTTCTCGTCCTCGAGCGCCTTCAGCCGCTTCGCGTCTGACACCTCCATGCCTCCGAACTTCGCCTTCCAGGCGTAGAACGTGGAATTGCTGATCCCGTGCCGACGGCAGAGGTCAGCGGTCTTCGCCCCTGCCTCCGCCTCACGCAGGATGGCAATGATCTGCGCTTCGTT
>NZ_JAHVAI010000052.1 GCF_019264375.1 Sedimentimonas flavescens | reverse complement strand
GCAATGGGCGAGCGGTGGAACGTTTCCGTTTCGTGTAGCCGATCGCCCATTGCGGTGAGTTGGGTCGCGAAAGCGGCGGGGGTCTGGTAGCTCAGGGCCGAGTGTGGGCGCTCGGCGTTATAATCGGCCACCCAGTCCGCAACGACGGCGCGGGCGTGGTCAAGCCCGTGAAACAGCGTCTCGTTCAATAGCTCGTCCCGCATCTTCGAATTGAAGGCTTCGCAGATCCCGTTCTGCATCGGCTTGCCGGGCGCGATGAAGTGCCACGACACGCCAGCTTCCTCGGTCCAGGCCAGCATCGCGTTCGAGGTGAACTCGGTTCCATGATCGCTGACGATCAAGCCCGGCTTGCCGCGCCGCGCGATCACCGCGGAGAGCTCGCGCGCGACCCTGCGGCCCGAGATCGAGGTATCGACCACCGCAGCCAGGCATTCCTTGGTCACGTCGTCGATCACATTGAAGACGCGAAACCGACGCCCCTGCGCGAACTGGTCGTGCACGAAATCGACCGACCAGCGGGCGTTGGGAACTGCGACGGTCAGCAGCGGCGCCCTTGTCCCGGTCGCCTTCTTCCGCCCCCGTCTCTTGCGCACCGACAAGCCTTCCTCGCGATAAAGCCTCTGGGTCTTCTTCCGGTTCATCACCAACCCCTCTCTTCTCAGCAGCACATGCAGCCGCCGATAGCCGAACCTGCGGCGTTCGCCCGCGAGCGTCCGCATCCGCTCGCGCAGCCCGCCATCGTCGGGCCGTCGGCTGCGGTAGCGAACCGAGGTTCGGTCCGCACCGATCACGGAACACGCCCGCCGCTCGCTCATCTCGTGCAATTCCACGAGGATCGCGACGGCCTCGCGCCTGGCGGCGGGCGTCACCACTTTCGGCTAAGGAGATCCTTCAGCGCGGCCTGGTCGAGCAGGGCATCCGCCAAAAGGCGCTTCAGCTTGGCGTTCTCATCCTCAAGCGCCTTCAGCCGCTTCGCGTCCGAGACTTCCATCCCCCCGAACTTCGCCTTCCAGGCGTAGAACGTAGAGGTACTGATCCCGTGCCGACGGCAGAGATCAGCAGTCTTCGCCCCCGCCTCGGCCTCCCTCAGGATGCCGATGATCTGGGCTTCGTTGAACTTCGATGGCTTCATGGTCCGATCCTTCTGTTGGGTCGGACTCTAGCATCAACTGGAGGAATTATCGGGGGTCACAGCA
>NZ_JAHVAI010000051.1 GCF_019264375.1 Sedimentimonas flavescens | reverse complement strand
TGAATAGCCCCTAGATCTGTAGACGCCTTCTTCCCTAATTTTGAGGCAAGGAGGCCGAGATGGGCAAAGGCAATTTCAGCGACGAGTTCAAGCGTGACGCGGTCGCGCAGATCACGGAGCGGGGCTACCCGGTTGCGGAGGTTTCGCAACGGCTCGGGGTAAGCGCGCATTCTCTCTATGCATGGAAGCGCAAGTTCGCGAAGGCGTCGTCCGGTGAGACGGAGAAGGATGCTGAGATCCGGCGCCTGAAGCGGGAGCTGACGCGGGTGACGGAGGAACGCGACATCCTAAAAAAGGCCACCGCGTATTTCGCCAGGGATGCCAAGTGAGATACGCGTTCGTGGCCGAGCATCGCGGGCAGTTCTCTGTGCGGGCGATGTGCCGATGCTTGCGCATCCAACCGAGCGGCTTCTACGCCTGGCTGAAAGCGCCGCTGAGCAAGCGGGCCCAAGAGGATCTGCGGCAGACCCGGATGCTGAAGGAGGCGTGGATCGAGAGCGGCAAGGTCTATGGTCACCGCAAGTTGCATGACGACTTGATCGAACAGGGCGAAAGCATCTGCGTGAACCGTGTTGCCCGTCTGACGAAGCTGGCCGGGATCAGGGCGCAGATCGGCTACAAACGCCGCCCCGGAAAGTATGGCGGCAAGCCGTCGGTTGTTGTCGACAACACTCTCGACCGGCAGTTCGACGTGGGGGCGCCGGACAAGGTCTGGGTCACCGACATTACCTACATTCGCACGCAGGAGGGCTTTGCCTACCTGGCTGTCGTCATCGACCTCTTCTCGCGCCGCGTGGTCGGCTGGTCGATGCAGAGCCGGCAGACGACTGATGTTGTGTTGCAGGCTCTGCACATGGCGGTCTGGCGTCGAAAGCCCAAGGGGAAGGTCCTGATCCATTCGGACCAGGGCAGCCAATTCACCAGCATGGACTGGGTCGCGTTCCTACGTGCCCACAATCTGGAACATTCCATGAGCCGGCGCGGCAACTGCCACGACAACGCGGTCGCGGAGAGCTTCTTCAACCTGCTCAAGCGCGAACGGATCAGACGCAGGACATACAGAACCCGCGTAGAAGCCAGGCAGGATGTGTTCGATTACATCGAGATGTTCTACAATCCGAAGCGCAAGCATGCGAGAAACGAGATGCTGTCGCCCGTCGAGTTCGAACGGCAGCGGAAACTGAGACCCGAAGGCGTCTAGAAAACGCGGGGCTATTCA
>NZ_JAHVAI010000050.1 GCF_019264375.1 Sedimentimonas flavescens | reverse complement strand
GAGAGTGTCAGGTCTTCTGTGTATGGGTGAACGGGTCCATGCTTCTTGAGAGGAGCCAGGACGATGACGATTTCCAATGAACTGCTGGACGAGTTGCTGAAGGGCTGCAAGCGGCCTGAGGATCTGCTTGGCGATGCCGGGCTGATGAAGGAACTGAAGGTGCGGCTGATGGAGCGCATGCTCGGAGCCGAACTGACCGCGCATCTGGGCTACGAGGCCGGCGCTGAACCGCCTCCCGAACAGGCGAACCGCCGGAACGGGACCGCGACGAAGCGGGTGAAGGGCTCGGATGGCGAAGTGCCGCTGACGGTGCCCCGCGACCGGAACGGCAGCTTCGAGCCCGAGCTGGTGAAGAAGGGCCAGACCCGGATCGACGGCGTGGATGACAAGATCATCGGTCTCTACGCCGCCGGCCTGTCGGTGCGCGATATCCAGGCCCATCTGGAGGATCTCTATGGGCTGCGGGTCTCACCCGACCTGATCAGCCGCGTCACCGACGCCGTTCTTGACGAGGTCCGCGAATGGCAGCACCGGGCGCTGGACCGAATGTATCCAATTGTGATCTTTGACGCTTTGCGCGTGAAGATCCGCGATGCCGACAGCCGGATGGTCAAGAACAAGGCCGTCTACATCGCCCTAGGCGTTACCCGGGACGGGGAACGCGAGGTTCTCGGCCTCTGGATCGCCGACAATGAAGGAGCCAAGTTCTGGCTGTCGGTGATGACCGAGCTGCGCAACCGGGGCGTCCAGGACATCCTGATCGCCGTCGTGGACGGGCTGAAGGGCTTCCCGGAGGCCATCACAGCGGCCTTTCCCGAGACCATGGTCCAGACCTGCATCGTTCACCTGATCCGCCATTCGATGAACTTCTGTTCGTGGAAGGACCGCAAGGTCGTGGCCGCCGACCTGCGCCCGATCTACGAGGCCCCGACTGCCGAGGAGGCGGCCCGCCAGTTGGACGCGTTCGAGGAGAAATGGGGCGGAAAATACCCATCGATCGCCCCGGCCTGGCGCCGGGCCTGGGCAGAGGTTACCCCGTTCTATGCCTTCAGCGCCGGGATCCGGAAGATCATCTACACCACCAACGCCGTGGAGTCGCTGAACCGGGTGCTGCGGAAGACGCTGAAGACCAAGGGCTCCTTCCCGACCGAGGAGGCCGCAAAGAAGCTGATCTTCCTGGCCGTCCGCAACTTCGAGAAAGGCGGCCGCGCCGTCCGGGAATGGGTTGCCGCCCGTAATCAGCTGGCCATAATGTTCGCCGGGCGCTTCGACGCCTGAACGTATCTGAAAACCGCATGGCCCCGATCAGATACACAGAGTTTCAGACACTCCCC
>NZ_JAHVAI010000005.1 GCF_019264375.1 Sedimentimonas flavescens | reverse complement strand
AGGGAATTCGCCCCACAAGCCATTGGAATTACAGTGCAATCTGAGGTGCATTTTGCCCGAAATCGGCTCAATTCAAGAAAATTCCCTGTAAATTGACCCGTATCAGGGAAACCCGGTCAAAACCGGACCGCCGAAATCTGGTCTCTGAGACGCCTCGCACAGGCTTGCGCAAACGGCCGAAGCAAGACTGTCTCAGCCAAGAGACGCCCCGGGAAAGGCTTTGAAATGTCGTGGGAATTTTGGAGAAAACCGGCCGGTGCGGCAGAGACAGGGGTCGGTGGCGGAGTGGAAGGGATTCGAACCCTCGAGACGGTTTCCCGCCTGCACCCTTAGCAGGGGTGTGCCTTCGACCACTCGGCCACCACTCCGCCGACCCGTTTAGCGGGAGTGTCGGGGGCGGGCAAGGGCAAACTCGTACCCGAGCGCGCTGTTTTTGTGGCGAAAAGCAAAGGGGGCCCGAAGGCCCCCAGTGGAAGATCGGCTGACGCCCCAATGCTCAGGCGTTGAACAGGAAATGCAGCACGTCGCCGTCCTTGACCTCGTAGGTCTTGCCTTCGACGCGGAACTTGCCAGCCTCCTTGGCACCCGCCTCGCCCTTGTAGGCGATGTAGTCGTCATAGGCGACAGTCTCGGCGCGGATGAAGCCGCGTTCGAAATCACCGTGAATCACACCGGCGGCCTGCGGCGCAAGCGTACCTTTGCGGATCGTCCAGGCGCGGGCCTCCTTGGGGCCGACGGTGAAATAGGTCTGGAGCCCCAGAAGCGCGTGACCGGCGCGGATCAGCCGGTCAAGGCCCGCCTCTTCCAGACCCATCTCGCCCAGGAACATCTCGGCTTCCTCGTCGTCGAGCTGGCTGATCTCTTCCTCGATCTTGGCCGAGATGACGACGATCCCCATCCCCTGCTCTGCCGCCATCTTGGCGACGCGCTCGGACTGGCTGTTGCCGCTGGCGGCCGAGGCTTCCTCGACGTTGCACACGAATAGCACGGGCTTGGCAGTCAGCAATTGCAGCATGTTCCACTGCTTGCGGTCATCTTCCGAGACCTGGACGGTGCGCGCGGGCTTGCCCGATTCCAGCACGGCCAGCGCGGCCTTGAGCAGCCTTTCCTGCTCGACCGCTTCCTTGTCGCCGCCCTTGATCTTGCGCGAGATATTGGCGAGGCGCTTCTCGATCGATTCCATATCGGCGATCATCAGCTCGGTCTCGATGGTCTCGGCATCGGCGATCGGATCGACGCGGCCCTCGACATGGGTCACGTCCCCGTCCTCGAAGCAGCGCAGCACATGGGCGATGGCATCGACTTCGCGGATGTTGGCCAGGAACTGGTTGCCAAGCCCCTCCCCCTTCGACGCCCCTTTCACGAGGCCCGCGATGTCCACAAAGGTCATGCGCGTCGGGATGATCTGCTTGGAGCTTGCAATCGCTGCCAGCTTGTCGAGGCGCGGATCGGGCACGGCGACCTCGCCCACGTTCGGCTCGATGGTGCAGAAGGGGAAGTTGGCGGCCTGCGCGGCGGCCGTCTTCGTCAGCGCATTGAACAGCGTCGATTTGCCAACGTTCGGCAGCCCGACGATCCCCATCTTGAAGCCCATGATCTTTCCCTTTCAATCGTTGCGCGCCTCATACGCGGGCAAGGGCCTCAAGGCAAGCCGCGCCCCCTTTCGGCATTGATTTTCCCGTCCCCATGCCGCAAACCGCTTGGGATGAATTCCAAGGGGACGCCATGACTCGCATCGACGCCAAATTCGCCGCGCTCAAAGCCGAAGGTAAACGCGCCTTCGTGGCCTATATCATGGCGGGCGATCCGGATCTGGAGACCTCGCTTGAGGTGATGAAGGGGCTGCCGGCCGCGGGCGTGGACGTGATCGAACTGGGCCTGCCCTTCACCGATCCGATGGCGGACGGCCCGACGATCCAACTGGCGGGCCAGCGCGCGCTCGATGGTGGCCAGACGCTGCAAAAGACGCTCGATATGGTTGCTGCCTTCCGCGAGACGGACGCGACCACCCCGATCGTGATGATGGGTTATTACAACCCGATCTATAACCGCGGCGTGGACAAGTTCCTGGCGGATGCCAAGGCCGCCGGCGTCGACGGGCTGATCGTGGTTGACCTGCCGCCCGAAGAGGATAGCGAGCTGTGCCTGCCCGCGCGCGAGGCCGGGCTGAACTTCATCCGCCTTGCCACGCCCACCACCGATGACAAGCGCCTGCCGAAGGTGCTGCAAAACACCTCGGGCTTCGTCTATTACGTCTCGGTCACCGGCATCACCGGCAGTCAGGCCGCGCAGGCTGCCGAGGTCGGCCCCGAGGTCGCTCGCATCAAGCGCGCCACAGACCTGCCGGTGATCGTGGGCTTCGGCATCAACACGCCCGAGGCCGCGCAAACCATCGCCAGCGTGGCCGACGGCTGCGTCGTGGGGTCCGCCATCGTCAAGGAAATCGGAGCGGGCAAACCGGTTGCCGAAGTGCTTGCCAAGGTCGCCGCATTGGCCGCGGGCGCGCACTCGGCCTGAGGCCGGGGACGCGCTTGCGGTGCGTCCCGCGCGCTCTATAGTGAATCTGGTTCACATCAGGAGCGGCAGATGGGCAAGAAACACGACAAACCCGACAGCGACGCCAAGACGCCCGCACCGCTGGCCGCCGACATCCCCTTTGTCGGCGACATTACCCGCTATCTGACCGACGAAGCGCCCGAGCCTGTGCGCGCCGCGATCAAGAACGCGAAGAAAGACGAAATTCTTTCGAAATCATATCCCTACCGGGAAGAGATGTCGAGAAAGGCCTATGAGCGCCACATGGAGGCGCTTCAGGTCGAACTGGTCAAGATGCTTTGGGATCTCAAGGCCACAGGCAAGCGCCTTGCCGTGATCTTCGAGGGGCGCGATGCCGCCGGCAAGGGCGGCACCATCGCCCGGATGAGCGAGAACCTGAACCCGCGCTCGGCCTATGTCGTCGCGCTGCCGAAACCGACCGAGCGGGAATCCTCGCAGTGGTATTTCCAGCGTTACGTCGACTGGCTGCCCGCCGCGGGTGAGATCGCAATGTTCGACCGATCCTGGTATAACCGCGGCGTGGTCGAGCATGTCTTCGGCTTTTGCAAACCCGAACAGCGCGCGCATTTCTTTGCCCAACTCCCCGATTTCGAGAAGATGCTGATTGAGGAAGGCATCATTCTGGTCAAGCTCTGGCTGAGCGTCGATCGCGCCGAACAATTGCAGCGCTTCCTCGACCGCGAGAAAGACCCGCTGAAACAGTGGAAACTCAGCTGGATCGACGTCGAGGGTCTCAAGAAATGGGACGCCTATTCCGAGGCAATCAAGGAAACCTTGACCTGTAGTCACAGCGCACACGCGCCCTGGACGGTGATCCGCTCAGACGACAAGATGCGCGCCCGGATTGCGGCGATCCAGACCGTTTTGCATCGCGTAGATTACGCGAACAAAGACGCGCAGGACATTGGCAATATTGATGAAAACATCTGCGGCGGCCCCGTCATCCTGAATGACTAAGCAGGGCTATCACCACGGTAATCTGCGGCAGGCGCTGGTGCAGGCCGCGCTACTCCTGATCGCCGAGCGCGGCCCGACCGGCTTCACCCTGTCCGAGGCAGCAAAGGATGCGGGCGTGACCCCCGCCGCCGTCTATCGCCATTTCGCCGGGCGCGACGATCTGATCGCGGAATGCGCGCGCCAAGGCTATGCGATCTTCGCCGACCTGCTCGAACATGCCTGGAACGCGGGGAACCCCTCGTCTCTGGCCGCGTTCGGTGCGGTCGGAAGGGCCTATCTGGCCTTCGCCCGCAAGTTCCCCGGGCATTACATGGCGATGTTCGAAAGCGGCGTCGTGCCGAACCGGACGCCAGAGCTATCGGCGCAGGCGCAGCGCGCCGAAACCGCCATGCTGCGCGCGACCGAGGCGCTGTTGCGCGCCATTCCCGAAGGCCGCCGCCCACCCGCGCAGATGGTGGCCGCGCATGTCTGGGCGATGGCGCATGGCGTGGTGGAGTTGCACGCACGCGCCGCCCCCGGCTCGCGCGCACCCTATGACCCAGAGGCGCTGCTCGAATCCGGTATCGGCATCTATCTGCGTGGTCTCGGGCTGTTGCCACCCGATAGTTGAGCGCCCTAGGCTAGCGCGTGCCACAGCGCCCAGATCCCGAACGCCCCCATCATCACGCTCGAGATCCGCGCGGTCCATTGCGCGAAAGCCCCCGGCAGGCGGTGATGCAGCGCCGCGACCAGCCCGGACAGGAAGATCCACCACAGCATCGAACCCGCGAAAACGCCTACTACCACAGTGACCGCGGCCCCGACCGAGGCCGTGCGCGCCAGCCCCAGCCCCGCAAAAATCGCGGCGAAACTGAGGATCGTCGCCGGGTTGGTCATGGTCAGCGCGAAGGTGGTGAGCGTGGTGGCCCAAAGCCCGCGCGGCTCGGGCACGGCGGCGGCACGCACAGCGCCTCCGCCCCCGCGCGGCCAGCCACGCCAGGCCAGCCAGAGCAGGAACACCCCGCCAACCAGCCCGAGCGGCCCACTGATTTTCTGCAACAAAGCCGCGAATGTGGCAAAACCCGCCGCAGCGGCCGCCGCATAGGCGGCATCGGCCAGCGCGGTCCCCAGCCCACCTGCAACACCTGACGCAAAGCCTCGCGCAAGTGTGCGCTGGATGCACAAGGCCCCGATCGGCCCAAGCGGCGCCGCGATGGCCACGCCCATCGCAATGGATTTCCCCAGAAGCAAAGCAGTGCTCATACCAGCCCCCGGTAGCGGAAGGGCGGCTCGACCACGCTCGAAAGCGCGAGGTTCGTCTCGGACCGCGCGATCCAGCCACCCGCCTTCAACTCGGACAGGAAGGCCTCGACGCCATCAAGGCTGGGGGCGCGGATCTGCACGAGGTAGGACCACGGGCCGGTGACATGGTGGCAGGCGGTGACGCCCCGGTGCTCTGCCATGGCAAGGCGAAACGCAGCCTCATCGGCTTGCGGCGCAAGTGCTACCCAGACAAAGGCCGCGACCGGAAGCCCGATCTGCTCAGCCGCGACGTCCGCCATCATGCGGCGCAGCACGCCGCGCTCGCTCAACCGGCGGATCCGCTCATTCACGGCTGAGGTGGACAGGCCAACCTGCGCCCCGATCTGCGCAAGCGAGAGCCGCGCATCCTGCCCCAGCAGCATCGCGATCTTATGGTCAACGTCATCCATCTCGGCAATCCTTGCGGCGCTCTCGTCATCTCTCAGGAATATTTCTCGCATGCCGCACTTTCCATAGCATTTTTCACTGCACCGCAAAACGTCCGGCGCCAATACCTCCTCCGCGCCGGATTCCGCAATTCTTCCCGTGCTGCCATTGACCGCCCCCACCCCGCCATGCCCAATTCGCGGGCTTACAGCGAAAGGCCTCGCCATGCGCATGATCTCTGCACTGATTCTGCTTCTTTGGGCGGGCATCGCCACGGCCGAGCCGTTCCCCGAGTATCAGAGCCTGACGGTGAACGATTTCGCCGACCTCCTGCCGGCTGAGGTCGAACAGCGGCTGGATCAGAAGCTGGCCGACCTGCGGGCACGGACCGGGATCGAGGCGACTGTGGTCACGCTCGTCTCGCAAGACGCCTACGACCCGGCACCCTCGCTGGAGACCTTCGCAACGCGCCTATTCAACGGCTGGGGGATCGGCGACCCCACGCGCAGCGACGGGATCATGATCCTCGTGATCAGCGCCGACCGCGCGATGCGAATTGAGTTGGGCGCGGGATACAACCCAGAATATGACATTCCCGCGCAGGACATCATCAACCGGATCATGCTGCCCGCCTTCCGAGACGGGCGCATGTCCGAGGGGATCGAGGGTGGAACCGACGCGGTCATCAGCGAAATCGCCGAGCGCTACGCCGATGGCCTGCCGCCCGGCTCGGTTCCGAAGACCTCGAAGGGCGATGCCAGTTTTGTCGCACTGATCGCGATGGGGCTTGCCGCGCTTCTGGCGATGCGCAACCGGATCTGGCGGGCGATGGGGCGCGTTACCCCCTGCCCCAGCTGCGGTCGTCGTGGCATCACGCGCAACCGCGTGATCGATACGCCTGCAGACCGGACCTCGGCCGGACAGGGGCATTGGGATGAAAGCTGCCCGAACTGTGACTGGACGCGCACCAAGCCCTTCACGATCCAGCGCAAGGGATCGGGTGGCCGAGGCTCGTTCGGTGGCGGGCGCTCATCGGGCGGCGGCGCCAGCGGTCGCTGGTAAATGCAAACGGCGGCCACTGGGGCCGCCGTCGCGATAATCCGGATGGATCAGAAGTTGAAGGACGCCTTCATCGAAAGGGTCGTCATCTCGAGATCCTCGCCCGAGCGGTCGAAGTTGTCGCCCTTGTGGTACATCAGCTCGCCACCCAGGGTCCAGGCGTCGTTCATCTTGTAGCTCGCGCCAAGGCCCACGGCCGGGATCACATCATTGTAGCCCGTGCCGCCAATATCTGCGTGCACATAGGCGGCGCCGATGCTGCCGTAGAGCAGCAAGGCGCCCTGGTCGATACCGCCGATAGCCTTGATATGGCCCATCCGGTCGACCGAATTGCCCTGACCGAAGTCCAGATCGGCCGCGCTGTAATCCACCTCGACCCCGGTCACGAAGCGCCCAAGATCATAGAGGTAACCAGCATGGACACCGCCGAAAGCGCCATCGCCACTGCCGGGACCGAAATCGCTGTCACCATAGCCAAGCTGGCCACCGGCGTAGAAACCGGTCCAGTCGCCGGTCGCGGCCACGACGGGTTGCGCAACCACCGGAGCAGCCTCGACAACCGGAGCGGTATAGCCGCCAGCCTGCGCTGCGCCCGCCATCAGGGCCATCATTCCGCCAGCCACCATAATCCGTTTCATCGCATTTCTCCTATAAGACGCTGGCCGCAACTAGCGCGACCAGTGGGGACTATACGCCAGTGCTTTCCCGTTCCGGCGTCACGTCATTTCACGAAATGCGGAGCGTTTTGTGATATGAGTCTGGACAGAAGCGACCCCTTGGTCGTAAATGAACATACGTTCATTTCATGGGAGGACGGAATGGAACTCGGCCAAGTCTGTGCGATCGTTACCGGGGGGGCATCGGGTCTGGGCGCCGCAACCGCGCAATATATCCGCGAGATGGGTGGCAAGGTCTGCCTGTTCGACCGCGACAGTGCGCGCGGCACCGAATTCGCGGCAGAGATCGGCGCGAGCTTTGCCGAGGTTGACGTGACCGACGAGGCCTCGGTTCTGGCGGGCATCGCCCAGGCGAAAGCGGCGATGGGAGCGATCAACACGGTCGTCAACTGCGCCGGCATCGCGACGGGAGAGCGCGTTGTCGGCCGCGAAGGCCCGCACCGGCTTGAGACCTTCGCGCGCACGATCAATATCAACCTGATCGGCTCGTTCAACGTCCTGCGACTTGCGGCAGCCGAAATGGCCCAGAACCCCGGCCCCGAGCGCGGGGTGATCGTCAACACCGCCTCGATCGCAGCATTCGACGGCCAGAAGGGCCAGGCAGCCTATGCGGCCTCGAAGGGCGGAATCGCAGGCATGACCCTGCCGCTCGCGCGCGATCTGGCGGCACAGGGCATTCGCGTCTGCTCCATCGCGCCGGGCATCTTCGCGACCCCGATGATGAAGGGCCTTCCGGAAGAGGTTCAGGACAGCCTCGCCGCCGAGGTCACCTTCCCCAAGCGGCTCGGCGATCCGGCGGAATACGCGCGCCTCGCCGGTTTCATCATTTCCTGCGGCTACATGAACGGCGAGGTCATCCGCCTCGACGGCGCGCTGCGGATGCGCTGAGCGGGTTCGGGCAGGCCTACAGTTCCTGCCCGATCAACCGCCGTGCCAGAGCCGCGCCAAGCGCGGCCGAGCTTTCCTCATAGACCACATCGAACGCCTCGAATTGCGCCCGCATCAGATCCTGACCGGGCTTCGAGGCGCTGAACTCGGCGATCTGGGTCATCTCCTCAAGGCTGAGCGGCGAATAGGCCATGAACAGGTAGCCCTCGATCCAATGCGTCACGTCGGCGCGGATTTCGGGCTCCTGCGCCGCGACATCGGCCAACATGTCGGTCTCGGTCACCTCATAGGGAAAGGCACCGCCCTCGGCCATGGCGCGATAGAAGGACAGATTGGCGTTCAACCCGCCCATCACGTTCGGCTCGATCAGATCGCCCGCCTCGATGATCCCGCGCACTGCGGCAAGGCGCGGATCGCCTTTGGCATCGGCCTCTTCGGCGGCCCACAGCGCCGCGTCCTCGACCGAAGGGTCCAGCAACGCGCGCCGCGCCGAGATCTCCAGCCCGATCATGCGCTGCGCCAGATCCGAGGCAAGCCAGGCCTCGATCGCGGGCTGGTCCGCCTGGGCAAGCCCCTCGGCCAGCAAGGCATCATAATGCGGGCGCAGGGCAGCCGGATCGTGGATATCGGAAACCTCGCGCTCCCATAGCGCATCGCCGGGCGCGCCCATGATTTCCTGCATCAGATCATCGCCATAGGCCAAGCCCTCCTGCTGCAGCACGTCGAACAATTCGCCCGTATGCAACAGATCGGAAATCCGCGCGGGATCGGCCCGCAGCGCCCCCACGGGGATCACTGAAACCAGCAAAGCCAGCGCCACCTGCGCCAGCATCCCCCGCCCTGCCTTCAAGAATCGCCAAGCCATCCGCAGCCCCAAGAAAGCCCTTGTCCATCGCCACCTTGCGCCGGATAGCCTGCAAGGAAAACCCCAAACCCCAACGAACACAAGGCCGAGACCACTTCGCCGCAGGGGCGAAATCCAGCCGTAAAAAAAGTTTCAAAAAGCGGTTGCAACCGCCCTATTGGCAGGCTAAATCCCGCCCACACGACGACCACCGATGCGGAGAGGTGCCGGAGCGGTCGAACGGGGCGGTCTCGAAAACCGTTGTGGGTGTGAGCCCACCCAGGGTTCGAATCCCTGTCTCTCCGCCACTTCCTCTTGATTTTCAAAGACGATATGGCACATCAAGCCGACTCTCGGCCTTTTTTGGCCATCAACGTCGCGCCCCTCGACAAAGGTTGAAGCCGCCGCGGATTGCGCGTTTGATAGCCGCGATGACACATGCCTCTGCCCCCACTGCTGCGCCCGCCCCCGAGATCCTGCCGCTCGGGCTCGATGGCGTGTTGGTGCGCTTTGCGCTGCGCTTCGAGGCGCGGGCCAACCGCGCCCCCCGCGCGCTTTCCGCGGCACTTCAGGCCGCCCCCCTGCCCGGCCAGGTCGAATGCGTCTCTGCACTGGCCTCGGTTCTAGTGCGGTTCGACCGCATGACGACAACGCGCGTGGCAATCGAAGCGGCACTGAGCGAGCGGCTGAACGATATCCAAAGCGCCCCGCATCGCCCCGACCGGATCTGGCACATCCCGGCCAGTTTCGGCGGCGAAAACGGCCCGCAGCTTGCGCAGGTTGCGCAGATCGCCGGACTTGGCGAGGGCGCGCTGGTCGATCAGCTGTGCGCAACACCGCTGGACGTTCTGGCGATCGGTTTCGCACCGGGCCAGCCCTACCTGGGCCTTCTGCCCGAGAATTGGGAGATGCCGCGCCTGAGCGCCCTGACCCCCGAGGTTCCCGCCGGGGCCATCGTGACAGCGATCCGTCAGATCGTTCTGTTTGCCAATGCCTCGCCCACCGGCTGGCGCTGGCTGGGGCGTTGCGCCTTCCGTCCCTTCCAGTTGCGTGCGGATAACCCGGTGCCGCTGCACGCAGGCGATGGCGTGCGCTTTACGCCCGTCGACCACAGCGCACTCACCGCGATCGAGGCGACGGGCGACCCGATGGGCGGCGCCCGGCTGGAACGCACATCATGACCGGCTGGCTCGACATCCTGAGCATCGGCCCCAGTGTCACGGTGCAAGACCTCGGTCGTCCGGGGCATCTGGCACAGGGGCTCAGCCCCGGGGGCGCGGCCGACCGCTGTGCTCTATACGAGGCGGCGGCGCTCCTTGGCCAAGCCGCCCCGCGCGCCTGCCTTGAGATGGCGGGAATGGGTGGGCGGTTTCGGACAACGCTTGATACCCGGATCGCGCTGACCGGCGCGCCGATGCGCGCACTGCTTGAGGGTGCACCGCTGCGCTGGAACGCCTCGCATCTGCTGCCCGCCGGGTCAGTGCTCGAGCTTGGCCCCTGCGAAAGCGGCGCCTACGGTTATCTCAGCTTTGGCGGGGGGCTCTCCTGTGCGCCTCTGATCGGTGCCCAGTCTGCGCATCTTGCGGCGGGCATCGGGGAACGGCTGCAAGCGGCCACCCGGCTACCCCTTGTTGCCGATCCCACACCCGACGCCCCGAGCCTCGCGCTGATTCCCGAGCCGCGCCTCTCGGGCGGGACGCTACGGGTCATTCCCGGCCCGCAGACCGCGCTTTTTAGCGCGACAGAGCGCGCGCGGTTCTTCGACACAGCCTTCACGGTCACTCGCGGCAACCGGCAGGGCGTCACGCTGGCCCATCCCGGCGCGCCCTTCGCGCCAGACACCGCAGGCAGCCTCGTCTCCGACCTGATCACCGCAGGCGATATTCAGATGACCGGCGCGGGGGTGCCGATGGTGCTGCTAGCCGAATGCCAGACCGTCGGCGGCTATCCCCGCCTTGGCACCATCCTTCCCGTCGATCTGCCGATCCTGGCGCAGGCGAGCCCCGGTACCACGCTGCGTTTTCGCGAAATTGGCCTGCGCGAGGCCGAAGTCGTCAGCCCGCCCGAAAGCCAGTGGCTGGCGCCGCTTCGGCGGGCGTGCCAGCCGCTGACCCGCAGCGCGCATGACATCGCCGACCTGCTTGGCTATCAGTTGATCTCGGGCATGGTACGCGGCGATGAGGAGTAAACATGAAGGTCGATCTGAACGCCGACATGGGCGAGGGCAGCGGCTCGGACTCAGAATTGCTTGAGGTCACTACCTCGGCAAATATCTGCTGCGGGCTGCACGCCGGAAGCGCAGGGCTGATGGCGCAAACCCTGCGCGCGGCGGCCGCTGCGGGCGTCGGCCTTGGCGCCCATCCTGGCTTTGACGACCGCGCAAATTTTGGCCGCACCCGGATGCAACTGTCTGCCACCGAACTGACAGATCTGATCGCCTATCAGACCGGCGCCGCACAGGCCGCCGCGCAGGCCAACGGATTGAAACTGCGTCATTTCAAGCTGCATGGCGCGTTGGCGAACATGGCCTCGGAAGATGCAGAGATGGCCGATACCTGTTACCGCGCCGCGCTGGCGGTGCAGCCCGATCTGGTGCTGATGGTGCTTGCCGCAACCGCGCAAGAGCGAGCCGCTCGGGCACTGACGCAACAGATAGCCGCCGAGATTTTCGCCGATCGCGCCTATAACCCCGACGCAACGCTGGTTGATCGCAGTCTGCCCGGCGCGGTCCTGCATGACCCCGATTTTGCGGCCGAGCGTATCCTATCCATGCTACGCGAAGGCGCGATCATCGCAGAAAACGGCCACCGTATTCCGTCGCGCATCGACACGATCTGCCTGCATGGCGACACGCCCGAGGCGGTCGCGATGGCCCGCACGCTGCGCGCTAGGCTGGAAAGCGCAGGGGTCACGCTGCGCGCACTTTAGCGCGCGGCAAGCCACGCCGCGATATCAGCCGCCTGAGCGCCCGGAGAATGGTGCGTCGCGATGAATGCCTCCAGTCGCGCCGCGCGGGCAGCGCTGTCGCTGGCCGCGAAATCCGGCCCCAGTCGGGTCAGGATGACCGAAGGGTCGCGGTGACAACGCGCGCAGGCGCGCTGATATGCAGCCTCTCCCGCGATCGGATCGGCGGCCCAGGCGGGCGCTGCGGCGAATAGCAAAGCGAATGTGGCCCGCCGCATCACCCGGCCTTTCGCGGCTTTTCAAGCACCGAAAGAACCGAGCGCGCCGCGCGCAGCCCGGGGTCTTCGCCGCCCTCGCCAAGGCGCCGCATCGTCAGTTCCATCGCCTCCAACTGTTGCTGACGCAGGTCGTCATGCTCAAGCAGTTCCAGCATCGCATTCGCGATCGGTCCGGGGCGGCAGCGCGGCCCGAGATATTCGGGAATCGCGCGGGTCTCGGACACCAGATTAACCAGCGTCACCGTGTCGATCCGCAGCATGCGCGAGGCGATATGCCAGGTCAGGAAATTCGCATCATAGGCGATGATCATCGGCGTGCGCGCGGCGGCCAGCTCAAGACTGACCGTTCCCGAGGCCGCAAGCGCAAGATCCGCCGCAGCAAAGGCCGCGCGCTTGGCCACCGGGTCCTCGACCACAATCGGCGGGACCGGCCAGCGCGCCGACATCTCGCGCACCATGTCCGAGACGCCCCGCACCGTAGGAAGGATAACGCGCAGGCCCGGCTCGCGATCGCGAAGGCGCATCAGCGCCTCATCAAAGCGCGGGGCAAGGCGCTTCACCTCACCCGCGCGGGAACCGGGAAGGCAGACGACAAGCGGCTGATCGGAGGCAATCTGATGGGCCGCGCGGAAGGCGATGGCGTCTTCATCCGATGCGCGCGGCTCGGCCACGACGGGGTGGCCGACGAAATCGCAACTCATCCCGGCGGCTTCCATATAGGGCGGCTCAAACGGCAACAGCGCGAGGACGTGGTCGATCACCTCGGCCATCTTGGCTGCACGCCCCGGACGCCAGGCCCAGACCGAGGGCGCGACGTAATGAATGGTGCGCAGACGGGGCTGCGCCGCGCGGGCCAGCCGCGCCACGCGCAGGCAGAAGTCGGGGCTGTCGATGGTGATCAGCGCGTCAGGCGCAAGCCGCGTCACGGCCTCGGCCGACTCGGCAATACGGCGCTTGAGGTGGCGGTACTTCGGCAAGACCTCTGTCAGGCCCATGACCGACAATTCCTCCATCGGGAAGAGCGAGGTCAGCCCCTGGGCCTCCATCAGCGGCCCGCCGATGCCGTGGAACTCGACCTCGGGGGCGAGGGACTTGAGCCCGGCCATCAGCGCCGCGCCGAGTTTGTCCCCCGAAGCCTCCCCCGCGATCAAGAACAGCTTCATGGTTCGCGCGCCCAAAGGAAAAGCCCGGCCTCTTCGGCCGCCGCTATCGTCGCGTCGCGGTCGAGCAACAGCACCCCACCCGCCTCGAAGGCGATCCCGGCAAGCCCCGCCGCAGCGGCGCGGGCAACGGTTTCCGGGCCAAGCGCGGGCAGGTCGATCCGGCGATCCTGCCCCGGTTTCGGCGCCTTGTAAAAGACCCCCCGCGCCCCATTGGGATCGGGCTTAAGCCCTTGATGCAGTGCCGCGAATTCCAGCATCGCATCGGTTCCGGGCAGCGCCTCGGTCGCCAGGCAAAGCCCCTGCGCGACAACCGCCCCCTGCCCCACATCGGCCGCACCAAGCGCCGCGACGATCTCGGCGCCGCGGGCCGCATCGCGCAGATCCGCATCCGAGGGCGCGCCAGTCAGGATACCCGCACCGGGCACGAGTTCAGGCGCGATCTCATCGGCGCCAACAACCGTCAGGCCCCATTCCTCGAACAGCTCGATCACCGCCCGCAGCGTCGCGTCGTCCCCCGCCTGAATGGCCGGCAGAAGGCGCGGCACGAGGCTTGCGGTGCGCATGTCGAACAATTCAGCCTCAAGGCGCGGGCGGCGCATCGCTCCGGCAAAACAGACCCGCTCGGTTCCGCGATCCACCAGCGCGTCCAGAAAGACGGCCAGCCGCTCGATCCGGAAGCGCAACGGTTCGGCGCCCGGGATCTCGCAGGCGAATCCGTCTAACTCGCAAATCAGCATCCCCGGCGCGGCCTGAGCCAGCAGGCGGGGTAAGGTTCCGGTCCCGGCGATCAACGCCGTCGCGCTGCTCATCGCGGGGTCAGGAAGCTGCGGTCCGACGGACCGAGGATGAAATCGAGCACCTCGCGCGCCAGATCGCTGTCAATGCCCTCTTCATTGAGCTTGCGGGCCTGCTCGCGGAAGTTGCCCTCGGACAGCGCCATGTAAAGCTCACGCAGGGCGCTGATCTCGGCCCGCGCAGTGCCGCGCCGCTTCAACCCGACAAGGTTCAGCCCTTCGAGCCCCGCCCGCGGACCGGCCACAAGCGCGTGCGGGATGACATCGGCCGTCACCATCGAGAGCGCCCCGATGATCGCGCCGCGCCCGATGCGCACCCACTGGTGCACGCCCGACAGACCGCCGACGATCACGTCATCCTCAAGATGGCAATGCCCTGCAATCGCGACCGAGTTCACCAGGATCACACGATTGCCGATCTGCACGTCATGCGCCACGTGGCTGTTGGCCATGAACAGGCAGTCGTCGCCAACACTGGTCAACCCGCCGCCACCCTCGGTCCCGGCATTCATCGTGACATATTCGCGAATACGGTTGCGCGCGCCGATCACTAGGCGGGTGCGTTCGCCCTTGAACTTCAGATCCTGCGGGATCTGCCCGAGCGAGGCGAAGGGAAACACGGTCGTGCCCTCGCCAATCTCGGTCCAGCCCGTGATGACGACATGCGATTTTAGCTCGACCCCGGCGGCAAGCACCACCTCGGGGCCGATATGGCAAAACGGTCCGATATGGCAGCCCGCGCCGATGACCGCCCCTTCCTCGATCACCGCGGAGGGATGGAGGACCGCGCTGTGGTCAATGGCCATGCGCTTACCCCTTCAGGTCCATCATCGCGGTAAATTCCGCCGAGGCGGCAAGTTCGTCGCCGACCTTGGCGATGCCTTCGAATTTCCAGATCTTGCCGCCGCCGCGCAGCGCCTTGACGTGCAGTTCAAGGCAGTCGCCCGGCACCACCATGCGGCGGAACTTGGCCTTGTCGATGCCCATGAAATAAGTCAGCAGATCCTTGCCGATGACATCCATCGACACGCCCACCAGAACCGCCGCCGTCTGCGCCAGCGCCTCGACGATCAGCACGCCCGGCATGATCGGCTTCGACGGGAAATGCCCCTCGAAATGCGGCTCATTGCAGGTCACCATCTTGATCCCGACCGCGGTCTCGTTCGGCACGATATCGCGCACCTTGTCGATCATCAGGAACGGGTAGCGGTGCGGAATGATCTGCTTGATCAGGTCCAGATCGGCCGAGGTATGGGGGGCGGGTTCGGTCATGAGACCTCCTTCGAATACAGTTGGCCGGAATGGCACGTCGCTGACTTTGCTAGCAATCGCGCGCCCCCTTGGCAAGGATCGGGCGCTTACTCGGACGACGGGCGGGTGGTTGTCTCGGACCCCGAGGCGGGCGGCGGCGCGCCCGCGCCAAGACGCGCATCGACAAGCGCAATCATCTCGTCGGTAACATCGAGCCGCGAAAGCGCGCGGATCACGGCGCGGGTGTCGATGACGATCCCGCCGCCATTGCCTTCGAGGTATTCGTCGAGCAAGGGCAGCACCTGCGCGGTGAACGCCTGCCGTTCGTCTTCCAGCAACCGCGAGAGCGCCTGCGCCTTGTTGCGCTGCTCATTGCGAATATCGGTCGTGCGCTTATCGAAAGCCTCTGCGGCCGCGCGGAAGGCTTCCGGCTGCATTGTCGCGCGCTGATCGGTCAGGGCGCGCTCTTCTGCAATCAGTTCCTCGGCGATGCGGCTATTCTCGGCGTTCAGCTTTGCCGAAGCCTCGGCCAGATCGCTCTTCACGCGCGAACCCCATTTCGAGCCTTCGAACAGGCGCTCCCAATCCAGCGTGACGATCTGCTGAGACGTCGGCACCGGGGCCTGCTGCGCCGACGCGCCCCCGGAAACGGCAACGAGCGCCGCCAGAAGCGCCGCTCGCAGTACCGACTGTACGGTGATCAGACCCACGTCCGACCTCAGAACTTGGTCGAGATCGTCAGGTCGAACACCTGCTCTTCGTCGTAATCTTCTTTCTTGAGCGCCTTGGCGATGTTGAAGCGCAGCGGACCGATGGGCGTCGTCCAGAACACCGACAGGCCGATCGACGAGCGCCAGTTCAAGCTATCATCCACCTCGTTTCCGCCCGTCCCGAGCGTATCGTCAAGCCCCCAGACCGAACCGACATCCCAGAACAGACCGCCCGTGATCCCATATTCCTCGGGCAGCCCCAGGGGGAACTCGGACTCAACGCGCATCGCGGCATAATATTTGCCGCCCAGTGCATCTTCATTCTCTGCATTGAGGTCGCGCGGACCATAGCCCCAGCTTTCGAAACCGCGCACTTTCCCGTTGCCCGAGAAACGGTCGAGAATCGTCAGGTCGGTCTTGCCGCGCGCATGGATCGCCCCGCCTTCCAGTTCGGCACGCAGGGTGACCTCTTCCTGGAGCACCTTGCGCTCAACCCGCGCCAGCGCGTTCGTCGACAGCGCCTCGACATCGCCGCCAAAGCCCGCAAGATCCTGGCTGAAGCGGAAGGTCATACCCCACCGCGGGTCGATCGAGCTCGTCCGGGTATCGTAGGTATAGGTATAGCCGAAGGACGAGCGGTCGCGCTCTCCGGCCTCGCGTTGCAGGATCTCGGACGACTCGGTGGTGATGTCATAGAGCTTGTCGCGCGAATAGGTATAGCGCGTCTCAAGCCGGCCGTTGCGCGAAATCGGGAACTCGATCGCCGGAGTGATGCCCATACGCCTGGTCGAGAAGTAGCTGTTGTCGTTCTCCGACGTCGTGTACCAGGCGCTGAACCGGCCCTTGAGGTCGCGCCCGAAGAGATAGGGCTCGACGAAGGTCAGGCGGTTTTGCTGGTTGTCCGAGCTGGTGCTAAGCGAGAACCCCAGATACTGGCCGCGACCGAGGAAGTTCGATTCCTGCAGATCCAGCGTCACGCCAAAGCCCGCCTCGACGCCGTAGCTTGCACCGATCCCGAACGAGCCGGTGGGCTGCTCTTGCACGTTCACATCCACGATCACCTGATCGGAGGACGAACCCTGACGCGAGTTCACATCGGCGTTCGAGAAGAACCCAAGCGCACGGATACGCTCGGCCGAGTTGCGAATCTCGCGCGGGTTGAAGGGGTCGCCTTCGACGGTGCGGAACTCGCGCCGGACCACCTGGTCGAGGGTGGTCGTATTGCCCTCAATGTCGATCCGTTCAACGAAGATGCGCGGGCCGCGCACCAGCGCGAACTCAATATCCAGCGTCTGATCGCGGTCATTGCGGGTCACGCGGGGCTCGACGCGGACGAATTGCGCACCCTTGCGCAGCGCCAGCTCTTCCATCCGCGTAATGGCGAGATCCACGGCATTGGGCGAATAGACGACGCCCGAGCGGATCTTGGCCTGTTTCTGGAATTCCTCGGCGTCGAGTTCTCCGACCTCGGAAACGGTGGAGATGCTGCCGAACTTGAACTGCTGACCTTCGCGCACGTTAAAGGTCATGAAGAAGCCGTCACGCTCGCGTGTCATCTCGGAGGAAACGCCGGTGATCTGCACATCGACATAGCCGCGCGAGCGGTAGAAATCGGTCAGCAGCTGACGGTCATATTCCACGCGATCGGCGATGAACGTGTCGCGCTGGATGATCTGGCGGAACAGGCCCGCCTGCTTGGTCGACAGGATGTTGCGCAGCTTGCGGTCGGAGTAGGCGCGGTTGCCGGTGAACGAGATGCGCTCGACCTCGGAGACCTTGCCCTCCTTGATCTCGAAGGCCACATCCACGCGGTTGCCGTCACGGCGGATTACCTTGGGATCGACACGCGCGGCGAAACGGCCGGCCTGCGAATATGCCTCAACGATCTTGTTCGCATCGGCCTCCACCGCGGCAGGCGAATAGACCTTGCGCGACTGGGTGGAAACGATCTGGGCGAGATCCTCGTCCTTCAGGCGCTTGTTGCCTTCGAAGTTGACGATATTGACCGTCGGGTATTCCTGAACGCGGATGACAAGGGTGTTGCCTTGCGGCACCAACTCGACCTTTTCGAACAGGCCCGAGGCCTGCAGCCGCTGATAGGCATCGTTCAGCCCACCGGCCGAGACCGCCTGCCCCTTACCGATTCCGGCGAAGGTGATGATCGTCTGCGGCTCGATCCGCTCATTCCCCTCGATCACAAGCTTGCTGAACTGGTAATCCTGCGCGGTGGCGAACTGCGGCGCAGCCGTCCAAACCATTGCAACGGAAAGCAAAATTGCCGCTTTCTTGGAAAGCGTCTTAGCAGCAGACAGCCCGACCCCACGTTGCAGCCAGTTGTTCATTGCCCTCACCCCGCCCCTTGGCATTTCTCTTCCCCAAAGTGACTATCGGGAAAGCCCGATCTTGTCAAAAGCACAGGGCGCAGGATTAACCTGCGCCCTGTCAGAATTTCACTTGGGATGGGGTGCCCGCGTCAAATCCGGCCGGGAATGGCTCCGGCGTCGAAATATTCCACCAGATGAACCCCGATCACCCCGGCTGCTGCCAGTGCCAGAATGATCACGAGCGGAGGCAAAACACGGTCGATGGCCAGATCATAGATCATCGACAGGCTGCGATATCCGTGGGACAGAACGAGTTGCATCTCCGGACCTCCTCCAAAAGGTTCACGGATAGAAACTAGCCCGCCAATATGGCTGAAATGCGGCCCTCGCGTGGCGCAATCCGTCAAGGACAGAAGAGGTCGTTCGACAGGCCAAACAGCATCAGCGTCAGCACAAGCGCCATGCCCACGGCCATCAGCCCGTTCAGCACACGATCCGAAGGCGGCTTGCCCGCAACAGCTTCCCAGACGTGGAAAACGAGGTGCCCGCCGTCGAGCACGGGGATCGGAAAGAGGTTGAGAAATCCGACCGCCGTGGACAGAAGTGCGATGAACCAGATGAAATCAGGCATCCCCGATTTTGCCGCCGCGGCCGATCCCTCGGCAATCCCGATGGCGCCGCGCAGGTTGCACGAGGAAATCTGCCCGGTGACCATATGCCACAGCCCCGAGACCGATTGCGAGATGATCCCCCAAGTCTGGGTCGCGCCGCCGCGCAATGCCTCGGTGATCGACGTGGGTCGGGTTTCCGGGGTGAAGAAGAACGACCCGCTCGCGCCAATCAGCCAGCGCGTCTCGAACCCGCCCTCGGGCAACGGAAGATCGGTGCGCTTGGGCGACAGCGTCACCTCGAATCGCGCGCCCTGCCCATCCTTGGCCGGGCGCCAGATGCCGATGGTCAGCGGAGCGCCATCGGCGGCTTTCACCGCGTCCTGCAACTCGCGGAACTGCCAGACCGGCGCGCCGTTGACCGTCTCGATCACATCACCCGCCTCGAGCCCCGCCTCATAGGCGGCCGATTGCGCGGCCACGCCGGCCATCCGCGTCGGAAGCAGCTGCGGCCCCGAAAGCTCCAACTGAGCGCCGTCGCGCTCGACCACGTAATTCAGCCACTCGCGCGCGGGCACCGACTTCGATGCCGCGTCAAGCGAGAGATAATCGGGCGTCTCGATTCCTTCGACCGCAAGCAGGCGATCCCCCGTCTGCAGCGCTCCGGTGCCTTGCGGCAGGGCCACGACCTCGCCGATGGTCGGTTGCTCGGTCGCCGTTCCGGACCACAGCATCAACCCCGAGATCACGCCGATCGACAGGATGAAATTGAAGATCGGCCCCGCAGCCACCGTCGCCGCGCGCGCCCAAAGCGGTGCGCCATGCATCGTGTGGCGGCGCTCTTCGGGGCTAAGCTGCGCAATCTCTTCCTGATCGACACCGGCCGAGGCGGCGTTCGCGTCGCCCAGAAACTTCACATAACCCCCAAGCGGGATCGCCGCGATCTGCCAGCGCGTGCCGCGCTTGTCCACGCGCGAGATCAGCTTGGGCCCGAAGCCAAGCGAGAAGACCTCGGCCTTGATGCCCGACCAGCGCCCGACGATGTAATGGCCGAACTCATGCACCGCGACGATGATCGAAAGCGCGATGACGAACGAGGCGATGGTATAGCCCGCACCGAGGATGCTGCTCAGGAAATCCAATACTCAGATCCTTCCGGTCGAAATAAATTCACTGGCAAGGGCGCGGGCCTCCGCATCCGTCGCCATGACGTTATCGAGGCTGACGGTAATATTTCCAAGGCCCTGACGCGTTGACATCTGCGCGAGCACCCGCTTGACCAGATGTGCCATGTCGAGAAATCCGATGCGCTCGTCGATGAAGGCATCAAGCGCGGCCTCCTTGGCGGCGTTGAACGCGGCGCCCGCCGTGCCGCCGATCTCCATCACCTCGCGCGCCAGCCGCAGGGCTGGGAAACGCGCCAGATCGGGGGCGCGGAAGCTCAGCCTGCCGATCTGCGCCAGATCGAGCCGCGCGACAGGAAGTTCGGCCCGCTCGGGCCAGTTCAGCGCATAGCCGATGGCGTGGCGCATGTCCGGCGCGCCCAGATGCGCCATCAGCGCGCCGTCGCGGAAACCGACCAGCGCATGCACCAGGCTTTCGGGATGCACCAGCACCTCGATCATCTCGGGATCGACGCGGAAGTATTCCTTAGTTTCAATGACTTCCAGCGCCTTGTTGAACATGGAAGCCGAGTCGATGGTGATCCGCTGGCCCATCGCCCAATTCGGGTGGCTCGACGCCTCGGCCACGCTTGCCGTAGCCAGCCGGTCCAGCGGCCAGTCGCGGAAGGCACCGCCCGAGGCGGTGATGATGATGCGCTCGACCGCCTCCATCTCTTCGCCGACAAGCGCCTGGAATACCGCCGAGTGCTCACTGTCTACGGGCAGAATCCGCGCGCCGTGACGCTCGGCCTCGGCCAGCAGAAGCGGGCCCGCCGTTACAAGGCTTTCCTTGTTGGCCAGTGCCAACGTGGTGCCATGGCGCAGCGCCTCGAACCCCGGCGCAAGGCCCGCCGCGCCGACGATTGCGCTCATGATCCAATCGGTCGGGCGCGCGGCGGCCTCGACCAGCGCCGCCTGCCCCGCCGCCGCCTCGATACCCGAGCCATGCAGCGCCGCGCGCAGCGCCGGAAGACAGTCTTCATGCGCGGTCACAGCCAGTTCGGCGCGAAGCGAACGCGCCTGCGAGGCCAGCAGATCGACATTGCGCCCGCCGCTAAGCGCGACAACCTGATAGGCCTCGGCCCCGCCCTGCCGCGTCAGCAGATCAAGCGTGTTGACCCCGATCGAGCCGGTGGAGCCGAAAACCGAAACCCTGCGCATCCCTTACCCTTCTGACAGCGGCAGCGGCATGATCTGCGCGATCAGGAGCAGCATCAGCACCGCGCCGATCAGCGCGTCGAAGCGATCCATCACGCCACCATGTCCCGGTATCAGGTGCGAGCTATCCTTGATGCTCGCGCGCCGCTTGATCCAGCTTTCGGCGATATCGCCCATCTGACCGGCGAAAGCCAGCAGCGGCGAGAGCCAGATAAGGCCGTGCCCCCCGCCGAACAAAACAAAGATCCAGCCAACGATGGCCGCACCGATCCAGCCCGCAACGGTGCCCGACCAGGTCTTTTTCGGGCTGATGCGGGGCCAGAACTTCGGACCTCCAAGCGTGCGCCCGGCGAAGTAACCCGAAATATCAGACACCACCACGATCGCGATGATCCAGGTAATCGCGCCAAGCCCGTGTCCTGCGCGCAAGGCGACCAGACCGTAACCGGTCAGCATCACCGCCAGCGCATAAACGGCATAGATCGCCCGGTCGCGGCGCTGAGTCAGCGCCCCGATCACCGAGGGCAGGATCAGCAGAACCAGCGCCAGCGGCGAGTGCAGCCAAAGCACCGCAGCAAGGATGAGCGACGCCAGAACCCCAAGAACGCGCGCCTCGAACTTGCGCTCGGGCGCGGTCATGGCGCTGAGTTCCCAGATCATCAGGCCCGAAACGACGATGGCCAGCTCGGCGAAGACCAGCCCGCCCCACCAGATCGCGCCCGCGCCAAGTACCAGCATCGCAACGGCCGAAAGCACCCGCGCCCGCAGATCGCCCCAACGTCCACCGCCATTTGTCGCCTGCGGTGCACTCATGCGGTGGCCCCGCCAAAGCGCCGTTCGCGCGCGCCGAAACGGCTCAGAATCGCGGCAAGCTCCTGCGGGGAGAAATCGGGCCACAGGGTCGGGGTGAATTCATATTCGGAATAGGCCGCCTGCCAGGGCAGGAAATTCGATGTGCGCGTCTCGCCCGATGTGCGGATCACAAGATCGGGGTCGGGCAGACCCGCGGTATCGAGACGCTCGGCCAGCGCCGCCTCGGTCAGGTCCTCGGCGCCGATGCGGCCCTCGGCATGGTCGCGCGCCAGTTGCGCAGCCGCGCGGGCCAGCTCGTTGCGCCCGCCATAATTGATGGCAACGGTCAGTGTCAGGCGGGTATTGGCGCGCGTGCGCTCCTCGATCCCCTCCATCAGCTTCACGAGTCGCTTGTCGAGGCGCCCACGCTCGCCGATGAACCGCAGACGGACCCCCTCTCGCGAGAGACCGTCGGCCTCTTTCTCGATGTAGCGCCCGAACAGCGCCATCAGACCCAGAACTTCCTCGGTCGAGCGTTTCCAGTTCTCGGTGGAGAAGGCATAGACGGTGAGGTACTTGACCCCCATCTCGGGCGCGGCGCGGACGATTTCCTTCACGCGCTCGGCGCCACGGCGGTGCCCCGCCAGACGGGGCCAGCCGCGGTTGACGGCCCACCGCCCGTTGCCATCCATGATGATCGCCACATGGGCAACGCCATAATCGACGCCGCTGATGGCGGCCGGCGTACCCGGATCTGGCTGGTCGGAGGCGCTGAGCACCATGGGGCCGCCTTTCACTGCGGATCGACGGTCGGACCCGGGGGTCAGACCTGCATGATCTCGGCTTGTTTCGCCTCGAGCGCCTTATCGACAACCCCGATGTGCTTCTTGGTCAGATCTTCGACCTCGGACTCCCAGAACTTCACGTCGTCTTCCGACATACCGTTGCCCTTGGCCTTCTTGATCTGGTCCATGCCGTCGCGGCGCACGTTGCGGATGGCGATGCGGGCCTGCTCGGCGTATTGCGCGGCGACCTTGGTCAGCTCGCGGCGGCGTTCTTCGTTCAGTTCGGGGATCGGCAGCATGATGATCGGGCCGTTGGTCTGCGGGTTGATCCCCAGACCCGACTCGCGGATCGCCTTTTCCACCTTGTTGATCAGGCCCTTGTCCCAGACGTTCACGGTGACCATGCGCGGTTCGGGAACGTTGATCGTACCCACCTGGTTGATCGGGACGAGCGAGCCGTAGGCGTCGACCATGATCGGCTCAACCATCGAGGCCGAGGCGCGACCGGTGCGCAGGGTGCCGAATTCGTGTTTGAGCGCGGCCATCGCGCCATCCATGCGGCGTTCAAGGTCGTCGGTGTCGATTTCGATATCGTCGGACATGGGTCCTCCCGGGTCTTTGATCGTGTGTCTTTTTAGCGGGCTTTACGCCCGATGGGTAGGGGTAGAACGGGGGCGCCGCCCCCGAACCCCCGAGGTATTTTGGCCAAGAAGAACGGGATAGTTAGCCCTGAACCCGCGTATAGGTGCCCTGACCGGCCAGAATGCCGCGGAAGCCGCCCGGCTCGTCGAGCGAGAAGACGATGATCGGCAGGTTGTTGTCGCGGGCGAGCGCGATGGCCGAAGCATCCATCACCCCGAGGTTCTTTTGCAGCACCTCGTCATAGCTGACGGTATCGTAGCGCTTGGCGTCGGAGAATTTCTTCGGGTCCTTGTCATAGACCCCGTCCACCTTGGTGCCCTTAAAGATGGCTTCGCAGTTCATCTCATTGGCACGCAGGGTGGCGGCCGTATCGGTAGTGAAATAGGGGTTGCCGGTGCCCGCCGCGAAGATGCAGATCCGCTTCTTCTCGAGGTGGCGGACGGCGCGGCGGCGGATATAGGGCTCGCAAACCTGATCCATCGGAATGGCCGAGATCACGCGGGTGTGGATACCAAGCGCCTCGAGCTGTGCCTGCATGCCAAGCGCATTCATGACGGTGGCAAGCATCCCCATATAGTCCGCGGTCGTGCGCTCCATCCCCTGGGCGGAGCCTGCAAGGCCGCGGAAGATATTGCCGCCGCCGATCACCATGCAGATCTCGACACCCATGTCATGGACGGTTTTGACCTCGCGCGCGATACGGGCAACGGTCGGCGGATGCAGGCCATAGCCCTGATCGCCCATCAATGCCTCGCCCGAGATCTTCAACAGCACGCGCTTGTATTTCACCGTCGGCTCTGCATCGACAGTCATCCCGGGCCCCCAAATCTGCAGGTTGTCATTGCCGCGCAAAATGTCGCAAATGACGGGCAGGTTCAACCTCGGGATTGCGGCATGACCCGGGGATTTTGACGCAGCCTGCGCAACCCACTGAAAAGACGTAAGGATATGAACGACAACCTGCCCCAGATCCGTCCCGATGCGCCGGTATTGATCGCCGGCGCCACTGCCTGCGGCAAATCCGCTCTGGCGTTGGAGATCGCGCGGGACGGCGGCGGGGTCATCGTCAATGCCGATGCGCTTCAGATCTGGTCCTGCTGGCGGGTGCTTTCGGCCCGCCCCTCGGCTGAGGACGAGGCCCGCGCGCCGCATCTGCTTTATGGCCATAGGCAGCCGGGCGAGGACTATTCCGTCGGGCACTGGCTACGCGAGGTGCAGCCCCTGATCGCGGAGCATCGCGCGGGTGGGCCGCGACCGATCATCGTGGGCGGCACCGGGCTTTACCTGACCGCGCTGACCGAGGGGCTGGCGGACATTCCCGCCACGCCGCCAGAGGTGCGCGCCGAGGCGGACGCGCGCCGTACCCGTGAGGGTCACGACGCGATGCTGGCCGAACTGGACCCCGAGACGCGAGGCCGGGTTGATCCGCTCAACCCGATGCGGGTTCAGCGCGCATGGGAGGTGATGCGCGCGACCGGGCGCGGACTGGCCGCATGGCAGGACGACACGCCGCCGCCGCTGTTGCCGCTGTCCGATTGCGTGCCGCTGGTGATCGAGGCTGACCGCGACTGGCTGGCCGAGCGGATAGACCGCCGCTTCGATCTGATGCTGGAGCAAGGCGCCTTGGACGAGGTCCGCGCGATCCTACCGATCTGGGACCGGGAGGCGCTTTGGGCAAAGGCGATCGGCGCGCCCGAACTGGTCGACTATCTGCGCGGCGACTGCGATCTTGACGAGGCTCGCGCCCGTGCGCAGGCCGCTTCGCGCCAATATGCCAAGCGCCAGCGTACTTGGTTTCGTGCCCGAATGCGGGACTGGCACAAGATCGTGCGACCCTGAGGAGAACCGGCAACGCTCCGCCAATGCTTGGCGAAATCTGTTGGAAATAAGGGGCTTCGCGCCTATTCTTCAGAAAAAATCGAGCACGCCAAACCGGCCCCAGCGAAAGTCCGACCGTTGAAACTGTTCAGCGCACCGCCCCTGTCGCAATTTGCGAAACCCAAGACGCAGGCTGCGACCGCGCCCACGGCGCGCGCCACTACGCTCCCCGAGACGCCCTCGGACATCCGCGTCATGCCGATCACGCGCCTTGCCCATGGTGGGCGCTGGCGGGTGGAGGCGATGCGCGCGCTTTCCGAGCCCTGCCTGCTGTGGTTCACCCGTGGTCAGGGCCGCATCACCATTGGCGGCGTCACGCGCGGCTACGGCCCGCACAACGCGATCTTCATCCCCGCCGGGGTCATGCATGGCTTCGAGATCGGCCAGCAGACCCATGGCGTTGCGCTGTTCTTCGGGCGCGATCATGGCGTCAGCCTGCCCCATGCGACGCATCACCTGCGCATCCGCGAGAACTCGCGCCAGGTTGAGCTATCGGGCATTCTCGACTCGGTCCAGCGTGAGATGAACAGCGACAGCCCCGGATCAGACCGCGCGGCCAAGCACTATCTTGGCTTGCTCAGCGTCTGGCTTGAGCGGCAGTTGGGCACCGCGGCGGACGAGGCGCCGAAACCCTCGGCTGCCAAGCGGCTGGTGGCGCGCTACGCCGCCCTGCTGGAACGCGATTTCCGCACGGGTCACGGAGTGGCCGATTTCGCCGCCGAACTGGGGGTGACTCCGACGCATCTGACGCGCTCGTGCCGGGCCACCTGCGGACGCGCGGCCTCTGACCTGCTGCAAGACCGCAAGATGTTCGAGGCCCGCCGCCTGTTGGCCGACACGCGCCTGCCGGTCAAGGAGATCTCGAATTCGCTCGGCTTCACCAGCCCGGCCTATTTCACGCGCGCCTTCCAGACCAAGATCGGCAAGACGCCCTCGCAGTTCCGCCGCACGGGTTAACCCCTTCTTTCTTCCGCCTTGCCAAGCAAAAGGGCCGCCCCGTAAGGGACGGCCCAGTAGCCGGGCGAGGAGGTATTAGAAGAAGCCCAGCTTGTTCGGGTTGTAGCTGACCAGCATGTTCTTGGTCTGCTGGTAGTGGTCGAGCATCATCTTGTGGGTCTCACGACCGATGCCCGACTGCTTGTAGCCGCCGAAGGCCGCGTGGGCCGGATAGGCGTGGTAGTTGTTCACCCAGACACGACCGGCCTGAATATGACGGCCGAAGCGGTAGCAGGTATTGATGTCGCGCGACCACACACCGGCGCCCAGGCCATACATGGTGTCGTTGGCGATGTGTAGCGCCTCTTCCTCGTCCTTGAAGGTGGTCACCGAGACGACCGGCCCGAAGATCTCTTCCTGGAACACGCGCATCTTGTTGTGGCCCTTGAGGATCGTCGGCTGGATGTAGAAGCCGTTCGCCAGATCGCCGTTGAAGCGCGCCGCATCACCGCCGCAAAGAACCTCGGCACCTTCCTCCTTGCCGATCTGCAGGTAGGACAGGATCTTGTCTTGCTGCTCCTGGCTGGCCTGCGCGCCGACCATGGTTTCCATCAGGCGCGGATCGCCCTGCTTGATGGCGTTCACGCGGGCAATGGCGCGCTCCATGAAGGCTTCGTAGATGTCTTCCTGGATCAAGGCACGCGACGGGCAGGTGCAGACCTCGCCCTGGTTGAAGGCGAACAGAACGAAACCTTCGACCGCCTTGTCAAGGAACGCATCGTCCTTGGCCATCACGTCCGAGAAGAAGATGTTCGGCGACTTGCCGCCAAGTTCCAGCGTCACCGGGATCAGGTTCTCGGTCGCGGCCTGCATGATCTTGCGGCCGGTCGCGGTCGAGCCGGTGAAGGCGATCTTGGCGATGCGCGACGATTTGGCCAGCGGCGCGCCAACCTCGGCACCATAGCCGTTGACGACGTTCAGCACGCCCGGCGGCAGCAGGTCGGCGATCAACTCGACCAGAACCATGATCGCGGCCGGCGTCTGCTCGGCGGGCTTCAGCACGATGCAGTTACCGGCGGCCAGCGCCGGGGCAAGTTTCCACGCCGCCATCAGGATCGAAAAGTTCCACGGAATGATCTGGCCGACGACGCCGAGCGGCTCGTGATAGTGATAGGCGACGGTGTCGTTGTCGATTTCCGACATCGAGCCTTCCTGGCTGCGCAGCACGCCCGCGAAGTAGCGAAAGTGGTCAACCGACAGCGGAATATCGGCGAAAGTGGTTTCGCGGATCGGCTTGCCGTTGTCCCAGGTCTCGGCAGCGGCGAGCAGGTCGAGGTTCGCCTCGAGCACATCGGCGATCTTCAGCAGGACGCTCGATCGATGCGCGGCCGAGGTGGTGCCCCAGCCCTCTTTCGCGGCATGGGCGGCATCGAGTGCCAGCTCGACATCGGCGGCGTCGGAACGGGCGACTTCGCAGACCTTCTCGCCCGAGATCGGGGTGACGTTGTCGAAGTAGCGGCCGTTGACCGGCGCCACGAACTTGCCGCCGATGAAGTTGTCGTAACGCGCCTTGAACGGCGAAACATGAACGCCCTGGAATTCGGAAGCCATATCATTGGCCATGGTTTTATCCTCCCTCAGTGACGGACCCTCCATGGGCCCGGGACGAGGTGAGGCTGTGGCATCGGGCCCGATCTGAATAGCAGGGCTGCACCTGCGGCATGGCCCGACTGTCTCAGGGGCGAGACAGTTGCAGCCGCAGAAACCCGGAATTTTGCGGGGGATTTATCTTTAGTCGCGGGATCAGGCGCGGGTTTCGCGCATCTCATCGATCAACGTGAGCATCGCGCTGACCGCGCGGGTCCGGTGGCGCTCGGGGTGCGAAATGACAACGAAGGGCCGTTCGGGGCGCGCCTCGCCCGCCAGCCGATGCACCGCCAGCCCCTGCCCGCGCCCGGCCCCCACCGCCCGCGCCGAGACAACAGCGACCGAGCGGCTTGCGGCGACGGCGGCCAGAACGGCCTCGTTCGAGGGGAGTTCCAGCACGACCTCAAGCTGCGCGACCGTCAGCCCAAGGGTCGCCAGATGCGCCTCGAAGACCGAGCGCGTGCCCGAGCCCGTCTCGCGCAGGATCCAGCGCAGCGCCGGATAATCTGACGCGCCGGGCGCCGGGCGGGTGGCAAGCGGATTGTCCTGCGCCATGATCAGCACCAGTTCATCGCGCGCAACCACCTGACGGCGCAGATCGCTTGGCGGAAGATCCCCCTCAACAAAGCCCAGATCGGCTGCCCCCTCGGTCACGGCCTGCGCGGCCTGATGCGTGTTGCCGACGCTCAGCGTGACCTCGATCCCCGGATGGCGTTCGCGCAGCGCCACAAGGCGCGCGGGCAGCCAGTAGCTTGCGACCGACTGGCTGGCGAAGATGCGCAGATGCCCGCGCGTCTGGCTGGCCAGATCGTCCAGCATCAGCCGCGCCGATTCCGCCTGACTGAGCACCGCACGCGCGGCGGGAATGAAGCTGCGGCCTTCTTCGGTCAACTCGATCCCGCGCCCGACCCGGTCGAACAGCCGCACCCCGTGCTGCGCCTCAAGCGCGGCAATAGCCGCAGAGACGGCGGACTGCGTCAGGCCAAGCGCCTGAGCCGCGCGGGTCATATGTCCGCGCCCGGCCACTGCCAGGAAGATGCGAAGTTGATCAAGGGTCATACGTAACTCATTCACAATTCCGATTGATTAAGCAAGAATAATGAATTGGATTGAATGACCATGCCTGCACCATGATGGCTCTACCCTGACGGAGCCGATCATGTCCCAGACCACCGCCCTTCCCGCCCCTCTGCTTTCCCGGCTCGCGCCGGGCTTGGTGCTTGCTGCCGGAATCGCAGCGGTTGCAACACTGGCGCAGCAGGCCTCGGGCATCGCGGCGCTGAACCCGATGGTACTGGCGATGCTGGCGGGCATCCTTATCCGCAATGCGCGCGGTGTGCCCGGCGCGGCGGCACCCGGCATCGCCTTCGCGCTGCGGCCCGTGTTGCGCGCCGGGATCGTGCTGCTCGGCTTTCGCCTGACGCTTGAACAGCTGGCCGAGGTCGGCGTTCCGGGGCTGATGGCCATTGCGCTGACGCTGATCGCCACTTTCCTGTTCACCAAGGCGGCTGGCCATGTGCTTGGCGTGGATCGGAAGTTATCCGAGTTGATCGCCGCGGGCAGCGCCGTCTGCGGCGCCTCCGCGGTGCTGGCGGTGAACACCGTCACCCGCGCGCGCGATGAGGACGTGGCCTATGCCATCGCCTGTGTCACCGTCTTCGGCACGCTTTCGATGTTGGGCTTTCCGCTGCTCGCAGGCGTGTTGCATCTGGCCGCCGAACCCTATGGCCTCTGGGCGGGCGCCAGCATCCACGAGGTCGCGCAAGCTGTCGGCGCTGCCTTCGCGCAGGGAGAGGCCGCGGGTCAGGCGGGTACCGTCGCCAAACTGAGCCGCTTGATGCTGCTTGCGCCCCTGATCCTCAGCCTTGGCGCGCTCGCGCGTCGCTCGGGGCGCAGCGAGGCCACGGGGCGCGCGCCAATGCCGTGGTTCGTTCTGGGCTTCGTGGGCGCGGTCGCGCTGAACTCCGCCGCGATCCTGCCCGACGCGCTCCATGGCCCGATTGCCAGCACCTCTGCCTTCCTGCTGACCACTGCGCTGGCCGCGATGGGGCTGGAAACCGATATTGGCAAGCTGCGCCTCAAGGGCCTGCGGCCGCTGGCACTGGGTGCGCTGGCTTGGATCTTCGTCTCGGTGACGGGGCTCGGCCTGGTTCTGGCGCTCTAGACCTCAAGCCCAAGCGCCTTGGCCTTGCGATAGAAGGTCGCGCGGCCAATCCCCAGATCGCGCGCAGCCGCCGAGACATTGCCGCCATTGCGCGCCAAGGCCCGTGCCATCGCGGCGCGCTGCGCCTCGTCCAGGCCGCTCAGCGTCTCGCGCCGTCCTAGGTCGAAAAGGTCGTTCGCGGGAAGGCGACCGATCTGGTTCTCCTCGATCCCCAGATGGCGACGCGCGGCGCGGGTCGCGCCGATCACCAGATCGTCGCGGTCCAGCGCCAAGAGCATCACCCCCTGCGGCGCGCTTTCCCCCGCGCCGGTCGAGAGGATTCGCGCCCCCTCGTAAGAGGCGCGGAACAGATCGGCTTCGATGCGCTGCGCCGCGTCCTGCACCGTCAGCGCGACAAGGCGTGCATAGCCCTCGGTCATATCCGCGCGGGCGGAGCTTACGTCGATCACGCCAGCCAACTCGCCCGAGGCCCCGAAGACCGGCGCACCCATGCAGGTCAACCCGGTGTTGGTCGAGCGGAAATGCTGGTCGCGCCAGACGACGACAGGCCGCCCCTCGGCCAGACAGGTACCGATACCGTTCGTACCCTCGGCCCCTTCGGACCAATCCGACCCGGGCACGAGGTTCGACGCATGGAAATGCCCGCGGTCGCCGTCGCGCACCCGTTCATCCAGCACCAGCCCGTCCGCATCCGACAGCAGCACCGAGCACCCCGCATCGCAGGCCGCGCGGGCCAGCCGGTCCAGCACCGGCGCCGCAATCTGCACCAGCAGGCCCGACTCCTCTCGCCGCACGCGCATTTCGGGCTGCGAGAGGCGCTCCAGCGGGCGGTGCTGACCGGGGTCGAGCTTGTGATGGATCATCGAGCGCCGCCAGCTTGCCGCAAAACCCGCGCGCCCGAGGGCGGCGGAGGAGGCAACGACCGAGCGCACGATCTCGACGTGATTACGTGCCGCGTTCCGATTATGCGACGTCATGGCGAAAGCCTCCCCTCTCTCTGACCCGTCCCGGACCAGAGATTAGCCAGTTCCAGCCACGGCGCAACGCCGTAGGTCGCAGATCGTGTTAGACCTTAGTCCTCGGCGCTCGGGGCGCCTTCCTCGTGGCGCTTGCCACGGAAACCCTGCGCAACGACGAATTTCTCGGAACTATCCTTGCGCGAGGCCGGCGGCTTGACGTTGGCGACCTTGTCGAAGTTCTTCTTGAGAACGGTCAGCAACTCCTGCTCGGCCCCGCCCGCCAGAACCTTGGCGACGAAGGTGCCGCCCTCTTCCAGCACGTCGAAGGCGAAATAGGCGGCGGCCTCGCAGAGCGAGATGATGCGCAGGTGATCGACCTGTTGGTTACCCGAGGCCGAGGCCGCCATGTCCGACATAACCACATCGGCCTTGCCGCCCAGCCAATCCTTGACGCGCTGCTCGGCCCCCTCTTCAAGAAAATCGAGCTGATGGATCTCGGCCCCGGCGATCGGCGTGACCTCTTGCAGGTCAACCCCCAGCACGGTCCCGACCTTCTTGCCCGACTTCTCGCCCAGAGCATTCACCCGCTTTACCGCGACCTGGCACCAGCCGCCCGGGGCACAGCCAAGGTCCACCACCCGCGCGCCGGGCACGAGGAAGCGGTATTTCTCGTCCAGTTCAAGGATCTTGTAGGCGGCGCGGCCGCGATAGCCCTCTTTCTTGGCGCGCACCACATAGGGGTCGTTCAGCTGCCGCTCCAGCCAGAGCGTCGAGCTGAGCTTGCGCCCCTTGGCGGTCTTGACGCGCACCCGCAGGTCGCGCTGGCCACGGCCAGAGGTATTCTTGCCGGTGGGGGTCTTGGTCATTTGATCGGTCCCAATTCTTCGAGCACGCCATCGGCGGCCATTTGTGCGTAAAGCAGCCCTTCGCGCAGTCCGCGGTCGGCCACCGACATCCGGTTGGTCGGCCAGACCCGCATCAGGGCTTGCAAGATTGCCGCGCCCGACATGATCAGCGTGTGCCGGTCACGCCCGATGCGCGGGTCGGCCCGGCGCCCCTCGGGACCGAGCGAAAGGAAGCTGCGGATCACGGTGTCGATCTGGTCCGAGGTCATCGTCAGACCATCGACCCGCGTGCGGTCGTAGCGTTTCAGCCCCAGATGGCAGGCGGCCACCGTTGTCACGGTTCCCGAGGTACCGATGATCTGAAAGCCCTCATGCGGGCTGCCAAGGCTGTAGGGCGAGAAATCGGCAAGCTTCTCCTCGAAGAACCAGCTCATCAGGGCAAAGCGCGCGGCGTCATCCTCGACATCTCCGAACTGGTCCTTGAGTGTCGCCACGCCAAGCGGAACCGAGATCCAGTCGACCACGCGGGCGGCAGGCTCGGGGCCCTCGGGCTGATTGAAGCCGCCCGACAGGCGCATGATGGCCCGCGCGCGCTCGACCGGTGGCACATGCGAGATGTCGATCCACACCAGTTCGGTCGAGCCGCCGCCGATATCCACGACCAGAAGCTGCTCGGTGCGCGCATTGACCAGCGAAGCGCAGGAGATCACCGCAAGCCGCGCCTCTTCTTCAGGCGGGATGATTTCCAGCGGCAGGCTGGTTTCACGCCGTACGAAGCGGATGAAGTCACGCGCGTTACCGGCACGGCGGCATGCCTCGGTCGCGACAAGGCGCATCCGCTTGACGCCATGTGACTCGATCTTGCGACGGCAGATTTGCAGGGCCTGTACCGTGCGCGCCATGGAACTGCGCGAAAGCCGGCCCGAGGCCTCAAGGCCCTGACCCAGCTGAACAGCTTTCGAGAAGCTGTCGATGACCTGAAACTGATTGCCCTTCGGTCGGGCGATCAGCATCCGGCAACTGTTGGTGCCAAGATCGAGCGCAGCATAAAGCTCGCCCTTCTCGGCGGTTTGGGTCGCGGTCGGCTCAACCGTTTTCGGGAACGCGCCCGCGGACCGGGGACGCCTGGGCGCCATTATTCACGCCCTCCGATTTCAAGTTACCCTCAAGGTAGCGGCTTGCACGTCACGGTTCAAGGTGTCGTATCCGTGTCGGCGCCCTTTCACGCCATGAGGCATCCTCATCTTTATGATGCGAATTTTTCCGATCCCCTGCGGTGGCAAGAAAGCCGCGCTTTGGCTAAGCAAATGCAGCGAGGTCGCCAACCCCTCGTCAAATGTCGAAATCCGTCATCGGGCGCGTCGCATCCGGGCGTATCTGTTGAGAGAGAGGGAATCATCATGGCAGAGATCACGATCGTCTTCTGGCGCGACATCCCGGCACAGATCATCGCCGGGAAAGGGCGGCGCGGGGTCAAGAAGCCCCTGCCCGAGCGCTTCGAACAGGCTATCGACCGCTGCGCAATGAAGATCGGCGCCCGCGACAGCGACGCCTATCTGGCCGAGTGGCGCAAGGTCGTCATGGGGCTGCGCGAAGGCTCGGACGAAGAGGCCGCAGAGGCCGAACTCGCCCGGATTCTCTCTGACTACGACGCGGCACGCATCGCCGCGCTGATCAACAACGACGGCTGGGAAGCTTCCCCGCCTGCCTGACGGAGAGAGGAATGGCGCTTTTGAACTTCCGCCGCGAGCCCGAAGCCCCCACCAACGGGGTCGTGACCGCCTTCCTGGAAGGCTTCTCGATCGAGGTAATGCCGCGCACCGCGTCCAAGATCGACGATTTCCGGCCGCTCCTGCCCAAGGGCACGCGCGTCTATATCGCGCATATCGAAGGCACGCCGATCGAAGAGATGCTCGCCACGGCCAAGCGCCTGCGCGAGGAGGGCTTTGAGCCGATGCCGCATTTCCCGGCGCGCATTATCAAGGACGAGGCCACGCTGAACGACTGGGTCACCCGCTACAAGGGCGAGGCTGGCGTGCATCAGGCGCTTCTGCTGGGCGGCGGCGTCAAGCATCCGGCGGGCAGTTTCGACAACTCGATGCAGTTGATCGAGAGCGGCGCCTTCAACGGCTTCTCGCGTCTGCACATCGCCGGCCACCCGGAAGGCAACCGCGACATCGACGCCGATGGCGGTGATCGCGTCGTGATGGAGGCCCTGCGCTGGAAGCAGGCCTATTCCGAGCGCACCGATGCCGACATGGCGATCGTCACGCAATTCGCCTTCGAGGCCAAGCCGATCATCGCCTGGGCCGACCACCTGGCCGCCAATGGCATCCACATGCCGATCCATATCGGCGTCGCGGGCCCGGCCAAGCTGCAAACGCTGCTCAAATTCGCCATCGCCTGCGGCGTCGGCCCCTCGCTGCGCGTGCTGCAAAAGCGCGCCAAGGACGTGACCAAGCTGCTCATGCCCTTCGAGCCGACCGAACTGGTGGCCGAACTTGCCGCCCACAAGGCCGCCAATCCGAACTTCGGCATTGAGGCCGTGCATTTCTTCCCCCTCGGGGGTATCACGACCAACGCGACCTGGATCGCGGACCACACGAAAGGCTGATCATGACCCGCACCGTAATCGAGTCCAAAACCAAGACTGTCGTGATCGGCTTTGACGAGCCCTTCTGCGTCATCGGTGAGCGGATCAACCCCACCGGCCGCAAGAAGCTGGCCGCAGAACTGGAAATGGGCGATTTCACGACCGTCGAAAAGGACGCGCTGGAGCAGGTTGCCTGCGGTGCGACGGTGCTCGACATCAACTCGGGCGCGGTATTCTCGAACAAGATGGCCGAAGACCCGCGCTATGCCGACAACAACTTTGTCGAGCCGCCGCTGATGGCCGAGCTGATTGCCCGCGTTCAGGCGATCACCGACGTGCCGCTGTGCATCGACAGCTCGGTCCCCGCCGCGCTGGCCGCGGGCCTAGAGGCCGCCGAGGGCCGCCCGCTGCTGAACTCGGTTACCGGCGAGGAAGAGCGTCTGGAACTGGTTCTTCCGCTGGTCAAGAAATACAACGTGCCGGTCGTGGCGATCTCGAACGACGATACCGGCATTTCGGAAGACCCCGACGTGCGCTTTGCCGTCGCCAAGAAGATTGTCGAGCGCGCCGCCGATTTCGGCATTCCCGCGCATGACATCGTGGTGGATCCGCTGGTGATGCCGGTGGGCGCGATGGCCACGGCGGGCCGTCAGGTCTTCACGCTGGTGCAGCGCCTGCGCACCGAACTGGGCGTGAACACCACCTGCGGCGCTTCGAACATCTCGTTCGGCTTGCCCAACCGTCACGGCGTCAACGCGGCCTTCCTGCCCATGGCGATTGGCGCGGGCATGACCTCGGCCATCATGAACCCGGTCCGCAGCCAGGAGATGGAGGCCATCCGCGCCGCCAACCTGCTGATGGATCACGACGCCAACGGCACCGACTGGATCAAGCTGGCCAAGGTGCTTGAAGCCATGAAGGAAGGTGCGAGCTTCGCCGAAGCCTCGGCCGCAGCAGCGGCGGCTGGCGGTGGCCGCGGTCGGCGCCGCGCACGGGGCTGATCCCACGCGTTCTTTATGAATCGAACACGACGCCCCGAGGATAACCTCGGGGCGTCGTGCTTTTGTGCGCACCGATCCGATGTGTCAGGCTTGACGATGGCATTACGATGGTGGGAGGATCGGGGCAAAGACAACCCATTACGCCACCAATCAATATTTATCAGCGCGTTACGGGTCGCAATTAAACCGAAACTCAGATCCGGGCGGGATTGAATCGCATGGCAGTTCAGTGATCCAGCGCAGCTTCCCAAGGTTCTTGCAGCTCGCAGCAATTGCGATCACGCTTGCCGCCTGCGTGCCGCAGGGCGATAGGCAGCCCTCAACCCGCGCCAGTCAGCCGCGCCATGTCATCCCCGAGATCGGAGCGGATCTGATGGCCGCGCCCGCTGCGCCACGCGCGGCGATGCCTTCCAATGCCCAACTGGCGCGCGATTTCCTTGACCTGACCTTCGCGCTCGAAACCGGCCGCGATCTGACCTATTTCAGCCGCTTCGAGGGACCCGTGTCGATCACCCTCGCCCCCGGCGCCCCCTCTGGCGCGCGCGAAGAGTTGGAGCGTCTGATCGCACGACTGCGCAACGAAGCCGGGCTGAGCGTGACCACCGCACCCGGTCAGGCCAACCGCATCACGGTGGCCTTCGTCTCGGAGCGCCAGCTGCAATCGAGCGTCCCGAACGCGGCCTGTTTCGTCGCGCCCAATGTCGATGGCTGGGACGATTTCCGCCGCAACCGGCGCGGCGGAAGCACCGACTGGACTCAGGTTACGACGCGGCGCCTCGCCAGCGTGTTCATCCCCGCCGGCGCGCCGCAGCAAGAGATCCGCGATTGCCTGCATGAAGAACTCAGCCAGGCCCTCGGCCCGCTGAACGATCTCTATCGGCTGCCCTATTCGGTGTGGAATGACGACAACTTCCACACTGTTCTGACGCGCTTTGATATGCTGATCCTGCGCGCCTACAACGCCCCCGAACTGCGCTCCGGTATGACCGAAGGCGCGGTGGCCGCGCAACTTCCCACGGTTCTGGCCCGCATCAACCCCGGCGGCGGGCCGGTGTTCGAGACTTACTCAAGCCCTACCCCACGCGCCTATATCAGCGCCATCGAGGCTGCACTGGGTGCTCAGTCGAACCCCTCGCGGCGCCTCGGTTCGGCACAGGAGGCGCTCCGCATCGCCCGGGCCGAGGGCTGGCACGACACGCGCGCGGCCTTCGCCTGGTTCGCGCTTGGGCGCCTCGCGATGCGCGATGATCCGCAGGGGGCGGTGCAGGCGCTGTCGAACGCCCGCACGATCTACGCCGGAATTCCGGGCACCGCGATCCATATCGCCCATGTCGATGTGCAGCTTGCCGCCGTGGCGCTTGGCACCGGGCGCGCGGAGCAGGCGCTGACGCTCGCCGATCGTTCCCTTCCGGCGGTTCAGGCTGCGCAGAATGGCGCACTGATCGCCACCATCCAGCTGATCCGGGCCGAGGCACTTGCGCGACTTGGACAACCCGAGGCGTCGCGGCAGGCGCGGCTCGACTCGGCCAACTGGGCGCGCTATGGCTTTGGTTCGGATGCTGCGGCGCGTGCCCGGGCGACCGAAATCGCGCTACTGGCCAAGGCCGGCGCGCAGGTGAATTGAGCGGCGCTTGGCGCCCGCTAGGAGGCGGAATGATTGTTATCGCAGCGGTTCTGATCGGCGCGATCTGGGGCTACCGCAAGGCGGCCCGCGCGGGCGGAAACGGGTTCGACAAGGCGCAATATGCTGCCGTCCACGCGATTGCACTTGGCGCTCTGGGCGTTATTGTCACAATCCTGATCGACCGGGCGATCTGAGATGTTCCTGCCGTTTTTCGATACACTCAGACGCGCGGGGGTGCCGGTCTCCCTGCGCGAATATCTCAGCTTTCTCGAAGGGTTGGCAGCCGGTCTTTGCACCTATGACGTCGATGAGTTCTACTATTTCGCCCGCGCCGCGCTGGTCAAGGACGAGCGCTACCTAGACCGCTTCGACCGCGCATTTTCCGAGTCATTCCAGGGCCTTGAAGCCATAAGCTCAGATGACGTCCTGAATGCCGTCGATCTGCCCGAAGACTGGCTGCGCAAGCTGGCCGAACGCCACATGACCGAGGAAGAAAAAGCGCAGATCGAGGCGCTTGGTGGGTTCGACAAGTTGATGGAGACGCTCAAGCAGCGCCTCGAAGAGCAGAAGGGCCGCCATCAGGGCGGCAACAAGTGGATCGGCACGGCCGGAACCTCGCCCTTCGGTGCCTATGGCTACAACCCCGAAGGCATCCGCATCGGGCAGCACGAGTCACGTCACAAACGCGCCGTAAAGGTCTGGGACAAAAGAGAGTTCCGCGATTTCGACGACAACATCGAGCTTGGCACCCGCAACATCAAGGTCGCGCTCAAGCGGCTGCGCCAATGGGCGCGCCACGGCGCGGCGGAGGAACTCGACCTGCCCGGCACGATCCGCGCCTCGGCCGAGGCAGGTTACATCGACGTCAAAACCCGCCCCGAGCGGCACAATGCCGTCAAGGTGGTGCTGTTTCTCGATGTCGGCGGCTCGATGGATGCCCATGTGAAGCTGGTCGAAGAGCTGTTTTCGGCCACCAAGGCCGAGTTCAAGCACCTCGAATACTGGTATTTCCACAATTGCCTCTACGAGGGCGTCTGGAAATCCAACCGCCGCCGTTGGGATGAGGTTACGCCCACCTGGGACGTGCTGCATCGCTATGGCCCTGACTACAAATGCATCTTCGTGGGCGATGCCTCGATGAGCCCCTATGAGATCACCCACGCAGGCGGCGCCAACGAGCACTGGAACCAGGAGGCAGGGCATCTGTGGCTGACCCGTGCGCGCGAGCAATGGCCCGACAATGTCTGGCTCAACCCCGAGCCGGAGCGGTTGTGGAATTACACGCAATCAATCGGCCTCATCCGAGAGATCTTCGAAAACCGCATGTATCCGCTGACCCTTGAGGGGATCACCCGGGCGATGAAGGTGCTGGGATGAGGCGCCTGCGCCGCCTCTGGCACGAACAACGCCTTGTTGTGATCGTTTTCGCGCTCGCGGTCGGGCTGACGCTGTTCTTCGGTGGCCGGATGGTGGCGCGTGCGATCTACTGGGCCGACCCGGAGCATCGCCAGCAGCACCCCGAAGCCTGGATGACACCTCGCTACATCGCCCGGAGCTGGCATCTGCATGTCGAGCAGGTCGACGCCGTCATCGGCATCAGCAATGGCCCCGAGCTTGTCGGATCGGGTCCGCCCACCTTGGAGCATATCGCCGAAGTGCTGAACGTGCCCGTTGCGGAGCTGATTGAAAAGCTCGACACGGCCCTGCCCCAACTGGCGACGCCGGATCGATGACAGGTGTGGGCGTCACCGACTGGCTGATGGCGCAGCTTCCGGTCTATGGGCCTTGGCTGCTTGGCATCACAACCTTCCTCAGCTGCCTTGCGATCCCGGTTCCGTCTTCGCTGATGATGATCACCTCGGGCGCCTTCGTTGCCTCGGGCGATCTGCAACTGGCTAGCGTGGCGGGGGCGGCCTACGTTGGGGCGGTCGTCGGCGATCAGGCTGGCTTCTGGGTCGGGCGGCGCGCGCAGAGGGTGCTGCCAAGCCCCGAGACTAAGCGCGGCAAGCTTGTAGCGAGCGCGCTCAACCAGCTTGAGAAGAAAGGTGCCATTGCGGTTTTCCTCTCGCGCTGGATGTTCTCGGCGCTCGGCCCTTGGGTCAATTTGGCAGCCGGGGCCTCGGGTTATGCCCATCCCCGCTTCAGCCTTGCTGGCGCCCTGGGCGAGGCCGTCTGGGTCACGCTTTACGTGGGGCTTGGGATCGTCTTCGGCGCCAATCTGGATGCGGCGGCGGATCTGGCGGCGAACGCGCTTGGCTTCCTCGCGGCGGGCGCGCTGGCCGTGGCGCTTGGCTGGTGGCTCTGGCGGCATCGTTGACCGCATCGCCCCCGCGCCCCATATTCTGCCCATGCTCCGCTTTCTTCCCTTCATCCTGCTGATCGCCTACGGCCTTGCGCTGTGGCACTTCTCGGCTTGGTCGCTCAAGCGCCAGCTGGATCAAAACTCACGCCGCCTGCGCGACACGCGGCTGCAGCCGGTGCTCGACCGGCTGGCCGAGGCGCTTGGTGTGCCCGACCTGCCCGTCCACGTCTTTCAGATCGCCCCTGTGAACGGGCTTGCCGCGCCCGACGGGCGGATCTTCCTGACCGAAGGCTTCATGGAGAAATACCGCGCAGGCGAGGTGACCCCCGAAGAGATCGGCTCGGTCGTGGCGCATGAGTTGGGTCACGTCGCCCGCGGCCATTCGCGGCGGCGAATGATCGACTTTTCCGGCCAGAACGCCCTGCGCATCTTGCTGATGACGCTGCTTGGCCGCTTGCTGCCCTTCATCGGCATCTGGATTGCCAATGTGCTGACGACAGCGCTAGCCGCGCGCCTTAGCCAGCGCGATGAATTCGAGGCGGACGAGTTCGCCTCGGCCCTGCTGATCAAGGCCGGGATCGGGGTCGAGCCGCAGATCTCGCTGTTCGAGAAGCTCGACGCACTGACCAAGAACCCCGGAGAGGGCGTCCCCGCCTGGCTGCTGACCCACCCCAAGACCCCCCGACGCGTCGCGGCGATCAAGGCCAATGCGCAGCGGTGGGGTGCCGCGTAACGGCTTACCTTCGCCGCGCGCTTCCGCTACGGTCCCGCGAAACGAGGCCGTCATGAGTGAAACCGCCCCCAAACGCGTGCGCCGGCGCCGGGTGTTCTACATCCCCGGCTACGACCCCTTTCCCCCGCGCCGCTACCGCGAGCTGTACCGCAGCGAAAGCGCCCGGCAGGCCGCGATCTCGGGCTACCAGATCGCGCTTTCCCCCGCGCGCGAGGGCGGATCGCATGGCTGGCAGGTGCAATCGACGCAAGACGGCAACACGGTCGAGACCGAGTTCGAGGTGCTGCTGTGGTCCGATATCGTGCGTGGCTCGATGGGTGCCTCGATCCCGGCAACCTACGGGCAGTTGCTGCGCACCGCTTGGATCTACACCACGAGCGGCGCGCTGTTTCGCCTGATGCGGCTGCGCAAGGGGCCGATCATCGCAGCGCTTTATCCGGTGGCGGCCCTGCTGTTGCAGGCCATGATCGCCATGGCGCTTGGCTGGGGTGCGGCGTTTCTGGCGCACGACCTGCTCGGGACAATCCCTGCCGCTCTCGTTGGCCTAGCGACTGCGGCGCTTCTCCTGCGCTGGTTCCGCGCGATGGATCGCCATGTCTTCGCCTATTACCTGATGCATGACTTCGCCTTCTCGGCGCGTTGGCGCGGGGCCTACCCGCCCGAGCTTGAGGCCCGGATGGCGCTATTCCGCGACACCATCGCCCGCGCCCTGCTTGAGGATTGGGACGAGGTGCTTGTGGTCGGCCACAGCTCGGGCGCGCATCTGGCCGTATCGATCCTGTCCGACCTTCTGCGCGCGGACGGTAAGGCCCCCGGCCTGTCGCTGCTGACACTTGGGCAGGTCGTGCCGATGATTTCCTTCCTGCCCGATGCGCAGCGTCTGAGGCGCGACCTAGCCTTTCTGTCAGCACACAAGGATATCGCCTGGGTCGACGTCACCGCGCCCGGCGATGGCTGCGCCTTTGCGCTCTGCGATCCGGTCAAGGTATCGGGGGTCGCGCCCGAAGATCAGCGCTGGCCGCTGATCCTTTCGGCGGCCTTCACGCAGACGCTTGCGCCCGAGACATGGGCCCGCCTGCGCTGGCGCTTTTTCCGGCTGCATTTCCAATATCTTTGCGCTTTTGAGCAGCCGCGCGACTACGACTATTTCCGTATCACCGCAGGCCCCGAAACCCTCGGGGATCGCTTCGCCGGCCGCGCGCCTTCGAAAAGCCGGATCGAGCATCCCGTCAATCGCCACACCTCCCTCGCATGACCCTGCCGCCCAAACCCGCCGCCCGCCCCGATCGCGTCTCGCTCTGGCGCTACCTGCGGCTGTTTCGGCAAGACATCCTCTCGGCACAGCCCGCGCGCCTTTACCGCGCATGGATGGCCGAGTTCCGCACCCTCTTCTTCCGCTCCTACCTGTGCAACGACCCCGAGCTTGTCTCCCGCGTCCTCAAGGACCGCCCGCAGGACTTCCCCAAGTCGAACCGGATCCGTGAGGGGCTGCGCCCGCTTCTGGGCAACAGCGTCTTTCTGACCAATGGCGAGACATGGGCGCGCCAGCGCCGCATCATCGACCCGGCCTTCGAGGGCGGCAAGCTGCGCGACAGCTTCCCCGCGATGTGGCAAGCAGGTGGGGCTAGCGTCGCGCGACTGCACCTTAAGATCGACAAGCAGGCGATTGATATTGAAGAGGAAACATCACACGTCGCGGCAGATGTGATCTTTCGCACTCTGTTCTCGATCCCGATCGAGGATGAAACCGCCGCGGCGGTCTTTCACGCCTTCCGCGCGCATCAGCGCACCGCGCCGGTGCTGAACCTCGGGGCATTTCTACCGCTGCCGCGCTGGTTTCCGCGCTTTCACGCGCACAAGACCAAGGCCACCGCGCAGCACATTCGCCGCCTCATCACCCACCTGACCGCCGAACGCGCGCAGCAGATCGCAAGAGGCAACGCTCCTGACGATCTGGCCACCAAGATCATGACAACGCCCGACCCCGAGACCGGGCGCGGCTTCGACACCGATGAGATGGTCGATCAGGTCGCGATTTTCTTCCTGGCGGGGCATGAGACCTCGGCCTCCGCGCTGGCCTGGGCGCTTTACTTGCTGGCGCTTTACCCGGAATGGCAGGAGCGCGTCGCCGAGGAAGCACTCGCGCTCGACACCGCGCCGGGCGACTTCGCCGTCCTTGGCGCGCTACGCCTGAGCCGAGCGGTGTTTCGCGAGGCGCTGCGCCTCTACCCGCCCGTGCCGATGCTCGTGCGTGAGGCCACCTGCCCCGAGACCTTCCGCGAACGCCCCATCCGCCCCGGCGACCAGATCGTGCTCAGCCCCTGGCACCTGCACCGTCATGAACGCATCTGGGACGCGCCCGACGCCTTCGACCCCGCCCGGTGGGAGACTGAGAACGCCCGAACCGCCGCACGCTGCGCCTATCTGCCGTTTTCCACTGGCCCGCGCGTCTGCCCGGGCGCGGGCTTTGCCATGGCCGAGGGGCCGCTGCTACTGTCGATGATCGCGCGGGATTTCGTGCTGGAGCCGGTCGCGGGACGCACCCCCGTCCCCGTCGCGCAGCTTACGGTGCGCGGCAAGGACGGGATCTGGCTGCGGCTGACGCCGCGCCGCTCTCAGAGGCCGTAGATCGCGCCGAACTTCTCTTCGAGGTAGTCCAGCAGCGGCTCTTCGCTTGGGGTGAAGCCGCAGGCGTGCTCGATCGTCTCGCGCGGCGGGCGCAGGCCGCCGAAGCACTGCAGATTGTCGCGCAGCCAGTCGGTGGCGGGCTTGGCCGAGCCTTCGGCCAGCGCCGCGTCGATCCCCTGAACCGCGCTGCGCATCGCCTTGTTGAGGCAGCCCGCATAGACATTGCCAAGGCTATAGGTCGGGAAATAGCCAAACAGGCCCACCGACCAATGCACATCCTGCAAGAACCCGTGCGAGGGCCGGTCCACCTTGACGCCGAAATCGGCCTCGAACCGGGCATTCCAGGCCTCTTCGAGATCCGCGACCTCAAGATTTCCGGCGATCAGTTCACGCTCCAGATCGAAGCGCATCATGATGTGCAGGTTGTAGTGCAGCTCATCCGCCTCGGTGCGGATGTAACCCGGATTGACCCGGTTCACGCAGGCGTAGAACGCGTCGGGGCTATCGACGCCGAAATCGCCGAAGGCATCGACCATACGGGTATACAGCCAACCCGCGAACGCGGCAGAGCGGCCCAGTTGGTTCTCGTAAATCCGGCTCTGGCTTTCGTGAACCCCCATCGACACCCCCCGCCCGAGCGGCGAGAACAGGTGCTGCCGGTCGATGCCCTGCTCGTAGCACGCATGGCCGGTTTCGTGGATGGTCGAGTAGATGCAGTTGAACGGGTCGCTCTCGACGACGCGGGTGGTGATACGCACATCGTTGCCCGAGCCGGAGCAGAACGGATGCACCGCCATATCAAGGCGCCCGCGCGTCCAGTCATAACCAAAAGCCGCCGCCGCCGTGCGCGCAAGGCGCAGTTGTGTAGCCTCGGGGAAGACGTGGTCAAGCTTGGCCACCTTGCGATCGGCGCCAAGCACCTTTTCGCGCAGGGCCACCAGACGCGGACGCATCCGGTCGAACATCTCGCCAAGCTCGCCATGCGTCACGCCCGGCTCGTAATCATCGACCAGCGCGTCGTAGAGGTCGCCTTCGGAAAGGCAGGCGGCTTGCTCGCGCTTGAGGCGCACGACCTCTTCGAGCGTGGGTAGGAAGGCCGAGGGGTCTTCGGCGGCGCGGGCCTCGGCCCAGATCCCCTGGCTGAGCGAGGTCAGGCGCGCAAGCTCGCTGGCCAGTCGCGCGGGGATGCGGGTCTCGCGGTTGTAGCTGCGCGCCACAAGGTCGATGAAGCGCGCCTCTTCGGGGGTTTTCGCCTCGGCACGGGTCAGCCATACCTCGATCCGCGGATTGGTGCGGCGCGCATGCAGAACCGATTCAAGCGCGGCCATTTCTTCGGCGCGCTGTTCGACAGAGCCGCGCGGCATCATGGTTTCCTGGTCCCAGCCAAGACGCTCCGAGATATGCGACAGCGCCTCGGTCTCGCGTTGATAGGCGATGAGTTCCTGAAAAGCTGTCATTTCGACCCCCGGATTGATTGCACGACAGGCGTGCGGGCAAGGTGTTGGGCACGGATGGTCAGCACCCACAGGACGACCGCACCCAATTGATGCGCCAGCCCCAGCCCCATCGGCGCTGCATGCATCACCGTGACGATGCCAAGCGCAACTTGCAACAGCAGCATCGCGCCGACCCAGGCGAAGGCGGTTTGCGTGACGGCATGAGCCGAGCGGCGCCCGCGAAATGCCACGAACAGCCCGAAGGCCAGCAGCAAATAACCCACCATGCGGTGAATGAACTGCACAAGGGCCGGATTTTCAAAGAAATTCGTCCAGAGCGGCGTATAGGCGAACGCCTCGGACGGGAAGAACTCTCCCCCCATCAGCGGCCAGTCGATATAGCCACGCCCGGCGTCGATCCCGGCGGTCAGCGCCCCCAGAAGGATCTGAACGAAGGCAAGATGCCGCACCCCGGTGGCAAGACCGGCCAGCGCCGGCTCGCCCACGCGGCGCGATTGCATCAGGTCGGACTCGCTGCGCGCAAGCGTGAAGGCGTAAGAGGCGATCAGCCCAAGGATGGCGAAGGCAAGCCCCAGATGGACCGCAAGGCGGTAGGAGGCGACCGAGGTCATCTTGCCCTCTAGCCCCGAGGCCACCATCCACCAGCCGATCGCACCTTGCAGCCCGCCCAGTAGTCCAAGCCCCAGCAGGCGCGGTGCCCATCCCTTGGGGATGCGTTTGGTCACCCAGAAGCCAAGGAAGCCCACCGCCCAGACCAGTCCGATCACGCGACCAAGCTGACGATGGCCCCATTCCCACCAGTAGATACCCTTGAACTCGGGCAGGGTCATATTCGGGTTCTGCAGGGTAAATTGCGGAATCTGCTGATATTTTTGGAATTCCGCCTGCCAGTCAGCCTCGGACATCGGCGGCATGGCGCCGGTCACGGGCTTCCATTCGGTGATCGACAGCCCGGCATCCGACAACCGCGTGGCCCCACCAACGCCGATCATCACCACCACCAGCGCAAACAGCACGAAGAGCCACAGCCGGATCGCCGCGCGCGCGCCCTTGGGACGCTGGTCGATCATGCCGCCGCGTGGCGCGGGCGCGGCACCGGCCTGCCCCACCTCTTCGAAAATGCTGCGCTTCTGGCTCATCCGTGCCTCCCTCTGGCTCAGGCCGAACCTAGGCCGCTGCCGGGGCAGGAGCAAGAGGGAGCGGGCCGCCCGAAGCAGGCTTTGCGGCCTCAGGGAAGCCGCCGCCCCGCCGCCAGTTCGGAGCGGATCTGCGCAAGCCCGCCATTCGCTTCGGCCCACAGCAGAACGGCGCAAGCGGCCTGCGCATAAAGCGTCGGGTCGCGGGCCGCCTGACGCGCCCATGAACGTGGGGTTCTTGGCAGATCGGCGGTTGGAGGAACAAGGCAGCGGCCCCGCCCGAAACCGGGGTGCAGATACTGCGGATCGTTCGAGATCAGAACCGAGAGGCCCTCATCGAACCAGGTCGCCATGCGCCCGGTGATCTGCGCGAAGATACCGAGGCGCGCGTGGGTCTCGGTATGGGCGAATTCATGGGTCAGCACGACCGGCGACAGCCCGCTTGGCGCGATACGCACGACCGAGCGCGCGCCGAGCGAGTAGGTCACCGCCGCAGCCCCGCGCCCGCCAAGGCGCCGGTCGCAAGCTTCGCTCATACAAGCCAGAACGATCAGCCGCGCCCGCGGTGCACCGTAATAGGTCGCGACCCGCCCGCGCGCGGCCCGGATCTGCGCGGCCAGCGCCGCGCGCGCATGTTCGGGCATGTCCGCCTCGACCCAAAGGCCCGCCTCTGCGCGCTCAAGCCCCGCGCAGGGTGGGCAGGCCGCGCCGCGCAGCACGGGGAAAAACCACATAAGCGCCAGCAGCCCGAGGGCCGCGCCGCTCAGCAAGGCGATCAGGACTGTCCGCAAAGGCCGCATCATTTGCCCACTCTGGTCAGGACGCGCGGGCCGGGCAAGTCTCAGCGGCGCTGGCGGGTGATTTGCCGCAGCATCCCGTGCAGCGTCTGCACATCGGCACGGGTAAAGGGCATCCGCGACCACAGGTTGCGCAGGTTGAGTTTCATGTTCGGCGCCTTCGCAGGCGGGAAGAAGAAACCAACCTCTTCAAGGCGTTCCTCGAAGTGATCGCCGAGTTTCTCGATCTCGATCCGGCTCGCGACATCCGCGCCGGCAAGGCCGGGATCGACCGGGACGGCCCCGACCTCTTGTCGCATGAACTCGTAGCCCGTCAGCAGCACTGCCTGCGCAAGGTTGAGCGAGGGGAACGCCGGGTTAACCGGAACGGCGATGATCGCGTTTGCCCGGCTGACATCGTCATTCTCAAGCCCGGTCCGCTCGGGGCCGAACAGCACCCCAACCTTCTGCCCGGCGGCGATGCGCTTGCGCGCCTCGTCCATCGCGGTTTCGGGGGTGTAGATCGGCTTCGTCAGCTCGCGCCCGCGCGCGGTCGTGGCAAAGACAAAGTCGCAATCGCTGATCGCGTCAGGAACGCTCGGAAAGACACCCGCATATTCCAGCACCTCGCCCGCCGCGCCCGAGGCCATGGCCACCGCCTTGGGGTTAGGCCAGCCATCGCGCGGTGCCACCAGCCGCATCCGCGTCAGGCCGAAGTTCAGCATCGCGCGCGCGGCAGCGCCGATATTCTCGCCCATCTGGGGCCGAACGAGGATGAAAACGGGGGTTTCTGTCATGGCTGGTCCTTTCCCCGCCCCCATACGCGTGCACGGCCCCTCTGGCAAGGCTGCGCCCCATGCGCTATGACGCATCCAACCATTGCCCGGGCAGCCGGGCCCCGAAACGCAAGGATGCCCGATGCCCGATCAGGACCGCCCGCAGCTTTACCTCGTCACGCCCCCGAGCTTCGATCTGGACGTGTTCCCCAACCTGCTTGGCAGTGTTCTGGGCGCGCATGAGGTGGCCTGTATCCGCCTGGCCCTGGCCACGCGCGACGAAGACGCGGTGATGCGCGCGGCGGATGCCGTGCGTCTGGTGGCGCATGAGCATGACGTGGCGCTGGTGATCGAGAACCACATCCAGCTGGTCGAGCGCCACGGCCTTGACGGTGTGCACCTGACAGATGGCGCGCGCTCGGTTCGCGCGGCGCGCAAGGCGCTTGGGCAGGATGCCATCGTGGGCGCCTTCTGCGGCACCTCGCGCCATGACGGCATGAACGCGGGCGAAGCCGGTGCCGATTACGTCAGCTTTGGCCCCGTGGGCGAAACCGGTCTTGGCAGCGGAGAGCGCGCCGAGCGCGATCTGTTCGCCTGGTGGTCCGAGATGATCGAAGTGCCGGTCGTCGCCGAGGGCGCGCTGACGCTCGACCTCGTGCGCGAGCTTGCGCCCGTCACCGACTTTTTCGGTGTCGGCGAAGAGATCTGGTCGCAAGACGATCCGGCCGCCGCCCTTGGCCGCCTGATCGCGGCGATGGGCTGATGGCCGAGTTCTGGCTGGGCGATTCCAACGGCCCAATGGGCGATGTGGGCGCCTTCATGGACAGCGAGTTGCGTGTGGACCGCGCCGATTTGGCCGCCCATATCCGCCAGTTGGACGGCGCGCGAAACCTGATCGCGATCGTGGGCGCTCCGGGGTCTGGCAAATCGCATCTGGCCGAGGAACTGGCCGCGCAGCTGAACGCGCATACGCCCGGCTCGGCCGCCGTGGTCGGCATGGACGGCTTTCACCGCAGCAATGCCGAACTCGACGAGCTTGGCCTGCTGGCCCACAAAGGCGCGCCCGATACATTCAATGTGGCCGGGCTGAACGACCTATTGACGACCTTGCGCGCGGCCCGCGCCGATGTGACGGTGCCGACCTTCGACCGCGAGGTTGACGAGCCCGACCCGCACGGCGCCATTGTTCCCGCCGCGACGCGTTATGTGTTGATCGAGGGCAACTACCTGCTTTTGACGCGGCCTGAATGGCGCGACCTCGTCCCGCTTTACGACCTGTCGATCCGGCTTGAGGTGCCCGAGGACGAACTGCGCGCCCGCCTTGCCCGCCGCTGGCAGGATCTGCCGGCCGAGGAGGCCCGCCGCAAGATCGACGAAAACGATCTGCCCAACGGCCGCCTGATCCGCAGGGAAAACCGCGCGGCCGATTTCGTGGTATTCGGCGCCTGAGCAAAGGCTCAGAGCGGCTCGATATCGCCCTCGGCGCGCTGCGCATGAAACTCGGCCACGAAGGCGGCCAGCCGCTGCCCCGCGATCGCGTCGCGCAGACCCTGCATAAGCTCTTGATAGTAATGCAGGTTGTGCCAGGTCAGCAGCATCCCCGAGATCATCTCGCTCGCCTTGAAGACGTGGTGCAGGTATGCGCGCGAGTAGTTGCGGCAGGCCGGGCAGGTGCAATGCTCGTCCAGCGGGCGCGGGTCGTCCATGTGGCGGGCGTTCTTGATATTGACCTGCCCGCGGCGGGTCCAGGCCTGGCCCGTGCGCCCCGAGCGTGAGGGCAGCACGCAATCCATCATGTCGATGCCGCGCTCGACCGCGCCGACGATATCGTCGGGCTTGCCCACGCCCATCAGATAGCGCGGCTTGTCCTCGGGCAGGAAACCCGGCGCGTAATCGAGCACGCCGAACATCGCCTCTTGCCCTTCGCCGACGGCGAGGCCGCCGACAGCATAGCCCTCGAAGCCGATCTTCTTCAGCGCCTCGGCGCTTTCCTCGCGCAGATCGCGCGTGACGCCGCCCTGCATGATGCCGAAAAGCGCGTGGCCCGGCCGGTCGCCAAACGCATCGCGTGACCGCTGCGCCCACCGCATCGACAGGCGCATGGATTTCGCGACCTCCTCATCGGTCGCGGGCAGCGCCGGGCATTCGTCAAAGGCCATCACGATATCCGAGCCGAGCAGCTTCTGGATCTCCATAGAGCGTTCGGGCGTCAGCATGTGCTTTGAGCCGTCGATATGCGAGGCGAAGCGCACCCCCTCCTCGGTCAACTTGCGCAGGCTCGCAAGGCTCATGACCTGGAACCCGCCCGAGTCGGTCAGGATCGGCTTTTGCCAGTTCATGAACTTGTGCAGCCCGCCGAGGCGGTCGATCCGTTCGGCCGTGGGGCGCAGCATCAGGTGGTAGGTGTTGCCCAGAAGGATGTCCGCGCCGGTCGCGGCCACGCTTTCGGGCATCATCGCCTTGACGGTCGCGGCGGTGCCCACTGGCATGAAGGCGGGCGTGCGGATTTCGCCACGCGGGGTGTGGATCACCCCAGTGCGAGCCTTGCCGTCGGTGGCGTGAAGCGTGAAGCCGAATTTCTGGGTCATGAGGGTGCTCCCCTGGATCAGGGCGGGCATGTAGCGCGTATGGGGGCGGATGGGAAGAACCGATTGGCGGATGCGCCGGTCACTTCTCGGCCTTCTTCTCCCACCGGCCGCCTTCCTCGCTCCAGTATTGCGCACTGGCCCCGGCGCCGGTCAGGTCGCGCCATTGCGCGCGGGCCCGCTCCAGCGCTTGCTGATCGCGGCCGTCGAACAGGATCCAGACGCGTTCCTTCTGCGCGATCTCGTCCAGACTGACCTCGGCACCATCGAGCGCCATAATCGCCTGCATCCCCTCGGGTTTGGGCGCGGTGGTCAGCAGGACGGGTTGCAGATCGTCATGCGGCCCGCCCGCAAGACCGTGGGGCAAAAAGGCCTCGTCGCCGCCGAGCCAGAGCCGCTGGTCATACCAGTCCATACGCGCCGCGTCGGTGCCGCGCAGCTCCACCCGCCAGCCCTGCCCCAAGGCGCGCTGGAGAAGGTTTGCGACGACCTCTTCCACCGGGGATTGGGTGACATGATAGAACAGCGCGGGCACGCGATCAGGCCTCGAACTTGTCGCGGATCAGACGGTCGAGCGTCATCACGCCCCAGCCGCTGGCGCCCTTCGGCGACAGCGCCGTTTCGCCGGGCGGAAGGGCCACGCCCGCGATGTCGATATGGCACCAGGGCGTTTCGGAGTTGACGAATTTGTTCAGGAAGGCCGCCGCGGTGATCGCCCCCGCCCAACGCCCTCCGGTGTTCTTGATATCGGCAAGACGCGACTTGATCAGGCTGTCATAGGCGGGTTGCAGCGGCATATGCCAGGCGCCCTCGCCCTCGGCCCGCGCGGCCTGCACGACATCCTGCGCGAAGCCGTCGTCATTGGCGAATACACCCGCATTTTCATGCCCAAGCGCCACGATGATCGCCCCGGTCAGGGTTGCAAGATCGATCACTGCGCGCGGGCGGAACTTCTGCTGCGCATACCAGAGCACGTCGGCCAGCACGAGACGCCCCTCGGCGTCGGTATTGATCACCTCGATCGTGTCACCCTTCATCGACTTGACGATATCGCCGGGGCGCTGTGCCTTGCCATCGGGCATGTTCTCGACCAGCCCGACAAGGCCCACGACGTTCACCGGCGCATTGCGCAGCGCAAGCGTGCGCATCACGCCCGCCACCACGGCTGCGCCGCCCATGTCCATGGTCATCTCTTCCATCCCCGCAGCGGGCTTGATCGAGATACCGCCGGTGTCGAAGCACACCCCCTTGCCCACGAGCGCCAGCGGCGGTTCTTCCTCGGCGTCGCCATTGGCGGGCTTCGAAAGCCCGTTCCACTGCATCACCACGACCTTCGAGGGGCTTTCCGAGCCCTGCCCCACGCCCAGAAGCGCGCGCATCCCCAGATCTTTCAGCTCGTCTTCCTCAAGGATCTGCACATCCAGCCCCAACTCGTGCATCGCCGCGAGACGCGCGGCGAAATCGTCGGTGGTCAGGATGTTGGCGGGTTCGTTCACCAGATCGCGGGTGAAGAACACGCCCTCGGCCAGGGCGGCATGGGGGGCGGCCTTGGCGGCGACCTCCTCGGGGTGGGCGACCATCATCGACACCGGGCCGAAGGGTTTCTTCTCTTCGCTCAGGTAGTCGAAACGATAGGCCCGGAGCGCGAGGCCAAAGGCGATCTCGGCGGCCGAAGGGTGGTTTTCAGCGATCACCAGCGCGCCTTTTTCGTCGAGCGCCTTGCCAACGGTGGCCCCCGCCTTGCGCGCCTCGGCCAGCGAGGCCTTGCGCGGCAGCGAGATCAGCACGAGCGCCTCAGCGGCCAGCCCGCCGGGCCAGCCGATGACCATGCCCTCGCCGGGTTTGAGCTTGCCCCAGGCGGGCGAGCCCACTGCCCGCGCCACCGCCCCGCGCGTCAGCCGGTCGAGGCGCCGCGACGCCGCCGTCAGCTTGCCTTCGGGCGTGATCAGCACCGCGATGCGCCCCTCGCGCGCGGCAAGATCATCAAGCTCGGTTTCGACGAAGCGGATGGCGACGGGATGGGTCATGGCGGTCCTCGGAGTTCTTGCGGCCGGATTGCACCGGCGGGTTTCCGCGCCGAGCCTACGGTGCACGCGCGAAAATGAAAAGCGCCCCGCTCCGGGGCCTTTCGCGCGCCGCCCCGACGCGCTAGAGAGGGTGAAACATCCCGGGGGATGAGCGAGTTTGACGCGTCTGGACCGATATCTGCTTTCTCAGCTGATGGCATTATTCGGCTTTTTCGCGCTGGTTCTGGTGTCGGTTTACTGGGTCAACCAGGCGGTCCGGCTCTTCGACCGGCTCATTTCCGATGGCCAGACCGCATGGGTGGTGCTTGAGTTCACTGCCCTCACCCTGCCCAATGTGGTGCGGGTGGTGTTGCCGGTCGCGGCTTTCGCAGCCGGGGTCTATGCCGTCAACCGTGCCAGCCAGGATAGTGAGTTGGTGGTGATGCAGGCCACGGGCGCCTCGCCCTGGCGGCTTGCCTGGCCGGTGGCCGTCTTCGGGCTGATCGTCGCCGTGATGATGACCTTGCTGGTGCATTTCCTTGTCCCTGCCTCGCGCGCGCAGATGGCCGAGCGCCAGCAACAGGTGACCGAGAACGTCACCGCGCGTTTCCTGGTCGAGGGGTCGTTCCAGCACCCGGCAAACGGCGTGACCATCTACATCCGTCAGATCTCGGAACTGGGCGAGTTGCTGGACATCTTCCTGTCGGATGCACGCGCAGGCAGCACCCGCACCACCTACACCGCCGAGCGGGCGCTGATCGTGCCCTCGGAAAGCGGCCCCAAGCTGGTGATGTTCGACGGCATGGCGCAGACGCTTCGGCTATCCGACCAAAGCCTCGCAACGATGCGCTTTGCCGATTTTACCTATGATATCGGTGCCTTGATGGCGGTCAGCGCGCGTACGCGCCGCAGCATCGATGAGATCATGACCATCCCGATCCTGCGCACCCCCGAAGCCGTGATGGAGCAAACCCATCAGGATGCCGCCGGGTTGACGCGCGTCGTCCACCAGCGATTTGCGCAACCCCTGCTGGCTCCGGCGGCGACATTGCTGGGCTTCGCGTTCCTGATGCTTGGCGGCTATTCCCGCTTTGGTCTCTGGCGCCAGATCGGCGGGGCCATCTTTGGCTTGATCATGTTGCAGTTCCTGACCAACGCCGTTGACAGCGCCACCAAATCGGCGCCCGAGGCGTGGTGGCTGAACTACCTGCCCGCGGCCACGGCCCTTTGCGTGACGGGGCTTTTGCTGTGGTGGTCGGGGCGGCCTCGCCGTCGCCCCCGTTCGGCCACGGTGCTGGCGGAGGGCGCCTCGGCATGACGCTGTCCATCTACCTCGCCCGCCGTTTCCTGCGCGCCTTGCTGATGGTCTTGGGCGCGTTCTGGGGTATTCTTTTCCTGATCGAGATGGTCGAGAAGATCCGCAGCTTCAGCGCCGCGCAGGTCGGCCTGAAAGAGGCGGCCCTGCTCTCGGCGCTCAGTGTCCCGGCCTCGGTCTATACCATCTTGCCGCTCATCGTGATCCTTGCCGCGGTGGTGTTGTTTCTTGGCCTCGCGCGCTCGTCCGAGCTGGTGGTGATCCGCGCCTCGGGCCTCTCTGCAATGCGGATGCTGGCAACCCCCGTTGTCGTCGCGCTGTTGTTCGGCGCGCTGATGGTTGCAGTCGGAAACCCCATCGTTTCGGCCACATCCAAACGCTATGAGGAACTCGCGAACCGCTACCGCCAGACCGGGGCGGACACGGTCTCGATCGGGCGCGAAGGCGTATGGATGCGCCAGGGCACCGAGGAGATCCCCGGCGGTCAGGCGGTGATCCGAGCCGCGCGAGCCAATCTCGACGCGACCGAGCTTTACGACGTGACCTTCCTGATCGTGGCCCCCGACCGCGGCCCGATCCGGCGTATAGACGCCACAAGCGCATTGCTGACCCCCGGCGCATGGCAACTGACGCAAGCCAAGGACTGGCCGATCGGTGCCTCGACCAATCCCGAGCGTGACGCCACAAGCGCAGAAAGCCTGAGCATCGCCACCGATCTGACCGCCGCGCGCATCCGCGACAGCTTCGGCACCCCCTCGGCCGTACCAATCTGGGATCTGCCCAAATTCATCGCCTCCCTCGAGAACGCCGGATTTTCCGCGCGCCGCCATCAGGTCTGGTTCAACATGGAGCTGGCGCAGCCGCTGATTCTGGCGGCGATGGTTCTGATCGGAGCGGGGTTCACCATGCGGCATGTCCGTTTCGGGCGGAGCGGAACGATGGTTCTGCTGGCGCTTTCAGCGGGGCTTGCGGTGTTTTTCCTGCGCAATATCGCGCAGGTTCTGGGCGACAACGGCCAGATCCCGGTGATCCTCTCGGCCTGGGCGCCGCCTGCCATCGCGCTCATGCTGTCCACGGCGCTCATTCTTCACCTGGAGGACGGCTGATGGGCTTTTTCCGCAGCGCCCCCGTTACGCTTCTTGCCGTGCTTGCGCTTGGCACCGCGCTTGGCGGCGTTTATGTGCCGCGCGCCTTCGCGCAGAGTGCAACCGCGGCTACCGCCGTCGATGAGGCCGCGACGCTGCTGGCCGACCGCATTCTGCTGACCGCAAGCGATCAGCTGATCGCCGAGGGCGCGGTCGAGATCTACTATCGCTCGAACCGGCTCAGTGCCTCTCGCCTGATCTACGACAAGAAGGCCGACCGGCTGACCGTCGAAGGCCCGATCCGCCTGATCGAACCCGGCGAGGCCGGAAACGTGCTTCTGGCCGATCAGGCCGAGCTGTCACGCGATCTGCAAAACGGCATCATGGTGGGCGCGCGCATGGTCATGGCGCGCGAGTTGCAACTGGCCGCCGCGCGGATTGAGCGCAAGGACGGCCGGATCACCACCTTCAGCCAGGTCGTAGCCTCATCTTGCGAGATTTGCGTCACCGATCCGACCCCACTGTGGGAGATCCGCGCGCGCCAGATCACCCATGATGCCGAAGCGCGCCAGCTGGTTTTCGACGGGGCGCAGTTCCGCGTCATGGGGGCGCCCGTCTTCTACTTCCCGCATATGCGGATGCCCGACCCGACGGTCGAGCGCATGTCGGGATTCTTGATGCCGAGCGTACGGACAACCTCGAACCTCGGCACGGGGATCAAGGTTCCCTATTTCTTCACGCTTGGCGACAGCGCCGACCTGACGGTCGAGCCCTATCTGTCCACCTCGGAAACGGTGACGCTGGGGATGCGGTATCGCCGGGCGTTCGACAACGGCACGCTTGAGGTCAACGGAGCCTTCTCACGCGACGATATTCTGAAAGACGAAGACCGCGGCTACCTGTTTATCGACAGCCGCTTTGCGCTGCCCGACGATTTCAACCTGGGTCTCCAGCTGCGCCTGACCAGCGACGATGCCTATCTGGTCGATTACGACATCACCGATGACGACCGCCTCTGGTCAGGCGTCACGCTCGATCGCGTACGCCGGGATGAGCTGATCTGGGCGCGCATCGGCAACACCCACTCGCTGCGCGAAGGGGAAAGCAACTCGACCGAGCCGATGCTGGCGGGCGATGCGCAATGGATACAGGTGTTCCGCCCCGGCCTGATCGGGGGCGAAGCGACGCTTGAATGGCAGCTCGGCGCGCTGCGGCGTGCCGCCGATTCCGAGTTGGACGGCGGTGATCTCGATCTGATACCGGACGGCCGCGACCGGGTGCGCGCCTCGCTGGTCGCCGACTGGCGCCGCAACTGGCTGCTGAGCGGTGGCATCCTGGCCTCGACCGAGGCGGAGCTTGCCCTTGATGCGGCGGTGGTCAACCAGGACCCTAACTACGAGACGACCAACCTGCGCGCCCTGCCCTCGCTTGGGCTTGAATTGCGGTGGCCCTGGGTCAAGACCTCGGGTGCCGCGGCCCATGTCATCGAACCCGTGGCTCAGCTGATCTGGAGCCGCGACTCGCTTGACGAGTTGCCTAACGAGGACAGCTGGCTGACCGAGTTCGACGAGGGCAACCTGTTCGCCTTCTCGCGCTTTCCGGGCGGTGACATGCGTGAACGCGGGCTGCGCGCCAACCTGGGCCTAAGCTGGACGCGCAACGACGCGGCGGGCTGGTCGCTCGGGGTGACGGCGGGGCGGGTGTTCCATGCCGAGGATCTCGGGCAATTCTCTAGCGGATCGGGGCTGTCGGGCACGCGCTCGGACTGGCTTGTGGCCGCGCATCTGAGCGGGGCCAACGGATTGATGCTGTCGAACCGCGCGCTGTTCGACGACGATCTGAATTTCTCGCGCGACGAGTTGCGGCTGGCTTATGCCGCCGATCGCTACCAGATCGGCGCCGGTTACCTCTGGATGGAGGAAAACCCCGACGAGGGGCGCGATGACGCAATCTCGGAGTTGCAACTCGAAAGCGGTTGGGGCTTGGGTCGCGGATGGTCGGGCAAGTTTGACGCGCGCTACGATTTCACGGCCGACCGGGCCAGCCGGGCCTCACTTGGGCTGCAATATGCCACCGAATGCGTGACGGTCGATCTTTCCCTCTCGCGCAGATTCACTTCCTCCTCTAGTGTGAAGCCCGAAACCGGGATCGGGCTGTCCGTGCAGCTTGCGGGTTTCGGCGCGAAAGCGGCCTCGGGGGCCGAGCGCCGGGTCTGCACGCGCTGATCGCCCCCATAGCCCGATGAACGAAACAGGCAGACGACGGATTGAACGATGAAGCGAATTCTTCCCATCCTTGCCATGGTTTGTGGCTCTGTTCTGATGCAAGAGCCCGGACATGGCGCGGCACATGCGCAGTCGACTTCACCCTTCGCGCCGGTGATCATGGTCAACGATCTCGGCATCACTGCCTTCGAAATTGAACAGCGCATGAAGTTCATGGCCCTGCTGCGCCAGTCCGGCGATCTGCGGGCCGAGGCGGAGAAGGCCCTGATCGAGGATCGCCTGCGCGAAAGCGCCGCGCGTCAGGCAGGCATCACCCTCTCGCAAGAGGGGCTTGAGCAGGGCATGGCCGAGTTTGCCAGCCGCGGCAAGATGACCACAGAGCAGTTCGTGCAGGAACTTGGCAAGGGCGGTGTCGAGGCACAGACATTCCGCGATTTCGTGCGCGCGGGCCTGCTGTGGCGCGAAACCATTCGGGCGAAATACGCCAACCGCATCCGCATCACGGCCACCGATATCGACCGCGCAATGCTGGTCGAAAGCGCGCGTGGGCAGACCACGCGCGTGCTGATCTCGGAGATCATCATTCCCGCCCCGCCCGGCCAGGAAGCCGAAGCGATGGCTGCCGCCCGACGCGCCTCGACAGCCTCGGGCGATGCAAGCTTCAGCGCGCTTGCGCGCGAACTTTCGGCGACCGAATCTGCGCCGCGCGGCGGCCATCTCGACTGGATGGAGATCTCGAACATGCCGCCCGCACTGCGCTCGGTGATCCTGGGCCTCAAGCCCGGTCAGGCGAGTGCGCCGATGGAGATCCCCAACGCTGTCGCGGTCTTCATGCTGCGCTCGATCGATGAGGGCGGCAAAGCGCCTGCGAGCGCGCAGACGCTGGAATACGCGCGTTTTGTCGTGGGGCCTGCGGGCATCGCAGACAGCGCGCGTCAGGTGGCCGAGATCGAGGCGCGCATCGATCGGTGCGATGACCTTTACGGAGTCGCCAAGGGGCTGCCCGAGGATCGGCTGATCCGGGAAACCCAACCGCAGGGCGCCATCCCGCAAGATATCGCCATCGCGCTGGCAAGCATGGATATTAACGAGACCCGCGCGCTCCAGCGTGGCGCCAACACCGAACTCGTGATGCTGTGCAAGCGTGAGAAGACCGTGGCCGAGGGTGAGACCGCACCGAGCCGTGAAGAGATCGGCCAGCGCCTGAGCAACGAGCGCCTCAACGCCTATTCCGAATCCGACATGGCGGATCTGCTTGCGGGCGCGGTGATCGTTCGCCCATGAGCGACCGGCCCGTCATCCTGAGCTGCGGCGACCCCTCGGGCATCGGACCCGAGATCGCCGCCAAGGCTTGGGAGGCCCTTGGGGCAAGCCTGCCTTTCGTCTGGATCGGCGACCCGGCACATCTTCCGCGCGGCACCCGTGTGCGCGAAGTCTCGGAGCTTTCCGAGGCAATGACACATGCGGGCAGCGCCCTGCCGGTGCTGCCGCATCCGTTCGAGGCGGCGGCCCTTCCGGGTAAGCCCGATCCTGCCAATGCCAAGGGCGTCATCGACGTGATCGCAAAGGGTGTCGATCTGGTGATGCGCGGCGAGGGGCTGGCGCTGACCACCGCACCCATCCACAAGAAGGCGCTCAAAGACGGGGCCGGATTTGCCTTTCCCGGCCATACCGAATACCTCGCGCATCTGGCCGGGGGCGCCAAGGTCGTGATGATGCTGGCCGCGCCCGCGCTGCGCGTCGTGCCCGCAACGATCCATATCGCGCTGTCGGATGTGCCGCGCGCCTTCACTCCGGCCGTTTTGCGCGAGACGGTGCGGATCACCGCCGAGGGGCTGAGGCTCGATTTCGGGATCGACAATCCGCGCATCGCAATCGCCGGGCTGAACCCGCACGCGGGCGAAGGCGGTGCAATGGGCCGTGAAGAGATCGACTGGATGCGGGACGAGGTGGGGGCATTGCGCGCCGAGGGCTTTGCGCTCTCCGGCCCCCTGCCTGCCGATACAATGTTTCATGCCGCCGCGCGCGCGCGTTACGACGCCGCAATTTGCGCCTATCACGATCAGGCGCTGATCCCGATCAAGACGCTGGCCTTTGACGAGGGAGTGAACGTCACCCTTGGCCTGCCCTTCGTGCGCACCTCGCCCGATCACGGCACCGCCTACGATATCGCCGGGACCGGGCGCGCCAATCCCTCAAGCCTGATTGCCGCGCTGAAGCTGGCGGCGCAGATGGGGGCGGCGCGCGCGGGCTGATCTTGCCCGTGCGGCGCGAATGCCCTATCCCCGGCGCAATGATGAGGCCGGGGGCTGTCTGCCCCCGGACCCCCGAGGATATTTGGACCACATTGAAGGCAGGAGGCACAGATGGCGGCGATCGACGGGCTTCCTCCGCTGCGCGAGGTCATTCGCGATCACGAGCTGGTTGCGAAGAAGAGCCTTGGGCAGAACTTTCTGCTGGACCTGAACCTGACGGCTAAGATCGCGCGCTCGGCTGGGGATCTGACCGGGCATGATGTGCTGGAGGTCGGGCCGGGACCGGGCGGGCTGACGCGCGGATTGCTCGCGGAAGGGGCGCGCAAGGTGCTCGCCGTCGAGAAGGATGCGCGCTGCCTGCCTGCGCTGGCCGAGATTGCCGCGCATTATCCCGGGCGGCTGGAGGTGATCAACGGAGACGCGCTGGAAGTCGATGTGCGCGCGCATCTGACCCCGCCGATCCGGATTGCGGCCAACCTGCCCTATAATGTCGGGACCGAGCTTCTGGTGCGCTGGCTCACGCCCAAGGAATGGCCGCCGTTCTGGGAGAGCCTGACGCTCATGTTCCAGAAAGAAGTGGCCGAGCGGATCGTGGCCAAGCCCGGCTCGAACCATTACGGGCGCCTGGCGCTTCTGGCGCAGTGGCGCTGTGAGGCGAAGATCGTGATGATCCTGCCGCCGGAGGCTTTCACGCCCGCGCCCAAGGTGCATTCCGCCGTCGTGCATCTGCGCGCCCTGCCCGAGCCGCGTTTTCCGGCCGATCCGAAGGTGTTGGAACGGGTGGTCGCGGCGGGCTTCAACCAGCGCCGCAAGATGCTGCGCGCCTCGCTGAAGGGTATTCATCCGCAAATCGAGAGCCTGCTGGAAGAGGCAGGTATCGCGCCGACGGAACGCGCGGAGCGGGTCAGCCTTGAGCAATTTTGCCACCTCGCGCGCCTGGTCGCAGCGGCGCGCAGCTGAGCACCCTGAAAATGCGAACCGCGCCGGTTGGGGCGCGGTTCTGGCATTCATTCTTCGATCGGGGCTTCGCTCGGCGCTTCGGGCGTGGGCGCATCCTCACCCTTCGGCTCGCGCGGCTTGCGAGGCGCACGACGGTTGCGCGGCTTGGCCGGTTTGCCCTCGGCGGCAGGAGGCGCCGCAGCAATCACCGCCTCGGCGCGCATCTCCGGCGTTTCGACCAGGGTCGAGCCTTCGTCCGGTTGCTCCTGCGGTTCGGGGGCGGCGGCGGGCTGCGGCTCGGGCTGGTCCTCGCGCGGCTGATCGTCGCTGCGGTTCTCACCGCGCTCGCGCTGGCCATGGCCGTTTTGCTGGTTCTGACGCTGACGCTCTTCCTGCTCGCGCGCCATTTCGCGCTGCGCCTCGCCCAGCATACGGGTGTAATGCTCGGCGTGCTGAAGGAAGTTCTGTTCGGCCACGCGGTCGTTCGACAGCTGCGCATCGCGAGCAAGCATCAGATACTTGTCGATGATCTGCTGCGGCGTGCCGCGCACCTTGCCCTCGGGGCCCGAGCTATCAAAAACCCGGTTGATGATATTGCCGATCGAGCGTTGGCGGTTCGACTTGTTGCGCGAACGGGATTTCGAAGATCTCATGAGCTTTCGTTCGTTTTGCCCCGTGGGGCTGCTGACGTCTGGGCTGCGATCCGGAAAGCGGATACTGGCCGTTCCTTGCGGGCTGGTCCTTCGGAAACCGGGCAAGTGCCCGCCTGAAACCAAGTGACCCGCAGTGTGAAGCTGAGCCGTGCGGTGGATCGACATCCGCCCTGCACAAGTTTGACTAATCATGGGATGGCAGGACTCGCAAGCAAAAATCTGCACCGAGGACGCGAATTGGCGGGTTTTTCCCGCCGATATGCGCAGACGTGCCACAGCCGGCCGATCAGGCGCAGCCGCAGCCCCCGCCCTCGAGCGGTTTGCGCGCGATCACCACGCGGTCGCGGCCATCGAGATCCTGGCGCACCTCGACCCGCTCAAGCCCCTGCGCGGCCAGCAGATCGCTGACCTGCTGCGCCTGTGTCGGGCCGATCTCCAGCAAGACCCGCCCGCCCGGCATCAGGCGCGGCGCGGCGCCACGCGCGATAGCGCGGTAGGCATCAAGCCCATCACCGCCGGGGGTCAGCGCGCCAAGGGGCTCCCATTCGCGCACATCGACCGACAGGCCCGCCATCTCGTCTTCGGCGATATAGGGCGGGTTCGAGACGATCAGGTCGAAGACCCCGTTGATCGCCGCGAACCAGTCGGACGCCGCGAAACGCGCGCGTTTCTCGACGCCAAGCCGGGTGGCGTTGTCTTGTGCAACAGCAAGTGCGGCGGGCGAGACATCGGTGCCGGTGCCGACGGCGAAGGGCATCCCCTTCAGGCAGGAGATCAGGATGCAGCCGGTCCCGGTGCCAAGGTCGAGCACCTTGGCGAATGGCTCTTCAATGGCCGCGGCCACAAGAATCTCGGTCTCGGGCCGCGGATCGAGCGTGTCGCGCGTCACGCGAAACTCATGCCCCCAGAAAAGCCGGCGCCCGGTGATCTGCGCGACCGGCTGACGGGCCTCGCGCGCGGTGATGGCGCGGTCAAAGGCCGCTTGCTCGGTCTCGGTCAGATCGTCCTGAAGGCGCAGCGTCAGCCGGTCGGGTGCCTCATTCAGAGCATGGGCCATCAGGCGGCGCGCATCGAGCGCCGCTCCCTCAATCCCCGCTGCGACAAGCCGCCGGGTGCCATGAACAAGGGCGGCCTGCGCCTTCACGCTTCCATCTCCGCCAGCTTCTCGGCCTGATCATGCGCGGTCAGCGCGTCGATCACCTCATCGAGGTCGCCGTTCATGATCTGGGCCAGCGCGTAAAGCGTCAGGTTGATGCGGTGATCGGTCATCCGGCCCTGCGGGAAGTTGTAGGTGCGGATCCGTTCGGACCGGTCGCCCGAGCCGACCTGCGCCTTGCGGTCGGCCGCACGCTCGGTCGCCAACCGTTCGCGCTCGGCCTCATAAAGCCGGGCACGCAGAACGGCCATGGCATTGGCACGGTTCTGGTGTTGGGATTTCTCGGACGAGGTCACGACGATCCCGGTCGGGATATGGGTGATGCGCACGGCCGAGTCGGTGGTGTTGACGTGCTGCCCGCCCGCGCCCGAGCTGCGCATCGTGTCGATCCGGATGTCCGAGGCGGGAATGTCGATGTCCACATCGGCGGCCTCGGGCAGCACGGCGACAGTCGCGGCCGAGGTATGGATGCGCCCGCCGGCTTCGGTCTCGGGGACGCGCTGTACGCGGTGGACGCCGGATTCGTATTTCAGGCGGGCAAAGACCCCCTCGCCCTCAATCCGCGCGACGGCCTCCTTGACGCCGCCAAGTTCGGTCTCGGTGAAGTCCATCAGTTCGAACCGCCAGCCGTGGCTTTCGGCGTGGCGCTGATACATCCGCAGCAGGTCGCCCGCGAACAGCGCAGCCTCTTCGCCACCGGTGCCGGGGCGGATTTCCAAGATCGCGGGGCGCGCGTCGGCGGCATCCTTGGGCAGAAGGGCCAGGCGCAGGGCCTGCTCCATCTCCGGGATGCGGGCGCGCAGGCGCGGCAGTTCTTCCTCGGCCAGATCCTTCATCTCAGGGTCGCACAGCCAGCCCTCGGCCTCGCGCACGTCGTCAAGCGCCTGCCGGTAGGCGGCGATTTCCTCGACCACGGGGCGCAGTTCGGAATATTCGCGCGACAGCGCCGCGATCTCAGCGGGCGCTGCGGATGAGTTCAGCCTGGCCTCGAGATACTCGAAGCGCTGCGTGATCTGGGCGAGTTTGTCGAACGGAACCATGCCAGCGGTTTGGCGCGGAAGTGCGCTGCGGTCAAGCCTGCGGCAATCGCTGCCTTTACCTTGGCCGCGCCATTCCCTATATAAACTCTCGACTTTCGCGAGAACCGGACTTTTCCATGACAACCGATGCCCAGCCCCCCCTTGAAGGCACTCCTCTGATCAAGCCTTCGACGACCGAGCACCCGCTGCACGATAGCGTGGTCGAGGCTTGCCGCTCGGTCTTCGACCCCGAGATTCCGGTGAACATCTATGACCTCGGGCTGATCTACACGATCGAGATCAGCGGCGAGAACGATGTGAAGATCATTATGACGCTGACGGCGCCCGGCTGCCCGGTGGCCGGCGAGATGCCGACTTGGGTGCAGGATGCGGTCGAATGTGTCGATGGTATCAAGTCCGTCGATGTCGAGATGACCTTCGACCCGCAATGGGGCATGGACATGATGTCCGACGAAGCGCGGCTGGAACTGGGCTTCATGTAAGCGCATCCGGGCGCGCACCTTGCCGCGCCCCACCCCGGCCCCTATCTTTGGCGCTGGACCTCAGGAGACCGCCATGTTCGCCATTCCCGGCAAACCGCCCGTTACGCTCACCTCGGCCGCCGTGCAGCAAATTGCCCGGCTGATGGAGCGCGAGCACGCTGCGGGCTTCCGCATCGGCGTCAAGAAGGGCGGCTGCGCGGGCATGGAATATACCATGGAAGTCGCGCAAGAGGCTGGCCCCATGGATATGGTGGTCGAGGAAGGCCCGGCGCGCGTTCTGATCGCGCCCATGGCGCAGATGTTCCTTCTGGGCACCGAGATCGACTATGAGGTCGGCCTGCTCGAATCCGGCTTCAAGTTCCGCAACCCGAATGTGGCCGAGGCCTGCGGGTGCGGGGAATCCATCAAGTTCAAGGACATGCCCGAGGCGGGCTGATCCAATTGCCCTTTGCGCCCGCCCGCGCGCTGCCCTAATGTGGCGCAAACGATGGGAGGGGCACATGCGCAAGAAACTCGCGGCGGGCAACTGGAAGATGAACGGGCTGGCGGCCAGCCTGTCCGAGGTCGAGGCACTGATCGCGGCCCATCCCAATCCGGCTTGCGACGTGCTGCTCTGCCCCCCGGCAACCCTGGTTTCGGCGATGGCTGCGACGGCTGCCGGTCGTGTCTCGGTGGGTGGGCAGGATTGTCACATGGAACTCACGGGCGCGCATACCGGTGACATCTCGGCCCAGATGCTGGCCGATGCGGGCGCAAGCCATGTGATCGTTGGCCATTCCGAGCGCCGCGCCGATCATGGCGAGAGCGACGCGATGATCCGCGCCAAGGCCGAGGCCGCGCGCGCCCAAGGGCTGGTAGCCGTGATCTGCATTGGCGAGACCGAGGCCGAGCGCGACGCGGGAACCACGCTTGAAGTGATCGGGCGGCAGCTGTTCGGCTCGACCCCCGACGGGGCGACCGGGGTCAATACTGTCATTGCCTATGAACCCGTCTGGGCGATCGGAACCGGCCGCACGCCGACGCTGGAGCAGATCGCCGAGGTGCATGATTTCATGCGCTCGGAGTTGAACGGTCGTTTCGGGTCGGAGGGCGCGCAGATCCGGCTGCTCTATGGCGGTTCGGTCAAGCCCTCGAACGCGGCCGAGATTTTTGCGACCTCGAATGTCGATGGGGCACTGGTAGGCGGCGCCTCGCTGAAGGCTGCCGATTTCGGGGCGATCATCGGCGCGCTGGAGCGCGCCTGAGGGAAAGGGGGCGCTGCCCCCTCGGCCCTGCGGGCCTCACCCCCGAGGTATTTGGACAAGGAGAAAGGGCCCCGGTTTCGCGCCGGGGCCCTTTCCTTTTCTTGAAGCTCGCGGGTGCGGAGCCTTATTTCACGATCACTTCGGGTCCCATGACGGCCGTCGGCAGCACCGTGCTGAGCCAGGGTACATAGGTGATCAGGATCAGGAAGACGAAGAGCACCGCAAGGAAGGGCAGCGCCGCCTTCACGACCCGCATGATCGGCATGCCGGCCACGCCCGAGGTCACGAAGAGGTTGAGGCCCACGGGCGGCGTGATCATCCCGATCTCCATGTTCACCACCATGATGATGCCGAGGTGAATCGGGTCCACGCCCAGTTCGATCGCAATTGGGAAGACCAGCGGCGCGACGATCAGGATCAGCCCCGAGGGTTCCATGAACTGACCGCCGATCAGCAGGATCACGTTCACGATCACGAGGAACATGATCTTACCCAGACCCGCGCCCAGAAGCGCCTCGGTGATCTTTTGCGGGATCTGCTCGTCGGTCAGGACGTGCTTGAGGATCAGGGCGTTGGCGATGATGAACATCAAGGTGACGGTCAGCTTGCCGGCCTCGAACAGGGTCGCCTTGGTTGCCGGGTGGAAGAAGGCGGTGATGATCGCCTGCGGTTTTCTCCACAGCGGCAGCTTCTGTTCGCCCTCGTCCAGCGGCCCCATGTCGCGGTAGATGAAGTTCGCGACGAAGAAGGCGTAGACGGCGGCGACGGCGGCGGCCTCGGTCGGAGTGAAGATACCCGCGGTGATGCCCGGGATGCCGTAGAGGCCCACCATGATGATGACGATCAGCATCAGACCCCAGAAGGCATCCTTGAACGAGTCGAATATCTCGCCCCAGCCCTGCCACTCGCCCTTGGGCAGGTTCTTGCGGATCGCGATGATCAGGATCGTCGCCATCAGCATGAAGCCTGCGAGAAGGCCCGGAATGACGCCGGCAAGGAACATGCGCCCGACCGAAACGTCAGTGGCCGAGGCATAGACCACCATCACGATCGAGGGCGGGATCAGGATGCCGAGCGTACCGGCGTTACAGATCACGCCTGCCGCGAAGTCCTTGGAGTAGCCCACCTGACGCATCGCCGCGATGACGATGGAACCGATGGCAACCACGGTCGCGGGCGACGAACCAGAAAGCGCCGCGAAGAGCATACAGGCGAAGACGCCCGCGATGGCCAGGCCGCCCGGCAGGTGCCCGACGCAGGCGATCGCAAAGCGGATGATCCGTTTCGCCACGCCCCCGGTGGACATGAAGCTGGAGGCCAGGATGAAGAACGGAATTGCCAGCAGCGTCGCGTGCCCTTCCATCGACTGGTAAAGCGTTTGCGCGACCGAGGCCAGCGAGGTATCAGAATACCACAGAAGGAACAGGATCGAGCTGAGGCCGAGCGAGATGGCGATCGGAACGCCGATCAGCATGAAGCCGACCACCATGGTGAAGAGAATGACGGTTTCCATGGATCAGTCCTCGGCGTTCATGTGGCGCACTTCGGCGACGGCTTCTTCGGCTTCGTGGCTGACGATCAGCGCTTCACGGCGGCCGCGCAGGATGTCCCAGCTTGCCTGAGCAATCCGGAAGAACAGCAGCGCCGTACCGAACGGCAGAATGAAGTAAGGGATGAAGCGCGGAAGCTTGTTGTAGGCCTCTCCCTGGTTCATCGGGCCTTCGATGAAGCGCAGCCAGTCCGGCATCGGGATAGTCTCGGTCTCATACCAGGCCTGATCCCGGGTCTTGATGAAACCCTCGGGGAACCAGCGCCCGCCGGTCTGCTCGAACCCGCCAAAGGGGGCCCAGTAATCCCATGCGCCTTTCAGAAGAAGGAACGCATAGATGAGACAAAGCACCGCCGAGGCGATTGCCAGGATGCGGCGCATCCCCGGCCCCACCAAGCCCAGAACCGCGTCGACGCCCAGATGGGCGGTCACCTTGACGGCGTAGGACATGCCAAGCAGCACAAGCCACGCGAACAGGATCAGCGTCGCCTCGAGCCCCCAGATCATCGAGTGGGCGAAGACGTAGCGCAGCACCACGTTCACGAAGGTAATCAGCGTCATCACCCCGAGCGTCACTGCAATCGCAGTCTCTTCGGCGTGATGGACAGCCCAGCCAAAGGCTGTTTTCGGCGCATATTTCGCGCTCATGGTCAGTCCCTCTACATGGTTGAATGGATGCGCGCGCAGATATGGGCTTCCGCGCGCGCACACGGGATCAGACGATCAGTTTTGGGCGTTGATCGCCTGCGCCGCGTCGATGTTCTCTTGGCCAATACCATCCACGAACTGTGCCCAGACCGGCTTCATCGCGGTGACCCAGGCTTCGCGCTGCTCGGGGGTCAGCTCGTTGATCTTGCCGCCCGCGTCGAGGATCGACTGACGCGCCTGCATCTCGACGTCGCTGACGGCGGCGTTCCGCTCGACAGAGACTTCGTGCATGATGGTTGCCAGTTGCTCGGCGACTGCCGGGTCGAGGCTGTCCCACCAGTCGGTCGAAGTGACGACCAGGTAGTCAAGCACACCGTGGTTGGTCTCGGTGATCGAGTCCTGCACCTCGTAGTATTTCTGACCGTAGGAGTTCGACCAGGTGTTTTCCTGACCATCGACAACGCCGGTCTGCAGCGCGCCGTAAACTTCCGAGAAGGCCATCGGCTGCGGCGAGGCGCCGAGCGCCTGCATCTGCGCAACGAGCACGTCGGAAGGCTGAACGCGGAACTTCAGGCCCTTGGCGTCTTCCGGCATCAGCAACGGCTTCTTGGCCGAGAACTGCTTCATACCCGAATGCCAGAACTCCAGCCCTTTCAGGCCGCGGCGCTCCATCGAGCCCTTCATCGCCTGACCGGTGTCCGAGTTCTGGAAGGCATCGACCGCGGCCATGTTCTTGAACATGAACGGAAGGTCGAAAATGTTGAAGACCTTGGTGAAGGCCTCGAACTTCGACAGCGAAGGCGCAGCCATCTGCACGTCGCCCTGAAGCATCGCTTCCAGCACCTGGTCGTCATCATAAAGGGTCGAGTTCGGATAGACCTCGACACAGACCTTGCCGTTCATCTCGGTGTTGACGCGCTCGGCGAAGAGGCTGGCGGCAATCCCCTTGGGATGCTTGTCGGCGTTCGTCACATGCGCGAACTTGACGACCATCTCACCTTCGTCGCACTGCGCCATCGCGGCGCTGGCCGAGGTTACAAGGGCAAGAGCCGTCATAGCGGCGGTAAAGCGTTTCATGGATGTCCTCCCGGTATCTGCGCCCCCCTCGGGCGCCCAGAACAAGCCAACCGCTTAACGCATACCCGATCAACAATTTCGTGATAGCTCGCGAAAATGTCTATTTTATTACTATATTACAATGCATTATAGATTTCTTGATCGGACGGATAAGTTCTTGCTGTGCGAAAATCCGCACAGCTGTTAGCGCCGTTCGGGCGAAATGTCGCACGTTGGCAATGGACTCAGTGCCTCAGGCGTCGCGGAAATCCTCGGGGCGCAGGCCGTGGCGCGCGAGCTTGTCGTAGAAGGTCTTGCGCGGCAGCTTGAGTTGCGCCGCGGCTTCGGTCGCGTTGCCCCCGGCGCGCTGGAGCGCCTCGGCCAGAAGCGACCGCTCGACCCGCGCCATGCGTTCCGCCAGACCGAGGCTTTCTTCTTCTGGCTCTGCACCCATCCCGGTGGCGAAACGCAGGGCCTCGGACATCAGCGCCCGCGCATTGCCCGGCCATTCGCGCGCCATAAGGCGTGCAGCGACGGCGGGGGTGATCTCGGGCATCGGAAGGTTCGACTGTTCGCAGACAAGCTGAACGTAGTGACGAAACAGTATCGGAATGTCTTCGGGCCGCTCGGACAGCGAGGGGATGCGCAGCTTGACACCTTCAAGCTTCCAGTAAAGATCCGGATGGAAGCGGCCCCCGCGTGCCTCGGCAGCCAGATCGCGATAGGTGCCGGCGATCAGCCGGGTCGAGGGGAGTGCCTCGAGCAATTCGATCAGCGCAAACTGCGCCGGTTGCGGCAGGTCGGCAACCTCGTCGAGATAAAGCGTCCCGCCATCAGCGCGCGCGAATCCCTGCTCTAGCGCCTCTGGCGTCAGCCCTGCCGCGGGCAGCTTGACGAAGGCGCGCGGTGCGGCGGCCGACAGAAGGTGGATCACCTCGGCCACCTTGGAATTGCCCGCACCCGGCGCCCCGGTGATCAGAACCTCGGCACCCGAGCGCGCCGCTGCCCGCGCAGACTCGCGCAGCGCTTCGGCCACCGGCGAAGCGCCCACCAGAAGCCGTGTCGCCGCATCGCCGCGCTTGGCCTCCCGGCGCAGGGCGCGGTTCTCCATCACCCAGGCGCGCGTTTGCAACGCCTTCTCAACAACAGCGAGCAACTCTTTGGGGCCGCAGGGTTTCTCTAGAAAATCAAAGGCACCGCCCGCCATTCCGCGCACCGCCATGGGCACATCGCCCTCACCGGTCAGCAAGATCACCGGCAGTTCCGGGTCGCGCTTTCGCACCAGATCCAGAAGGGCAAAACCATCCTTGCCCGGCATCCGGATATCCGACACGACAACACCGGGAAAATCCAAGCCGACATGATCTTTGGCCTCGATATAGCTTGAGGCCAGAATGGGCGAGAACCCGGCCAGATCGAGCGTCTGCCCCAGAGCCTCGCGCACCGCGCGATCATCATCGACCAAGAGCACCTTGCGGATCAAACCTTGCCGCCGTTTCCGGGCTGGGGCGCCGCGCGCAGCGCGACGGTGAAAATGGCGCCGCCCTCGGGGGCGTTGCCGCCACTCAGGGTGCCGCCGAAGCCCTGCACCAGTCCATAGGAAATCGACAGGCCAAGGCCCATGCCCTCGGCGCTGCCGACCTCCTTGGTCGAGTAGAACGGGTCGAAAATCCGGTCAGGCTCGGCGATGCCGGGGCCGGTGTCTTGCAAGGTCAGCACGGTGCGCGCGCCCTCGGGGTGAATGCGGATGGTGATGCGCTTGCGTTCCTGCCCCTCCATCGCGTCGATCGCGTTCGAGAGCAGGTTGACCACCACCTGCGCCAGTCGCACCTCGCCGCCCATGACGATTGCCGGGGCCTCGGGGCGCTGCCAGTCGATCGTCACGTGTTCTTGCGCGATGCGCGCCTCCAGCAGCTCCAGCGCCTGCTCGACGACCGAGGCAAGGCCCACGCGGCTGGCGGGTTCGGTCTCCGCACGGGCGAAGGCGCGGAGGTTCTTGATGATGCGCCCCATGCGCCGCGCCATCTCCGAGATCCGCCCGAGGGTCTGCCCGGCCTCCTCGGTCCGGCCGCGTTCCAGTAGCAACTCGGCGTTATCGGCAAAAGAGCGGATCGCCATCAGCGGCTGGTTCAACTCATGGCTGATGCCCGCCGACATCTGGCCAAGCGCAGACATCTTGCCCGCCTGCACCAGTTCGGCCTGCGTGCGGCGCAGCTGTTCGTTGGTCTCGCGCAGCTCGGTGGTGCGCTCGGCCACGCGGTGCTCAAGTTCGGCATTGGCACGCGCTTCGGCGGCGAGTTGATCTGCCAGGGTGCGCCGCCGCTCCCACAGCGCCAGGATGACCGCGCCGAACCCGATAAGCGCAAGCGCCACGGAAACCGCTTGTGCGCGCGCGATCCGCAGGACCGGCCCGGCATCGACCAGCGCGTGACCGGTCATGCCGATCACCGGCAGAGGGAGCGTGACGGGCAGCCCGATCTCGGGCAGATAGGCGCCGCCGCGCACAAGCCCGGACCCCAGATTGGAGGGGCGAATACGGCCGGGATGCAGGTCGGTGCCGGCAGGATAGATCCGGCTGTCGGGTGTCGCGCCCGTGGTGGTCTCGAAAACCATCTCGGAGCGGTTGGCGACAAAAACGACGAGATCGTCATCGACGAACCAGACCGGGACCGGATCGCCGCGCCCCGGAGCCTCGACCTTTTCGGCATCGAAGCTGAGTACGATGGCGCCGAGCACCGGGCCGTCGGAGGCAAAGACCGGCGCGGCGTAGCGGAACATCCGTTCGCCCGTCTGCCGGTCGATCAGATGAAACGACCCCGTGGCTCCCCGTGCCGCGCGGTCCAGATCAGGGGCCGGATCAAGAACCCCCAGCCGCTCGGTCGAGCTGGCCAGAACGCGGCCTGCACGATCCACCAGCGACAACTCCTGCACACCCGTCAGATCCGAAATCCGCCGCAAAACCTCTGACACAGCGGGCGGATCGGCGCCGTCGCTACCCTGCGCGAGCGCAACGACAAAGGGATGGTCCGCCGTCATCACCGCTGCTTCGCGGAAGCTGAGCATCGAGGATACCATTCGGTCCGAGGCTAACCGCAGGTCTGCCCGCCCGCGCTCGGCCAGTTGCGCAAGCCCCGTGTGCAAGGCCGATTGCCATACCACGACCGCCACCCACAGGATCGCACCAAGCGCCAGCACTAGGACGAGCAGGCGCTGGACGATTGGTTCTGACGTGCGCGCGTTATCAGGGGCTGATGGCATAAAGGATGAACCCACTGGCTGGGGTATAAGTATCGTACAGCTTGCGCGCGGCCTCGTTCGTCTCGGCGGTGAGCCAGCGCACGGAACTATAGCCCCGCGCACGTGCGAAGGCGCGCACATGCTCTATCAGCGCGCGGCCTACGCCCTGCCCACGCGCTTCGGGCACGGTGAAGAGGTCGGAGAGGTAAACCACCTGCGCACCCGAAAGCGAGCGGTGCATCAGCGAATACTGCACCAGGCCAAGCGCCATGCCATCCGCCCCCCAGGCGATATCGGCCCAGTAGTCCTCGTTAGCGTCGTTGATCCAGGCCCAGACCTTCTCGATCGCCGGGGCCGGATCGGTCCGATAGAAGGCGGCATAGCCACGAAACAGGGCCTCCCAGGCGGCGCGATCGGAGGGCGCGACCGGACGGATTGTGATGCTCATCGGCGAACTCCTTTGAGCCAGTAGCACAGCAATCGGCGGGATAAATCAAGCGGGGGCTTGCAAGCACCTGAACTCTCGTTCTTTTCTGGGCGTGACGGAGGAGTGACCCGATGCGCCGCCTTTCCCAATCGCCGACCGAAGCAGGCTTCGTACAGAACCCCTACCCGTTTTACGACGCGGTGCGGGCCGAGGGCGCCTTTGTCCTGTGGGAGGAATACGGCATCCCCGTCACCGCACGTGCGACCGTTGTCGGCGCGGCGCTGCGTGACCGGCGCCTTGGCCGCGAGGCTCCGCCCGAATTCGCCCCCGCGATCCCGCCGCATCTTGCCCCCTTCTACGCGGTCGAGGAACACTCGATGCTGGAACTGGAGGCCCCACGCCACACCCGCCTGCGGCGGCTGGTGCTACGCGCCTTCACATCTGCCCGGATTACCGCCCTCGCCCCCGAGATCGCCGAACTTACAAACACCCTCATAGACCGCATGCCCCCCGGCGGTTGCGACCTGCTGGAGTATTTCGCCAAGCCCCTGCCCGTCATCATCATCGCGCGGCTTTTGGGCGTGCCCGAGGACCGCGCACCGGACCTGCTGCGCTGGTCGAACGCCATGGTCGGCATGTATCAGGCGGGCCGCACCCGCGCGACCGAGGATGCCGCCGTCCGCGCCACCGAGGAGTTCGTGGATTTCCTGCGCCTCTATATCGCCGAGCGCCGCTCGCGCCCCGCCGATGATCTCATCTCGCATCTGATCGCGGTGGAAGAGGCGGGTGAGCATCTGAGCACCGACGAGATGATCACCACCTGCATCCTGCTGCTCAATGCCGGGCACGAGGCCACGGTGCATACGATTGGTAACGGGATCAAGGCCTTGCTCGAAGGCGGCTTCGGTGGCTATTGGCTGACGAAAAGCCGCGTCGATGGCACGGTCGAGGAAATCCTGCGCCACGACCCGCCGCTGCACCTGTTCACCCGGTGGGTCTATGAAGACCTCAGCCTTGCCGGAACCGAATTCAAGCGCGGCGATCGCGTGGGGCTGCTACTGGCAGGCGCCAATCGCGACCCCGGCCCCTGGGAGGAACCCGCGCGCTTCAACCCTGCCCGCCCGGTGCAGACGCATTTCGCCTTCGGGGCGGGCGCGCATTTTTGCATCGGCGCACCGCTTGCGCGGCTGGAACTGGCCGCCAGCTTGCCGATCCTATTCCAGCGCCTACCAGAGCTGCGCCTGGCCGAGGCCCCGCGCTACGCGAACCTCTACCATTTCCACGGGTTGGAGCGGCTGCTGGTCCGCTACTGAGCGCCTCAGAGCGGCAGCAGCGTCGTCGATTTGATCTCTTCCATCGACAAGAGCGCGGTGACGTTGTGGATCTTCACCTCTGAAATCAGCGCCTGGTAGAACTGATCGTAGGCGCGGGCGTTCTTGACCCGGACCTTGAGGATATAGTCGATGTCGCCGGCCAGCCGGTGCGCTTCAAGCACCTCGGGACGGGCGCGCAGCGTGGCAAGGAATTTCTGCTGCCATTCGGCCTCGTGCTCGGAGGTGCGGATCAGCACGAAGAAACAGGCCTCCAGCCCCAGTGATTCTGCATCGAGCAGGACGGTCTGACGGCCGATCACGCCAAGGTCTTTCATCTTGCGGATTCGGTTCCAGACCGGGGTCTTGGACGAGCCCACCTTGCGCGCGATCTCGTCCAGCGACTGGCTGGCATCCTCTTGCAGATGGGAGAGGATTTTTCGATCCATATCATCAAGACGGACAGCCATCCGCATTTCCTCCTCTTGGCGGGAAAATCGCTCCAAAGCTCGGGCAGGATAGAACAATGATCCTTATTCGCAAGGGTGTATGGCGAAAACAGGGGAAAATTTCCTATATTACAGAACAGAAATCACCTGCCGGAGGCCGCCATGAGCCGCAAGTTCACGCCCAAAGTCGTTACCGCGAATGATCTGCGCGAGGGCTGCGTGATTTACATGACCGAGACCGGCTCCTGGTCGATGCATCACCATGAGGCCGAGCTGATCGAAGACGAGGCGATTGCCGAGCTGCGCCTGCTCAAGGCGCTTGGCCAAGGCGACCGCATCGTTGGCGCCTATCTGGCCGATGCAAAGCCCGGCCTCAAAGGCCCTGAACCCATCCACTTCCGCGAGGTGTTCCGCACCCGCGGCCCGTCCAACTACGCCCACGGCAAGCAGGAGGCGGCAAATGTATAACTATTCCGACTTCGATGAGGCTTTTGTCCGCACCCGTGCCGCGCAGTTCCGCGCACAGGTCGAGCGCCGTCTGGACGGCTCGCTGACGGAAGACGAATTCCGCCCGCTGCGCCTGATGAACGGCGTCTATCTGCAGCTGCACGCCTACATGCTGCGCGTGGCCATCCCCTACGGCACGCTGCGCGCCGACCAGATGCGCCAGCTCGCCCATATCGCCGAGACCTATGACAAGGGCTACGGCCACTTCACCACGCGCCAGAACATCCAGTTCAACTGGCCGAAGCTGACCGATATTCCGGACATCATCGACGCGCTGGCCGATGTGCAGATGCACGCGATCCAGACCTCGGGCAACACGATCCGCAACGTGACCACCGACGCTTTCGCCGGTGCCGCCGCCGATGAGGTCGCCGACCCGCGCCCGGTGGCCGAACTGATCCGTCAGTGGTCCACCGACCATGCCGAGTTCCAGTTCCTGCCGCGCAAGTTCAAGATCGCGATCACCGGCTCGGCCGAGGATCGCGCGGTGATCCGCGCCCATGACGTGGGCCTCGAACTGGTCAAGCGCGGCGACGAGATCGGCTTCAAGGTGCTGGTTGGCGGCGGTCTTGGCCGCACGCCCATGCTGGCCCCGGTGATCCGCGAGTTCCTGCCCAAGGCCGACCTGCTGCCCTATCTTGAGGCGATCGTCTCGACCTACAACCTGATGGGCCGCCGCGACAACAAGTACAAGGCGCGCATCAAGATCACCGTCTTCGAGAACGGTCTCGACACCTTCCGCGCCGCGGTCGAGGAAGAATTCGCCCGCATCCGCCCCGCGTTCTCGGGTGTGGACCAGGACGTTCTGGCCGGGATTGAGGCGCAATTCGCGCCGCCCGCCTTCAAGAACACGCCTGTCGAGTTCTATGAAAAGAGCCTTGAGGTCGATCCCCTGTTCAAGACCTGGGCCAAGCAGAACCTGGCCGCCCACAAGGTCGAGAACCACGCCATCGTCACCGTCTCGATCAAGGAGCATGGCGCGACGCCGGGCGACGCCTCGGCCGATCAGATGCGCCTGCTGGCCGATCTGGCGGACCGTTACGGCTATGGCGAGCTGCGCATCAGCCACGAGCAGAACGTCGTGCTGCCGCATGTCGCCAAGGCCGATCTGCCCGCGATCCATGCCGAGTTGCTGCGCGCCGGCCTTGCCACCGCGAATGTCGGGCTGATCTCGGACATCATCGCCTGCCCCGGCATGGATTACTGCGCGCTGGCAACGGCCCGCGCGATCCCGGTCGCGCAGGAGATCGCTACCCATTTCAAGGCGCTTGGCCTTGAGGAAGAGATCGGCGGGATCAAGATCAAGATCTCGGGCTGCATCAACGCCTGCGGCCACCACCACGTGGGCCATATCGGCATCCTCGGGCTCGACCGCGCTGGCGTCGAGAACTACCAGATCACGCTCGGCGGTGACGCCGGTCCGCTGGCCGCCATCGGCGAGCGCGCGGGCCCCGGCTTTGCCTATGACGAGGTCGTCCCGGCGATCGAGCGCATCCTGCGCGCCTATCTGGCGATCCGCGCGGACCGCGAGGAAACCTTTATCGAGACCTTCCGCCGCCTCGGCCCCGCGCCGTTCAAGGAAGCGCTCTATAGCGAGGCCCGTGATGCTGCCTGATATCGAACTGCGGGTTGCCGCGCTGAATGATCGCTACCGCCACCACGCGGCGGTCTCGGTCATGGAAAAGGCCCTGAAAGACGCCGATACGGGCGAGGTTGCGCTGGTTTCGTCCTTCGGGGCGGAATCGGTCGTGCTGCTGCACATGGTTTCGATCATCGCGCCGGGCACTCCGGTGCTGTTCATCGACACGCTGATGCTGTTCCAGGAAACGCTGGACTATCAGCGCGATGTGGCCGCCAAGCTGGGCCTGACCAATGTGCGCAACATCACCGCCAGCGAGGCTGCGCTGAAGCTCGACGACCCGGACGGGACGCTGCACCAGTTCAACACCGACGCCTGCTGCAACCTGCGCAAGACGGTGCCGCTGGAAACCGCGCTCTCGGGCTATGACGCCTGGATCACGGGCCGCAAGCGGTATCAGGGCGACACCCGCTCGACCATCGACTTCTTCGAGGTGGAAACCCCCACCCGCATGAAGATCAACCCGCTGGCGCATTGGGGCCGCGAGGATCTGGAGGAATACATCGTCCAGAACCGCCTGCCCCGTCACCCGCTGGTGGCCAAGGGCTATCCGTCGATCGGCTGCGCCCCCTGCACCAGCCCCGTGAAACCCGGCGAGGACCCCCGCGCGGGCCGCTGGCGCGGCCAGACCAAGACCGAATGCGGCATCCACTTCATCGGCGGCAAGCCGGTGCGCGTGAAGACCGACATCGAGACCGAGGAGAAAGTGGCATGAGCGTGATCGTGCGTGACGACGGCTTTCATGCCGAGGACTGGGCAGGCGCGGTGGTCGAGCTTGCGCCCGATACCGATGCGGGCGAGCTGGCCGTGCTGACGGCGGGTGCGGAGCTGGTGCGCGTGGCCTTCCCGGCCTTCTCGGACGGGCGCGGCTTTACCCTTGGGCGGCGCCTGCGCGCGCTTGGCTTCACCGGGCGCCTGCGCGCCGCGGGCCACGTCATCGCGGATCAATACGCGATGGCGCGCCGCTCGGGCTTCGACGAGGTCGAGATCTCGGACGAGCTGGCCGCGCGCCAGCCCGAGGCGCAGTGGAAAGCCCGTGCCGACTGGCAGGCGCATGAATATCGCGCCCGCCTGCGCGGCTGATTGTCGCTTTTCAGCCCGGACGAACCGGCTTAGAACCCAAATTCAAGCCGACTTGAGCCAAATCAAGGAACCTGCGCTCGGCGAAGAGGTATTTGCGGTGCATATTTACGCCGCCCCTTCGCCGGGCCCGCATCGCCCCCCCTCTCCGGGGCCTTTGACAAAACGAGATCGACGTGACCCAGACCGCCACCATCCCTGCCCCCAAGCACCTGCCCGACGCGCAGACCGTGACCGAGGTCAAGCACTGGACCGACCGGCTGTTTTCGTTCCGCGTGACCCGCCCGCAAACCCTGCGCTTCCGCTCGGGTGAGTTCGTGATGATTGGTCTGCTGGACGACAGGGGCAAACCGCTTCTGCGCGCCTATTCGATCGCCTCGCCCGCCTGGGACGAAGAGCTTGAGTTCTACTCGATCAAGGTGCCCGATGGCCCGCTGACCTCGCGCCTTCAGCACATCGAGGTGGGCGACGAGATCATCCTGCGTCCCAAGCCCGTCGGCACGCTGGTGATCGACGCGCTCCTGCCCGGCAAGCGCGTGTGGTTCCTGGCCACCGGCACCGGCATCGCGCCCTTCGCCTCGCTGATGCGCGAACCCGAGACCTACGAGAAATTCGAAGAGGTCATCATGATGCACACCTGCCGCACCGTCGAGGAACTCGAATACGGCCGCAAGCTGGTGGAGGATCTGGTGAACGACCCGCTGATCGGCGAGATGGTCGAGGGCAAGCTGAAATACTACCCCACCACCACGCGCGAAGAGTTCCACCACATGGGCCGGATCACCGACAACCTCAGCTCGGGCAAGGTGTTCGAGGATCTGGGCATCGCGCCGATGGACGCCGAGCATGACCGCGCCATGGTCTGCGGCTCGCTTGCGTTCAACAAGGACGTGATGGCGGTGCTGGAAAGCTTTGGCCTGCGCGAAGGCGCGAACTCGGAGCCGCGCGAATACGTGGTCGAGAAAGCCTTCGTCGGCGACGGCATCTAAGACCTGCTGCACAGCAAATGAAAAAGGCCGCGAGCGATCGCGGCCTTTTGTCGTTTTGGCTGATCGGCCCGGCGTCAGTGGCCAAGCGCCGCCTTGACCTGCTCGATCGCACCCGAGACCAGGCCCGGATTGGCGCGCGCGCCTTCGACCACGGCCTTGAGCGCGGCCTTGCTTTCCTCGGCCAGCGTCGAGGTCTCGATCATCTCGATCACCTTGTCGGCGTCGAAGCTTTCGACCGTCAGCGCCTTGGTGGAGTCCATCATCTCGCCTGCGCCTTCGACGGCAGCATTGGCGGCATCGGACGCGGCGGCGGCCGCGTTGTTGACGGCTTCGGCCGCAGCGGCAGCCGCATCGGTCGCGGCCTGGTTCACCGCCTCTGCGGCAGCATCGGCCGCGGCCTTCGCGGCTTCACCGGCAGCCTGCGCAGCCTCGGTGGCTGCGGCGGCAGCCTCGGCGGCGGCTTGCGCCGCGGCATCGGTGGCGCTCGTCTCGGCGGCGGGCGCCTCGGTGGTGGCGGTTGCCTCGGGCTGCACTTCGGGCGAGCGAGTGAAATACCACGCCCCGGCCGCAACGGCAGCGATGGCGACGACCAGACCAAGAACCTTGTTGTTCATACTTTTTCTCCCAATGTCGGCACGGATCGTGCTCGTGGCCACCATATGGGAGGGATCTGCGCCAGATGGAAGGTGTAGAAAGCCCGGCTTTTCCCCCTAATCGGCAAGATTGCCACCGGATGCGCCCCTGCACCCCGCGATTCCGGTTGAAAGCTGAGAAACCCGGAACTATTTTGCGCGCCAATCAGAGATGGCCACAGAAGGAACACAGCCATAGCCCGCAGACCGCACAACGCCCCGCCGCAACGCGACACCGGCCCCCGCGTCAATGACCGTATCCGTGCCCCCGAGATCCGTCTGATCGGCGCGGATGGTGAGAACGTCGGAGTCGTGACCCCCGCGCGCGCGATGATGATGGCCGATGAGGCCGGGCTGGACCTCGTGGAGATCTCGCCGACGGCCGTACCGCCGGTCTGCAAGATCATGGACTATGGCAAGTTCAAATATGAGCAGCAGAAGCGCGAGGCCGAGGCCCGCAAGAAGCAGCACATCATCGAGATCAAGGAAGTCAAATTCCGCCCCGGCACCGACACACATGACTATGAGGTCAAGATGCGCTCGGTCATGAAGTTCCTTGAGGGCGGCGACAAGGTCAAGATCACCCTGCGCTTCCGCGGCCGCGAGATGGCGCACCAGCAGCTTGGCCTGGAACTGCTCAACCGCGTCAAGGATGACGTGGGCGATGCCGGCAAGATCGAGTCGATGCCCAAGCTCGAAGGCCGCCAGATGATCATGATGATCGCGCCGAAGTAATCGGCCGACAGTCTAGATTTCAAAACCCTCCCCCTGCGGGAGGGTTTTTTCTTGCGCGCTCGCCCAAGCGTGAGCAGCCGTGATTTGCACCTGCGGCATCGGGATGGGATTCTGCCTCGAACAGGAAACAGGAGCCGACCCGATGACCACCCCACGCGCACCGATGCTGAGCCGACGCGCCGCGATATTTGCCGGCGGGGCCGCCCTGCTCAGCCCCGCCCTGGCCCGCGCGGCAACGCAAGACACGCCCATGGCCCTGCAACCCGCCATCGTGGCCCCGTCCGAACGGCGCAACATCTCGGCCTTTCGGCTGGTCGATTGGCGCGATCACTTCGACCAGATCGACCGCGCCACCCTGATCGCCGACACGAGTTCGCGCGCGCTGCACTATTGGGCCAAGGATGGGTTGGATTACCGCCTCTACCCGACCTCGGTTCCGATGAGCGAGGAACTGACCAAGCGCGGCTACACCGAGATCGTGCGCAAGCGCGTCGGCCCCGACTGGACGCCCACGCCCTCAATGCTCGAACGCGACCCGAGCCTGCGCTACATGCCGCCCGGCCCCGACAACCCGCTTGGCACCCATGCGCTTTATCTAAGCTGGCCCGCTTATATCATCCACGGCACCCACGACACCCGCAAGATCGGCCGCAAGAGCTCGTCAGGCTGCATCGGTCTTTTCAATGAGCAGATCGAAGAGCTCTACGCCCTTTGCCCGACAGGCACGCAGGTCAAGATCATCTAGCGGCTTGTCCCTGAGCGAGAAAATTTGTTCGCGTTATGTTCTGAACTGACTATACTCTGAGGAATTCAGCCTCGGAGTATGTCATGCCGGATCAGCGCACAAAGTTCGAACGCCTGAAAGCACTGCATCACCGCGATTCCGCGTTCGTCATTCCCAACCCTTGGGACGCGGGCTCTGCGCGGTTGCTGGCCAGTTTGGGCTTTGAAGCACTTGCGACCACCAGCGCCGGATATGCCTTCTCAAAAGGCAAGCGGGATTCCTTCTCTGCCCTGACGCGCGACGAGATCATCGCGAACGCGGCCGAGATCGTCGCCGCGACCGACCTGCCCGTGTCGGCCGATCTTGAGGACGGTTTCTGCGCACAGCCCGAGATCTGCGCCGAGACGATCCGGATGGCTTGCGAGGTCGGCCTCGTCGGAGGCTCGATCGAGGATGCAACCGGCGCAGACGACGCGCCGATTTATGATCTTTCCCAAGCGGTTGAGCGCATTCAGGCCGCTGCTGAGGCCGCGCGCGACCTGCCGTTCCTGCTGACGGCACGGGCCGAGAACTACCTCTGGGGGCGACCGGATCTGTCCGACACGATCAAGCGCCTGCAAGCCTTCTCCGAGGCCGGCGCGGATGTGCTTTACGCTCCGGGTCTGCCGGACATTGAGGCGATCAGAACCGTGTGCCGCGCGGTGGACAAACCCGTTAACGTAGTGATGGGCCTGAAGGGCCGGAGCTACACGGTGCAAGAGCTTTCCGAGGCGGGCGTTCGGCGGATCAGTGTCGGCGGTTCCTTCGCCCGCGCGGCACTTGGCGCCCTGATGCGCGCCGCACAGGAGGTGCGCGACTCTGGCACCTTCGATTATGCCCAAGACGCCCTTCCCGATGCGCTTGTCAGCCAATTGATGGCTCAGGACAAGCGCACGGACCGGCAGTGAAAATTGCGCGGGCACCGCAAAAAATTAAAGCGCTGCGGGAGGGAGGCCCGCAGCGCATTTTAGGGACGGGACGAGGGAGAACGTCCTAGGTCCGCTTATCAGGTTCGTGCGGCTAGGCCGCGGTTCAGGGAGATCAGGAACCTGATAGTCTTCTGATACGACTGGGCGTGTCCATTCTCTTTGACTTAGGTCAATTGCGCTGCGGCGGTGCCTGCGACATTTTGGCGAGCACAGCTTGATGTCTCCGCGCATTTGCGAATCCCTGTCCAAGGGTGCAAGGGTGTGCCATGCGTTTTCTGGCAATCCTGACCGTCAAGAACGAGGCAGCCTTCCTGCTGGAATGGCTGGCCCACCACCGCGCGGTGGGGTTCACCGATTTCCTCGTGTTTTCCAACGATTGCGACGACGGAACGGATGCCATGCTGGACCGGCTGGCGCAGTTGGGATGGCTGACGCATGTGCGCAATCCCGGTCCCTGGCGCGAGGGGCCACAATGGGCCGCGCTGAAGGCCGCTGACAAGCACCCGCTGCGCCAAACCGCCGACTGGATCGCGGTGCTCGACATCGACGAGTTCGTCAACATTCACACGGGCGACGGCACGCTGACGGCACTGACCGACACTCTGCCCGAGGCCACCGCGATCACGCTGACGTGGCGGCTTTTCGGCAATGCGGGCGTGATCGACTATGAAGATCGCCCGCTGCGCGATCAGTTTCGGCTTGCCTCCCCCTCGGTCATGGCCTGGCCTTGGCGGTCGGGCCTCTTCAAGACGCTGTTTCGCAACAATGGCAGCTACGGAAAACTGGGCGTCCATCGCCCCCGCCAGCCCGACCCGAAGCGCATTGACGCAAGCCGCTGGTTCGACGGATCGGGGCGCGAGCTGCCCGCCAGCTACCGGCGCGGGCGCATCTTCACGCCCCTTGGTCAGAACAACCACGAACTGGTCCAGTTGAACCACTACGCGCTTGGCGCGATGCAGAGCTATCTGCTCAAATGCGCGCGCGGTCGCGCCAACCGCGAGGGCGCGTCCTTCGACATGGGCTATTGGGTGGAGCGCAATTTCTGCGCCGAAACCGACGAGTCGATCCTTCGCCATGATTCGCGCGTGGCCCCGATCCTGCGCAAATTGATGGCCGATCCGGCCCTTGGCGCGCTTCACGCGCAGGCGGTTGTCTGGCGCAAGGCCCGGATCGAGGAATTGTTACTGAGCGAAGACTACCGTGCGCTGTTCGGAAGACTTCTGATCACCCCCCCCTCACAGCCGCTTTCGCCACCTTTAGCGCGTCGGATGGTCGCCCTGGGCCTGCGTGGCGTGCGACACGAGCGGGGCCGGGAAACAATGCGTGACGGCGCGTGACATTGCCGAGGCCACCCGCACAATCCCCTTGATCACAAGGATTTTCTTCGTCTGGCCCCGACGCGTGATAGTGTTAGATTAAGGAAGGTGCGCCACCTTTGGCAAAACGGCCAAGGGAGGCGCGCAGGATGACGGTATTGGACATGCATTCACCCATGCGCGATTTGACAGATGGCGAGTGGCTGCAACGGATCGAGGAACTCGGCGAAGAGGCCGGATACTACGAGCCGTTGGGCAAGCGTCACCACGCGATGCTGTCCGATGAAGGCCCGATCCTGCTGGTGACGTTCGAGACCCGCGCCTCGATCCGCACCGGAGCGCCTGACGAACTACCACTCGGCTACCGCGTCGCGCGCGCGCAAGGCTGGTCGAGCCTGACGCTGATTTCGGACGAGGAAAGCTGGTTTCGCGACCCCTCGGTCTATGCCTATGTGGACCGGCTCGTGGATGAGGCGTTCTTCGAGGATTTCGACCGGGTCGTGTTTTACGGCGAGGGCTCGGGCGGATATGCCGCCGCCGCCTTCGCGGTTGCCGCCCCCGGCGCGACCGTGATCGCGATCCAGCCGCAGGCGACGCTCTCGCCGCGCCTGACCGGATGGGACACGCGCTTCCCGCGGATGCGGCGCACAAGTTTCACCGACCGTTACGGCTTTGCCCCGGACATGATCGACGGCGCCGGCGCGGCCTATATCCTGTTCGACCCGCATGAGACGCTCGACGCCATGCATGCCGCGATGTTCGCGCGCCCGCATGTCACGCTGCTGCCCTGCCGCAATCTTGGCAGCCACGTCGGCTGGATGCTGCGCGAGATGGATATCCTGCACCAGATTTTGACGCTCGCCTGCCGAGGGGAGTTCGACGCGCAGGCCTTCTGGCGGCTCTACCGCGCGCGCCGCGACATGCCGCGCTATCTGCGCGCATTGATCGCGCGGCTAGAGGCCGAGGAGCGCCCCTACCTTGAGGCCCTGGTCTGCCGCCATGCGCTTGATCGGTTCGAGGGGCTGCGGATCCGTGCGCGCCTGACAAGCCTTGAAGACGGGCTGCGCGCGAAAGGCGTGGACCTGCCGGGCCTTAGACGTATTCACGCCTGATCAGCGCCTCAGGCATTCGAGCCGCGCGAGTCATCCTCGTCGGCGGCCTCGTCATCGTGATAGCGCGAGATATGGGTATGCACATGCCGCCCCGCATGACCGCTTTCGGGGGCGAAGAGCGGTGCGGGCGTGAAGGGATCGGCCTCGGCCGCACTTAGCACAAGACCCAAGGCGTTCAGGGCCTGCGTCAGCGGTTCGCCCGCGCGCACGATCAGCCGGTCGGCCTCGATCTGGCAGGGCGCGCGAAACTGACCCACGCAGAGCGCAGCAAGCACCAGGTCACCGCGCACTTCGATCAGGGTCGTGTCGTGGGTTCTGTGGGGCATGAGAGTTCCTCGGGTCTGCGAAGTGACGGATTGCACCCCGAGTATCTAGCCCCTGCCCCGTTACCGCAAGCACCAAGCGCAAGCGCGGCAATCGGTCATAGCGATCGCCGCGCTTCGGGTCGCTCAGACGTAGAACTTGTCGCGGAAGACGTGATGTGCGATCCGGTCGCGCGCGATCCCACGGGCCGCCAGTTCGCTGTCGCTCAGCGCCTCAAGGCGGCGGATTTCGTCCAGACGGGTGTTGCGCTCCATATAGGTCACCAGCGCCGCGCCAAGGGCAGCGAAAGCCGGGCGCAGAAACCCTGCCGGGCGTGCATTTGCATTGATCGAGTAAGCCATGGAAACCTCCTGATTTCGGTTCAGGTCTGTTTCCTCCCATGCCCCCTACTTACGTCAGCCATGCTGACTTAGCTAGCCCGCCTGCCGCATACCGCCCTTGCGGAAAGATCAACGCGGGGCCTCAGCAGCGATAGGCCTGAGCGCGCACCAAATAAACATCGCTACCCGGCTCGACCTGCTCGAAGACAACGGTATTCGCGCCATCCTGACGGGCGGTTTCCATAACCTTGTTGCGCGCATAGCGTAGCCCCTGCTCGGCCAGCACGGGGCCATAAACACCGGGCTCCATCGAGATGTTCGACACCAACTGGCACGCGGCGACCTCGTTGGCACGAGCGGCGCGTACCTCGGGCACGCCGCGAAAGCCCGGATCGTTACAGGCCGCCAGCACCAGCACCGCGGCGAGTGGCATAAGGGACTTCATCGACTGCTCTCCTCAGGGGGTTCTTGCAATGCTGCCGCGCCCGCGCGCCGCCCGCAACGGGCAAGGCGTCACATCGGCGCGATCATGCCACTGGATTTGGCCCCGAAGCCGGTGTAGGGCAAGCACATGACCCAGATCACGCTGCCCCGCCCCGACGATTGGCACCTGCATCTGCGCGATGGCGCGATGCTGCAAGGTGTCCTGCCCGAAACCACGCGCCATTTCGCGCGCGCGATCATCATGCCGAACCTGGTGCCGCCGGTCGTGACGGGCGCTCAGGCCGCAGCTTACCGCGAGCGTATTCTGGCGGCCCTGCCCGAGGGCGCGCAGTTCGATCCGCTGATGACGCTATATCTGACCGAGGACACCGATCCGGCAGATGTCGCGGCCGCCCATGCCTCGGGTCTGGTGAAGGCGGTCAAGCTTTATCCGGCGGGGGCCACGACCAACTCGAACTCGGGCGTGCGCGATTTCGACAAGGTGCGCGGCGTGCTGGAAAAGATGGCCGAGATCGGCCTGCCGCTGTGCGTGCATGGCGAGGTCACGACCGCCTCGGTCGATATCTTCGACCGCGAGGCCGTGTTCATCGAGACCGTGCTCGACCCGATCCGCCGCGCCACCCCCGGCCTGCGCGTGGTGATGGAGCACATCACGACCCGCGATGGCGTGGAATACGCGCGCTCGCAAGGCGATGACCTAGGCGCGACGATCACCACGCACCACCTGATCATCAACCGCAACCACATCCTCGTGGGCGGGATCAAGCCGCATTACTACTGCCTGCCCGTCGCCAAGCGCGAAGAGCACCGCCTGGCCCTGCGCGAAGCCGCCACCAGCGGCGAGGCGCGGTTCTTCCTGGGCACCGACTCGGCGCCCCATGCCGATCACCTCAAGGAAAACGCCTGCGGTTGTGCGGGGTGCTTCACCGCCACGAACACCATGCAACTTCTGGCGCATGTCTTCGAGGAAGAGGGCAAGCTGGACAATCTGGCGGCCTTCGCGTCGCAAAACGGCCCGCGTTTCTATCGCCTGCCGGTCAACGCCGAGCAGATGACGCTGGTCAAGACCGACGAGCCCGCGCTTTGGCCCGAGAAGATCATCACCGGCGCCGGCCCCGTCACCGTTTTCAATCCGGGCTTCCCGGTCCACTGGCATGTGAAAAACTAAGCTTGTCGCCGACCCGCGGCCGCGCGCGATCGAACGCCGGGCCAGCGGGTGGGTGAGAGCAAGAAAGGACGCGAGACATGATCCCTTCCAGCTTCCCCTCGAAAGAAGAAATCGCCCGCCTCACCGCGCGGATGCTTCTGGAAATCAAGGCTGTGCATTTCAATGCCGACGAGCCCTTCACGCTGGCCTCCGGCCTGCCCTCGCCGACCTATATCGATTGCCGCAAGCTGATCAGCTTCCCGCGCATCCGCTCGACCCTGATGGATTTCCTGTCGGTGACGGTGATGCGCGAGGCGGGTTTCGAGGCCTTTGATAATATCGCGGGCGGTGAGACCGCGGGCATCCCCTTCGCCGCCATGGTGGCCGAGCGTCTCGCCCTGCCGATGACCTATGTGCGCAAGAAGCCCAAGGGCTACGGCCGCAACGCGCGCATCGAGGGTGCCATGACCGAGGGCCAGCGCGTGCTGCTGGTCGAGGATCTGACGACCGACGGCGGCTCGAAGCTGAGCTTCGTCGATGCGATCCGCGACACCGGCGCCAGCTGCGGCCATACCGCCGTGATCTTCTATTACGGCATCTTCCCGGAAACCGTCCCGAACCTCGACGCGCATGGCGTCAAGCTGCATTACCTGTGCACCTGGTGGGACGTTCTGGCCGAGGCGCGCGAACAGGGGCACTTCTCGAAAGAGACGCTGGACGAGGTCGAGGCCTTCCTGACCAATCCGCGCCCCTGGCAGGAAGCGCGCAAGAAGGGCTGAGCCCTTTTCAGATTTCTGTGGATAAGCCTGTGGGCGGCTTGGGGGCAATTGGCGCGTCGAATCGCGCCCCCTCCCTTGGCATCGCAACATGTGGTAGGCTTAACCAAAGCCCGACACCAAGAAGGCGCTAACCGTAGCTGGAAGGCTGCGGTTATCCACATAATTATCCCGATAGCTTTGCGCCGCTCAGATCGGTTATGAGCGCGCTTTGTGGGGGAAGAGGCAGAGATGAACAGCGTCGCAGCGATCCAGAACGACACTGCCGAACCAGCGGCAGGGGTGGAAGACAACGACCCGCACAATATCGAGGCCGAGCAACAACTGCTTGGCGCAATCCTGACCAATAACGATATCTACGACCGCATCGCCTCGATCGTGCGGGCCGAGCATTTCTACGAACCCGTTCACCGGCGCATCTATGAAACCGCGATTGCGCGGATTCAGAAGAACGCGCTGGCCTCGCCCGTCACGCTCAAGGGCTATCTTGAGGACGATCCGGGGCTGAAGGAACTGGGTGGCCCGGCCTATCTCGCGCGCCTCGCGGGGGCTGCGATCTCGGCCTATGCGGCACGGGACTATGCGCAGATGATCCATGACCTCGCCCTGCGGCGCGAGTTGATCCGTCTGGGCAAGGATCTGTCGGCCTCGGCCACCAAGCTTGATGTCGGCACCGAACCCGAAGAGCTGATCGTGCGCACCGAGGGCGCGCTTTACAAGCTGGCCGAGACTGGCACCGCCGAGAAGGGTTTTGTGAGCTTTCTCAAGGCCGTAACTGAGGCAGTTCAATCGGCCAACGCGGCCTATCAGCGTGATGGCGGGCTGGCCGGCGTTTCGACCGGGCTGCGCGATCTCGACAAGAAACTGGGCGGCTTGCACCCGTCCGACCTTCTGATCCTCGCCGGGCGTCCGTCGATGGGGAAAACCTCGCTTGCGACGAACATCGCCTTCAACGTCGCCAAGGCCTACAAGCGCGGGATGCGCCATGACGGCGTGGAAGGCGCGGTCGAGGGCGGCGTCGTCGGCTTCTTCTCGCTGGAAATGTCGGCCGAACAGCTGGCCGCGCGTATCCTGTCGGAAGCCTCCGAGGTGCCCTCGGAACAGATCCGCCGCGGCGACATGACCGAGACCGAGTTCCGCCGCTTCGTCGAGGCGGCGAAGTCGCTCGAAACCTGCCCGCTTTACATCGACGACACCCCGGCCCTGCCGATCAGCCAGGTGGCCGCGCGCTGCCGCCGCCTCAAGCGCACGCATGGGCTTGATGTGGTGATCGTCGACTACCTTCAGCTCTTGCGTGGCACCGGCCGCACCGACAACCGCGTGCAGGAGATCGGCGAGATCTCGATGGGTCTCAAGGCCATCGCAAAGGAACTGAATATCCCTGTTATTGCGCTCTCGCAGCTCAGCCGGACGGTGGAAAGCCGAGAAGACAAGCGGCCCCAGCTTTCGGACCTGCGGGAATCGGGCTCTATCGAGCAGGACGCCGACGTGGTGATGTTCGTCTATCGCGACGAATACTACCACGAACGCCTAAAACCACCGGAGGACGACCCGAAGTTCGCCGAGTGGCTCCAGAAGGCCGAACGTGTCCATGGCAAGGCCGAGGTTATCCTCGGCAAACAGCGCCATGGTCCGATCGGCACGGTCGAAGTGGCGTTCGAGAGCCGCTTCACCCGCTTCTCCGACCTCGCCCGGCCTTGGCAGGGCGAAGGGGAGGAAGGGTTCTAAGGGGGGCTTCGGCCCCCTTTTCCTTGCCCGCAGCGCCACTTTTCGCTTAGGCGCTCGGCACGTGGCCAGATTGCGCTTGACCTTGGCAGCGCGGGGTTCAAGAACTCGGCCATGGCTACTGCATCTCTTCGTATCGACATTAACGCTGTGCTCGCCAACTGGCGGGCGCTGGACGCATTCTCTGGCCCCTCCACGGAAACCGGCGCCGTGGTCAAGGCAAACAGCTACGGGCTTGGGGCTGAGCGCGTCGCGCAGGCGCTTGCCCGGGCAGGCGTGCGCAAATTCTTCGTTGCGGCCGCCGAGGAAGGTGCCGCCGTGCGTCAGGCGCTTGGCGAGGGGCCGCAGATCTTCGTCTTCTCCGGCCATATGGCTGGCGATACGCAGATGATCGCCGAACGCGGCCTGACGCCGATGCTTAACTCGCTTGAGCAGGTCACACGGCATTTCGAGGCCCTGCCCGGCGCGCCCTTTGGCGTGCAGCTTGATACGGGCATGAACCGTCTGGGTATGGAAACCGGCGAGTGGGAGGCCGTGGCGCCGATCGTTCTGGGCGCCAACCCGCGCCTGATCATGAGCCACCTTGCCTCCGCTGACGAGCCTGCGCATCCGATGAACGCCCGGCAACTGGCCGAGTTCCGGCGCATGACCGATGGTTGCGGCGTGGCGCGCTCGTTCTCGGCGACCGGCGGCATCCTGCTTGGCCCCGAATATCATTTCGACGTCACGCGGCCGGGGATCGGCCTCTATGGCGGGTTGCCGTTCGAAGACGCCCGCCCCGTCGTGCGCCTCTCGCTGCCGGTGGTTCAGGTGCGCGATGTCGCGCCGGGCGAAACCGTCGGCTATTCCAACACTTGGCAGGCCGAGACCGAGACGCGTATTGCGACCATCGCCGCCGGATATGCCGACGGGCTGATGCGCACGCTCAGCTCCAAGGCGACGCTTTGGGCTGGCGATACTCCCTGCCCGGTCATTGGCCGCGTCTCGATGGACCTGATCACCGTTGACGTGACGCACCTGCCTGAGCCGCCCGTCGCGCTGGACATTCTTGGCCCGCATCAGGGCGTCGATGACCTCGCCGATGTGGCAGGCACCATCGGTTACGAAATCCTCACCTCGCTCGGCCAGCGCTATCAGCGCCAGTATGTCGAGGGGACGGCCTGATGATCGCGCACGCGCTTGCAGCCCTCGGGCGCGGCGCGCTGGCGGCGCTGGCGGGCATCGGGCGCATCGCGCTTTATGCTGGCTCGGGCGTGGCGCATCTGCTGCGCCCGCCCTATTACCCGCGTGAGTTCCTTCAGGCCCTACTGCAAATCGGCTGGCTCTCGCTGCCCGTCGTCGGCCTGACCGCCGTTTTCACCGGCGCGGCGCTTGCGTTGCAGATCTATGCCGGGTCGAGCCGCTTCTCGGCGGAATCCGTGGTGCCCTCGATCACCGCCATCGGCATGGTGCGCGAGTTGGGTCCGGTTCTGGGCGGGCTGATGGTGGCTGCACGCGTGGCCTCGTCGATCGCGGCCGAGGTCGGCACGATGAAGGTGACCGAGCAGATCGACGCATTGGTGACCCTTTCCACCCATCCGATGAAATACCTGACCGCGCCGCGCCTGCTGGCCGCGACGCTCAGCGTGCCGATACTGGTCGGCGTGGGCGATATCATCGGGATCATGGGCGGCTGGATGGTCGGCACTGGGCGCCTCGGGTTTAACTCGACCACGTATCTGAAGAACACCTGGGAGTATCTTGAGTTCTGGGACGTCGGCTCGGGCCTCGTGAAGGGAGCGGCCTTCGGCTTCATCATTGCGCTGATGGGCTGCTATTACGGCATGAACTCCGAGCGCGGCGCGCAGGGTGTGGGCCGTGCGACCAAATCCGCCGTGGTCGCCGCCTCAATCGCTATCCTTGCCGCGAACTACCTGCTGACGGAGGCATTCTTCAGCGCATGATCGAGCTAGAGGGCATCACCAAGGCATTCGGCAGGAAGCAGGTTCTGCGCGGCGTGAACCTGTCGGTCGGGCGCGGCCAGAGCCTTGTCGTGATCGGCGGATCCGGCACCGGAAAATCCGTTCTTCTCAAATGCATACTCGGCCTTATTCAACCCGACGATGGGGTGATCCGCCTTGACGGACAGGACGTGCGTGAGGCCCCGCGCGATGCCTTTCTGGCGCGCTTCGGGATGCTGTTTCAGGGCGGTGCGTTGTTCGACAGCCTGCCGGTCTGGCAAAACGTCGCCTTCCGCCTGCTGCGCGGCTCGCTCAAGCGCCCGCGCGCCGAGGCGCGCGAGATCGCGCTTGAAAAGTTGCGCCGGGTCGGCCTGGGCGAAGAGGTTCTAGATCTCTACCCCGCCGAGCTTTCGGGCGGGATGCAAAAGCGCGTCAGCCTTGCCCGTGCCATCGCCGCCGACCCCGAGGTGATCTTTTTCGATGAGCCGACAACCGGTCTCGACCCGATCATGGCCGGGGTGATCAACCAACTTATCCGCGAGATCGTGACCGAGATGGGCGCGACCGCCATCACGATCACGCACGACATGACCTCGGTCCGGGCAATTGCCGATCAGGTCGCCATGCTGCATGACGGGCGCGTTCAATGGGCAGGCAGCATCGCTGAAATGGACACGACATCAGACCCTTACGTGCAGCAGTTCATCCACGGCCGCGCTGAGGGCCCGATTGCGGCGCTGCGCTGAGCCGGGAGTGGCGGGATGAACCAGCGGGCAGAGATTCTGAAGTACGCCAACCTCGCACTGTTGGTCCTGCTGCCTGTCTCTTGGTTCGCGCCGCTTCTGCGCGCGGGGCTGCTGCCGTTCTTCGATCTCGATGCGATCTCGGTCATGTCCGGCCTTGTGGCGCTGTGGGAGAAGGACATCTTCCTTGCCGCCCTTGTGACCTTCTTCGCCCTTGTCGCGCCGCTCGCGAAGATCGCCGGGCTGGCGCTGATCCAGTTTGGCGTGACCTCGGCGCGCTATCTGCCCGTACTTAAGGCCATGGGCCGCCTTGCAATGGCCGATATCTTCCTGATCGCACTTTACATCGTGCTGGCCAAGGGCGTCGGCCTCGGGCGGGTTGAGACCGGCTGGGGGCTTTACCTCTTCACCTTCTGCATTCTCGCCTCGCTGGCCCTTTCCCACAGGGCCGAACGCGGGCGCTGAGCGGGCGCCCTTGTCGCGCGCGGCAAGCTCTGACACAAAGAGCCATGGCCAAAGCATCCCCCCAATTCACCTGCACCGAATGCGGCGCCGCCCACAAGAAATGGGCGGGCAAATGCGATACCTGCGGGGCGTGGAATTCGGTCGTCGAGGAAGCGCCGCTGTCCACCGGCCCGGCGTCGAAAACGCTCGGCGCGGCCAAGGGCCGCCGGATCGAGCTGAGCACGCTGGCCGCGGATGAGGCTCCGCCGCCGCGCACGCGCTCGGGGATGATCGAGTTCGACCGGGTTCTGGGCGGCGGGCTGGTTCCGGCTTCGGCCATTCTTGTCGGCGGCGATCCGGGCATCGGCAAATCCACGCTGCTGCTGCAAGCCGTGGCAAATTTCGCCCGTAGCGGATTGAAATGCCTGTATATCTCTGGCGAGGAAGCCTCGGCGCAGGTACGGATGCGCGCCGGGCGACTTGGCCTGTCTGAGGCCCCCGTGCAACTGGGCGCCGAAACGAACCTGCGCAATATCCTGACCACGCTGGAAGCCGAGCGGCCCGATCTGGTCGTGATCGATTCGATCCAGACGATGTGGGCGGATATGGTCGAGGCCGCGCCCGGCTCGGTCAGTCAGGTGCGGGCCGCCGCGCATGAGTTGGTGACCTTCGCCAAGACCCGTGGCGTCTCGGTCATCCTCGTGGGGCACGTCACCAAGGAAGGCCAGATCGCCGGCCCTCGCGTGGTCGAGCACATGGTCGATACCGTTCTCTATTTCGAGGGCGAGCGCGGCCACCAATTCCGCATCCTGCGCGCGGTCAAAAACCGCTTCGGCCCGGCCTCCGAGATCGGCGTCTTCGAGATGACCGGCGCGGGTCTGGCCGAGGTCGCGAACCCATCGGCGCTGTTCCTGTCCGAGCGCGGACAGGCCGCGCCCGGCTCGGCCGTTTTCGCCGGGATCGAGGGTACCCGGCCCGTTCTGACCGAGATCCAGGCGCTGGTCGCGCCCTCGTCGCTAGCAAGCCCGCGGCGCACGGTGGTAGGCCTCGACTCGGGGCGCGTGTCCACGATCCTTGCCGTGCTTGAAAGCCGCTGTGGGATTCCCTTCACCGGGCTCGATGTCTTCCTTAACGTCGCGGGCGGCATGAAGGTTCTGGAACCCGCAGCCGATCTGGCGCTGGCCGCCGCCCTGCTTTCGGCACGCGAAGATGTGGCACTTCCGCCCGATCTGGTGATTTTCGGCGAAATCAGCCTGTCTGCGGCGCTGCGGCCCGTAGGTCAGGCGGAAAACAGGTTGAAAGAGGCCGAGAAACTTGGTTTCTCACAGGCGATCGCGCCGCAAGGGACCAAGGTCGAAGGCGGCGCCGGGATGCGGTTGCGCAAGCTGCCTGATCTTGTGACATTCGTTGGGGACATGTTCGGCGCAGGCTAGCGCCACAAAGGGACGCAGGAACGCATGGAAGGTTTTACCATCGTAGATGCCATTGTGGCGGCCGTCATTATTCTGTCGGCAATTCTCGCCTATAGCCGCGGCTTTGTCCGCGAGGGGCTTGCAATCGCGGGTTGGATCGCCTCGGCGGTCGTCGCCTATATCTTCGCCGATGCCGCGCGCCCGCTGATCGCGCAGCTGCCGGTGCTCAACAAGTTTCTGGCCGATAGCTGCGAACTGGCAACGATCGCCGGATTCGCAGCGGTCTTCGCGCTGGCGCTGATTGTGTTCTCGATAATCACGCCGCTGTTTTCGTCGGTCGTGCAACGCTCGGCGCTTGGCGGGATCGACCAGGGCCTGGGCTTCCTGTTCGGGGTGCTGCGCGGCATCGTGATCGTGGCCGTCGCATTCGTGGTCTATGACCGCGTGATGGTGGACGACTCGATACCGATGATCGACAGCTCGCGCTCGGCCTCGGTCTTCCAGCGCCTGAGCGGCCAGATGGACGAAACCATGCCCGCCGATGCGCCCGGCTGGATTGTCGCCCGCTACGAGGAACTGGTGGCGAAATGCTCGGCCACGGGCGAGGCACCGGCCGCCGCGCCTGCCCCTGCGGCAGCGTCGAACTGATCACTATTCGAAATAGTGACATCCAGATGACGGTTTTCGGGACGGGAGGGCTTAACACCCCTCCCGTTTCGCAGTAAATGGGCCACGCAAGCCCCACCGGACCAAGGACACCTCCCATGACCCAACCGGCCAAGCCCTTCCTTTCGCATCCGTTCGACGACGACAAGCTCAAGGAAGAATGCGGCGTTTTCGGCGTGATCGGCGTGGCGGATGCCGCGAACTTCGTGGCCCTTGGCCTGCACGCGCTACAACATCGCGGGCAAGAGGCGGGCGGTATCGTGGCCCACCACCCCGAGAAGGGTTTCAACTCCGCCCATCGTTTCGGCTATGTGCGCGACAATTTCACCAAAGCCTCGCTGATGGAGACCCTGCCGGGTCCGCTGGCGATCGGCCATGTGCGCTACTCGACCGCTGGTTCGAAGGCCGCCGTGATCCGCGACGTGCAGCCCTTCTTCGGCGAGTTCTCGATGGGTGGCGCCGCGATTGCGCATAACGGCAACCTGACCAATGCCGACGCGCTGCGGATGGAACTGATCGAACGCGGCGCGATCTTCCAGTCCAGCTCGGATTCGGAATGCATCATCCACCTCATGGCCCGCTCGATCCAGAAGCATCACGCCGACCGGATCGCCGATGCGCTGCGCCGCGTCGAGGGCGCCTTCTCTGTGGTGGCGATGACGCGCACCAAGCTGATCGGTGTCCGCGACCCGCTTGGCGTGCGCCCGCTGGTGCTCGGCCGACTGGGCGACAATGGTTACGTGCTGTCGTCCGAGACCTGTGGCCTCGACATCATCGGCGCCGATTTCGTGCGTGAGATCGAGCCGGGCGAAATGGTCGTCATTCAGGCTGGCAAGATCGAAAGCTCGCGCCCCTTCGGCCCGTCGAAAGGCCGCTTCTGCATTTTCGAGCACGTCTATTTCTCGCGCCCCGACAGCATCATCGGCGGCCGCTCGGTCTATGAGACGCGCTATCAGATCGGCGTGGAACTGGCTGCCGAAGCACCGGTCGAGGCCGATCTCGTCTGCCCGGTGCCGGATTCAGGCACGCCCGCGGCCATCGGTTACAGCCATGCCTCGGGCATCCCCTTCGCGCTTGGCATCACGCGCAACCAATACATGGGTCGCACCTTCATCGAGCCGACCGAGCAGATCCGCAACATGGGCGTGCGCCTCAAGCTCAACGTCAACAAGGGCCTGATCAAGGGCAAGCGCGTGATCCTGGTCGATGACTCGGTCGTACGCGGCACCACCTCGCGCAAGATCAAGGAGATGATCCTCGATGCGGGCGCCGCCGAGGTGCACTTCCGCATCGCCTCCCCGCCGACCGCCTGGCCGTGCTTCTACGGTGTCGATACGCCCGACCGCGAGAAACTGCTGGCCGCGCGCATGAGTGAAGAAGAGATGCGCGACTGGATCGGGGTGGATAGCCTCAAGTTCATCTCGCTCGACGGTCTGTACCGCGCGGCCGGTGAGGCGCAGGGGCGCGACAAGAACTGCCCGCAGTATTGCGACGCCTGCTTCTCGGGCGAATATCCGATTGCCCCTTCGGACAAGATTGCGCAGGGCTTCGAGATGAAAGCCGCCGAGTAAGGCACTGGCGAAAAACGAGAACGCGCGGCACAGTCCGCGCGTTTTGCGTTGATGAGCCTTATTCGACGATCCGGCAGCCGCTGAGCAAGGTGAGGCTGTCTTCCCCGGTCGTCCAGTTCAGCATCGCCTCATCGCCCTTCATCCACAACTCGTATCGTCCTCCGCGATCAGCGGCGTCGCGTTCGGCGTAGCGCGCGCCCGAGCCCGAGATGACATGCTCCAGCAACACCGGGCGCCCGAGGATCGCGCCGTAAATCAGGTCGTCCTGTCGATCCAGCGCAAGGGCAAAGCGCGCCCCGTTCTCGCATTGGTAATCAAGGGGAACCGTCGCAGGCTCCTGCGCCCAGGCCCCCGAGGCAAGCGCGCCCGACGCCATCAGGGCCGCGACCCGTTTCACAGCGTCTCTTCGACCTTGTCGGCCAGCGCCTCGGCACGCGCGGCGATCTCGGCCAGCGTATCCGACACGGCGGTCGGAATCACCGGCACTTCGACCATGGCCGGGTTTTCGCGCGCCTCAGCAATCTCGACCTCCAGTTCGGCCACGCGTGCGAGCGCTGCGCGCAACTGATCCTCGACCCCCGCCGTCTTGTCGGCCAGCATGAGGCCCGACATCAGCAGCATCCGCGCCTCAGGCATCCGGCCGATCTGGTTGATCAGAACGCTGGCCTCTGCGTCGAGCAGCGACGCCGCGGCGCTCAGGAAATGTTCCTCTCCGGGCTGGCAGGCCACGTCGAACTCGCGCCCCCCGATGGTAACTTTCATCTCAGGCATGGTCCCCGGCCCCCATCTGTTCCTGCGCCTCGATTAGCGGCTCGATACTGTCGAGAATGTCGCCAAGCTCCGCCACTTCGGCCGCGCGCGCGGCGCGTAGCGATTCCAGCTCGGCCTGAAGCGCGCGGTTGATCAGATGCGGGGCAAGATCATTGCCCGCCTCGATCAACGCACGATTGGCTTCGGCCAGATCGGCATTGGCCCGCTTGAGCCGCGCCAGTTCAACCTGCGCGCCTTCATAACTGCGCGTGGCCTGTGCCAGACGCTTTTCCATCGTCGAAAGCGTGGTTTCCTGCTTTTCGCGGATCGCGCGCACGCGCTCGGAAAGTTGCGCATTGGCGGTGCGCTCTGCCTCCAGCGCGTCGCGCAGTTCCGCGATCTGGGCGGCGCTGGCATCGTCTTCGGGAACTTCGACCACAAGGCTTTCGCTGATCGAAACACCGCCGCCCGCCGTCAAAGTCTCGACCCCGCGCGCGATCCGCTCCAGCGCGAAACTGATCCGGCGTTCATACTCGGCAATATCTGTCATCTGCCCGCCCCGTCCGTAAGTCCCTGATGAAATCGTCTGCGCGACCGAATCGCGCGCCTGCCCTTATTGCGCAAGTTTACCCAACATACGGGGGGATAGCCCACCCTTTTGCATCAATGACTTGGGTGCTGCGCTTGATCTTGCCCCGATCCCTGCTATCAGGGGCGCAAGTTACCGTTATCAATAGCGAAGAGGACAGAGCCTTGGACATCGCTACGCTGCGCGCCAATCACCCCGACCACTGGAAGCTTGCCACCGCGATCCGCGCGCTGGCGATGGACGCCGTGCAGGCGGCAAATTCGGGCCACCCCGGGATGCCGATGGGCATGGCCGACGTGGCAACCGTCCTTTATCGCAACCACCTGAAATTCGACGCCTCGGCGCCGAACTGGGCCGACCGTGACCGTTTCATCCTCTCGGCGGGCCATGGCTCGATGCTGCTTTACGCGCTGCTGCACCTGACCGGCTACAAACAGGCGACGCTGGACGAAGTGAAGAACTTCCGCCAGTGGGGCTCGCGCATGGCGGGTCACCCGGAATACGGCCACCTCGAAGGCGTCGAGACCACCACCGGCCCGCTCGGCCAGGGTATCTCGACCGCCGTCGGCATGGCGATTGCGGAAAAGTCGATGGCCGCGCGCTTTGGCAAGAAGGTCGTCGATCACAAGATCTGGGTCATCGCCGGTGACGGCTGCCTGATGGAAGGTATCAGCCAAGAGGCGATCGGCCTGGCGGGCAAGCAGGAACTCGATAACCTGATCGTCCTTTGGGACAACAACAACATCACCATCGACGGCCGCGTGACGGTTTCGGACATCACCGACCAGCACAAGCGTTTCGAGGCCTCGGGCTGGACCACGCTTGCTTGCGACGGTCACGACCCCGCCGATATCGACCGCGCGCTGACCGAGGCCAAGAAGGCCAAGGGCCCGGTTCTGGTAGACTGCAAGACCATCATTGGCTTCGGCTCGCCCAACAAGGCCGACAGCTACTCGGTCCACGGCTCGCCGCTTGGCGATGCCGAGATCGCGCTGACCCGCGAGGTTTATGGCTGGGGCTATGGCCCGTTCGAGATCCCGGTGGAAATCAAGGCCGAGTGGGAAGCCATTGGTTCCAAGGGCGCTTCCGATCGCGCCGAGTGGGAAGCCCGGCTGAACGGCCTTTCGGCTGCCAAGAAGGCCGAGTTCGAGCGCCAGATGGCGGGCGGCGTGCCGAAAAAGCTCGCCTCGGCGATCCGCGCCTTCAAGAAGGCCAACTCGGAAGCCGCGCCGAAGGTTGCGACCCGCAAGGCCTCGGAAATGGTGCTGGCCGCGATCAACCCGGTCGTGCCGGAAACCATCGGCGGCTCGGCGGACCTGACCGGTTCGAACCTGACCAAGACCGCCGATATGTCGGACTTCATGCCCGACAACCGCAAGGGCCGTTACGTGCGCTACGGCATCCGTGAGCACGGCATGGCCGCGGCGATGAACGGGCTGTGGCTGCACGGTGGCGCCCGCCCCTATGGCGGCACCTTCTTCTGCTTCACCGATTACGCCCGCGGCGCGATGCGCCTGTCTGCGCTGATGGGCGTTCCGGCGGTCTATGTCATGACCCATGACTCGATCGGTCTGGGCGAAGACGGCCCGACGCACCAGCCGGTCGAGCATCTGGCGATCTGCCGCGCGACACCCAACACCTGGACCTTCCGCCCCGCCGACGTGATCGAAACCGCCGAGGCGTGGGAGCTGGCCATCTCGGCCGAGAAGACCCCGTCGGTGCTGGCGCTCAGCCGTCAGAACCTGCCGACGCTGCGCAAGACCCACACCAACTCGAACATGGTCGCCAAGGGCGCATATGTGATCGAAGAGGCCGCGGGCAAGCGTCAGGCGATCATCATGGCCACCGGTTCCGAGGTCGAGATCGCGCTCAAGGCCCGCGACATCCTGCAAGCTCAGGCCATCGGCACGCGCGTGGTTTCCATGCCCTGCATGGAGCTGTTCGCAGCGCAGGACGAGGCCTACCGCCGCAAGATCCTGCCGCCCGGCGCGGTGCGCGTGGCCGTCGAGGCCGCCGTGCGTCAGCCCTGGGATCGCTGGCTTCTGGGCGAGCGCGGCACCGAGAAGAAAGCGGGCTTCGTCGGCATGGACAGCTTCGGCGCCTCGGCCCCGGCCGAGCGGCTTTATGCCGAGTTCGGCATCACCCCCGAGGCGGTCGCCGAGAAGGTCAAGAGCCTGCTGTGAGGCGGGAGACCAGCCAGATTATCGAGGGGGGGCCGGTCGCGGCCCCCTCTGTCATTCCGGTCAACCGGCCGGGCCTCGGGATCGCGCTGCTGATCGGTGCGCTCGGGTTCTTCACGCTGATGGATGCGGCGGCCAAGCATCTGGGCACGGGCTATCACCCGGCGCAGGTCGTCTGGGCGCGCTTCGTCGTCAACGCGGCCTTGCTGGCGCTGATCTTCCGCGCGCGCCTGCCGCGCCTGATCCGCGCGCGCCAGCCGGGGCTGCAACTGGCCCGCGCCCTGATGCAGCTGGCCACTGTGATCCTGTTCTTCTGGGCCATCCGCCACATCGGTCTGGCCGAGGCTGCTGCACTAACCGACCTCAACCCCGTTCTGATCACCCTCGGCGCGGCGCTTTTCTTGGGCGAAAAGCTCGGGCCGCGCCGCCTGATCGGCATCGCCGTCTCGTTCGTCGGCGCGATGATCATCATCCGCCCCGGGGCGGGCGTGTTCGAGCCTGCTGCCCTTCTGGCGCTGGCTGCAGCCTTCACCTATGCCGGCGGTGCGTTGCTGACCCGCGCCGTGCGGTTCGACAGCACGGCGACCTCGCTGATCTGGTCTGCGCTGGTAGGCAGCATCGTCACCTCACTCGCCCTGCCCTTCGTCTGGACCCCGATCGAGGTGCAGGATCTATGGGCCTTCGTCGCATGCGGCGCGCTAGGCACCGTTGGTCAGGCGCTGCTGATCCGCGCCTTCAGCATGGCCGAGGCCGGCACCCTTGCGCCCTTCGGTTATCTCGGTCTGATCTTCTCAAGCATCTGGGGCTGGCTGTTCTTTGACCAGCTTCCCGATCGCTGGACGATCAGCGGCGCGCTTGTGATCGTGGCGGCCGGGCTTTATGTCTGGGCCAGAGAACACCGCGCGGCGGCGAAATCCGAACCGATCCAATGAACGACACCGAAGAAAGCCCGACCCTCTCCGACCGTATCAGCGCCTCGGTCTTCTCCGGGTTGATGCGCGTATTGCGCGCCCTGCCCTATGAGCGGCGCGTTGCTCTGGCAGGTCGGGCGATGTCGGGCGTGATCGCGCCGCTTGCCGGCTGGAGGAGGCGCGTTCGCGTCAACCTTGGCATGGCCTGCCCCGATCTTCCCGCTTCCGAGGTCGAACGCCTGGTCCGTCGGGTCCCCGACAACATCGGCCGCTCGCTGGCCGAGATTTACTCGGGCGATGAGTTTCTTGAACGTGTGCGGGACCTGCCCCTGACCGGGCCCGGCGCCGCGCATCTCGAGGCCCTGCGCGCCGAGGGCAAGTCGGCCGTTCTGGTGACCGGGCATTTCGGAAACTACGACGCCTGGCGCGGCGCGCTCCATGCACGGGGCTACCGCATCGGCGCGCTTTATCGGCCAATGAATAACCGCGCCTTTAATGCGCAATATGTGGAGGCGATCGAGGGGATCGCCGAGCCGCTTTTCTCCCGCGACAAGCGTGGCATGGCGCGAATGCTGCGCTACCTGCGCGATGGCGGGATGGTCGGCCTTGCCATCGATCAGTATTTCAAGGCAGGCGCCCCTTGCACCTTTTTCGGGCTGGAGGCCAAGACACCGCTCTCCGCAGCCGAGCTTGCGCTGAAATACGATGTGCCGATGATCCCGATCTTCGCCGTGCGGCAAGAGGACGGCCTGTCGTTCTCCATCGAGGTTGAGGAAGCGATCCCCCCGTCGGGCGCCGAAACCATGTCTCAGCTCTTCAACGATGCGCTTGAGCGCAAGGTGCGCGCACATATGGATCAGTGGTTCTGGATCCACCGCCGCTGGAAGAAGCGCGCGCCGCGCGGCTGATCAGTTCAGACGTCCCGCAGCAAGGATCGTACCGGGCAGAGGAGCGGATTTGGAGGGGCGAGCGGATTGCACGATCACCACGGCGGGCTCCTCGCCCTGGATCTTCGCGGTCAGACGAGTCGGCTTGCGACCGTCCCACTCGGCGACCGCATGCCAGGCCGTGACCACATTGGCGTAGTCCATCTCAAGCCCGGCATTCTCGCCGCGCAGGATCTCGACACGGGCCTGCGGGGCATAACGCACGATCTGCACGATGGTGCCCTGCTCCAGCGGCGGATCGGCGTGCAGTTCTATCTCATACTGCCCACCGCCCCCGCTGATGGTCATGGCGACCGGCTGCTTGACCGATGCCTGGCTGGCGATAGCTGCTTCAAGCGCCTCGGCGGACGGACCCACAAGCGTCTCGCTTCCACCGATGATCATTTGAGGGGTGTAGATCATCCGCTCCCCCGCAGCGCGGGCATAGGCCTTTTGGCGGGCGGTGAAGGCGGGCTGCGCGAACGGGTCTTCCCAACCCAGGTAGTCCCAGTAATCCACATGCAGAGCGAGCGCGATGATATCCTGGCGCGGCGCGATTTGCGCCAGCAGCTCATCCGCCGGAGGGCATGATGAACAGCCCTGCGAGGTGAAAAGCTCGATCACGACCGGGCTGGGTTGCGCTGGCGCGGCAGCCGCCGCCGGATTTGCCTTGAGAACCAACGCCGTTTCAGCCGCCAGCGCCCCCGCCAGAGCCTCGGCGCCGACGCGCGCTGCCTCGGCGATATCGGTGGCCCCATTCTGAGCGGTCGCGGCAAAAGACTGGATACGAGCACCAGCAGCCCCTGCAAGCCCCGGGTCGGCTGCCTCGCCGGGCACCACCTGCGCGAAGGAAAAAGACGACAGTGCAAGGCTAAACACCATGCTCAAGGTCGCCGCGCGTGATATGCTGATGATCGTCGGTGTCATGCCGCCCCGTCCAGGTTCCTTTCTTTCCTATGACGCGATCCCTGCCTTTGCCAATCAAGGTTTTGCGATCTTGACCATGTTTGCGCCCGAACTCGGGCTCCAAGGAAGTCGGACGCGTGGGAAGACACGGAAAATTGTATACCACAGTATACAGTAGGTGCCTTCCCGACCTTGATCGACTCTTTTCGATGGGGCAAGAACTGGCCAACGACACCCGACACAGCCAAAGGGAGGCCATCTGATGCCCATCGTTACCGGCAAGGACACCGCCAACACCCGTCGTCAACTGACAGCTGGCGGCAAGACTGTTTCCTACTATTCGATCCCCGCTGCGCAACAGGCGGGCTTGGGCGATTTCTCAAGATTGCCCGCGTCGCTGAAAGTCGTTCTGGAGAACATGCTGCGTTTCGAGGATGGCGGCTTCACCGTCTCGGTCGATGACATTAAGGCCTTCGCCGAATGGGGCGCCAACGACGGCAAGAACCCACGTGAGATCGCCTACCGACCGGCCCGCGTGCTGATGCAAGATTTCACCGGCGTTCCGGCCGTAGTTGACCTTGCCGCGATGCGCGATGGCATCAAGGCGCTTGGCGGCGACGCCAAGAAGATCAACCCGCTGGTTCCGGTTGACCTCGTGATCGATCACTCGGTCATGATCGACGAGTTCGGCAAGCCGCGCGCCTTCCAGAAGAACGTTGACCTCGAATATGAGCGCAACATGGAGCGTTACCAGTTCCTCAAGTGGGGTCAGGGCGCGTTCGACAACTTCCGCGTGGTTCCCCCGGGCACCGGCATCTGCCACCAGGTGAACATCGAGTATCTGGCGCAGACCGTCTGGACCGACACCGACCAGACCGGAGAAACCGTGGCCTACCCGGATACCCTTGTTGGCACCGACAGCCACACCACCATGGTCAACGGGCTTGCGGTTCTGGGCTGGGGTGTGGGCGGCATCGAGGCCGAGGCCGCGATGCTCGGCCAGCCGATCTCGATGCTGATCCCGGAAGTCGTCGGCTTCAAGCTGACCGGCGAGCTCGTCGAAGGCACGACGGGCACCGACCTCGTGCTCAAGGTCGTCCAGATGCTGCGCAAGCACGGCGTTGTGGGCAAGTTCGTCGAATTCTATGGCGACGGCCTCGACAATCTGCCGATCGCGCAGCGCTCGACCATCGCCAACATGGCCCCCGAATACGGCGCGACCTGCGGCTTCTTCCCGATCGATGGCGAGACCCTGCGCTACCTGCGTCAGACCGGCCGCGACGAGGATCGCATCGCCCTCGTTGAAGCCTACGCCAAGGAAAACGGCTTGTGGCGCGGTGCGGATTACGCCCCGATCTACTCGTCGCAGCTCGAGCTCGACATGGGTTCGATCGTTCCGGCGATTTCGGGTCCGAAGCGCCCGCAGGACTATCTGCCGCTGACCGACGCCGCCCCGTCCTTCGCCAAGGTCGTTGCGGGCTATCGTGGCATAGACATCTCGGCCGCCGCATCGGACATGGCCGAGGAAGGCAACACCACCACGAAGCCGGTCGAGATCCGCAAGTCGGCCAAGGTTGAGGGTGAAAGCTACGAGATCCGCGACGGTTCGGTCGTGATCGCCTCGATCACGTCCTGCACCAACACCTCGAACCCCTACGTGATGATCGGCGCGGGTCTCGTGGCCCGCAAGGCGCGAGCGCTTGGCCTGAACCGCAAGCCCTGGGTCAAGACCTCGTTGGCGCCCGGCTCGCAGGTCGTCTCGGAATACCTTGAGGCCGCAGGCCTTCAGGAAGACCTGGATGCGATCGGCTTCAACCTGGTCGGTTACGGTTGCACCACCTGTATCGGCAACTCGGGTCCGCTCCAGCCGGAGATCTCGAAGGCGATCAACGAGAACGATCTGATCGCAGCCGCAGTCCTGTCGGGCAACCGCAACTTCGAAGGCCGTATCTCGCCCGACGTTCGTGCCAACTACCTCGCCTCGCCGCCGCTCGTGGTGGCCTATGCGCTGGCTGGCGATATGAACATCGACATCACCAAGGATGCGATCGGCACCTCGAAAGACGGCAAGCCGGTGTATCTCACGGACATCTGGCCGACCAACTCCGAGATCGCCGAGCTTGTCGAGAAGACCGTGACCCGCGAAGCCTTCATCCGCAAATATGCGGACGTGTTCAAAGGCGACGAAAAATGGCAGGGCGTGGAGACCTCGGAAGGGGAAACCTATGACTGGCCGGCCTCGTCGACCTATATCCAGAACCCGCCCTACTTCCGCGGCATGTCGGCCGAGCCGGGCGTGATCTCAAACATCAACTCGGCCCGCGTTCTGGCCGTGCTGGGTGACATGATCACCACCGACCACATCTCGCCCGCGGGTTCGTTCAAACCGACCACCCCGGCCGGCAAATACCTGACCGAGCGCCAGGTCGCGCCGAAGGACTTCAACAGCTACGGCTCGCGCCGCGGCAACCACGAAGTCATGATGCGCGGCACCTTCGCCAACATCCGCATCAAGAACGAGATGCTGGATGGCGTCGAAGGCGGCTACACCAAGGGCCCGAACGGCGAGCAGACCTCGATCTACGACGCTTCGATGGAATATCAGGCGGCGGGCACTCCGCTCGTCATCTTCGGTGGCATCGAATACGGCGCGGGTTCGTCGCGTGACTGGGCCGCCAAGGGCACCAACCTTCTGGGCGTCAAGGGCGTGATCGCCGAGAGCTTCGAGCGCATCCACCGCTCGAACCTGATCGGCATGGGCGTCGTTCCGTTCGAGTTCACCGGCGGCGACAACCGCAAGACGCTCGGCCTGACCGGTGACGAGGTGGTGACCATCGAAGGTCTGGAAGGCGACATCAAGCCGCTCAGCCTCGTGCCCTGCACCATCGAGTACAAGGACGGCTCGAGGAAGACCATCCAGATCAAGTCGCGCATCGATACCGAGGTTGAGATCGAGTACCTCAAGAACGGGGGCGTTCTGCACTACGTGCTGCGCAATCTCGCCAAATCATAATCGACTGACATATAAGGAAAAGGCCCCGTTCTCGCGGGGCCTTTTTTCGTAGGGGATCCCCCTCACGTTTCTCGCAATGGCCCGCGGGCCGTACTCTCAGGTGCATCGTGGCGGCCATGTCGTCCCCTCTCCCCCCGAACGATCCCGGCAAGCGCCTGGTCGCGTTGGATCTGCTCAAGTTCTGCCTTGCTCTGCTGGTCGTGACGATCCACGCAAACCCGCTCAGGGATGTGTCCGAGATCGGCACCTGGCTGCTCGGGAACGGCGTTGCGCGGGTCGCGGTGCCCGGCTTTTTCGTGATCGCCGGGTTCAACTTCCGCCCCGAGGTTCCGGGTCGCTCAGCGCGGCTCGTCTGGCGCTATCTCAAGCTGCACCTGATCTGGCTGACGCTTTATATCTATTTCTGGTGGCCCTCGGTCGCGGCGGGCGGGCTGAAGCAATACCTGAACTGGTGGATCTTCGGCTGGTGGCACCTGTGGTTCCTGACCGGTCTGGCGGTGACGGTGCTGGCCGCCTCGCTGGTGTGGCGCTGGCGGCTGGGGTCAATCATCGCGCTTAGCGCGGCCACCTTCCTGATCGGCTACGGCATTCAGGAGGCGATCATGCTGCGCATCATCCCGCGCGGCTGCTGGCCCGCCGAGGTGCGCAACGGCATCCTTCTGGGGCTGCCCTTCTTCCTACTGGGCTACGTCGTGCGCCGCGCGGGCCTGACCGCGCGGGTGGGCTTTGGCACGGCACTGACGCTTGGCCTTGCCGGGCTTGGCCTTGTGATGCTCGAATCCTGGACGCTGCGCCAGTTCGCGCACCCGCAATTCCCGCTGGCGCCCGAGACGCTGATCGCCGCGTTGCTTGCCTGCCCGATGCTGATCATCGCCGCAGTCAAGGCCCCCGCCCTGCCCGGCTGGGTTGCACGACTGCCGCTTGGCACCTACTCGACCGGCATCTACTTCATCCATGTCGGCTTTGTCATCACGCTCAGCAAGCACTTCACCCTACCCCGCGCCGAGGTCTTCCTGATCGCCGTCATCGGCGCGCTGGCGATTACGCAGGTGCTGATCTGGCTGCGGCTCGACAAGAAGCTGTTCTGAGCCCCTTGAACGGCGCGCAGCAACCCCCATATCGCGTCATGTTACGGAGGTTAACATGACAGACACCCGCGCCCTTTACATCGAGCAACGCGTCGCGAACGAAGCAAGCTCCCCCTTCGTTGCCTATCTGCTGTGGTTCTTCCTCGGCATGCTTGGCGCACACCGCTTTTATCTGGGGCGGTGGGGGTCGGCGCTTTTGATGCTGATCCTGTTCGGGATCGGCTCGGCGCTAAGCGTCATCCTTGTGGGCTACCTGCCGCTGGCGGTTGTGGGCCTGTGGTGGCTGATCGACGCCTTCCTGATCCCCGGCATGATCGAGCGCGACAACGACGACCTGCGCTGGCAATTGGCGCGCGAACTGCCCTGATCAGGCGGCATCGCGGATCGGGAACTCGGCCAGCAGCTCCGCCTGTTCGGGGCTGAGCGCCGAGGGCTCCACCACATATGTGTGGATCGAGAAGGCCACGGCGCGTGTCTGCGGCAGGCGCACGAGGCCCTGCCGCTCAACCCGGATGAAGGGCAACTCGCCCTCGGGCGCGCGGCCCTGCTCTTCCCGGCGCGGATTGAACAGCGGCGCGTTCGAGTGATGTGCCGTGCCGCGCATCAGCGGGCGTCCGGGCTGCACACCATCCATCAAGCGCTGGACCCGGCTGCCAATATCCTCGGTGTAGACCTTGACGGGCTTGTGAATGCCGAACATCGCGCGGCCGAATTTCTCGGTCAGCGTCCAGCCCGCGGGAAAGCACAGCACCGCGCCGGTCAGGAGATGGCCGTCGGGGCCATCCTCCATCAGGCACAGGTCTTCCTGCACCAGCCGCCCAAGCGTGGCGAGAGGGTTTTCGCGGTCCAGTGCGACACTCACCCCATCGGGCCGCGTGGCCTCTGTCGCCGTAATCGTGAAGCCCAAGGCTGGCAGAAGAGGCAGCACCAGATCATAAAGCTCTTCCGCCGCAGGACGCGCGGCCTCGGACAGGGCCAGAACCCGTTCGGGGCTTTCCGAGATCAACCGCTCGCGCAGCGCCATCTGCGCGGCATAGGCGTCGTCGATCTGCAGCCAGTCCTCCATGGAAATCGGCATGATCCCCGGCAGTCGGCGGGTGCGCGGATCGACCCAGGGGGCGAAGGGCAGGCTTTTCTGACGGATATCGCTCATGGTGCCACGCTGCCGCTGTTCATACGCCAAAGCAAGCCCCCGCACTGCGGCACATTGCACCTCAGGCACGGCGGTAGTCGGAGACCATCACGTAATCCTTGCGCGGACCGCGCACCCGCCACTCGGCCCGCCACACCGGCCAGCCCGAAAAATCATAGGCCACGCGATAGTCATCGGGGTCGCACCAATGCGTGGCCCTGGGCGCAGCGGGATCGAAATCATGAAACGCCCGTCCGTCCGCGAAGGTCACGACGATCCCTGCCCCGCCTTCGGACCAGCGATAGGTGCGCTCGGCCCGCATCGGGGGCGCTCCGGGCATGGTCAGCTCCCCCTCCTCGCGGTAAAGCAGCCCCGCGCCTTCGGGGCGAAAGACCGCATGGCCGGAAAACCGCGCCTCGGGCCGGCCGACTGCGCGAATGACGCGCTCGATGCGCCATTCTCCCTCAAAATCCGCCAGTTTTGGCGCCATCGCGCTTCCCTCCGCCTTGCCCCACAGGCCCCCGCAGTCTAGAAGCCCGCCAAACCCGTCACAAGCAAGAGGCCTCCGATGATCCCGCGTTATGCCCGCAAAGAGATGGTCGACATCTGGGAACCCGCCACCAAGTTCAAGATCTGGTACGAGATCGAGGCCCATGCCTGCGACGCGCAGGCCGAACTGGGCGTGATCCCGAAGGCCAGCGCCGAGGCGGTCTGGACCGCCAAGGACGTGGAATTCGACGTTGCCCGCATCGACGAGATCGAGGCCGTCACCAAGCATGACGTCATCGCCTTCCTGACCCACCTGGCCGAGCATATCGGCTCGACCGAGGCGCGCTTTGTCCACCAGGGCATGACCTCGTCGGACGTGCTCGACACCACGCTGAACGTGCAACTGGTGCGCGCCGCCGACATCCTGCTGAAGGACATGGACCGCGTTCTGGCCGCGCTGAAGAAGCGCGCCTACGAGCACAAGGACACCGTCCGCATCGGCCGCTCGCACGGCATCCACGCCGAGCCGACCACCATGGGCCTGACCTTCGCGCGCTTCTACGCCGAAATGGATCGCAACAAGAACCGCCTCGAAAAAGCCCGTTGGGAAATCGCCACCGGCGCGATCTCGGGCGCGGTCGGCACCTTCGCCAACATCGACCCGGCGGTCGAAGAGCATGTCTGCGAGAAACTGGGCCTGCGCCCCGAACCGATCAGCACGCAGGTGATCCCGCGCGACCGTCACGCGATGTTCTTCGCCACGCTCGGCGTCATCGCCTCGTCGATCGAGAATGTCGCCATCGAGATCCGCCACATGCAGCGCACCGAGGTTCTTGAGGCCGAAGAGTTCTTCTCGAAGGGCCAGAAGGGCTCGTCGGCGATGCCGCACAAGCGCAACCCGGTGCTGACCGAGAACCTCACCGGCCTCGCGCGTCTCGTGCGCATGTGCGTCGCGCCCGCGATGGAGAACGTAGCGCTTTGGCATGAGCGCGACATCTCGCACAGCTCGGTTGAGCGCGGTATCGGTCCGGATGCGACGATCACCCTCGACTTCGCACTGAACCGTCTGGCGGGCGTGATCGAGAACCTGGTGATCTACCCCGACAACATGCTGCGCAACATGAACAAGTTCAAAGGTTTGGTCATGTCGCAGCGGGTTCTGCTGGCGCTGACCCAAGCCGGTGTGTCGCGTGAGGACTCGTATCGTCTGGTGCAGCGCAACGCGATGAAGGTCTGGGAACAGGGTGCGGATTTCAAGGAAGAGCTCCTGAAAGACGCCGAAGTGACCGCCGCGCTTTCCCCGGCGGAGATCGAGGAAAAGTTCGACCTCGGCTACCACACCAAGCACGTGGACACGATCTTCCGCCGCGTCTTCGGCGAGTAATCACGCATCCGTGAAGCGGGGATCGGCCTGATTCGTGGTCTGCTGTTCCTTTAAGGAAAGGAGCCGACCATGAAGACGATCCTCGCTTCCATCGCCTTGGCCCTTCTGCCGGTCGCGGCACTGGCCGAGTGCCCCTGGAAAGACAAGACCGCCATGAGCTGCCCGCAGGGGCAGGCATGGGATGCACAGGCCAAGGCCTGTGTGATCCAGTCGAGCTAAGCGAAACAGGGCCGGCGTAACCGGCCCTTAACCCGCCCCATGCCAGCCTGCCACAAGCAGGAATCGGAGGTTGGGGTGAACGCGATCGCACAGATCGAGCCGACGGCTGCGCCCGAAAAGGCGCGCGCCGGGGCAGTCAAGCTGAGCAAGCAGCAGAAGGCAGCGATCATCGTGCGCCTTCTGTCGTCCGAGGGGGCGCGCCTGCCCCTCGCGCAGCTAAGCGAAGATCAGCAAACTATTCTGACCGAACAGATCGCCGCGCTCAGCCTGATCGGCAAGGACACGCTGCGCGAGGTGGTCGAAGAATTCTGCGCCGAGATCGGCGCGGTCGGCCTTGCCTTTCCGGGCGGGTTGGAGGGCGCGCTGTCGCTCCTCGACGGGCAAATCTCGGTTTCTGCCGCCAGCCGCCTGCGCCGGATCGCCGCCGCCAGCCCCTCGGCCGACCCGTGGGAGCGGATCGCGGCGCTGCCCTCCGAGGCAATCGAGCCGCTCTTGCAAGCCGAAAGCGCCGAGGTCTGCGCCGTTGTCCTGTCCAAGCTTTCGGTAGCGAAGGCCGCCGAGGTGCTTGGCAAGCTGCCCGGCGACAAGGCGCGGCGGGTGGCCTATCTCGTTTCGCTGACCGGAAACGTGGCGCCCGAAACCGTGCGACGGATCGGGCTTGCGCTGATCCAACAGCTTGATGCCGTGCCTCCGAAGGCCTTCGTCAGCGGCCCGGTCGAGCGGGTCGGCGCCATCCTCAACCATGCCGCAGCGGGGACACGCGACGATGTGCTGAGCGGTCTGGACGAACAGGATGCCGCCTTCGCCGAGCAGGTGCGCAAGGCGATCTTCACCTTCGCCAATATCCCCGCCCGGATCGAGCCGCGCGACATCCCCAAGATCCTGCGCGCGGTCGAGCAGCCGCGCCTCGTGACGGCCCTGACCGCCGCCGGGGCCGAGGATCCGTCAGCCTCCTTCATTCTGGCGAATATCTCGCAGCGCATGGCCGCAACACTGCGCGAAGAGATCGAGGCGCGCGGATCGGTCAAACCGCGCGATGCCGAGGAGGCCATGGCCGCGGTGGTCGCCGCAATCCGCACGTTGCAAATGGCAGGCGAGATCACTCTGATCACCCCGGAGGAGGAATGACACCCGCCTGCGGGCGCGCCCGGACGACCCGCGCCGCAGACGCCGTTCAGGGGGCGTTGCGCCGCGTGAGCGCCCGACTCAGCGCTTGGCTCGGCCCCGCCATTGCCGCGCCAAATGCACAACTGGTCTGCAATCCGGGCCAATTACCATCGCTAACGTTACCGCCATCAGCGCATGTTTCCGCTATCATCCCGAAACGCCGGGTTTTCCGAGGGCACAGAGCGTGGTATCGCCATGCGATCGGCACTCATCGCACGAAGGCCGCCTCATTTCGCCAGTTCAGGAGAGCGCTATGACCGTCACCATCGGGATCAACGGCTTTGGTCGTATCGGCCGCTGCACCCTCGCCCATATCGCGGAAGCCGCGCGCAATGACGTGCAGGTGGTCAAGATCAACGCGACCGGCCCGATCGAGACCAACGCCCACCTGCTGAAATACGACTCGGTTCACGGCCGTTTCGGTGGCCCGGTGAAGGTCGAAGGCAAGACGCTTGACCTCGGCCACGGCCCGATCGAAGTGATGTCCACCTACAACCCCGACGAGCTGGACTGGGATGGTGTTGACGTCGTGCTGGAATGCACCGGCAAGTTCAATGACCGCGCCAAGGCCGCCGTCCACCTGGGCCGCGGCGCCAAGCGCGTGCTGGTCTCGGCCCCGGCCAAGAACGCCGACAAGACCATCGTCTATGGCGTGAACCACCGCGAGTTGAAGACCGACCACCATGTCGTGTCGAACGGCTCGTGCACCACGAACTGCCTCGCGCCGCTGGCCAAGGTTCTGCACGACGCGATCGGCATCGAGTCGGGCATCATGACCACGATCCACTCCTACACCGGTGATCAGCCGACGCTGGACCGCCGCCACAAGGATCTGTATCGCGCCCGCGCCGCCGCCATGGCGATGATCCCGACCTCGACCGGCGCCGCGAAAGCCATCGGCGAAGTGATGCCGGAACTGGCTGGCAAACTCGACGGCACCGCGATGCGCGTCCCCACCCCGAACGTCTCGGCCGTTGACCTGACGTTCATCGCCAACAAATCGGTGACCAAGGACGAGGTGAACGAGATCGTGCGCGAAGCCGCGCAGGGCTACATGGGCATGGTTCTGGCCTATGACCCCGAGCCGAAGGTCTCGATCGACTTCAACCACACGCCCTACTCGTCCATCTTCGCCCCCGACCAGACCAAGGTCACCGGCGGCAAGCTGGTGCGCGTTCTGGCGTGGTACGACAACGAATGGGGCTTCTCGTGCCGCATGGCCGACGTGGCCGGCGCGATGGGTCGCCTGCTGTAAGGCGCTCCGGGACGGCCCCGACGCGCAAGGGAGTGGTATGAATACCTCTGTCGCCGTCGGGCTTTCCACACTGATTATCCTTGCCGCCCTGGTCGATGGCTTCGCCAACGACTGGGGCGTTTTCCTTTTTCTGGCCCGCAAGACCGTCGAATTGATCGATTGGGTCGAATTCTGGCGCTGAACGGGCCCACCTTTCTGTTGACCTTTGGCTCGAAATCGCGATGTTAGCGCTAAACTTGCGCTGCGGTGCAGAGTCACAGGAGGCTGAAATGGCGGTCAAGGTAGCAATCAACGGGTTCGGACGTATCGGGCGCAACATCCTGCGCGCCATCATCGAATCGGGCCGCACCGATATCGAAGTCGTCGCGATCAACGATCTGGGCCCGGTCGAAACCAGCGCGCATCTGCTGCGCTTCGATTCGGTGCATGGCCGCTTTCCTGCCGAGGTGACCACCGGCGAGGACTGGATCGATGTCGGGCGCGGACCGATCCGCTGCACCGCGATGCGCAACCCCGCCGATCTGCCCTGGTCGGATGTGGACGTCGTGCTCGAATGCACAGGCATCTTCACCTCGAAGGAGAAGTGCCAGCCGCATCTCGAGAATGGCTCGAAGCGCGTGCTGATCTCGGCGCCCGGCGAAGGTGCCGACAAGACCATCGTTTTCGGCGTCAACCATGGCACGCTGACTAAGGACGACATCGTCGTGTCGAACGCGAGTTGCACGACGAACTGCCTGTCGCCCGTCGCAAAGACGCTGAACGACGCAATCGGGATCGTGAAGGGCTTCATGACCACGATCCACAGCTACACCGGCGACCAGCCGACGCTCGACACCTTCCACAAGGATCTCTACCGCGCCCGTGCCGCCGCGCTGAGCATGATCCCGACCTCGACAGGCGCCGCCAAGGCGGTCGGACTGGTTCTGCCGGAACTGAAGGGCAAGCTCGACGGCGTCGCGATCCGGGTTCCGACCCCGAACGTCTCGGTCGTCGATCTGGTCTTCGAGGCCGCCCGCCCGACCACCGTCGAAGAGGTGAACGAGGCGATCCGCGCCGCCGCCGAAGGCCCGCTCAAGGGCGTTCTGGGCTACACAAAATTCAAGAATGTCAGCATGGACTTTAACCATGACAGCCATTCCTCGGTCTTCCACATGGATCAGACCAAGGTCATGGAGGGCACCATGGTGCGTATCCTGAGCTGGTATGACAACGAGTGGGGCTTTTCCAACCGCATGGCGGATACCGCTGTTGCCATGGGCAAGCTCATCTGACGGCATTTGGCGCGGCCCCCCCGCCGCGCCAGCCGGTCGTCAGACCTTGCCGAGACGCTCCATCAACCGATCCTTGACCGCGGGGGTGACGAAGCGTGTCACATCGCCGTCGAGACGGGCGATTTCCTTCACCAGCTTCGAAGCTATCGCCTGGCGCCGTGCGTCGGCCATCAGGAAGACCGTCTCGACGCTCGAATCGAGGGCGCGGTTCATCCCGACCATCTGGAATTCGTACTCGAAATCTGCCACGGCGCGCAGGCCGCGGATGATCACGTTCGCGCCGACGTCGCGCGCGCAGTTGATCAGCAGGTTCTCGAACGGGTGCACCTGGATCTCGCCTCCGCACCGCGCGGTGATCTGGGCGCATTCGGTCTCGATCATCTCGACGCGCTCTTCGAGCGTGAACATCGGGCCCTTGTCGCGGTTGATCGCCACGCCGATCACCAATCGATCCACGAGCGCCAGCGCTCGCTGAATGATGTCGATATGCCCGAGTGTCACAGGGTCGAACGTGCCGGGGTACAGGCCGATGCGCATGGGCGAACTCCTCACTTGCCGCTCACGAAATGTTTAGGGCACGCAACAATATTGCGTGCCCATTTGCAAGCATCTCTTGCCGCGGCGCAGAATTAATTGCCCATAATCATGCCGGTGAGCGCTTCTTTCTCAAGTTGCAGCTCGGACAGGCGGGCCTTCACGACGTCGCCGATCGACACGAGGCCGATCATCTCGTCGCCTTCCATGACGGGCATGTGGCGGAAGCGGCCGTCGCTCATGCGCTCCATCACCTGATCGGTGGTATCGGTGCGCGCGCAGCCGACAGCGTTCCTGGTCATGATCTCATCGACGGGGAGGTTCAGCACCGAGGGGCCGCGGCGCCCAAGCTCGCGCACCACGTCGCGCTCGGACACGATACCCTCGACATGCTTGCCGTCCCGCGAAACGATCAGGGCACCGATGCGGCGCTGCGACAAGACCTCGGCCACCGCCGCAACGGTCGAGCCGGGCGCAATCGTCGCCACGGTTTCATCGCCCTTCGTTTTCAGAATTTGCAGAACCTGCATCGCAACCTCCCAATCGCTTGTCTGACTCGCAGCGTCACCGCGCGATGGACGCCTGTCAAGACTGCTTTGCGGTTGCGAACTCAATAGCTTGCTGCGAGGGCCTCAAGCCGGGTCACCTCGGCGCGTAACCCCTGCCCAAGCGCATCGGCAAGGCGCGTCAGTCGCTCCGAGCGGCGATCGTCCGCATGGCGGATCAGCCAGAAGGTGCGGCTGAGCGAGACCTGATCCAACAGAATGCGCCGTACGCCGGGGCAAAACGGAATCGCGAAGTCATGGACGATGCCGACCCCTGCCCCCGCCCGCACCATCTGCATCTGCACCGAGACCGAGTTCGATGCGAGGCCAACCGCCTCGCCCCCGGTCTCTGCGAAATAGTCCAACTCCTTGTCGAAGATCATGTCGGGGATATAGCCGATCATCCGATGCGCCTTGAGGTCCGAACGAGTGGTGATCGGGCCGACCTGGCCAAGGTAGTCTTCATGCGCCGCGAGATGCAGCTGGTAGTCGGTCAGCTTCTGCACCGTCAGCCGCCCGGCCGTGGGGCGCGACACGGCAATGGCCATGTCAGCCTCGCGCTTGGACAGGTTAAACACGCGCGGCAGGGCAACGATGTGGATCTCAAGCCCGGGGTTCGCGTCGCAGATCGCCGCGCAGACCTGCGGAAGCAGGTAGTTCGCGCAACCATCCGGTGCGCCGATCCGCAATTGCCCTGTCAGCCTTCCGGCCGAACCGCCCAATTCCTCGGCCGCGCCCGCCATCGCCTGCTCGGCCTGCTCGGCATGAGGCAGCAGCCGCGAGCCGGCCTCGGTCAGCGCATAGCCCTGCGGCGATTTCACGAAAAGCTTGGCGCCGAAGGCTTCCTCGAGCCGCGCGATCCGTCGCCCGACCGTGGCCGCATCGCATTTGAGCGCCCTGCCCGCCCCAGACAGGCTTTCCGCCCGCGCGACAGCAAGGAAAACACGCAGATCGTCCCAGTCCATCTTCGACCAACCTTTGCAATAATGCAAAACACCTTTGCCAGACTTCCTCTTTTTCTGGCATTTTCGCAAGGCTAATGTGTCGCCAATCAATCCACGGGAGGATGCGATGAAAGAGATCGGTCACTGGATCAACGGCAAACATGTTGCGGGCACTTCGGGCCGCTTTGCCGACGTTTACAACCCCGCCACCGGCGAAGTGCAGGCCAAGGTCGCGCTTGCCACCAAGGCGGAACTGGACGCGGCCATCGCCGCCGCCGCCGAGGCCCAGAAGGCCTGGGGTGCCACCAACCCGCAAAAGCGCGCCCGCGTCATGATGGAACTGGTGCGCCTGATCAACCGCGACATGGACAAGCTGGCCGAGGCGCTCTCGTCCGAGCACGGCAAGACCTTCCCCGACGCGAAGGGCGACGTGCAGCGCGGCCTCGAAGTGATCGAGTTCTGCATCGGCGCGCCGCAGATGCTCAAGGGTGAGTTCACCGACAGCGCCGGCCCCGGCATCGACATGTACTCGATGCGCCAGCCGCTTGGCGTCGTCGCCGGCATCACGCCGTTCAACTTCCCCGCCATGATCCCGCTGTGGAAAATGGGCCCCGCGCTCAGCTCGGGCAACGCGATGATCCTCAAGCCGTCCGAGCGTGACCCTTCGGTCCCGCTGATGCTGGCCGAACTCTGCCAGGAAGCGGGCCTTCCCGACGGCGTTCTGCAGGTCGTCAACGGCGACAAGGAGTCGGTGGACGCGATCCTCGACAGCGAAATCATCCAAGCGGTGGGCTTCGTCGGTTCGACCCCGATCGCGCAGTATATCTATGAGCGTGCCGCCGCGACCGGCAAGCGTGCGCAGTGCTTCGGCGGTGCGAAGAACCACATGATCATCATGCCGGACGCCGACATGGATCAGGCCGCCGACGCGCTGGTTGGCGCAGGCTTCGGCGCAGCGGGCGAGCGCTGCATGGCGATCTCGGTCGCCGTTCCGGTAGGCGACGAAACCGCCGACCGCCTGATCGAAAAGCTGGTACCGCGCATCGAAAAGCTGAAGGTCGGCCCCTACACCGCTGGCGATGACGTCGATTACGGCCCGGTCGTGACCGCCGCCGCCGCCGAGCGCATCAAGGGCCTCATCGGCTCGGGCGTCGAGCAAGGTGCGACGCTGGTCTGCGACGGTCGTGACTTCAGCCTGCAGGGCTACGAGAACGGCTTCTTCGTCGGCCCGACCCTCTTCGACAACGTCACCCGCGACATGGAGATCTACAAGCAGGAGATCTTCGGACCCGTGCTTTCGACCGTCCGCGCCAAGACCTACGAAGAAGCGCTGAGCTACGCCATGGACCATGAATATGGCAACGGCACCGCGATCTTCACCCGTGACGGCGACACCGCGCGCGACTTTGCCAACCGCATCAACATCGGCATGGTCGGCATCAACGTTCCGATCCCGGTTCCGCTGGCCTACCACACCTTTGGCGGCTGGAAAAAGTCGGGCTTTGGGGATCTGAACCAGCACGGCCCGGACGGGTTCCGCTTCTACACCCGCACCAAGACGATCACCTCGCGCTGGCCGTCGGGCATCAAGGAAGGCTCGGCCTTCAACTTCAAGGCAATGGACTGATCGGTTCGGGGGCGCTGCGGCGCCCCCAGCCCTCCCGGCGGGTCGCCACGGCCTGCATGCCATCCGGATTCAGTTGCCCCGGATCGGCCCCTTGCAAAATTCTTGCAAGGTTTCACAACTAAACAGACGTTCAATTCACGCGTTTCGGGGAGGAAACCATGGATTTTGCTCTGAGCGAAGAGCAGCAGGCCATCTTCGACATGGCCCTGGCATTCGGCCAAGAGAACATCGCCCCCTTTGCCCGCGAATGGGAAGCCGCTGGCACGATCCCGAAAGAGCTGTGGCCCAAGGTGGCCGAGCTGGGCCTTGGCGGCATCTACGTCGCCGAGGAATACGGCGGCTCGGGCCTTTCGCGGCTTGATGCGACGCTGGTCTTCGAGGCGCTGGCGATGTCCTGCCCGGCGGTCGGCTCGTTCCTGTCGATCCACAACATGTGCGGCGGCATGATCGACAAGTTCGGCAGCGAGGAGACCAAGGCACGCTGGCTTCCGGCGCTGTGCTCGATGGAAAAGATCTTCTCCTACTGCCTGACGGAACCGGGTTCCGGCTCGGACGCGGCCGCGCTGCGCACCCGCGCCGAGCGCACGAATGACGGCTGGAAGCTGAACGGCAACAAGGCCTTCATCTCGGGTGGCGGTTATTCCGACGTCTATGTCACCATGGTGCGCACCGGCGACAACAGCCCCAAGGGCATCTCGACCGTCATCGTCGAGGATGGCGCGCCGGGGCTGAGCTTTGGCGGGCTGGAAGACAAGATGGGCTGGCGCGCGCAACCGACCGCGCAGGTCCAGTTCGACGACTGCGTGATCCCCGCGGACAACCTTCTGGGCGAGGAAGGCAAAGGCTTCGCCTATGCGATGGCCGGGCTTGACGGCGGGCGGCTGAACATCGCGGCCTCGGCCCTTGGCGGCGCGCAGGCGGCCCTGAACGCCACCCTGACCTACATGGGCGAGCGCAAGGCCTTCGGCAAATCCATCGACCAGTTCCAGGCGCTGCAATTCCGGCTGGCTGAGATGGAGGTCAAGCTGCAATCGGCCCGCACCTTCCTGCGTCAGGCGGCGTGGAAGCTTGATAACAAAGCGCCCGACGCGACCAAGTTCTGCGCGATGGCCAAGCTTTACGTCACCGACTCGGCCTTCGAGGTTGCCAACCAGTGCCTCCAGTTGCACGGTGGCTATGGCTATCTGGCCGATTACGGGATCGAAAAGATCGTCCGCGACCTGCGGGTGCACCAGATCCTTGAAGGCACGAACGAGATCATGCGGCTGATCGTTGGCCGCGCCTTGCTGGCGGAGCGCGGCTGATGACTGATCTTCCGACCATCATCGCCCGCAAAGAGGGCCGCGCCGGCTGGATCACGCTGAATCGTCCCAAGGCGCTCAATGCACTCGACTACGAGATGTCGATGGGGATCGAGAATGCCCTGCTGGCCTGGCGCGACGATCCCGAGGTCGCGGTGGTGATCATTGACGGCGCGGGCGAGCGCGCCTTTTGCGCGGGCGGCGACATCGCCAAGATCTATCACATGGGGTTGCAGGGCGATTTCACCACCGGCCCGACTTTCTGGCGCGAAGAATACCGCATGAATGCGACGGTGGCCGAATATCGCAAGCCCATTGTCGCCTTTATGCAGGGCTTCGTGATGGGCGGCGGCGTGGGTGTGGGTAGCCATGCCGCGCACCGGATTGTCGGAGATACGACGCAGATTGCCATGCCCGAAACCGGCATCGGCCTGATCCCCGACGTGGGCGGCACGATGATTCTGGCCAAAGCGCCCGGCCGTGTCGGCGAATATCTGGGCGTCACCGGCACCCGGATCGGAGCGGCGGATGCGATCTACACGGGCTTTGCAGATCTCTATGTTCCAGAGGCCGAGTGGGAGGCGCTCAAACTCGCGCTTTGTGAGACCGGCGATCCGGGGGTTCTGCCCAAGGGCATTGTGCCCCCTAAAGCCGGCTATCTGCACGACCAGCGCCCGGTGATCGACGCGGCCTTTGCCGGCGCCACTGTGCCGGAGATCATGCAGGCCCTTGCGGGAATGGAGGGCGATTTCGCCGCCGATACGCTGGCGATTTTGCGCCGCAACTCGGCCCTGTCGGAAGAGGCGACCCTGCGTCTGATCCGCATGACGCGCCAGTCGCCCGACATTCGCACCGCGCTTGAAAACGAATTCCGCTTTACCCTGCGCGCGGCGAAGGACGGCGATTTCCTTGAGGGGATCCGCGCCCAGATCATCGACAAGGACCGCAACCCGCGTTGGAAATACACGCATGAGACCCTGTCGGAGGCGGTCGTTGCGGCCATGCTGGAGCCGGTGCCAGGGGAATGGAAGATCCCCTTCGAGGATTGATTTTGGCGCCTGACGCCATGGGAGGAAATATGAAAGTCGGATTTATCGGATTGGGCAACATGGGCGGACCGATGGCCGCGAACCTTGCGCGCGAGGGCCATGAGGTGACGGGCTTCGACCTTGCCGCGCCGATGCCCGAGGGTGTCAGAAAAGCCGCCAGCGCCGCTGAAACTGCCCAGGGCGCGGATGTGGTCATCACCATGCTGCCCAACGGCGCGATCCTGCGCGCCGTCGCGGCCGAGGTGATCCCGGCGATGGCTCCGGGCGCGGTGCTGTGTGACTGCTCGACCGTCGATGTCGAAAGTGCCCGTGCCGTGGCCGAACAGGCAGCGGCGGCCGGTCTTGGTGCGCTCGACGCCCCGGTCTCGGGTGGCGTGGGTGGTGCGACCAACGGCACGCTGACCTTCATGGTGGGCGGCTCGGCCGAGGCCTTCGACAAGGTCAAACCGCTTTTTGACATCATGGGCCAGAAGGCCGTCCATTGCGGCGACGCTGGCGCCGGTCAGGCCGCGAAGATCTGCAACAACATGATCCTCGGCGTGACCATGATCGCCACCTGCGAGGCTTTTGCACTGGCCGACAAGCTCGGCCTTGATCGGCAGAAGATGTTTGACGTGGTATCGACCTCGTCGGGCTATAGCTGGACGATGAACGCTTACTGCCCCGCCCCCGGCGTCGGCCCGGCAAGCCCCGCCGATAACGACTACAAGCCGGGCTTCGCGGCCGAACTCATGCTCAAGGATCTGCGGCTTAGCCAGCAGGCGGCCGAGGCTGCCGATGCCGACACGCCGATGGGCCAGCTTGCCGCAGCTCTCTATACCCAGTTCGTCGAAACGGAAGACGGCCGCGGCATGGATTTCTCGGCCATGCTGCCGCGCTTCGAAAAGCGCCACCGTTCCTGACCCCAAGCGGCGCGCGTCATCGCGCGCCGCTCTTGCACCTGCGCCCGGGTGGGCTAGAACCTATCCATGACCGATTGGATCACCGACACACCTAGCCTCAGCGCCCTCTCCCCCGCCAGCAAGGCGCGCCTTGGTGCATTGCAACCGATGGCGCTGCCGCGCGGGGCCGTCATCTACCGCCCCGGCGATGACGTCACGGGCTTCCCCGTCATCCTTTCGGGCCGCATTGAGGTCTTCCTGACCGGCGCCGGCGGGCGCGAGCTTTTGCTCTATGCGGTCGAGCCGGGGCAGACCTGCGTGCAGACCACCCTGGGCCTGCTGGGCGGCGACGCCAGCTATTCCGCCGAGGCGCTTTGCGCGACCGAATCGCGCGCGATCGTGATCCCCCGCCCGGTCTTCCTGTCGCTGATGGACAGCGACCCGGCTTTTCGCCAACTCGTCTTCACCGCGTTTGCCGAGCGGATGGGCGGCATGATCCAGCTGATGGAGCGTGTCTCATTCCAGTCGGTCGAGTGCCGCCTGGCCGCTTTCCTGTGCAACCGCGCCGAGGGCGGACGGGTGCAGGCCACGCAATCCGAGATCGCCGCCCAGATCGGCACCGCCCGCGAGGTCGTCTCGCGCCGCCTCGACGCCTTCGCGCGCCGGGGATGGGTGCACACAGAACGCGGTGCGGTCGAGATCATCGACGCCGCCTCCCTGCGCAGACTTGCCCTCGCCGAGGGTCTCTGAGTGAAGGTGACCTTGTCACAGACAGCGCAAGGCGACTCGGCGTAAGTACGGATCAGCCGGGTGGAAACGCCCGCATTTTTCCGAAACGCGCCTGGGAAGGGAGCATATCATGTTGAAATCCAATGTCGGCGGCATCGACCGCGTTCTGCGCATCCTCGTCGGCCTCGCCCTGCTGGCGGGCTTTTTCCTCAATGCCGAGGCGAGCTATCGTTGGGCCTATCTGATCGGCGTCGTGCCGCTGCTGACCGGCCTGATGGGCAGCTGCCCGCTCTATTCGATCTTCGGGTTCAACAGCTGCCCGATGAAGAAATAAGCGACCATGGCGCCCGCCGGATACACCCGGCGGGCGCGGCACTTGGCAAGACTCCGCGCAGCCCTATTTCAGGGCATGGAACCCGGCATCGCTTTGGTGCATTCTCCGGGTTGAGAGAAAGGAGAGCTTTATGAAGCACTTCACGCAGATTCTGTTTGCCACCGCCCTGATCCTGAGCCCGTTGGCGGCCCACGCCGATGGCAAGAACAAGGACAAGGTTTATCCGCGCGGCTTCGTTGAGGTCGAAAAGGGCAACAAAGGCTGCCCGCCGGGCCTGGCCAAGAAAAACAACGGCTGCATGCCGCCCGGTCAGGTCAAGCATCGTTGGAACATCGGCGATCGTATTCGCGACGATTACTACATCTTGCGCAATCCCGACCGTTACGGCCTCAATCCGCGCTACGACTACTGGAGCAAGGACGACTACGTCTACCGGGTGGACCGCCGCACCGGTGAGATTCTTGACCTGATCGGGGCGGTTTCGGCAATCCTGCGCTAAGGCGCCGATACCGCATAGGTCAAAGCAGCCGCCGGGCGGGATACCGCCCGGCGGCTTTATTCTGCTGCAACCTTGATCCCCAACATCGGCGCGAGGTAGCGCCCGGTATGGCTGCGCGGGTTCAGAGCAACCTGCTCGGGCGTGCCCTCCGCCACGATCTCACCACCACCATCACCGCCCTCGGGACCGATATCGACGATCCAGTCAGCGGTTTTGATGACGTCGAGGTTATGCTCGATCACGATGACCGTGTTGCCCTGGTCAACAAGGCTGTGCAGCACCTCAAGCAGCTTGCGTACATCCTCGAAATGCAGCCCCGTGGTTGGCTCATCGAGGATGTAAAGCGTGCGCCCCGTCGCCCGACGGCTGAGCTCCTTCGACAGTTTGACCCGCTGCGCCTCGCCGCCCGAAAGGGTCGTCGCCTGCTGGCCGACCTTGATATAACCTAGCCCCACCTCAACCAGCGCATCCATCTTCTCGCGGATCGAGGGAACGGCCTTGAAGAACTCTTGCGCATCTTCAACCGTCATCTCAAGAACGTCCGCTATGCTTTTGTTCTTGAACTTTATTTCCAGCGTCTCGCGGTTGTATCTGTGGCCCTTGCAGGTCTCGCAGGTGACATAGATGTCGGGCAGGAAGTGCATCTCGATCTTGATCACACCATCGCCCTGGCAAGCCTCGCACCGCCCACCCTTGACGTTGAAGCTGAACCTCCCCGGCTTGTAGCCTCGCGCCTTCGCCTCGGGGAGGCCCGAGAACCAGTCGCGGATCGGGGTGAAGGCCCCGGTATAAGTGGCGGGGTTCGAGCGCGGCGTGCGCCCGATCGGCCGCTGGTCGATGTCGATGACCTTGTCGAGATGTTCGAAGCCCTTGATCGTCTCGCAGGGCGCCGGGGTCTCGCGCGCGCCATTGAGGCGCATGGCTGCGTTCTTGTAGAGCGTCTCGATGGTCAGGGTGGACTTGCCGCCCCCCGAAACGCCCGTCACGCAGATGAACTTGCCAAGCGGAAAAGCGACGCTGGCTTCCTTCAGGTTGTTGCCGGTGGCCTTGATCACGCTCAGCTTCTTGCCATTGCCCGCGCGGCGCTCCACCGGCACCTCGATCCGGCGCGTGCCGCTCAGATACTGGCCGGTCAGGCTGGCCGGGTCGGCGGCGATCTCTTCGGGGGTGCCGCGCGCGACGATCTGGCCGCCATGCACGCCCGCGCCGGGGCCGATGTCGAAGACGTAATCGGCGTGGCGGATCGCATCCTCGTCATGCTCGACCACCAGCACCGTATTGCCCTGATCGCGCAGGTTCTTGAGCGTCATCAGCAGCCGGTCATTGTCGCGCTGGTGCAAGCCGATGGAGGGCTCATCGAGCACATAAAGAACGCCCGTCAGACCAGACCCGATCTGGCTCGCCAAACGAATCCGCTGGCTTTCTCCGCCCGACAGCGTCCCGGCCGAACGGCTCAGCGTCAGGTAATCGAGCCCGACATTCACAAGGAAACCAAGACGTTCGCGGATTTCCTTAAGAATGGGTCGCGCGATCTCCTGCCTTTGCTTGGTCAGTTGCTCGGGCATCCCTGAGACATGCGCGTGGGCCTCCTTGATCGACATTTCGACCAGTTGCCCGACGTGCATCCCGCCGATCTTGACCGCGAGGGCCTCGGGGCGCAGGCGGTAGCCACCACAGGAGCCGCAGGGGCGGCTGTTCTGATAGCGCTCGAACTCCTCGCGCACCCAAGCGCTGTCGGTCTCGCGGAAGCGCCGCTCCATATTCGGGATGACGCCTTCGAAGGTCCGGCTGACCTCATAGACCCGGCCGCCTTCGTCAAAGCGGAACTTGATCTCGGTCTCGCCGGAACCATAGAGGAACAGGTTCCGGATCTCTTCCGGCAGATCCTTCCACTGCTTGCGCTTGTCAAAGCCGTAATGCTTGGCCAGCGCGTCGATGGTCTGCGTGAAATAGGGGCTTTTCGACTTCGCCCAGGGTGCCAACGCGCCCCCGGCAATGGTCAGCGACTGATCGGGCACCACCAGACGCTCATCAAAGAACAACTCGCCCCCCAGACCGTCACAGACCGGGCAGGCCCCGTGCGGCGCGTTGAAGGAAAACAGCCGCGGCTCAATTTCAGGGATGGTGAAGCCCGAGACCGGACAGGCGAAGTTCTCGGAGAAGGTAATCCGCTGCGGCTCCTGCCCCGCTTCGGTCTGATCCGCGCTCAGCGCCTCTTCGAACAGCGCGATCCCATCGGCAAGGTCCAGCGCCGTGCGGAAGCTGTCCGCTAGGCGCGTCTCCAGCCCCTCACGCACCACGATCCGGTCCACCACCACGTCGATATTGTGGCGAAATTTCTTGTCGAGCGTGGGCGGCTCCTCCAGTTCATAGAACTCACCATTGACCTTCACGCGCTGAAAGCCCTGCTTGCGCAATTCGATGAATTCCTTGCGGTATTCGCCCTTGCGGTCGCGCACGATGGGCGCCAGCAGGTAGCCCCGCGTGCCCTCGGGCAGGGCCATGATGCGGTCCACCATGTCCTGCACCTGCTGCGCCTCGATCGGCAGGCCGGTGGCCGGGCTATAGGGCGTGCCGGCCCGCGCGAAGAGCAGGCGCAGATAATCGTAGATCTCGGTCACCGTCCCTACAGTCGAGCGCGGGTTCTTCGAGGTCGTTTTCTGTTCGATGGAAATCGCGGGCGACAGGCCCGAGATGTGATCGACATCGGGCTTACCCGCCATGTCGAGGAACTGGCGCGCATAGGCCGAGAGGCTCTCGACATAGCGGCGCTGCCCCTCGGCATAGATCGTGTCGAAGGCCAGCGAGGACTTGCCCGAGCCGGAAAGGCCGGTAATCACCGTGAACGCATCCCGCGGAATGTCGAGATCGACGCCCTTGAGGTTATGCTCGCGCGCGCCGCGCACCTCGATGAATTTCTGCTCGGCCATGACTGCCCCCGTTTCCACCCTCCCTAGATAGGCGAGGCGCGCTGAGTCTCCAATCGAAATACGCGAACGAATAGTGAACTTGTTAACGCAGTTTCGCGCAGATCACAAGAAAGCGGCGCTTGCGCACCAACTGCGTATTGGGCGGGTCGGCGCTTTGCCGCGCAGGCGCCTTCATTCATTCCGGATTCTGAATATACTTTTCGTGATCATCGGAATTGAGGCTTGATTTGCGCCGCCGATCTGCCAAATCAGGCCAGATAAACGGGGAAGGCCCCGGTACGAAATTCGAAAGGTGCTCGGCATGTTCAACTTCCTTCGCCCCTCTGGCGGTGCCCAGGTCCAGCGCATCAACGCCAAAGATGCCGTTGCGCAGGTGGCGGCGGGCGCGCTGACCCTGATCGATGTGCGCGACGGGATGGAACTGCGCGCAAGCGGTAAGGCCGTCGGTGCGCTGCATGTGCCGATGATGTCGCTCAAGAAGAAATGCGACCCATCGAGCCCTGAATGCCTCAAGGAACTGTCGCTGGAAAAGCCGGTCGCACTGTATTGCGCCTCGGGCGGTCGCAGCCACGGCGCGGCGCAGATGCTGGCGCAGATGGGCTACCAGACGGTCTACAACCTCGGCGGGCTTTATGACTGGCACGCTGCCGGCGGTGCCATCGAACGCGCCTGATCGCAAAGGTCACCGGGGGGCGCCGCCCCCGACGAAAACGGGGGGCTCGACGCCCCCCTTTTTTCGTGCCTCCAAAACGAAAAGGGCCCGCTACTGCGGGCCCTTGCCAATTCTGGCGCTGAAAATCAGAAGTGCAGCGCGCGGCCGTAGGCCGACAGCACCGACTCATGCATCATCTCGCTCAGCGTCGGGTGCGGGAAGACGGTTTCCATCAGCTCGGCTTCGGTGGTTTCCAGAGTGCGGCCAACCACATAGCCCTGGATCATCTCGGTCACCTCGGCGCCGACCATATGGGCGCCCAGCAACTCGCCGGTCTTGGCGTCGAAGACGGTCTTGACCAGACCCTCCGGCTCGCCAAGCGCGATGGCCTTGCCATTGCCGATGAAGGGGAAGCGGCCAACCTTGACGGTGTAGCCGGCAGCCTTGGCCTTCTCTTCGGTCAGACCGACCGAAGCCACCTGCGGGTGGCAATAGGTGCAGCCCGGGATCGAGTTCGGCTTGATCGGATGCGGATGGCCGCCCGCGACCAGTTCGGCAACCATGACGCCCTCGTGGCTGGCCTTATGCGCGAGCCAGGGCGCACCGGCGATGTCGCCGATCGCATAGAGACCTGCAACCGCGGTGCGGCAGAACTCATCGGTGACGACATGCGTGCGGTCGATCTTCACGCCGAGCGCCTCAAGACCAAGGTTCTCGACGTTGCCGACGATCCCGACGGCCGAGATCACGGTATCGAACTCCTCGGTCGTGGTCTTGCCGTCCTTTTCGAGATGCGCGGTGACCTTGCCAGCGGCACGGTCGAGCTTCTTAACCGTGGTTTTTTCACGGATCTTCATGCCCTGCTTTTCGAACTGCTTCTTGGCCAGAGCCGAGATTTCGGCATCTTCGACCGGAAGCACGCGATCCATCACCTCAACGACGGTCGTATCCGCGCCAAGCGTGTTGAAGAACGAGGCAAACTCGATCCCGATGGCGCCCGAGCCAATCACCAGCAGCTTCTTCGGCATCCGCTTGGGCATCAGGGCGTGCTTGTAGGTCCAGACCAGATCGCCATCCGCCTCAAGGCCCGGCAGTTCGCGCGCCCGCGCGCCGGTCGCCAGAACAATGGCCTTCGAGGTCAGCTCTTCCACGCCCTTGTCGGTGGTGACCGAAACGGTGCCCGCCTTGGGCAGCGTCGCCGCGCCCATGAAGACGGTGATCTTGTTCTTCTTCATCAGGTGGCCGATGCCGCCCGAAAGTTGCTTCGCGACGCCACGCGAGCGCTGAACCACCGCATCGAGGTCATAGCCGATCTTGTCAGCGGAGAGGCCGAATTCCTTTGCGCGGTGCATCAGGTGGAACACCTCGGCCGAGCGCAGCAGCGCCTTCGTCGGGATACAGCCCCAGTTAAGACAAATCCCGCCGAGATGCTCGCGCTCGACGATGGCAACATTCAACCCCAGCTGCGCGCCCCGGATGGCGGCGACGTAGCCGCCCGGGCCCGCGCCGATCACGATCATATCGAAGCTCTTGGCAGCCATGTTTTCTCCTCCGCTTGAAAAACTAGTTTGGTATTAAACTATTTTTCCGCAAACATCAACAAAAGGTTTAATGGCGCAGCATTTCCTTGTAATCCCCTTGCTTTTCCGGGCCTTACGGTCATTCTCCTGGCGTTGCATCCTCCTGGGCCGATTCCAAAGCTGCCTCTACGGCAAGGGCCGTCGCCGCCGGGGACAGCACCGCATAGGCCCCGGTTTCGGCTACGGTCAGGCCCGCGCGTCGCGTCATACGCCACAGCGCATATCCCGCGATGCCAGACATCAGGAGCGCAATGAACAGGAAGAAGCCGCCGTTGCCCACGGTTTCCATCAGCCAGCCGGTGATCGGCGGCCCGGACATAGCCCCTACCCCGTTCACGAACAAAAGCCCGCCCGAGGCAGCCGCCATGTCCGAATTATCCAGGTAGTCGTTGGTATAAGCCAGCAGCAGCGAATAAAGCGGGTTTGCCACCCCGCCGATCACCGCGCCCAAGCCCGCCAGCACCCAGAATCCGGGATCGAAGGCGAATGCGATGAACATGGCCACAGCCCCTACCGCCGCCACGGCGACGATCAGCTTGCGCCGGTCCATGCGATCCGAAGCCCAGCCGATCGGGTATTGCGCGACAAGCCCCCCAAAATAGATCACTGAAACAAAGAGCGAGATCTGCGAGACGCTCAGCCCTGCGCGCGTCCCCCAGACCGACACCATCCCGAACATCGCCGAGAAGGTCCCGCCCATCAGGAACATGCCGACGACGCCCAGAGGCGAGGCAATGAAGAGCTTGCGGATGCTCAGCCGGCGCACCTCGGCGAAGGTCGGTGCGGGCGCGACCGAGAGCAGAATGGGCGTGAAGGCCAGAGACACGAGCACCGAGGGAATAATGAACAGCACGAAACCTGCCGGGTCTGCTGCGTTCATCAGCAACTGCCCCAAGATGATGCCGATCATCTGCACGATCATATAGGCTGAAAGCGCCTGCCCCCGCGTCTCGTTGGTCGAGCCCGCGTTCAGCCAGCTTTCCGCGGTGATGTAGACACCCGAGAAACTGAAGCCGATCAGCACACGCATTACCGACCAGGCGATCCAGTGCGGGAAGGCCGCATAGAGGATCAGCACCGCCGAGATCAGGCTGCCAAGCGCGGCGAATACCCGAACATGCCCCACGCGGCTGATCAATACCGGCGTCATCTGCGAGCCGAACAGAAAACCTGCGAAGTATGAGGCCATGACGACCGACATCTGATAGGTGCCGATACCCTCGATCCCGCCGCGGATACCCAGCAGCGTGCCCTGCATCCCGTTCCCGACCATGAACAGCATGACCCCCAGCAGCAGAGGCCAGGATTGGCGCAGAACGGTGAGCATCGGAGAACTCCTTTTTGAGGCAGAACGCCGCAGATAGGTCAGCACATCGTAAACGTCAGCCAGAAATACGACCTCAGGGTATCAAAAGCGACGCATCCCCGTAGGAAAAGAAACGGTACCCGTTTTTGACCGCATGTTCATAGATTCGACGCACCCGGTCCTGCCCCATCAGCGCCGAGACCAGCATCAGCAGCGTCGATTTCGGCAGGTGAAAATTGGTCATCAGCGCGTCGGTGATGCGGAACTGATAGCCGGGGTAAATGAAGATGTCGGTGGTGCGGCAGAAGGGCTCGACCCGCCTCTCGGCAACGGCGGCGCTTTCGATCAGCCGCAGGGCGGTGGTGCCCACGGGGATGACGCGCCCTCCGGCGGCCTTGGTCGCATTGATCTCGGCGGCGGCCTGCGCGGTGACCTCGCCCCATTCGGCGTGCATCCGGTGGGTGGTCACATCCTCGACCTTCACCGGCAGGAAGGTGCCCGCGCCGACATGCAGCGTCACCTCGGTAAAGGCGACGCCTTTGGCGGCCAGCGCCTCAAGCAGCTCGCGCGTGAAGTGGAGTGAGGCCGTCGGTGCGGCGACCGCCCCCGAGTGGCGTGCGAAGACGGTCTGGTAATCGGTCTTGTCTGCCTCATCGGGCGCGCGCAGCGCCGCGATATAGGGCGGCAACGGCATGGCCCCCGCCTCGGCCAGCGCGGCATCGAAATCGGCTCCGGTCAGATTGAAGGCGATCCGCATCTGCCCCGCATCGATCGCCGTGACCGTGGCCGAGAGGGCGTCGGAAAAGCGCACCTCCTCGCCTTCCTTGAGCTTGCGCAGCGGCTTGGCCAGCGCGACCCATTCGCCCCCCGGCGCGGGTTCAAGCAGGGTCACCTCGATCTTGGCAACCGCCTCGCCCTGCGGGGTCATGCGGCTGCGGGTTCCATTCAGCCGTGCGGGGATCACCTTGGTATTGTTCAGCACCAGCCGGTCGCCCGCGCGGAACTGATCCACAAGATCGGCCACATGCAGATCGCTGATCGTATCGCCCTGCGCCACCAGCAGCTTGGCCGCCGTGCGCGGACGGGCCGGGCGCGTTGCGATCAGCCCATCGGGCAAATCAAAGTCAAAATCGTCGAGTTTCATCGTGCTTCCAGTTTCGGCGGCTCTCGGCGGAAGATCTCGCGGAACATGCCGGGGGTAAAGATCGACAGCGGGTTGATCGCTACGCGCGGCGCGGCCACCTGACCGCTGAGGCTGTAGGTGAAGCCAAATAGCCCCTCGCGCCGCCCCGAGAAGATCCCGCCGATCGCATTGACCATGTAGAAGGGCGATATCACGCCTTGCATGTCGATCTGTCCGCTGCCGGGGTAATAGTTGCCGGTCATGGTGACGCCCATCGAGGCGCCGACGGCCTCGCCCCTTGTGAGGCTCAACCCCTCGGGCGTCAAGCGGAAGGCCGCATCAACCTCGGTGAACAGGATGCCCTCGCCGTTCAATTGCTCGAGAAGTCCGATGATCGAGGCCGCCGAGAGCATCGAGGCCAGCACCGGCGCATCCTTCACGCGCAGGTTGGCAACATGGGCGCGCCCCTCGTAGCTATGCGCGCCGACCGGCGAGAGCGTCATGTCGAGCGCCCCACCCCGCGCCTTGCTGAAAATCCCCGCCGAGGCGATGGCCGCCCCCGCATCCGCCGCGGTAATACGCGCCGCGGTACGGCCGTTGTCCGCCGGGCCCACGACGCCCTCTACCGGCGCGCCGCCGTTGACGTTTCCGGCAAACGTGCCCTTGAGCCCGCCCTGGGTCGAGAAGGTGCCGCGCAGCCCGGTCAGCGCGATCCCCTCGGAGATCGTCAGCCGATCAAGCGCCACACTGATGCCTGTGCCCCCCGCCCCGCCCGAGCCGCCACCCAGGGCCGCGCGCCGCATATCAAGCGCGCCCGACAGGATCTGAACATCCGGAGCCCGCCCTTCGCCGCGCCCGATCAGCGCAGCCCCGCCATCGAACCAATCCGCGATCACCAGCTTGTCGAACTCGGCCCGCTCCAGCCCGCCCTCGGCCTTGACAGAGACCTTGCCATCGGCGCTCAGCCCCGGCGCACGCAGCGCCAGCGTCTCGACCACCGGCGGCATGCCCAGTAGCCCCGCGACCTTGAGGTTACCCTTGGCCTCGGCGGGCTTGGACCAACCGATCTGCGGGATGCGCAGCCCGAGACCCTTGAGGTCGCTCTCGATCCGGTAGCGCGCGGGCGCACCCGCCGTCAGGTCCAGCGCAAGCGAGCCCCACCCAACCCCTGACACCGTGCCCTCGGGCAGCCCCACGCGGAAGGTCTCCAACCCCTCGGGGGTGATCTCGACATAGCCCCGGACAGCCGAGATGCCTTTGTTCTCGGGGCCGAACTGTTGCGACCAGCGCGCGTCGAACCGCGTGCCCGACAGATCGCCACGCCCCGAAATGGCGATGCCCGACCGATCCGCGCTTAGCCGCAAGAGAGGCGAGGACAGGACATGCCCCGGCACGACCTTGTCGGACTGCACGTCGGTCAGCCGCGCCGTGACATCGAAGTCCACCTCGGTCGGCGCGATCTTGCGTTTCATCACAAAGCGCAGCTCAGTCTGCGCCTCGGCCCAACCTTCGGCGATGTCCGGGGTGCGCCCGGCCTTCGTCATGAACTCGAAGGGCGGCTGATCCAGCAGCGACAGCGCGGCGGGAATGGGCGAACGGGTGATCAGCTTCACCTCGGCAGGCGCAGGCTTGATGCGCACATCGGGCACGACCATCACCGAGTCCGCGACCTCAATCTGGCCACCCTCAGGGGCGATCACATGCCCCTCCTCGACCATTAGCGCATGGCTGAACTCATGGATCGTGGCAAAGCCACGCCCTTCCTGCACCGGCGGCAACGAGCGCAGGATACGCACCTGCGCGCCCCGGAATTCGTAACTCAGCGCCAGACGCGGCGCGGCCTCGGGTGCCAGGCGCACCGCGGCGCGGACGTTTTGCAGCTCACCCGTCGCCACATTATCCGCCAGCCATTTACGCGTCGGCGGCACCAGCGCCCGCGGCCACAGCGCAAGCAGATCCTCTTGCGCGATGCGATCGACCCCGGCATCGAGCGCGACACGCCAGCCCGCAGCATCGGCCGAGGCCTCGCCGCGCGCACTGATCCGCCGCTCGCCCTCGATCAGCTGCAACTGCCCCAGTTCGACCTTGAAGGGCGACAAGCTGATACGCAGATCCGCGGCGCCCTGCGAGAAGCGCGCGGGTTTGTCGAATATCCCCTCGGGGTCAAGCCGCAGATCCGAGATCGCCACCTGCGCCAGAAGTGCCGAGGGCAGCCCGTTGCGAAAATCGCGCAAAAGCGCCTGACCGCTACCCTTCAGGCGCAGCGCACGACTTTGGAAACTCATATCAGAGACGCGCACCCGCTGCGTTTTTCCGTCATAGCTCAGGAAAAGCTTGCCGCCCGCGAAGGGAAGCGGGATGGCCCCTTCGGCCGGGCTGATCGCCCCCGCGCCAACCTCGAGCGAGCCCTCCATCAGTTTCAACTGACCCTGAGCATCCAGCCCCGAGCGCAGCGACCCCGAGATCGGCGCATCCAGAACCCCAAGCACCGCCAGCGCGGGCGACTGCACCGCCAGATCGCGCGCCGGAACCGAGGTGACGACGGCGCCAAAGCTGGCCTCCTTGCTTCTCTTCTGCGTCGTCGCGCTCAGCGCAAGCTGTGCGGGCAGCTCATCGCGCTGCCCGGCGTCGAGGCTGAGCGTCACGGCAATCTGCTCGCGGTTTTGCGTCAACCGGAAACGCCCTTCCGACACCTGCCAGACCCGCCCGAGACGTTCGTCGTTCAGGCGAATGCGGACATCCTCGGCCAGGATCTGCTCGACCTTGCTCAGCGCCGAGGTCTCGAACGCCGCCTCGAACAGATCGGTGGCCTCAGAAAGCGTGCCGATCTGCAACCCGCTCAGCGCCCCCGCGCCGCCCAGATCAAGGTCGATCCGCCCATCCGCCATGCGCCGTAGCGCAAGCGTGGCGCCGCGCACCCGGAAGCCGCGCAACTCAACCTTGCCGCGCAGCAGCGGTTGCGACCACAGCGTCGCCCGCATCTCTGCGAAAACCGCCAGAGGCATACCTGAGGGGCGCGTGATCTCGACCATCTGGAAGCGCACGCGCGGCACCCCCCCTTCGTCGACGATCAGATCGGCCCCACCGGCCAGCGAGACGCGCATCCGTCCTTCAAGGGCGCTGTTGGCGCGCGCCTCGACGCGTTCAACGGCCCAGACCGGCAGGCGGATCGGCACATGTGTCACCGCCATGAAGGCAAAGATCGCGGCCAGCGCAATCACCGGCAGGCTGAGCAGCAACCAGATCCCGAAGCGTGCAGGCCGCCTCCCGGCGGGGCCCCCAGGGCCTGCCGTCGGCGCATTCGGCGGAACCGGGGCATCTGCCCGATCCTGTCCTGCGTGCTCGTCTCTCATCCCACCTCATGGGGCTTCATATGCCCCTTTTCGTCCGGCTTTACGGTTTACAATTCGTTTCGCCGACCTAGACCTTAGCACCACGCCCGCAACAGAAGGAGAGGCAAATGCGAGCCATCGGCGAAACCGCGCCAGACTTTACCCTGCCGCGCACCGACAATGGGTCGGGCGAAAGCGCGCTGACGCTCTCGGCGTTGCGCCCGCAACCGGTCGTTCTGTACTTCTACCCCAAGGACGACACGCCGGGCTGCACAACCGAGGCACTGGATTTCACCCGCCTCGCCGGGGAGTTCGCGGCGGCGGGCGCGGTGGTGATCGGCATCTCCAAGGACACTCCTGCCAAGCACGAGAAGTTCTGCGCCAAGCACGGACTCGGCGTGATCCTTGTTTCGGACGAAGCCTCGGATACCTGCGAGCGCTACGGCACCTGGGTCGAGAAAAGCATGTATGGCCGCACCTATATGGGGATCGAGCGGGCGACCTTCCTGATCGACGGCGCAGGCACAATCGCGCGGGTCTGGCCGAAGGTGAAGGTCAAGGGGCACGCCGAGGAAGTGCTTGAGGCGGCCCGCGCCCTCGCCTGAGATCCGGGCCGCTATCGGCAGGAATCTGCCCATGGCGCCCAAAAAATTGCCACCCTTGGTCGCAGACCGGGCAAAATCGGTTGCGCCACGGGTTTGCCACTTGTTAAGCCCTGTCCAGTTCCGGCGGTCCGGTTTCCCGGCCCACCGATAAGGGTGCCTTGCGCCCGCTGCCCTCGAACGAGACAGGATCACAGGTTTGCCCAGACGCCTCCTCGACCGCGCGAACTCGAGCCTAGAACGCTGGCTGCCCGAGCAACGCCTGTTCATGAAATCGGACAGCTCCACCCGGTTCGTCCGGTTGCGGCCGCTGACTCAGACCGCCGCTCTGGGGGCCGTCGGCATGCTGTTCGTCTGGTCGGTGCTCGCCACCTCGCTGCTGTTCATCGACCGTATCTCCTCAGGATCGGCGCGCGAGCAGGCGGCGATCTCGCAAGCAGCCTTTGAGATGCGCCTCGACAGTCTTGCGCGCGAACGCGACGCCCGCGCCCGCGAAGCCTCCGCCGCGCAGCTACGCTTCCAGACCGCGCTCGAGCAGGTCTCGCAGATGCAGACCGCGCTGCTTTCCTCGGAAGAGCGGCGGCGCGAGCTGGAAACCGGGATCAACGTGATCCAGTCCACCCTGCGCCGCACCATGAACGAGCGCGACACCGCACGACTTGAACTCGCCGATGCCCATGGCGCGGACGTGCAGAAAGGCCTGTCGCCCGAGGCGCGCGTGCACGATCTGGACCGGACGATGGACATGCTGACCGCTGTTCTGGGCCGCACCGCCGCGCAGCGTGATGCCGCCGCCCGCGACGCTGAAGCCGCGCGCCTTGAGGCCGAGGATATCGCCCTTGAGAAGCGCCTGATGGAAGAGCGCAACGACGAGATCTTCACCACGCTCGAAGGCGCCGTGCAGATCTCGATGGAGCCGCTGAACAAGATGTTCAAGGCCGCAGGCATGAACCCCGACTCGATCCTGTCGCAGGTTCGGCGCGGCTACTCCGGCACCGGCGGCCCGCTGCTGCCGATCGCCTATTCGTCGAAAGGTGCCCTTGATCTGAGCGCCGACACCGACCGCGCGAACGAGATCCTGACCCGTCTCGACGAGATGAACATGTATCGCATCGCGGTTGACCGCCTGCCCTTTGCGCTTCCGGTCAAACAGGGTTCGTTCCGTTTCACCTCGCCCTATGGCTACCGCTGGGGCCGTCTGCACGCTGGCATCGATCTGGCCGGCCGTGTCGGCACCGATATTCACGCCCCGGCCGACGGCACCGTCACCGATGCCGGGTGGGAGAACGGCTATGGCAACGTCATCAAGATCCGGCACGAGTTCGGAATCACGACCGTCTATGCCCATCTGTCCAAAATCCGCGTGAAGGCCGGGCAAAAAGTCTCGCGCGGGGAGCTTATCGGTGATATGGGCAATACCGGTCGGTCCACGGGGCCGCATCTGCACTATGAAATCCGGGTGGACGGTTCACCCACCAACCCGATGACATTCATCAAGGCTGCCAAAGATGTTTTCTAAGAGCAAAATCCACGAGCCCGGCCCCAAGGCCGCTTCGGAAACCGAAAAGCCCAAGGCTGCCGACGCAACGCCGCCGGCCCGCCCGCTTGGGGACTTTGCCCCCACGAGCCGCAACAAACCCGCCGCCTCGGTGCTGTCGTCCGACCTGACGATCGTCGGCAACGTAAAGACGACCGGCGATATCCAGGTTGAGGGTGTTGTCGAGGGCGACATCCGTGCGCATCTGCTGACCGTGGGCGAAAGCGCCACCATCAAGGGCGAGATTGTCGCCGATGACGTCGTGGTGAATGGCCGCGTCGTGGGCCGCGTGCGCGGCCTCAAGGTGCGCCTGACCTCGACCGCGCGCGTCGAAGGCGACATCATCCACAAGACCATCGCCATCGAATCCGGTGCGCATTTCGAAGGTTCGGTGCAGCGTCAGGACGACCCGCTTCAGGGCACCGGCGCCCCCAAGCTGGCCCCGCCGAGCACCCCCGAGGCCTGATCGGCCCCGGCAACGAATTGGAAAGGGCAGCCCTGCGGCTGCCCTTTTTCATTTCAGACCGTCAACTGGCGGTACATATGCCAACTGGCGTGTCCGAGGACCGGCAGCACGATGAACAGCCCCAGAAACAGCGGCAACATCCCAAGGAACAAAAGCCCCGCAATCGTTCCCGCCCAGACCATCATCGAGACCGGGTTCGCCATCACCGCCTGAACCGACACGATAATCGCCGAGATGAAATCGACCTCACGTTCCAGCAGCAGCGGAAGCCCGACCACCGTGAAGGCAAACAGCACCAGCGCAAAGGCTCCACCGACCGCCGTGCCGAACAGAAGCATCGCAGGGCCATTTCCGCTGAGAAGCACCCCAAGCGGGTCGGTCGAGACATTGGTCATCGCCTGAAGCCCCAGGAACATCGCAAAGGTCATATGTGCGATGAACATCCAGAACATGAACAGAAGCAGGATCACGACCGCCATCGAGGGCAGTTGCCGGTCCTTCTGTGCGAAGATCACGCCCAATACGGAGGGCCACAGCAGCGGCTCGCCCGCCTCGATCCGCCGACTGACCTCGTAAAGGCCAATGGCTGCGAACGGCGCCAGAAGCGGAAAGCCCAGGAAGAACGGCACCAGCCACCATTCCCGGCCGTTCATCGAGAATACCAGCCACAGTACGATCCCTCCCAAGACGTACACGGCGGAAAAGAATAACCCGAAGGCAGGTGCGCGCAGAAAGTCGCGCAGGCCCGCCCTCAGGACACTCGGGATAAGGGCAACCGGCATGTCCCTGATTTCGGGCAATGCTGATGGTCCGCCATCCTCGATATGCGTCATAGTGTCCTCCCTGCTTTTTGCTTACGCTAAGGGCAGTGGTAGCGCTCTCGCAAACAAAAAGATTGGGGCAAAGCGGCGAGACCGCATTGAAGACGCGAATGTTTGTCTCACGTCTGCTGGCCTACGGCATATTCACGTTGCGATCCGGACTTGTCGAATGCGGCGCTACGATCCGGACGCGGACACCAAGAGCGCCCCCTTTAATGCCCGGGTTGGAATAGCGTCCCGCGCTGCAGCAGCCTTGACCCCCACCAGGGACGATCTCGTCAGCGACCCTGGTGCGGGCGGCGACCGCGCGCTGCAACCACTACCTGTACTATAATCTGAATGGCGACCTGACCGTCGACGCAGACGACGGAGAGTTGAATGCCGCTAACGCCGATGCCTCCGGCCGGAACGTGATGTGCTTTGGCCCGGGCACCCGAAAACCGCTGCTGTCGTAGCTCTAGCCGTCAGCCAAGACGCGATAGGCATTCCTGCGCAAGCTCCGCCGTCGGACGCGCGCCCGACAACTCCAGCACCGGCGTGGTCTGCCCTTCAAGCCAATTGCGGTGGCGTTGCAGACTGCGCCCGCCAAAATAGGGATCGTCATACGAGGCGGCCCAGGTCAGGAACGCGCCATGGTTGCGATGCATGTCGCCGCCCTCGCGCACCCGGTCACCGAACTTTGCGATCTCGCGCTTGCGAATACGCATCAGGCGGACCGGTGTCGGCGTCACCAGAAACACGATCAGATCGGCCCCGGCAATGAACCCATCGCCCCAACTGTCAGCCGAGCCCGACAAGACCCAACCGCCATCCGGCCCCGCCGCCTGCGCCATCAGCGAGAGACGCTCAGGCACCGGGCGCTTGAGCGTGAAGGGCGGATCAGAGGGCGCCCAGTAGAAATCATCGGTATCAAGATGCGGCACGCCCAGGCTTTCGGCCAGCGCGCGCCCCAAAGACGAGGTCCCCGATCCTGCGGCGCCGGTGATATAGACCCGCGCCGCCATCGATCAATCCTCGCCCTGCGCGTCGGCGCGCGATTTGCCCGCCACATCCATGGCCAGTGTCGCCGCCATGAACCCGTCGAGATCGCCGTCCAGAACGCCCTGCGTATCCGAGGTCTCGTAGCCCGTGCGCAGGTCTTTCACCATCTGGTAGGGCTGAAGCACGTAGGAACGGATCTGGTTGCCCCAGCCCGCCTCGCCCTTGGCCTCATGCGCGGCGTTGATCGCGGCGTTGCGCTTGTCGAGTTCAAGCTGATAGAGCCGCGAGCGCAGCGCGTTCATCGCGATCTCGCGGTTCTGGTGCTGCGACTTCATTGACGAGGTGACGACAATGTTGGTCGGCAAGTGGGTGATCCGCACCGCCGAGTCGGTGGTGTTCACGTGCTGGCCGCCCGCGCCCGAGGACCGGTAGGTGTCGATGCGGATATCGTTCGCCGGAATGTCGATCTCGATATTTTCGTCCACGACCGGATAGACCCAGACCGAACAAAACGAGGTATGCCGCCGCGCAGCGGAGTCGTAGGGCGAGATGCGCACCAGACGATGCACACCCGATTCCGACTTGAGCCAGCCATAGGCATTCGGCCCCGAGATTTTATAGGAGGCCGACTTGATCCCTGCCTCTTCGCCCGCGCTTTCGGCCTGAAGCTCTACCTTGTAGCCCTTCTTCTCGGCCCAACGCGTATACATCCGCGCCAGGATCGAGGCCCAGTCGCAGCTTTCCGTGCCACCCGCACCCGCGTTGATTTCAAGGAAGGTGTCGTTGCCGTCGGCCTCACCGTCCAGAAGCGCCTCAAGCTCCTTGGCGGCAGAGAACTCGCGCAGTTCCTTGAGCGACTTTTCCGCCTCCGAGACGATCTCGGGGTCATCCTCCATCTCGCCCAGTTCGATCAGCTCGACGTTGTCGGTCAGATCGCGGTCAATGCGCTTGTAGGTCTCGACCTTGTCCAACAGCATCTGACGCTCGCGCATCAGCTTTTGTGCGCGCGCCGGGTCCGACCACAGGTCGCCATCCTCGATCATCGCGTTGAATTCTTCCAAGCGGTGCGGAGCGGTTTCCCAATCCATCCGCTGGCCCAAGAGTTTCAGCGACTTCTTGATCGCTTCCACGGTATTCAGCGTCTCGGCGCGCATATCGCGTTCGTCCTCTTTATCGTCTTGCGGGCGGTGATACAGCCAAGGTCACGCGCGGGCAAGGCTTGCCCGCGCCCTGTGGCCGCTGCCCGGTGTCAGTAAAGCCCGCCCGAGCTGAGCGTGCCAAAATCGGCTTTCTTCGGAATAACCGCGCGCTCGCCGGTCGAGGTGATGATCTCGGTGCCCTCGCCGTCCGTCTCGCCCTGCGCAAACAGCGGTAGGTTCGCCCCCATGGCAAAGCCGCCATCCACGATCAGGCCAAGACCGAACATGCCGTCCTGCCCCTCGCGCAGGTATTCGGCCTGAACGAAATCGCCCGTGGCATCGTCCGAGAGACGCTCGCCGGTGTAGCGGTTGAACTTGGCCCAGTAGCCGCCCGGAGGGGCCTTGAACCGGCCGCCGCCATATTCCTTGATCGCCTCGGTCATGAAAGCGTTGAAAACCGGCACGCAGAGCGTGCCCCCATAGGCTCCGCGCCCCAGAGTGCGGGGCTGGTCATAGCCCATGTAGCAGCTTGCCACGATGTTCGAGGTAAAGCCGGTGAACCACACGTCTTTTGCGTCGTTCGTCGTCCCGGTCTTGCCCGCCACCGGCACCGGCAGGTTGACGCCCGAGCCGGAGCCGCGCTGCACGACGCCCTCCATCATCGAGACCATCTGATAGGCGGTGACCGGGTTTATCACCTGCTCACGCTCGGCTCGGATGCGCGGACCAAGCCCCTCGGCCAGGATCTCCTTGCCGCAATCCTCGCAGACGCGCTGATCATGGCGATAGACCGTACGGCCCCAGCGGTCCTGCACCCGGTCCACCAGCGTCGGCTCCACACGCTGCCCGCCGTTGGCGAACATCGCATAGGCGCTGACGATCTGGTACATCGTGGTTTCCTGAGCGCCGAGCGCGTTTGCCAGGAACGGGCTCATCGGATTGTAGACGCCGAACTGCTCGGCATATTGCGCGACCGTCTCCATCCCGATTTCCTGCGCGATACGCACGGTCATCAGGTTTCGCGACTGCTCAAGCCCGGTGCGCATGGGCGTCGGCCCGTAGAATTTGTTCGACGCGTTCTTGGGGCGCCACAGGCCTTGCGGAGTGTTCACCTCGATCGGTGCGTCCACGACGATGGTCGCCGGGGTAAAGCCCTTGTCCAGCGCCGCCGCATAGACGAAGGGCTTGAAGTTCGAACCCGGCTGCCGCATCGCCTGCGTCGCGCGGTTGAAGACCGACGCCTGATAGCTGAAGCCACCCTGCATCGCGATCACGCGCCCGGTGTTGATGTCCATCGCCATGAAGGCGCCCTCGACCTGGGGCACCTGACGCAGGCTCCAGCGCACGAAAGAGCCGTCCTCGTCCTTGGTAACGGCGCGCACCAGAACCACATCGCCCAGATCCACAAGGTCCGACGCGCGCTTGGCCTTGGGGCCAAGCTTGCCATCGTCCTTCAGCTTCTTGGCCCAGGTGACATCTTCGGCCGGAATCCAGTGGCCGTCGCCATCTTCTTCAATGCCTTCGATGCCGATCCGGGCCGAATCCTCGCCCAACTCCAGCACGACGGCGGGATACCAGCCCTCAATGTCGCGCGGGGCCTTGTCGGTCGGCACCGCGGCAAGCGCTGCGCGCCACGTCGCCTCATCGCCCAGTTGGTCGGCGGCGATGGTCGCGTCAGTGCCGCGCCAGACGCCTTGGCTACGGTCATATTTCTCCAGCGCGTCTTGCAGCGCCTTGGCGGCGGCGCGCTGCATGTCGGGGTTCACCGTGGCGCGGATCGTCAGACCGCCGCCAAAGAATTCCTCCTGACCGAAGGTCTTCGACAGCTGGCGCCGAATCTCATCGGTGAAATAGTCGCGCGGCGGAAGGGCCTGCCGGAAAGGCGGGAAATCGCCGTTCTGGACCGAGCGCACAGGCTGCTGGCGCTCGCGCTCATAGGTCGCCTCGTCGATATAGCCGTTCTGCCACATCTCGCGCAGCACGTAGTTCCGGCGGCCTTCCAGCTTTTCCTTGTTGCGCACGGGATGGAAGTTCGAGGGCGCAGCGGGCATCGCGGCCAACGTTGCGGCCTCATGCGGCGTCAACTCGGACAGCGTCTTGTTGAAATAGGTCTGGGCAGCGGCCGCAACGCCGTAAGAGTTCTGGCCCAGGAAAATCTCGTTCATGTAGAGTTCGAGGATCCGCTCTTTCGACAACGCCTCCTCGACGCGCGAGGCCAGGATCAACTCCTTGATCTTGCGCTCAACCGAGCGGTCGGAGCTGAGCAGGAAGTTCTTCATCACCTGCTGCGTGATCGTTGATGCGCCGCGCAGATCGCGCCCGCCCGATTTGACCGCCTGCACCGCCGCCGCCACCATGCCGCGCGCGTCATAGCCGCGGTGGACCCAGAAGTTCTTGTCCTCGGCCGAGACGAAGGCATTCTTGACCAGATCGGGGATCTCGCTGACCGGCACAAAGATCCGGCGCTCTTCGGCGAATTCGTCGATCAGACGCCCCTCGCCGTTATAGATGCGCGAGATCGTCTTGGGGGTGTATTGGGCAAGCTGCTCGTGGCTGGGCAGGTTGCGCGAATACATCCAGAAGATCGCACCCAAGGTCAGCGCGGCGAAAAACACCGCGGTCACAATCCACGAGAAAAGACCCCCGAGCGACGACAGGACGAAACGGATCACAAGCACCCCCATGGGGCCGATTGCCCCGTTCGGCCGCCCGTATATCGCGCGTGCGCGCGCGGGTCAAAACAACTTGGCGTCAGGCCGGCGGCGATGCGCCCGCGACAGGGCGCGGTGGACGATTTTTGTGACCCCGTTGCTACTTGCGTAGCAGACGCGCCTCGGCGGCATCAGCCTGCGCCCAGCTTTCGACCCCCTTCACCACCGCGCGAGCCATGCGTTTGCGCCACTCGGCGTCGAGCAGCCGAACACGGTCCGCCTCGGAGGACAGGAACCCCAGTTCCAGCAGCAGCGAGGGGATATCGGGCGATTTCAGCACCGAGAAATCCGCGCCCTGCACCGGATGGCGGTGCATCTTCAGCCCCTCGGCCTTGATCGCCCCCGCCAGAACCTGTGCAAGGCGAAGGCTGCGCGGATGGGTCTCAACCCGCGCCAGATCCATCAGCACCCCGGCGACGGCATCGTCATGACCCGACAGATCGACGCCAGCAAGCAGGTCCGCACGATCATGGCGCTCGGCCAGTTTTTGCGAGGCCGCATCCTGTGCCGCGTCATCGAGCAGGTAGACAGTGGCACCGGTCGCCTCCCCCTCGGCGAGCGCATCCGCATGGAGCGACAGCAGCAGGTCCGCCCCGACGGCGCGGGCAACCGTGATCCGGGTTTCGAGTGGGACAAAGATGTCCTCTTCGCGGGTCATAAGCACTTCCATACCCGCCCGCGTCATCGCCTCTTTCAGATCGCGCGCGAAGGTCAGCACCAGCACCGCCTCGCTCTGCGCGTCAGCCTCGGCGCCGGGGTCGATGCCGCCATGGCCGGGGTCAAGCACCACACGCAAGGGCCGCGCCCCGTCTTGCCGACGATGCGGCGCCTCGGTCACCGCCGGTTGCGGCAGATCCCACAGCACCGAGGATGGCGCGCCCACGCGCGCGGTGAAATCCTCGGGCGAAACAGGTTCCAGCCGCACGCGCACCGACGCGGCATCGGGCGCGGTTTCCTCGACCGCCTCAAGCAAGCGCATCGGCCCCGGAAGCTCTGCCACAAGGCGCGACCAGCCGGGCCGGAAACGACCCCACCGCAGACCTCGCAGCGCCCCGCCTTCGTTCAGATCCGCCGGGTTCTGGCCGGTAAAATCCACCTCGCGGAAATCGACGATCAGGCGCGGCGGTCCATCCAGCAGATACGCACGGAAGGGAACCGGCTGGCTGATACCCAGAACGATCTCGATCTGGCCATCGGTCGCGCGGACATGGCTGCGCGCGGGCTCAACTCGTGCAAGCGCCGAGAAATCCTGTGCCTGAACCAGCCCGATACTCGCCAGCCACGCCAGCGCGATGCCCAAGAGAATGCGTTTCATGCCGCCCTGCCCGTTTTCGCGCAGTATAGCGCGCCGCAAACGCCTGAGAAACCGCTCAACCGCGCGCAGCCATGAAACGGGTCAGACGACCGAGCCCCTCGGCGATATCGGCGGTGGCGCGGGCATAGGAAAAGCGCAGGGTCCGTGCGCCGCGACGCGGATCGAAATCGAGCCCCGGAGTTACGGCCACACCTGCCTTTTCCAAGATCTCGGCGGCGAAGGCCACGCTGTCCTGCGTCAGATCCGAGACATCGGCGTAGATGTAGAAGGCTCCGTCGGGCGGCGCGATCTTGGTGAACCCGGCCTTCGGCAGGCCCTCTAGCATCAGGCGACGGTTCTCGGCATAGACGGCGCGGTTCGCCTCCAGCTCGTCGATGCAGTCAAGCGCAGCGAGCGCGGCAATCTGACTGGCATGGGGCGGGCAGATGAACAGGTTCTGCGCCAGCCGCTCGACCGTGCGGATGTGATCCTCGGGCACGACCATCCAGCCCACGCGCCAGCCCGTCATCGAGAAATACTTCGAGAAGGAGTTAATCACATAGGCCTGATCCGAGATCTCAAGCGCGCTGACCGCCCGATCACCGTAATGCAGGCCGTGGTAGATCTCGTCCGAGATGAAGGCGATGTCGCGTGCCGCGGCCTCGGCCATCAGGGCGGCCAGTTGCGGCTTGCCGAGCATCGTCCCCGAGGGGTTGCCGGGCGAGGCCACGATCAACCCCTGCACATCGGCGGGGATCTCGGAGGGCACGGGCTGATAGCGGTTCTCGGGGCGGCTCTGGATGCCGACCGGCGTGACCGACATGGCGCGCAGGATCTGGCGATAGCTCGGATAGCCGGGCTCGCCCAATGCCACGCGCTCGCCCGCATCAAAAAGCGCCGAGAAGGCCAGCACGAAGGCGCCCGACGATCCCGCCGTTACTACCACCCGCGCCGGGTCCAGATCGACGCCATACCAGCGCGCGTAAAGCCGTGCGATCCCTTCGCGCAGCGCAGGCAGCCCCAGCGAAACCGTGTAGCCAAGAGAGTCGCGCTCCAACGCCTCCGCCAGTGCGGCACGCGCCTGAGCCGGTGCGGGCGTCGACGGCTGCCCCACCTCCATATGAATGATATGGCGCCCGGCGGCCTCTGCGGCGCGCGCGGCCTCAACCACATCCATCACAATAAAGGGATCAACCTGACCACGGCTTGAGAAACGCATCTTCTGCCTCCATCCTGCGGATTGAATATGCGCGATAGGCCGCCTTGGCGGTAGGGTCAATGGCGGCGGTCACAGAGTCGCACCATGCACACCCCTCTTGCGCATGAAGACAGGACTGGCCAGTTTGGCCCGAACCGGCCGCAAGGCCCTGAACAGGATGAACTGATGACGCGCAAGCTTTTCGCCGCCCTCGCCCTCTCGACGGCGCTTTCCGCCCCCGCGATGGCTTTCGATATCTCCGGGATGTCGGACGCCGAAAAGGCGGCCTTCGGCGAGGCCGTGAAGACCTATCTGATGGAAAACCCCGAGGTTCTGGTTGAGGCGATCGGCGTACTCGAAGAGCGCCAGCAGGCTGCCGAGGCGCAGAATGACAAGGTGCTGGTGCAGACCAACGCCGAGGACCTGTTTGACGACGGCTATTCCTGGATCGGTGGCAACCCTGACGGCGACCTGACCATCGTCGAGTTCATGGATTACCGCTGCAGCTATTGCCGCAAGGCCTATACCGAGGTCGAGGAGCTTCTGGCCAAGGACGGCAACATCCGCTTCATCGTCAAGGAATTCCCAATCCTGGGTCAGGAATCCGACCTCTCGGCGCGCTTCGCGGTGGCTGTGAAGCAGCTTGCGGGCGACGAGACCTACAAGAAGGTCCATGACGAGCTGATCGCTTTCCGTGGCTCGATCACGCTTGAAAGCCTCTCGCGGCTGGCAGATGAGCAGGGCGTGGACAAGGACGCCGTGCTCAAGCGGATGAACGAGGAAGAAGTGACCGCCGTTTTGCGCGCCAACCACCAGTTGGCCGAGCGCATGAGAATCTCGGGCACCCCGGCCTTCGTCATCGGCGGCGAGATGCTGCGCGGCTATGCGCCCCTCAAGACGATGCAGCAAATCGTGGCCGAGCAGCGCGGTTGATCGCCCTGCCAGAGACGCGAAAGGCCGGCATCGCGCCGGCCTTTTTCATTTCAGGGCTTATTCCGCCGCATCGGGCGTATCGCCTGCCGCCTCGATCTCGGCCACGCGGGCCTCGACCAGCCCCACGATATGATCGACCATCTCGGCGTTCGAGAGCTTGTGGCTCTGCTTGCCCGCCAGATAGACCATCCCCGAGCCCGCACCGCCGCCGGTAAAGCCAATATCGGTCATCAGCGCCTCGCCAGGGCCGTTCACGACGCAGCCGATGATCGACAGGCTCATCGGGGTCTTGATGTGCTCAAGGCGCTTTTCGAGCGTCTCGACCGTCTTGATCACGTCAAAGCCCTGTCGCGCGCAGGACGGGCACGAGATGATCTGCACCCCGCGCGTGCGCAGGCCAAGCGACTTGAGGATCTCGTAGCCGACCTTGACCTCTTCGACCGGATCGGCCGAGAGGCTGACGCGGATCGTGTCGCCGATCCCCATCCACAGCAGGTTGCCAAGACCGATGGCGGATTTCACGGTGCCAGCCATAAGCCCGCCCGCCTCGGTGATACCAAGGTGGATCGGCGCATCGGTCGCCTCTGCCAGCGCCTGATAGGCAGCGGCCGCCAGGAAGACATCCGACGCCTTGCAGGAAATTTTGAACTCGTGAAAGTCGTTGTCTTGCAGGATCTTGATGTGATCGAGGCCGCTTTCGACCATCGCATCGGGGCACGGCTCGCCGTATTTGTCGAGCAGGTGCTTTTCAAGGCTGCCCGCGTTCACACCGATGCGGATCGAGCAGCCATGGTCCTTCGCCGCCCGGATCACCTCTTTCACGCGGCTTTCATCGCCGATATTGCCGGGGTTGATGCGCAGACAGGCGGCGCCTGCCTCGGCGGCCTCGATGGCGCGTTTGTAGTGGAAATGGATATCGGCCACGATCGGCACGGGGCTTTCGCGCACGATCTCACGCAGGGCGCGGGTGCTGGCCTCATCAGGCGTCGAGACGCGCACGATATCGGCACCCACGTCGGCCGAGCGGATCACCTGATCCAGCGTCGCCCTGACGTCCGAAGTATCGGTGTTCGTCATCGTCTGCACCGTGATCGGCGCATCGCCCCCCACGGGCACATTGCCGACCATGATCTGGCGCGACTTGCGGCGGTAGATATTGCGCCAGGGACGAATGTGGTTGAGCGACATGGCGGGGTCTCCGATTGCTGCCCCAGACATAGGTCAGCCGCCGCCCGAGGGCAACGGCTGCGCAATCCTGTTCAAGGAAATCACTGGCCTGCGGGATTGACCGTCGCCACCGCGCTGGCATCGGCCACGGCGATCATCCGCGCAAGGTCGCCATCTGCGTCGATCTCGGCCGTCGCATATTTCTCGGTCACGGCCTCGGGGGCCAGCACGATGTTCTTGGTCACTTCGCCGCGCTTTCCGACCGGGCCATGGGCCACGCCGTTCACCGCGAAGTAGATTGCACCCGACTCACCCGTGCGCAGCACAGGTGCCTCTTCGAGCTTGGGCGGCGTGTAGCGTTCGCCCGCATCCATCACCTTCTCGAAGAGAACGCTGCCATCGGCCGCGCTCACACGCACCCATGCAGGACGCACGGCAAGAATTTCAAGCGCAGGCGCCTCGGCGGCAACAGTGCGCACCAGCGTATCGATGCTTTCGACCGAAGCCTCGGCCAGTGCGGTTTCGATCGCGGGTTTCGCGCCCGCCAGCCCGGCCAGAACACCCGTTTGCGAGGGGTCGATCGCGGCAATCGGGCCATCGCGGGCAATCAGCACCGGGGTATCGAGCGCGGCGGGGCGATAGATGCGGTCCAGCGCCTCGGGTACCGGAAGGTCGGGCAGGCTGTCGTCGGTCTCGGCCATACGCATGGGCCGCGCGCCTTGCAGCGGGTCAAGCTCGGCCACGACGCCAGGCGCCTGATCGACCGGAGCCAGTTGCACGCGCTGCACCTCTTGCAGGACGGACCAGCCACCATAGCCGATCCCGCCCGCCAGCAGCGCCAGCACGAATACCGAGCCGATCGCGCGCGGCTCAATCGTGCTCCAGAACGCCTGGGTGCGCGGAACGAAGGTTGCATTGGGATTGGCCAGCGCCTCGGCGACCTCGGTCGGGCGGCGCTGCGGCTTGGGCCCGGACGCCGCCGCGGCCATGCCGTGCGTGGGCTGATAGCCCGCCTCCAGGCAGAATCTCTCGAACGCCCAATCCGGATCAAGCCCGAGGTAACGGGCGTAGGATCGGACATAACCGGCGATGAAAGAGGGTGTCTCGAACGCGGCGACATCGCAGCTTTCGATAGCTGCGATATAGGCCGCCTTGATGCGCAACTCTCGCTGCACATCCAAAAGCGACTTCGCCAGAGTTGCGCGCTCCCCGCGCATGAGATCCCCAAGACGAAGCTCGAAATCGTCAAAGCCTTTCGGCTTGTCCTCGGCCTGCGTCGAAGGTTTGCTCCTCCGCCCGATCATGTGGCTGCCCCTGCCCCAAAACACTAAAGGTTGTCGATTCGGGTTATGTGATCCCTAACCCTTACCCTGTGTTTATCACAAGCAGGAGAGCTGTGCATCCGCGAAGCGACTTAAGCCGATGCTTCGGCACGATTCAGCGCACAGCGCGACCACAGCGCATCCATGGCGCGCACAAGGTGGTCGATCTGCTTCAGATCGTGCACCGGCGAGGGCGTGAAACGCAGCCGCTCGGTTCCGCGCGGAACGGTGGGGAAGTTGATCGGCTGCACATAGACGCCGAATTCCGCCAGCAGCATGTCCGACAGCGCCTTGGTATGTACCGGATTGCCGATGACCACCGGAACGATATGCGAGCCGTGATCGATGATCGGCATGCCGAGCGCCTTGAGGCGCATCTTGAGAACCTTGGCGTGCAGCTGCTGCGCGTCGCGCAGCTTCTGGCCGTCCGCAGTCTTGAGGAACGCGATCGAGGCCGCAGCGCCCGCGGCAATGGCCGGCGGCAGCGAGGTGGTGAAGATGAAGCCCGGCGCATAGGAGCGGATCGCATCCACCATCTTGGCCGAGGCCGCGATATAACCGCCGAACACGCCGAAAGCCTTGCCGAGCGTGCCGTTGAAAATGTCGATACGGTGCATCTCGCCGATCTTCTCGGCGATACCGGCGCCGCGCGGGCCATACATGCCCACCGCGTGGACCTCATCAAGATAGGTCAGCGCGCCGAATTCCTCGGCCAGGTCGCAGATCTCGGAAATCGGGCCGAAGTCGCCGTCCATCGAATAGACCGACTCGAAGGCGATCAGCTTGGGGGTCGACGGATCGTCGGCTGCCAGCAGCTCGCGCAGGTGGGCGACGTCATTGTGGCGGAAAATGCGCTTGGCGCCGCCGTTGCGCTTGATCCCCTCGATCATCGAGGCATGGTTCAGTTCATCCGAATAGATGATCAGGCCGGGGAACAGCTTGGGCAGCGTGCTCAGCGTCGCGTCATTCGCGATATAGGCCGAGCTGAAGACCAGAGCCGCTTCCTTGCCGTGCAGATCGGCCAGTTCGACCTCAAGCCGCTTGTGATAGGCCGTGGTGCCGGAAATGTTGCGCGTCCCGCCCGAACCCGCGCCAACCGCGTCGAGCGCCTCGTGCATGGCCGCCAGCACGACCGGGTTCTGGCCCATGCCCAGATAGTCGTTGCCGCACCACACGGTAATGTCCTGCTTGTCGCCATCCGGCCGGTTCCAGACCGCTTTCGGGAAGGCGCCCTTCTCACGCTCGATGTCGATGAAGGTTCGATAGCGCCCCTCGTCGTGCAGACGTTGAATCGCCATGTCGAGAGCGTGATTATAGTCCATTTCCGTTTCCCTCGCCAAAGTTCGCTGGGAAGAGCCATACCGGCCCCATTCGCGCCGGGCATTGATAAAGGTCAAATACCCAAAATGGGAGCGTAAAAATGTCGCGCCGATAAATCAATTCATACTTTGGAATGTATCGTACATTTCTATCACGCCCCGCGACCGGCTGGACAGCGCGAACCGGACTGCTAGGTTTCGCGCAGAAAAGGAGATCCGCATGACCCTGCAAGCCGTTCTGAACCGCGTCGATGAGACCCTGCCGCAGGCGCTCGATCGCCTTGTGGACCTGCTGCGCATTCCCTCGATATCGACCGACCCGGCCTTCAAGCCCGATTGTGCCGTCGCCGCCGACTGGCTGGTCAAGGAACTGGAATCGCTTGGTTTCACCGCATCTGTGCGCCCCACCCCCGGCCATCCGATGGTCGTGGCACGGCATGAGGCACCCGGCCGCCATATCCTGTTCTACGGCCATTACGACGTGCAGCCGGTCGATCCGCTTGCCCTGTGGGACCGCGATCCTTTCGACCCGGCGATCGAGGAAACCGCCAAGGGTGCGGTGATCCGCGCACGCGGTGCCTCGGACGACAAGGGGCAGTTGATGACCTTCATCGAGGCCTGCCGCGCCTATAAGGAAATCCACGGCACCCTGCCCGGCAACCTCACGATCTTCCTTGAGGGAGAAGAGGAATCGGGTTCGCCCTCGCTCATTCCCTTCATGGAATCCAACCGCGAGGAGCTTTCCGCCAACCTCGCGCTGATCTGTGACACCGGGCTTTTCGCCGACACCCAGCCCGCGATCGAGATGATGTTGCGCGGCCTTGCCAAGGTGGAATTCACGATCAAGGCGGCGACCAAGGACCTGCACTCGGGCATGTATGGCGGCGCGGGGATGAACCCGATCCGGGTACTCACGCGGATTCTGGGCGGGCTGCACGACGATCAGGGCCGCGTCACGGTTCCGGGCTTCTACGATGACGTCGATGAACTGCCCGATGCCGTGCGCGCGCAGTGGCAATCGCTACCGTTCGATGCGGGCAAGTTCCTGGGCGACGTGGGCCTCTCGGTTCCGGCGGGCGAGGTTGACCGCACCCCGCTCGAACAGCTCTGGTCCCGCCCGACGGCAGAGATCAACGGGATTTGGGGCGGCTACACCGGCGCGGGCTTCAAGACCGTACTGCCCGCCGAGGCCAGCGCCAAGGTCAGCTTCCGCCTTGTCTCGCGGCAAGCCCCCGACAAGATCCTGCCCGCCTTCAAGGCCTGGATCGAGGCGCAACTGCCCGCCGACTGTTCGCTGGAGTGGAAAGAACCCATCGGCAGCCCTGCCAGCGTGATGGAAATCACCGACCCGGCCTTCGAGGCCGCGCGCGCAGCACTTTCCGACGAATGGGGCGTGCCTGCGGTCTATACCGGCTGCGGCGGCTCGATCCCGATTGCGGGCTATTTCAAGACGATCCTCGGAATGGACGCGATGCTGATCGGTTTCGCCTGCGACGATGACCAGATCCACAGCCCGAACGAAAAATATGACGTGAAAAGCTTCCACAAGGGCATTCGCAGTTGGGTGCGCGTGCTCGACCGGATCGCGAAATGAAAAAGGGGGCCAGCGGCCCCCTTTCCTATCCCATCGCCATGTCGTCGCGATGCACCAGCGCCGCGCGACCCGGATAGCCCAGTAACTCGGCAATTTCGGCCGAGCGGTGCCCCGCGATCAGTCGCGCCTCGTCCGAGGTGTAACGCACCAGCCCCTTGGCCAGAACCGCGCGATCGGGGCCAGCAATCACCACCGGCTCGCCCCGGCCGAAACGGCCGACAACCTTGGTCACCCCGGCAGGCAGAAGCGACTTGCCGGACAAGAGCGCGTTCACCGCACCCGCATCGACGAAAATTTCTCCGCGCGGTTTCATCGCTGCGATCCAGCGCTTGCGGGCCACCTGCGGATCGCCCTCGGGCAGGAACCAGGTGCAGTTCGCCCCCTCGGCCAGCGCGCTCAGCGGGCGCGGCGTCGAGCCCTCCATGATCGCCATGGCACAGCCCCCCGCCACGGCGGTCTTGGCCGCCAGCAGCTTGGTCTTCATCCCACCCTTCGAGAGGCCCGAGATCGGATCGCCCGCCATCGCCTCGATCTCAGGGGTGATCTTATCGACCAGCTCGAACCGGATCGCGGTGGGATCTTCCTTCGGGTTGGCCGAGTAGAACCCGTCCACATCCGACAGTAGAACCAGTTGATCTGCACCCACCGTGACCGCAATCTGCGCGGCCAGACGGTCGTTGTCGCCAAAGCGGATCTCGTCGGTGGCGACGGTGTCGTTTTCATTCACGATCGGCACGACGCCCATCGACAGCAGCGTCTCCATCGTCGCGCGCGAGTTCAGGTAGCGGCGCCGGTCGTCGGTATCTTCCAGCGTCACCAGCACCTGCGCGGTGGTCACACCGTGGGGCGCGAGCACCTCTTCATAGGCGCGCGCCAAGCGGATCTGGCCGACGGCGGCCGCAGCCTGGCTTTGCTCCAGCGGCAGCGCGCCAAGCGGCAGGCCCAGAACCCGGCGGCCAAGCGCGATCGACCCCGAGGACACCAGCACCACATGGCAGCCACGCGCACGGGCCTCGGCCACATCCTCGGCCAGCGCCTTCAGCCAATCGGTCTTGAGCCCCCCGGCGCCCACCAAAAGCGCCGAGCCAATCTTGATCACCAGCCGCCGCGCGGCCCGCACATCCGGTTTCAGGGTCGCCACGGTTGCGCCTCTTCCTCGCTGCGGCGGTCCTCCGAGATTTCGGCCCAGAGCGCGCGCAGCACCTCGTTCACGCCTTTCTTGGCTACACCCGACATCAGCATCACCGGGCCACCCACGGCCTTTTCAAGCGAGCGCTTGCGGCTCGAGAGCGTTTTGGCGTCAAGCGCGTCGATCTTGTTGAGCACGGTGACGCGGGGCTTTTCGGCAAGCTCAAGCGAATAAGCCTCAAGCTCCTGAATGATGGTGCGGTAATCCTTGGTGATCGTGCTCGAAGTGCCATCGACAAGATGCAGCAGCACCGAGCAACGCTCGACATGGCCCAGGAACTGATCGCCCAGGCCGCGCCCTTCCGAGGCGCCCTCGATCAGACCCGGAATATCGGCCATGACGAACTCGCGCCCGTCGATGCCCACCACGCCCAGGTTCGGCACCAGCGTCGTGAACGGGTAATCCGCGATCTTGGGGCGCGCGTTCGACACGGCCGCCAGGAAGGTCGATTTCCCAGCGTTCGGCAGACCCAGCAGGCCCGCGTCGGCGATCAGCTTGAGGCGCAGCCACAGCGTCCGCTCGACGCCCTCCTGCCCCGGATTCGCGCGCGAGGGCGAACGGTTCGTCGAGGATTTGAAATGCAGGTTGCCCCAGCCGCCGTTGCCGCCCTTGGCCAGCAGCACGCGCTGCCCGACTTCGGTCAGGTCGGCGATGACGGTTTCCTCGTCCTCGTCGATGATCTCGGTGCCCACCGGCACTTTCAGCACGATGTCATCGCCATCCTTACCGGTGCGCTGGCTGCCCATGCCGTGCTGGCCGCTCTGCGCGAAGAAATGCTGCTGGTAGCGGAAGTCGATCAGCGTGTTCAGCCCCTCGACCGCCTCGACAAAGACCGAGCCGCCCTTGCCGCCATCGCCGCCGTCCGGGCCGCCGAATTCAATGAACTTTTCGCGCCGGAACGAGACGCACCCGGCACCGCCGCCACCCGAGCGGATATAGACTTTGGCGAGGTCGAGGAATTTCATCGGCTTTGGTCCTTGCTTGCAAGGCGCCGACATACGCCGCCCGCCGGATTTATTCAAGCGGGGCGTGGGGATCGGCGTATTCGGCGCGATAGAGCCAGACCGGATGCAATTCGTCGCGCTGCGCCGATTGCACCTCGTCATGCCCGACCCGCTGGAACCCGTTGGCCTCAAGCACGCGGACCGATGCGGGATTATCCGTGAAAACCTTGGCGCGAAGCGCCGGCAGGGCGAACCGCGCCCGCACGAAGGGCAAAAACAGCGCGACCGCCTCGCGCATCAACCCCTGCCCGGCTGCGGCGGGGTCGAGAAAATAGTAGATGTCGGGCCGATCCCCTGCCCCCAGCCCGATCGCACCCCAAAGCCGGTCGCTACCGGGGCGCCGGATCGCAAGTCGCAGCGGGCGGCGCGCCGGATCTGCGTCGCGCGCGATCAGCGCAGCGGCGGCCTCGGTCGTGTAATCGGTGGGAAAGATGAAGAGCATCCGCCCGACCTCGGGGATCGTGACGATCCGCCGAAAATCCTCGGCGTCGGCGGCGACCAGCCGATCCAGCACGAGGCGCGCGGAACGGATCGGCAGGTCGCTCAAGTTCAGGCCATCTTTTTCAGATAGGTCCAGGTCGGCACACGGGCGCCACGCGCCACCGACCAGCTTTCGGCATCGCCCAGGTATTCGAACCCGGCATTGGTCAGGACGCGGGCCGAACCCGGATTGTCCTGAAACACCTCGGCGAAGAGCGTACGGGCCTTGTGCGGATTGGCCTCGACCAGGGCCGCGACAGCCTCGGACGCAAAGCCCGTGTTCCAGAATCCGGGACCGACCCAGAAGCCGACCTCGGACTGGTTATCATCGAGATGGGTCAGCGAAACCACGCCAAGCACCTCGGCCAAGCCTTGTGCCGAACCGTCGAGCGCCCAGACATCCTCGCTGCGGGTATCCGACATCGCGCGGGTGATATAGCTTTCGGTCGCGCCAGGCGGCAGCGGATGGGGAATGGCGCGCGTGCCCTCGGCCACGCGCTTGTCGGCGGTATACATTGCAATGAGCCCCGCGTCCGACTTGCGCAGGGGGCGCAGGATGAACCGCTCGGCCTCAATCACCGGCTGTGTCGAAATTGTATCTTGAAACATGGCGCTCCTCCTCGAAACGCTGGTCTTACCGACCTATTCTTCAAATTGGGCGGGCTGATGACAAAGTTAAGCCCATGCCCCTGAATTTTTAGTGAAACCCCGCTCGGCGCGCCTCCACTCGCCCCGAACAGAGATCCGGAAAACGAAAGGGGGACCGGCCTTCCAGCCGATCCCCCCTGTCGTTATGCGGGTCGAGTTCGGCTTACTCGGCCGCCTCCGCAACAGGGAGCACCGAGATGAAGGTGCGGCCTTTAAGGCCCTTGCGGAAGGTAACCTTGCCTTCGGTAACGGCGAAGATGGTGTGGTCTTTGCCCATCATGACGCCTTCACCCGGCCACCAGGTGGTGCCGCGCTGACGCGCAATGATGTTGCCCGGGATGGCCGCCTGGCCACCGTAGAGCTTCACGCCAAGACGACGACCAGCAGAGTCGCGACCGTTGCGGGAAGAACCGCCAGCTTTCTTGTGTGCCATAGGTCAGGCCTCCTCTTACTTCGCTTCGTGCGCGGTGCGACGCGCAGCAGCGGTGCCAACAGCTTCCTTCACGCCCGACTTGTCGGCGCCCGAAGCGAGAACTTCGGTCACGCGAACCAGCGTCAGTTTCTGACGGTGGCCACGGGTGCGCTGCGACGAGTGCTTGCGGCGGCGCTTGTGCAAGGTGATGACCTTGTCGGCCTTGATGTTGTCGATGACTTCGGCAACCACCGCGGCACCTTCGACGAGCGGGGCGCCAACGGTCAGCGTGTCACCGCCCACCATCAGGATTTCGTTGAACTGGACTTTATCGCCAGCCGTCGCGGCAATCAGTTCCACGCGGAGCACGTCGCCCGCCTGAACCTTGTATTGCTTGCCGCCAGTCTTGAGGACCGCAAACATGGGCCATTCCTTTGTGTCAACCGCGCCCTGTGGCACCTTTCGGTTTGCCGGGTTTCCCCGCCTCGGACTGCGCGCCCCGTCAGGGGCGTTGTTACAAAACGATTCCCGGCGGAAAGAGACTCCTTCCGCCGGGTTGGGGGCTTATGGGTGATCCACCCCCCGCCTGTCAAGGGCTTCGGCCTTGTCTGGCGGGAATTCCCCACCTATCTTGGCCGCGAGCCGGGAACATCCCGGCCAATGACGGAGCCTTGATGCTGGAGACTGTGCGCAAGCTGTGAGCCGGGATGACCCCGGACACATCCACCCCGCCGCCGATGCGGTCGGGTGTCTTGTGCCATGCTTTCCACTCGAGGACATCATGAATATCTCGAAACGCGAACAGCGCGTGCTTCACGCGCTGGCGCAGGGCGGGCAGATCCGACATATGCGCGAGGCTGGCAAGATCACCGAAGTGCTCTGCGTAACACGCGACGGGCTGATCCTGAGCGATTGCACGCTCGATCTGTTCGCGCGGTTGCGCAAGCGGCGGCTGATCGAAAGCCAGAACGGCCGACCCTACCGGATCTCGCTGCGCGGGCGCCTGTCGGTGCGCGCGCAGCCGGACAACCGCTAGGCCTGCCAGCGGTTGAGCGCCTCCTCGGGGGGGATACGGTTCCGGGTCGAGCCCGGACCGATCGCCCCCGGGGTCAGCGACAACTTGGGCGCGGGGGCGGGTTGAACCATGCCCTCGTGTTCAAGATAGGCCCCTCGGGCGACATTATGCGGGTGGTGCACGGCCTCGGAGAGCATCAGTACCGGCGTCGCGCAGGCGTCGGAGGGTTCAAGGATCGCGGCCCATTCGTCGCGCGTCTTTTCCGCAAAGCGCGCCGCAAGCGCCGCGCGCAGGGCGGGCCAGCGGGTCTTGTCGGCGCGGTCGGGCAACTCACCCTCGGCAAAGCCCATCAGTCGTTGCAGCTCGGCCCAGAACTTCGGCTCGAGCGGGCCAATCGCCATATGCCCGCCATCAGCGCAGGCATAGGTGCCGTACCACGGGATACCGCCGTCGATCATGTTCTCGCCCCGGCGGTCCGACCACAGGCCGTTCCCCGCCATCCCGTGGATCATGCCCAGAAGGCTTGCCACCCCGTCGGTGATCGCCGCATCGACGACCTGCCCGCGACCGCTCGTGCGCACCGACCACAGCGCCGTCATCATGCCAAAGGCCAGATACATCGTGCCGCCGCCGAAATCGCCCACGAGGTTGAGCGGGACCACCGGCGTTTCAGCGGTTCCGATCGCGCCGAGCGCGCCGGACAGGGCCAGATAATTGATGTCATGCCCTGCCCTATGCGCCAGCGGGCCGTTTTGCCCCCAGCCGGTCATGCGACCGTAAACGAGGGCCGGGTTCTCGGGAAAATCTTCGGGGCCAAGGCCAAGGCGCTCCATCGCGCCGGGGCGCATCCCCTCGATCAACGCGTCGGCACGCAGGATCAGGCGGCGCGCGATGGCATGGTGTTCCGGGTTCTTGAGGTCAAGTTCGAGCACATCGCGGCCCCGGTCGAGCGGGTCGTTCTCCATGCCGAGCACGTGGTTTTCGGCCCCCGCGGAATTGGGGCGCGCGATGCGGATCACCTCGGCACCCATATCGGCAAAGAGTTGCGCCGTGAAGGGCGTGGGGCCAAGACCTGAGATCTCGACGATGCGAAGACCTGTCAGGGGCCCCTGCGGTGCATGCTGCATGAAATTCTCCCGTTAGGCCGGGGGTTTTGCACCCCCGGACCCCCGCAGGATATTTTCACCACATTGAAGAGGGGAAGCCTTGGCCAAAGTGACGCTGCGTCAGATCAGCCCTGTGCCTTTTCTTCGAGCGTCAGCCATTCCTCCTCGGCGGCGCTGAGCGTGGCCTGGCGTTCGGTGAGCATATCGGTCGCCTTGCGGAACTTGACCGGCTCGCGCGTGAAGAGATCCGGGTCGCCGAGCAGCTCCGAGAGCTTGCCGATTTCGAACTCAAGCTTTTCTATGATCCCCGGAAGGGCTTCGAGGCGGTGCTTTTCGGTGAAACTGAGGCCGGATTTCTTCGGCGCTTCCTTGGGCGCGGGGGTGGCTTCCGCCTTCTTCGGCGCGGGCTTCTCGACGGATTTATCCGGGGCGCTCAGGGCTTTCTGCGCCTGATAATCGCTCCAGCCGCCCGCATAGACGGTGGCGCGGCCATCCCCTTCCATCGCGATGGTGGTGGTGGCGACGCGATCGATGAAGTCACGGTCGTGGCTGACCAGAAGCACGGTGCCGTCGTATTCGCCAAGGATGTCTTGCAGCAGGTCGAGCGTCTCAACGTCGAGATCGTTCGTCGGTTCGTCCAGGATCAGCAGGTTCGAGGGCTTGGCCATGATCCGCGCCAGCAAGAGCCGCGCGCGTTCGCCGCCCGAGAGCGAGCCGATGGGCGCGCGGGCCTGCTGTTCGTCGAAGAGGAAGTCTTTCAGATAGGCGACGACATGCTTGGGCGTGCCACGCACCATCACCTGATCGGAGCGCCCCGAGACGCGCATGTCAGGGTCGTTCACCATCCCGTCCCAAAGCGACATGCTGAAATCGAGGGTGGCGCGGGCCTGATCGAAAACCGCAACCTCGAGGTTGGTGCCGAGCGTGACGGCGCCCTCGTCCGGCGCGACCTCTCCGGTCAGCATCTTCAGCAGCGTGGTCTTACCCACACCGTTCGGGCCAACGAAGGCCACGCGGTCGCCGCGCAGCACGCGCAGGTCGAAGTTCTTGACGATCTGCTTCTCGGCGTAGCGCTTGGACAGGCCGCGCGCTTCGATCACGCGCTTGCCCGATTGGGTGCCCGCGTCGAGTTCCATCGCGGCGGTGCCCTGACGACGGATCTGGCTGGCGCGTTCCTCGCGCAGGGCCTGCAGCGCACGCACGCGCCCCATGTTGCGCTTGCGCCGGGCCGAGATGCCTTCGACCGCCCATTTCGCCTCGGCCTTGATCTTGCGGTCGAGCTTGTGGCGGGCCTCGTCTTCCTCGGCCCAGACCTGCTCGCGCCATTCCTCGAAGGTCTCGAAGCCGCGTTCCTGCCGACGCACCTGCCCGCGGTCGATCCAGAGCGTCGCGCGGGTCAGTGCGCGCAGAAAAGCACGGTCGTGCGAGATCAGGACGAAGGCGGTGCGGGTGTCGCGCAGTTGTTCCTCAAGCCAGCCGATGGCCTGAATGTCGAGGTGGTTCGTCGGTTCGTCGAGCAGCATCAGCTCCGGCGCCTCGGCCAGCAGCTTGGCCAGCGCAGCACGGCGCCGCTCGCCCCCCGAGGCGGTCTCGACCGGCGTGTCGGGGCGGAACTTCAGCCCCTCCGCCACCATATCGACCTTGTAGCGTTCCGCGGCATCCAACGCCGAAGCCGCAAAATCACCGAGCGTCGCGAAAGCCGACAGGTCGGGCTCCTGCTCCATGTAGCCGACACGCACGCCGACGGGCACGATCCGCTCACCGTGATCGGGTTCGACCAGCCCGGCCATCACCTTCATCAGCGTCGATTTGCCCGAGCCGTTGCGGCCGACCAGGGCAACCCGGTCGCCGGGCTGCACGACCAGATCGAGGCCGTCGAAAACGGGGTTGCCGCCGAAGGTGAGCGAGATGCCGGAGAGCTGAAGAAGGGGTGCGCGTGCCATGCGCTCCGGCTACTCGGGCGTAAGGAAAACGTCAACGGCTAGCTGCGGTCTCAGCCCGCGACCAGCCGTAGCGCACGTGCGCGGGCGGGCGGGATGGCGGCGATCTCAAGCCCCGTGAAGACATGGAACGTGTCCAGCGCGGGATCGACCACCGCGTGATCGCTGACCCAGCCCCCCATCAGCAGATAGGTGCGCAATAGCGGCGGCATCCGCTGTTGGGCAGTCTTGGCATCAGGCATATGCGCGGCCAGACGTTCGGAATAGCGGACAACCGAGGGCGCCGCCTCGCGCGGGGCCCACTCGGCGGGCGCAAGGTGGCGCGCGGCCAGCAGCGCGAGGGAATCGCTGTAATGCGTCCAATCGGTTCCGGTGAAGGACGAACAGCCAAACAGCATCCCCACCCCGGTCTCATCGACAAAGCGCGTCACCGCCCCCCAGGCAAGGCGCAGGATGTCTGGGTCCTGACACTCTGGGTCGATGCAGAAGCGCCCCATCTCGACCATCGGCAGATCGAAGCCCCGCAGCGCCGACAGGTCGTAATATTGCGCCGAATAGCTGCGGCCGATCTCGGAGCCATCCCGCAGCGGCAAGAGGCGAAAGCAGCTGACGAGCCGACCCGACTGCGCATCCTCGACCAGCACATGCTGACAGATCGGGTCGAACCCGTCGGCGTCAAGCCGCGCATCCTGAGACGTCACGCCTACGCCGTGCTTGCGGCTGAGGAACCCCTTCCAGCGTAGCGCCTGCGCGGCACCCACATCCTGCGGCGTGCTTGCCAGACGAACGGTATATCGACCCTTGCTGAGCGCCTGCATCCTTCCCCCCGGACAGGTGTCGAGCCTGTCCAAAGCCTAGCCGATGGCCAACGCTGCGCAAGACGAAAGATGCCGCAGCGCGGCACCCCGTCCAGGAAAGAAATCAGCGGTCGAGGACCTGGCCGGCCGAAACCCGACCGAACGAGCCCATGAGCTGCTGAACGAAGCCGATACCCTTGATCGAGGTCTCGGTCACGCGCCGCGACAGCACAACGACTTCGCCACGCTCACTCCCGAAACGCTCAACATTCTCGACGACGCCCGCTTGGGTAAAGGTGATCGCGACGACCTGGCGATCCAGTTCCTCGGGCGGGAACGCACCGTAATGCTTCCAGCGCGAGCCTACGTAATACCAGCCCGAACCCTCAAGCAGACCGGCCGAGGACGGGCGTCCAACCGCCGCCGCGACATCGTCGCGCGTCGATTTGCCGACCTCGATCTTCGCCAGATCCTCTTCCAGAGGGACGTAGCCGTGGTTGCGATAGACTGGCGAGCACCCCGCCGCCAGAAGCGCCGCGCCGAGTGCCAGTGCAAGCGCCCCGCGCCGCGTGACCGTTTCGCGTCCCACCTGAAACCCCCTCTTGCCTCATAGCCTTTGGCCTTTTATCCCGCTTACAACATGCTGGCACGGCCCTCAAGCGCGTTGCGAGCCAAGCTGCGCCATGGCGCGGGAAAAGCAAAGGATAACATCCATGAGTGACGCCGCCTTCGACCCGAACACCCCCCTGCCCTGGAGCGAGCCGCGGCGCGTGGCCGATCTGGCGGGGCGCAAACCCAACCGCTTCGACATCCGCCCCGACGCCGCCACCTGCGCGGCGATCGCGCAATGGGCGGGCATCTCGGCGGTGAAATCGCTGCGCCTGAAGGGCACGCTGACCGCAAAGGGCCGCAGCGACTGGCTGCTTGAGGCTGCCTTTACGGCCCGCGTCGTGCAGCCCTGCGCGGTCACGCTGGCGCCGGTCACGACCGATCTGGCCGAAGAGATTACGCGCCACTACCTGGCCGACCTGCCCGAGCCCACGGGTGACGAGGTCGAAATGCCCGAAGACGACACGCTTGAGCCTCTGCGCGCCGAGATTGACCTTGCCGCAGTCGCGCTCGAGGCACTCGAACTCGCCCTGCCGCTTTACCCGCGCGCAACCGAGTTGGAACCCGACGCACGCCTGAGCGCGGTACCCGACGGGGCCGAAGAGTTGACCGATGAAGCCACCCGCCCGTTTGCCAACCTGCGCGATCTGCTGGCCGGAAAGGGCAACGGGTCGGGCGAAAACGATTGACGTCCTGCCTGAAGCCGCCCGGTTTCGAGGGCGGAAAAAAAAGGGAGAAAAAGGACTTGCGCCGGATCAGAATCGCAGTATGTTCCCGGCCTCATTCAAAGTTTGGGTTCGCACCCGGTCCGCCACCTGGCGCCAGTGACGAAACTCCAGGAAAATCAGGGCTGTAACGCCCCCGAACACCCGAGGTTGAGACATGGCTGTCCCTCAGAACCGAGTTACGCGTTCCCGTCGCAACATGCGCCGTGCGCATGACGCTCTTGTTGCCGGCAACCCGGCGGAGTGCCCGAACTGCGGCGAGCTGAAGCGCCCGCACCACGTTTGTGGCGCCTGCGGTCACTATGACGACCGCGAAGTGGTGGCTCAGGCTGCCGAGGTCGATCTGGACGACGACGCGGCGTAAGCCCGCGCCGTCGCTTGCCCGATATCATGCCCGCTGTGCAGGACATTCCGAAGACCACGGGGCAGGATCAGGGCCGGTCCGACATGGAAAATATTGATCAAGGCCACGACGTGGCCAAGGCGCCGGGTGATTCCGGCGCCATCGTCATTTCCATCGACGCGATGGGCGGCGACCGCGGACCCGAGGCCATCGTCGATGGCCTGGCGCTTGCCGCGCAGAAATCGCCAAGCCTGCGGTTCATCCTGCATGGCCCCGAAGGCACCCTCGCCCCGCTGCTGGCCGCACGTGGCCTGACCGAGCGCTGCGAGATCCACCATGCCGAAGGCGTGGTGACGATGCACGACAAGCCCGCGGCGGTGATGCGCAACGGCAAGGGCACCTCCATGTGGTCCGCGATCGAGTCGGTGCGCGCCAAGGAAGCCGAAGTGGCGGTATCCTGCGGGAACACCGGCGCGCTCATGGCCATATCGATGATCCGCCTGCGCAAGCTGCCGGGCGTGAACCGCCCCGCGATCGCCTCCTTCTGGCCCTCGCGCAACCCGACGGGCTGGAACGTCATGCTCGACATGGGCGCCGACGTGAAGGCAGAGGCAGCCGACCTGCTGACCTATGGTCTGATGGGCACGTCCTACGCGCGCAACGCGCTTGGCCTGACCCGCCCGCGTGTCGGCCTGCTCAACGTCGGCACCGAAGAGCACAAGGGCCACGCCGAACTCAAGGTCGCCTATGACCTGATGACCAAGGCGCAGGACGCCGGTCAGTTCGAATTCATCGGCTTCGTCGAGGGCAATGACCTGCCGTCGAACCGCGTTGACGTGATCGTGACCGATGGGTTCACTGGCAATATCGCGCTCAAGACCGGCGAAGGCACGGCGAGGCTCGCTGGTGAATTGATGCGCGAGGCGCTGACCGCCTCGCCGCTGGCCAAGCTGGGGGCGCTGCTGGCCATGGGTCCGCTCAAGCGAATGAAGGAGCGGATCGACCCGCGCCGCGCAAATGGTGGCGTTTTCCTAGGGTTGAACGGAACCGTGGTGAAGTCGCATGGCTCGGCCGACGCGACCGGCGTCGCCGCTGCGGTAGACCTGGCGGCACGCCTCGCCCGCTCGGGCTTCAGCGCGAAACTCGCAGCACGGGTTGCCTCGGCGTCAGTCTCGGGGCAGGATGCGCCCCAAGGCGACGAAACCAGCGAGAAAGTATCATGAAAATCAGAGCCGTGGTCCGGGGCGTTGGGCATTATCTGCCCGAGCGCATCGTCAAGAATGCCGAGTTCGAGGCCACGCTGGACACGACCGACGACTGGATCCGCGCCCGCACGGGAATCGAGCAACGACACTTCGCCGCCGAAGGTGAGACGACCTCGCAGCTCGCCATCAAGGCCGCGCAGGCCGCGCTGATCGACGCGGGCATGACCGCCGACCAGATCGACGCGATCGTTGTGGCGACCTCGACGCCCGACCTCACCTTTCCCTCGGTCGCGACGATGGTCCAGGCGGGCCTCGGCTCGACCAACGGTTTTGCCTATGACATCCAGGCGGTCTGCGCGGGCTTCGTCTTCGCGCTGACGAATGCCAACGGCCTCATCGTTTCGGGCCAGGCCGAGCGCGTTCTGGTGATCGGCGCCGAGACCTTCTCGCGCATCATGGACTGGGAAGACCGCGGCACCTGCGTGCTGTTCGGCGACGGCGCAGGCGCACTGATTCTCGAAGCGGCGAACGGCTCTGGCACCAACAAGGATCGCGGCGTCCTGTCGACCGATCTGCATTCGGATGGCCGCTACCGCGAACTGCTTTATGTCGATGGGGGCGTGTCGTCGAACGGCAAGGCAGGCCAGCTGCGCATGCAGGGCAATGCCGTCTTCAAACACGCTGTCCAGAAGCTGGCCGAGACCGCGCATACCGCGCTTGGCAAGATCGGCATGTCGGGCGAGGACGTGAACTGGATCGTGCCGCACCAGGCGAATCTGCGCATCATCTCGGCTACCGCCGAGCGGATGCAGGTGCCGTTGGAGCGTGTCGTTGTGACCGTTCAGGACCATGGCAACACCTCGGCCGCCTCGATTCCCCTGGCGCTTTCGGTCGGCAAGCAACGTGGCCAGATCAAGACCGGCGACATTGTCGTGACCGAAGCGATCGGCGGCGGGCTTGCCTGGGGCGCCGTCGTGCTGCGCTGGTAAGCAGAACGGCCTTTCCACACGCTTGAAAAGCGCCGCCCAAGTCATTGATATTGACTCGGGATTTCATTGCCCCCATCGTTGTCAAAATCAATCCGGGGGGATGGTATGCCTGAGAAGACCTTGACGCGCATGGATTTGAGCGAAGCGGTGTTCCGCGAGGTCGGGCTGTCGCGCAATGAATCCGCACAGCTTGTCGAAAGCGTTCTGCAGCATCTCTCCGATGCGCTGGTGCGCGGCGAGACGGTGAAGATCTCGTCCTTCGGCACGTTCTCGGTGCGCGAAAAGTCGTCTCGCATGGGTCGCAACCCCAAGACCGGCGAAGAAGTGCCGATCTCGCCGCGGCGCGTGCTGTCCTTCCGCCCCTCGCATCTGATGAAGGATCGCGTGGCCGCCGGCAACGCGAACTGAGGCGCTGCCCCGTTTCGGGGCGCTAAGAGCAGGCGAACAAGAAAGGCGGCGTGATGGCGAAATCAGCCGATGCCTTCCGCACGATCTCCGAGGTCTCGACGATCCTCGATACGCCGACGCATGTGCTGCGGTTCTGGGAAAGTCGCTTTGCACAAATCAAGCCGGTGAAGCGTGCTGGCGGGCGGCGTTACTACCGCCCCGAGGACATCCTTTTGCTGGGTGGTATCAAGCGCCTGCTGCATGAGGATGGCATGGCCATTCGCGGCGTGCAAAAGCTGCTGAAGGATGAGGGCGTGCGCCACGTCATGTCGCTTGCCACGATCGATCTGAGTGCGGCGGAAGAAGAGGCGACCGACGCGACGCCGGAGGCCGCGCCCTGGCCCGCCGCCCCCGAGCCGGAACCCGAATCCCCGGCCGCGCAGTTCCCCCCCGACCCGCAAGACCCTGTGCCTGCCGCGCCACCGTCGAAAGCAAGCTGGCGTCAGCCCTCGTTCTTTGACGAACCGGCGCCAGAGGCCCCCATGGCGCTAGATGTTGAGCCAGAAGCGACACCGGGCGCCGAGATTGTTGAGCTTGCGACCGCACGCGGGGCGCCGAATCCCCCCGCTCCGCCCGAGGCCGACCCCACTCCGCCGATGTCGCAGCGCCTGCGCGCCCTGTCTGGCACGCAGTTGAGCGAGGCGGAGAGAGACACGCTCAAGGCCGCCAAATCGAGGCTGGTTGCCCTGCGCAGCCGCCTGGCTGCGGCGACGCTTGGCCGGGCAGAATAATGCTTGCCCTGCCGCTTTCCCCTGCCCGGCTGCACACCGATATCTCGCGTGCAGAGCGTTGCGGAAAAATGCGTTTTGCCGCTTGCGCCCGCCGCCCGGATGCCTCTATATGCGCCTCGTCGGGCCGTGGCGCAGCCTGGTTAGCGCGTCCGTCTGGGGGGCGGAAGGTCGAGAGTTCGAATCTCTCCGGCCCGACCATCTCGAACAACGCCCATCCCGTTCCGCGGGGTGGGCGTTCGCATATCCGGGGGAACGAGACATGACCCAAGGCGTTCTGGCCGACAGCGCCATCCGTGCGATGATCGAGCGCGGCGAGATCAGCGCGACGATCCCCGTCCTGCCCGAGCAGATCCAGCCCGCAAGCCTCGACCTGCGCCTTGGTCAGGTGGCCTACCGCATCCGCGCCTCGTTCCTGGCCGGGCGCAACCAGCGCGTCGACACCAAGCTTGCCGAATTCGAGATGCACCGCATGGACCTGTCCAACGGCGCGGTGCTCGAAAAGGGCTGCGTTTATCTGGTGCCGCTGATGGAGGGGCTTGCCCTACCCGCCGGCCTAACCGCCGTCGCGAATGCCAAAAGCTCGACCGGGCGGCTAGATCTGCTGACGCGCGTCATTACCGATGGCGGCACGGAATTCGACCGAATCCCCGAGGGTTACACTGGCCCGCTCTACGCCGAAATCTGCCCGCGCTCGTTCTCGGTGCTGGTGCGGCCGGGAATGCGGCTCAACCAGATTCGCTTCCGCGCGGGTCAGGCGATGCTGAGCGATGCGGAGCTGAAGATCCTGCACATGGCCGAGCCGCTGGTCTCGGGCGAGGCGGTGATCGACCACGGGCTCGGCTTCTCGGTCGATCTGCTGCCCGCGGAAGGCGATCTGGTGGGCTACCGCGCGAAGCCGCATACCGGGGTGATCGACCTCGACCGGATCGCACATTACCCGGCCTCGGAATTCTGGGAGGAGATCCGCACCCGCGACGGTCGGATCATCCTCGACCCCGGTGCGTTCTATATCCTCGTGTCGCGCGAGGCGGTGACGATCCCGCCGGATTTTGCCGCCGAGATGGCGCCCTATCTGGCGATGGTGGGCGAGTTCAGGGTGCATTACGCGGGCTTCTTTGACCCGGGCTTCGGCCATGGGACTGCCGGTGGCACTGGGTCGCGCGGGGTGTTGGAAGTGCGCTGCCACGAGGCGCCCTTCGTGCTTGAGCACGGACAGGTCGTCGGGCGGCTGGTCTATGAGCGCATGGCCGAACGCCCCGAGCGGCTTTATGGCACCGGCATCGCCTCGAACTATCAGGGTCAGGGCCTCAAGCTCGCTAAGCATTTCCGGGCGGGCTGAGGGGGCCAGCCCCCTCGCGCGTTCCGCGCTCACCCCCGGGATATTTGTGCAAAGCCGAAAGTGGCTTGCGGCATCTTTTTCAGGAGGCCCGATGCGCATCATCGAGGACATCATCAGCGACCGCGGGTCGAAATATGCCGTCTCCGGGGCGCCTTGCGCATCTGAGGACGAGGCGAAGGCGCTGATCCGGGAGTTGAAGCGGGCCAAGAAATACGCCAAGGCCACGCATAACACCTGGGGGCTGCTATGCGCTGCGGGGCCGGTGAAGAATGACGATGGCGAGAGCGGCGCCGGGGTGATCATCCTGCGGATGCTGGAGCGCGCCGGGTTGCGCGACCATCTGATCGTGGTGACGCGCTGGTATGGCGGCAAGCATCTGGGTGGCGACCGCTTCCGCCACGTGCAGGAGGCCGTGCGGATCTATCTGGCGGATCTGGGTCTTAGCGCAGACGGCGGGTGATACGGGCTGCTCGGCGCGCCTGCGTGACGGCCTTGCGGGCGGTACGGGCCTGAGCGCGCTCGGCCTTGGTCATCTCTGACGGGGCCTTGCCGCGCCCGACCAGAAGGTTGATGACCAGATCCGTCACGGGCCGGAACAGGATGCGAAAGAGCGTGCCGCTGAGGCGATCGGTGTTCATGGCGCTCAATCCTCGAAAAGCTCGCTCTGGCCGGTTACATCCTCGTCGTCATCGTCGCTTGCGCCGCCCGGCATCGGGCGGTTGTCGAGAAGGCCCGCCGCGCGCAACTCCTTGAGGCCCGGCAAGTCACGGGCGCTTTCAAGGCCGAATTCATCGAGGAACTGCTGCGTGACGACGAAGGTGACCGGGCGGCCCGGCGTCATGCGGCGCCGACCGAAGCGGATCCATTCCATCTCGAGCAACTGGTCGATGGTGCCCCGGCTGACCGCGACGCCGCGAATCTCCTCGATCTCGGCGCGGGTGACGGGCTGGTGATAGGCGACGATGGCGAGCGTCTCGATCGCTGCACGCGAGAGCTTGCGCTGCTCCACCGTTTCCTTTTGCATCAGGAAGGCGAGGTCAGGCGCGGTGCGGATCGCCCAAGCATCGCCCACCTTGACGACGCGCACCCCGCGCCCCTCGTAGCGTTTGCGCAGATAGACCAGCGCCTCGGCGGGGTCAGAGCCATGCGGCATCCGTTCTTCCATCTCGCGCAGCGTCACCGGCTCTACCGAGGCGAACAGGATCGCCTCGACCATGCGTTCCTGCTCGGCCAGCGGCGGGGCTTCGAAAAGAGATTTCTCGGTATCAGTCATTGCGGTTCCGGGGTTGCGCGGCGCGGATCGAGATCGGCGCGAAGGTCTCGGACTGGCGGATCTCAATCTGGCCCTGCTTGGCCAGTTCGAGCGAGGCGGCGAATGTGGCGGCGGTGGCGGTGCGGCGACGCTTGGGGTCCAGACCCCAGCCCTCGGGCAGGTAGCTGACCAGATCGGTCCATTCCATCGCGAAGCCGACAAGCCCGCGCATCCGTTCGAGCGCCTGCTCCAAGGTGAAGACGTCTTTACGATCAAAGGCATAGGGGCGGAATTCGTCGCGGGTGCGGATCCGGGCATAGGCCTGCATCAGATCAAGAAGCGAGGCCGAGTACTGGACCTTGCGCACGCGCTCGACCTCTTCCGAAACTCCGCGTGCAAAGAAATCGCGGCCCAGACGGTCGCGTGCCATCAGCTTGGCGGCGGCGTCGCGCATAGCGGCAAGGCGTTCAAGCTGGAAGGCCAGGTGGGCGGCCAGATCCTCGGCCGAGGGGCCATCCGCCCCCGGCTCGGGCGGCAAGAGAAGCTTGGATTTCAGAAAGGCGAGCCAGGCGGCCATCACCAGATAATCGGCTGCCAGTTCGATCCGCAGTGCTTTGGCACGCTCGACAAAGGTCAGATACTGCTCGGCGAGTTGGAGCACCGAGATTTTGCGCAGGTCCACCTTCTGCGTGCGCGACAGCGACAGAAGCAGATCGAGCGGCCCTTCGAAGCCATCCACATCGACGATCAGCGCCTCGGCCTGAAGCCGCTCGCTGACGCTCATCGCTTCGAAAAGGTGGCTTTCCTCAGACATCCGCCCCATCGCCCAACAAAGCCACAAGTTCGGCTTCGAGCGCGGCGATGTCAACGGGGTCAGGCGCATGGCGGCGGGCAAGTGCCGCATCTGCACGGCCGGCAGCCTCCGGCGTCAGCTGGCCTGCGGCCTCGGCGACCTCTTCCATCGGCCCCATGTCACCCTTGCAATAGAGCACTACATCGCATCCCGCCGCGATCGAGGCCGCGGCGCGCGCGCCCTTGCTGCCCGAAAGCGCCTCCATCCCGATATCGTCGGTCATCAGAAGACCGTCAAAACCGATCTGCTCGCGGATCAGCGCGATCATCTTGCGGCTTTGCGTGGCGGGCACCTGATCGAAGGCGGTGAAGCGGATATGTGCGGTCATCCCGAGCGGCAGATCGCGCAGCGCCAGGAACGGCGCGAAGTCGGCCTGCGCCAGATCGGCGGGATCGGCCCCGACCACCGGCAGGTCCAGATGGCTGTCGGCCTCGGCGCGGCCATGCCCCGGCATATGCTTGAGGATCGGCAACACGCCCCCCGCGAGGAAGCCCTCGGCCGTGGCACGGGCATTCGCGATCACCGTTGCGGCATCGGTGCCAAGGCACCGGTTCTGCAAGAAGGGATGGGTGCGCGGCCCCGCGATATCGCAGGTGGGCGCGCAGTTGGCATCAATGCCAATCGCGCGCAGCTCATCTGCCTGAATGCGCGCGCGGAGCCAGAAACTGCGCGGTGCATCGCTCGCGGCGCGGGCCTGATCGAGCGGCGGCAGCCACTCGCGCCAATGCGGTGCGCGCAAGCGTTGGACACGGCCGCCCTCTTGGTCGATCAGGATCGGTGCATCGCGGTCCACAGCCTCGCGCATAGATGAACAAAGCCGCGCAACCTGTTCCGGTGTTTCGATATTCCGCGAAAACAGGATGAAGCCCCAGGGGTCCGATGCGCGAAAGAACGAAGCCTCGGACGGCGAAAGAGCCAATCCTGCGCAGCCGAAAATCGTTGCGCCTGCGGGCATCAGCGCACCAGCGCGGGAATGCAGTTGGTGCTTTCGGCGACCAGCGCGGCGCAGAAGCGGCGCGCGTCATCCACATCGTCGAAGCCCTGCACGCGCAGCCGATAGAAGGTGCGTCCGCCCGAGCTCGCCTCCTGCACGACGCGCTTCTTGCCCTCCATCAGGGCGCCGAAACGGTTCGACACGCGATCCCACTCGAGCCGCGCCTGCTGCGGGCTGTCGAAAGCTCCAAGCTGAACAAGGCGGGTGCCTGTGGGCAGGCTGTCGGGTTCAAGCTCGACCGTCGGCATGACCGAGGCCTTGCCGCTGATCTCGGCAGTCAACGCGGCGGCCAGCGCATCGTTCGACATCTCGACCTCGGGGCGACGAACAGGCCGCGGCGAGGTCTTGAGGCCCGGCGCATCGGCCAGCACCGAGACCACTTCGGCGGGTGCTTCGGGCTCTGTGGCTTCGGGCGCAAGCGCGGCGACATCCGCATCAACGGGCGCCTCGACCGGAGCCTCGGCCACGGGTTTGGCAGCGGGCGTCATGTCCGGTACGGGGAAGGCGACCGGGGTCGGCGTAAGTTCTTGGATCGCAGGTGCCTTCGGCGCCTCGGCCAGCAGTTTGACATCGGCCATCGGCGTGTCTTCGTCGGTCAGGCCAGTCACTTCAGGGGCAAGGGCCACACGCTCGGGCGCGGGCGCGGCAACGCCCGTTCCGGCGACCGCGTTGACCGACAGGCCAACATGGCGTGCCAGATCGCCACCGGGATCTTCAGGTGCAATCCGCGCCGGGCCCTGCATCGCGCGGATCACCGGAACGCCGGTCACATCGCGCACCGCGAGCCGGTAGCCCCAGACCACGACCCCAAGGATCAACGCAACCGAGGTGATGGCACCCGCATACTGAACCCAGCCAGAGCCCGAAGGAGCCGCAGCCGAATTGCCCCGATGGGCGTCATAGCCCCCCGAGTTGCCATAGCCATAGGCTCCGCCGTCGCGGTAGTGAATGCTCGCCATGCCTGCCTCGCCGCCGGTTATCCGGCTTTACTGCCTCTTCCGGCGGCGGCACGCTTTAGCGCATCTCTTCCGCCGGAGTTACGCCAAGAATACCAAGACCGGCCGAAATGACAACTGCGCAGGCCCGAGCGAGGGCGATTTTCGCCGAAGTGATGCCCGTATCCCCCTCTTGCACGAAGCGCAGCGCCGGTTCGTCATTGCCGCGGTTCCACAGCGCATGAAGATCCGAGGCAATCTCGTAGAGGAAGAAAGCGATCCGGTGCGGCTCATTCGCGCGAGCGGCGATCTCGACATGCCGGGGCCATTCGGCGACCTTCTTGGCCAGCGCCAGTTCAGCCTCATGCGTATTGCCCGACAGATCCGCCTTGGACAGCGCCGCGTTCGAGACGTCAATACCCAGCTCGGCCGCCTTGCGCGCAACCGAGGCCACACGGGCATGGGCGTATTGCACGTAGAACACCGGGTTGTCCTTGGACTGCTCCAGCACCTTGTCGAAGTCGAAGTCCAGCGGCGCGTCGTTCTTGCGCGTCAGCATGTGGAAGCGCGTCACATCGGCGCCAGCCTGCTCGACCACGTCGCGCAGGGTGACAAAGGTCCCTGCCCGCTTCGACATCTTGAAGGGTTCGCCGTTCTTGAACAGCTTCACCAGCTGGATCAGCTTGATATCCAGCGGCACGCGGTTTTCCGACAGCGCCGCGACGGCGGCCTTCATGCGCTTGACGTAACCGCCATGGTCCGCGCCAAAGACGTCGATCAGCATGTCGAAGCCGCGCAGCACCTTGTCGTAGTGATAGGCGATATCGGGCGCGAAATAGGTCCACGCCCCGTCCGACTTCTTCACCGGGCGGTCCACGTCATCGCCATAGGCTGTGGATTTGAACAGCGTTTGCTCGCGCTCTTCCCAGTCCTCGGGCAGCTTGCCCTTCGGCGGTTCCAGCACGCCCTCATAGATCAGGCCCAGATCCTGAAGCCGCTGCAACGCGGCCTCAATCTTGCCGGTGCCATAAAGCGCCTTTTCGGACGAATACACATCCATCTTGACGTTGAGCAGCTGAAGATCCTCGCGGATCATTCCCATCATCGCCTCGGTCGCGAAACCGCGCACCTCGACCAGCCAGTCGCCTTCGGGCTTGTTCAGCAGGCTCTCACCATATTTCGCCTTCAGCGCCTCGCCCACCGGGATCAGGTAATCGCCGGGGTAGAGCCCCTCGCGGATCTCGGGCTCAAGGCCGTTGGCCTCGCGGTAGCGCTCATAGGCCGAGCGCGCCAGCACATCGACCTGCGCACCGCCGTCGTTGATGTAGTACTCGCGCGTGACGTCATAACCCGCGAAATCCAGAAGCGAGGCCAGCGCATCGCCGAAAACCGCGCCGCGCGTATGGCCGACATGCATCGGCCCGGTGGGGTTGGCCGAGACATATTCGACGTTGACCTTGATCCCCTTGCCCAGATCCGAGCGACCGAAATCCGCGCCCTGGATCAGCGCAGCGCGGGTCACCTCGGCCCAGACCGCCGGGTCAAGACGCAGGTTCAGAAAGCCCGGCCCGGCAACCTCGGCCGAGGTGATACGCGGGTCTGCGGCCAGTTTCGCCGCCAGCGCCGCGGCGATATCGCGCGGCTTGGCGCCTGCGGGCTTTGCCAGCACCATCGCGGCATTGGTCGCCATGTCGCCGTGCAATGCGTCTCGCGGGGGTTCGACTGCGACGTTGGCAAAATCGAGCCCGGCGGGCAGTTGCCCCTCGGCGACCAGAGCATCCAGCGCGGCGATGACCGCAATACGAATATCGGCAAAAAGGTTCATTTTCGGCTTTCCTTCGGTTGCCTCTCCCCTGCCAGAGCGGGCGCGCCGCGTCAATGGTCAGGCAGGGGGCCTCAGGGCAGCGGCGCCGCGGGTTGGGGCTGATCCGGCTCGGCCCGCGCGGCGGCGGCTTCATCAAGCGCACCGGGCGGCAACAGCGCGATCAGCCGGTCACCGGGTTCGGCGCGCAGCTTCTCGGCATCGCGGACGAAGCGCAGCTCTCCCTTCGGGCCGATGCGCAGGACGGGGATCGCATCGGGGCGCTTTTCGCGCCAGGCCGACAGCGGATATTCCTCGGTCAGGCGGGTCAGTCGGAAACGCCAGCCGTCTTCGACCAGTGCCTCGAAGGCGTCGAGCGTCCGCCCCGCCCCAAAGGGCCGCCCACCCAACTGGGTCGGCAGGCTGTGGCGCGGGCGGTCATCTTTATGGCGCGCCACCTGCCAGACAGCATCGCGCCCGATCTCGGGGGCGAGGTCGGTCGCCACCAGCGTGTTGTAAGCGTCGTTCGAGGTGGCGGCCAGCAGCGAGCCAAACGCCATCAACTCGACCCGGTCCTCGGCCGCCTCACTGAGGATGTCACCGTAGAAGGTGGGGATGCCAGCCGCTCGCGGCCGGATCAACCGGGCGTGGTTCGGGTCGGTGATCAGCACCGACACCTCGGCCTTTTGCAGCGCCTCGGCCAGCCCCGTGGTAAAGCGCGAGCCGCCGACGATCAAAATCCCCGGCGCATCTTTCCCCGCCAGCCCCATGGCGCGCGCCAGCGGCGCAAGCGTGAAGCCGTGCAGCACCACCGTCGAAAGCACGAGCACGAAGGCCAGCGGGCCGATCCGCGCGCCATCGGCCACGCCTGCCTCGGCCAAACGCTGGCCGAACAGCCCCGCCACGGCCACCAGCACCACCCCACGCGGGCCGGTCACCGCGATGAACAGCCGCTCTCGCATCGGCAGGTCGGAGCGCAGCAGCGAGATCAGCACCGTTAGTGGCCGCGCGACCAGCACCGTCGCTGCCACGAAGGCCGCCGCGCGCCAATCGAGCGCGCGCACCTGCTCCATATCAAGCCCGGCCGCCAACAGGATGAAGACCCCCGAGACAAGCATGACTGTCGCCTGCTCCTTGAAGCGGCGCAGCTCGGTGTAAGAGGGCAGGTCCGCATTCCCGATCACAAGGCCCATCACGGTGACGGCCAGCAGCCCCGCCTCATGCAGCAGATGGTCGGCCAGCGCGAAAACGGCCAGAAGGCTGACGAAGAGGACGGGCACCTTCATGTATTCGGGCACTAGCCCGCGCCGGAAGCTGTAGGCGATCATTCGCCCGCCCAGATAGCCCAGTACCGTCGCGGCAATAATGCCGATAACCACAAGCCCCGCCGCGCCCGCCGCGTCATGGCCCGCGCGCAGCACCAGGACCACCTCGAAAGCGAGCACCGCCGCCAGCGCGCCGATCGGGTCGTTGACGATCGCCTCCCATTGCAGAAGCTGCGCGGGGCGGCGCGCTAACCGCGCCTGCCGCAGCAGTGGCGCGATCACGGTTGGACCGGTCACGATCATGATACCGCCAAAGACAGCCGCCGTTTCCCAGCTCAGCCCGGCGGCGAAGACCAGCACCAGCGCCGACATCAGCCACCCAAGCGGCGCACCGATCAGAACCAACCGCCGCACCCCCGCGCGCGCATCGCCCAATCGGTGAAGGTCAAGCGACAGCCCGCCCTCGAACAGGATCACCGCGACGGCAAGCGAGACAAGCGGCCCCATCAAATCGCCGAGCACAGCCCTTGGATCAAGCAACCCGGTCACCGGCCCGGCGATGATCCCCGCGACCAGCATGATCACGATGGCGGGCAGCCGCAGCCGCCAAGCACACCACTGGGCCCCGACCCCGATCACGCCGATCAAGGCCAATCCCATGACCGGTTCGATTTCCGTCATCGCCATTCGCCTGTGCCTTGCCTGCCCCGTGCTTCCCCCCTTTGTGCCCTGCCCTCAAAGCCCCGCGCAAGGCATTGAACCCGCTGACCACAGGGCATTTTCATCCCGCATCCGCGCAGATTGACGTTTTGTCGCATTTCGAGTAGCTACTGCCCACCCGCATCCGGCGGGCAAAACCCCGGGGCGCCCGAACCTTGCGTCCCATCACCCTGCGGTCCGATACCGCATCCAAGGACGCTGATGACCAAATTTTCTGACCTGAAGCTGGACCCCAAGGTCCTTTCCGCCATTGCAGACGCGGGCTACGAAACCCCGACCCCGATCCAGGCGGGCGCCATTCCGCACGCGCTCGACGGCAAGGACGTTCTGGGCATCGCCCAGACCGGCACCGGCAAGACCGCCTCGTTCACGCTGCCGATGATCACGCTGCTCTCCAAGGGCCGTGCCCGGGCGCGTATGCCGCGTTCGTTGGTGCTGTGCCCGACGCGCGAACTTGCCGCGCAGGTGGCCGAGAACTTCGACACCTATGCCAAGAATACCAAGCTGACCAAGGCGCTGCTGATCGGCGGCGTCAGCTTCTCGGAACAAGACAAGCTGATCGACCGTGGCGTTGACGTGCTGATCGCGACGCCGGGCCGCCTTCTGGACCATTTCGAGCGCGGCAAGCTTTTGCTGACCGGCGTGCAGATCATGGTGGTGGACGAGGCCGACCGGATGCTCGACATGGGTTTCATCCCGGATATCGAGCGTATTTTCCAGCTGACCCCCTTCACCCGGCAGACGCTGTTCTTCTCGGCCACCATGGCGCCCGAGATCGAGCGCATCACCAACACCTTCCTGCACGCCCCCGCGCGCATCGAGGTTGCCCGCCAGGCGACGGCCTCGGAAACCATCACGCAAAAGCTGGTGCAGATCTCCCCGCCGCGCCGCGACCAGACCGCCAAGGCCAAGCGCGAACTGCTGCGCGCCCTGATCCAGGCCGAGGGCGAAAGCTGCACCAACGCCATCATCTTCTGCAACCGCAAGTCGGATGTGGACATCGTGGCCAAATCGCTGAAAACGCATGGCTTCAACGCCGCGCCGATCCATGGCGACCTGGAGCAGAGCCAGCGCATGAAAACGCTCGACGCGTTCCGCGAGGGCGGGCTGCAACTGCTCGTGGCGTCCGACGTGGCGGCACGCGGCCTCGACATTCCGGCCGTCAGCCATGTCTTCAACTACGACCTGCCGAGCCATGCCGAGGATTACGTCCACCGCATCGGGCGCACGGGTCGTGCCGGGCGCAAGGGCGCGGCATTCTCGATCGCGACACCGTCTGATGACAAATACCTCAACGCCATCGAGGCGCTGGTGAAAATGGAAATCCCGCGCGCCGAGACGCCCGAGGGCTTCTCGCTGTCCGAGGCCGCGCATCGCGAGCCCCGCCAGTATGACGATGCCAAGGGCGGGCGCGCCAAGTCGCGCAGCCCCCGTGGCGGGCGTGGCCGTGGCGAGCGGCGCGAGGCTCCGGTCGTTGAGGAAAAGGCGCTTGAAGTCGTGGCCGAGGCCGTGGCCGAAGCCCCCAAGCGCGAGGAACGCCGCGAAGAGCGTCGCGACGAGCGCCGTGAGGAACGTCGCGAAGAGCGCCGCGATGACCGGCGCGAGCGTGGTGGACGCGGCCGCGATGGCGGTGGCCCGACCGTGGTCGGCATGGGCGATCATGTGCCGGACTTCCTGCTGCGTTCGTTCCGTACGACGCGCCCGAGCATAGCGACCGCAACCGACAACGACAGCGAAAGCGACGCCCCGGCCGAGGACAGCAGCGAAAGCTGATCCCGCGACCGAGACACGAAAAAACCCCGGCGCCTCTGGCTGCCGGGGTTTTTCTTTGCTCTGTGTCTCGGATCAGTCCGCCATCAGGCGCGAGACGACAACGGTAACCTCGGGCTTCTTGCCGATCTCTTCCATCGTCACCTGGCGCGCGATGCGGCGCAGCGCCTCGTCCATCTTGTCGTCGTTCGAGATGATCTTGTCGGGCGCGCGTTCAAGGAACTCGGCCAGTTCATCCTCGATCTGATCGGCGATCGGCGTGCCGGAGCGGCCAACCTCGGGCAGGCCCATCAGCTCGACCCAGGCATCGCCAAGCGGCACGTCATCCTCGTCGATGATGACGGTGATCAGCACATGACCGTTCAGCGCCATGCGGATACGGTCGCGCACAACGCCATCGAGTGCGCCGATCAGCACCGAGCCATCCAGATAGGTGCGGCCGGCCTCGATATACTCGGCCACTTTCGGCGCCTGTCCGGTGATGTCGATCATCATGCCATTCGTCGCCACAAGCGAGGCAATCCCCTTGGACGTGGCGATCTTTGAATGCTCGCGCATGTGGCGGTGTTCGCCATGCATCGGGATAAGCATCTGCGGCTTGAGCAGATCATGCACGGCCTCAAGATCGGGGCGGTTGGCGTGACCCGAGACGTGGTAAAGCCCGCCGCGGTCGTCGATCACCTCGACACCCTTCTCGGAGAAGGCGTTCATGATGCGGATCACCCCACGCTCATTGCCCGGAATGACCTTGGAGGAGAACAGGAAGGTATCGCCGTCCTTCATCTCGATCCCGAGGTATTTGCCCCGCGACAGCTGCGCCGAGGCCGCGCGGCGCTCGCCCTGGCTGCCGGTGACGATCAGCATCAGGTTGTGGCGCGGCACATCCGCAGCATCCTCGGCCGGAATATGACCGGGGAAGCCGGTCAGTACGGCGGTTTCCTCGGCCACGGAGACCATGCGCTTCATGGCGCGACCCAGAAGGCAGATCGAGCGGCCCGCCGCCCTGCCCGCCTCCGCCAGCGTCTTCAGGCGCGCCACGTTCGAGGCAAAGGTGGTCGCGACAACCATTCCTTCCTGCTCGGCGATCAGCTGCGTCAGCGGCCCGGCCAAGGTGGCCTCCGAACGCCCGGGCAGCGGCGAGAAGACGTTGGTCGAGTCGCAGACCAGCAGCTTGACGCCATCGCCCTCACCGGCAATCTCGTGCCACATGACCGGGTCAAAAGGCTCGCCCACGATCGGGCTGCCATCGAGCTTGAAATCGCCCGTATGCACGATACGCCCCGCAGGCGTGTCGATCACCAGCGCCGAGCTTTCCGGGATCGAATGCGACACCGGCACGAACTGGACCTTGAACGGACCCGCCTCGATCACCTGCGGGCGCGGTTCGACCACGTGCAGATCCTCGGTGCCGATCCCGGCCTCTTCCAGCTTCAGCGCGCCGATCCGGGCGGTGAAGCGGCGGGCATAAACGGGCTTGCGCAAACGCGGCCACAGATGCGGCAGCGCGCCGATATGGTCCTCATGGGCATGCGTGATGAAGATCGCGTCGATGCGGTGCTTGTTTTCCTCAAGCCAGGCGACGTCGGCCATGATCAGATCGACACCGGGCGAGCTGTCCATGTCCGGGAAGGTCACGCCCAGATCAACAACGATCAGCCGCTCCTTCCCGGCGGGGCCATAGCCATAGACATAGGCATTCATACCGATCTCGCCGGCGCCGCCCAAAGGTAGATAGATCAGCCGCTCGCTCACGCACTCAGCCCCTTATTATAATCGTTGATGAGCCGCAGCCCGTGGATGGTCAGGTCGTCTTCGACCGCGTCGAACAGATCGAAGCCCTGATCGAACAGCCCCGCAAGACCGCCCGTGGCGATCACCTTCATCGGGCGATCGCGCTCAGAGCGGATCTGGCGCACGATGCCTTCGACAAGACCGATATAGCCCCAATAGACCCCCGATTGAATACAGGCCACCGTATTCGTGCCGATCACCTGCGTCGGATGGGTCACATCGACGTGCGGCAGCGCGGCGGCGGCCATGTGCAGCGCCTCAAGGCTGAGGTTCACGCCCGGCGCGATCACACCGCCGATATAGGCGCCATCCGCGGCAACCACGTCGAATGTCGTCGCCGTGCCGAAATCCACCACGACGATGTCGCCTCCGTGCCGGTCGAAACCCGCAACGGTGTTCACCAGGCGGTCCGGGCCGACCGTCGTGCCGAAATCCACGCGCGGCGCGACCGGCAAGTGGCAATCGGGCTTGCCCACCACGAGCGGGCGGCAATCGTAGTAGCGATTGCACAGAACGCGCAGGTTGAAGACCACGCGCGGCACCGTCGTGGAAATGATCGCCTCGGATATCTGCGCCTTGATCCCCTTGAGGTTCATCAGCCCCGAAAGCCAGACGAAATATTCATCCGCCGTGCGGCGATGGTCGGTCGCGATCCGCCAGGTCGAGACGAACTCGGCGCCGTCCCAGATCGAAAAGACCGTGTTGGTGTTCCCGCAGTCGATGCACAGCAGCATTCGCGGCTCCTTTGTCAGAAAAACACATCCGCAGCCGCAATTGCCCGCGGGCCATGCGCGGTGCGCAAAATCATCGCCCCGGTGTCGTCGATCGTCTCGAAGACGCCTTCGGTTGTCTGGGTCGTCGTACGCGCGACGACGGTCTCGCCAAGGCGCGCCGCGCGGGCCAGCCAGGCTGTGCGGATCGGCGCGAAACCGTAGGTCTCGAACTGCCGCGCGAGCCGATCGAAGGCCATGGCCAGCGGCGGCAGGAATTCCTCGGGGGTGATTGTCAGCCCGGTCTCGCCGGCCACGCTGACCGGCGCCATCGCGCTGGCCTCAAGCTGCGCGGCGGGCGGCGCCTCGGCGAGATTAACGCCAATGCCGATCGCCAGATGGCTCAGCGGCCCACCGGCGCCGATCGACTCGAGCAAGATCCCCGCGACCTTGCCGCCGTTGAGCAGCACGTCGTTAGGCCACTTGATCGACAGCCGCCCCGCCGGGCCGATGAAACGCGACAGCGCTTCGTCCAGCGCCAAAGCGGCGACGAAAGAATAAAGCGCGGCCTGGGTCAGTTCGCATTTCGGATGAAACAGCAGCGTGGCGGCGAAATTGCCCTCGGGCATTTTCCAGTCGCGGCCGCGGCGACCGCGCGCGGCGGTTTGCACTCGGGCCTGAATCCACGCAGGCCCCGCGATCCGCGGGGCCAGACGGGCAGCCTCAGCCATGGTCGAGTCGACCCGCGCGAGGACGTGGCGCGCCACGCCCTCGGGCCAGTCTGTCAGGTCAGTGGACAAGCGCCGCGGCTGCTGCCTGAGCAGCCCCCTCGATCCCGAAGAGGTTGAACGCACCCGCCACCATCACGAAGGCGGCCAGCATCAGCAGCCCCCACTGGACGGCCGGCATCCGCGATTCAAGCGCCTCGGTCTCGGTGCCGAAGTACATGTAGTAAACGATGCGCAGGTAGTAGAAGGCACCGATCACCGACGCGATCACACCGAAGACCGCAAGCCAGATGTAGCCCGCCGACACGGCGGCCGCGAGCACGCCGAACTTGGCGAAGAAGCCGAGCATCGGCGGCACACCGGCCAGCGAGAAGAACAGCACCAGCAGCGCCAGTGCCTTCAGCGGCTCGGCCTTGGCGAACATGTTGAGCGAGGCGATGTCGGTCACCGGGGCGCCATCACGCTCCATCGACAGGATGAAGGCGAAGGTGCCCACGTTCATGGCCACATAGATGGTCATGTAGAGCAGCATCGACTGCACGCCTTCCTCGGTCCCGGCGGTGAGGCCGAGCAGCGCAAAGCCCATATGCGCGATCGAGGAATAGGCCATCAGGCGTTTGATGTTCTTCTGGCCAATACCGGCGATCGAGCCAAGGAACATCGAGGCGACGGCGATCAAACCGATCACCTGGCCCCACTCGTTCGTCACGTGACCGAAGGCGTCCATCACCAGGCGAGCCATCAGCGCCATCGCGGCCATTTTCGGTGCGGTGGCGAAGAAAGCAGTCACCGGGGTGGGCGAGCCTTCGTAAACGTCGGGCGTCCACATGTGGAACGGAACCGCCGAGACCTTGAAGGCAAGGCCGGTCACCATGAAGACCATGCCGAACAGCACGCCAATCGGCAGATGCCCATGCTCGACCACGGTGATGATGCCCGCGAACGAGGTGGTGCCCGCAAAGCCATAGGTCAGCGAGGCGCCGTAGAGCAGCAGACCCGAGGAGAGCGAGCCGAGCACGAAATACTTCAGACCCGCTTCCGACGAACGCGCCGAGTCGCGACGCATGGCGGCGACGACGTAGAGCGCGAGCGATTGCAGCTCAAGGCCCATGTAGAGCGACATCAGATCGCCCGCCGAAACCATCATCATCATGCCGATCACGGCCAGAACGACCAAGATCGGATATTCGAAGCGCAGCAGGCCGCGACGGGCCATGTAATCCGCGCTCATTGCCAGCACGGCTGCCGCCGAGAGCAGGATCGCGACCTTGGCGAAGCGCGCGAAGGCGTCGTCAATGAAGAGGCCGCCGAAGGCTTCGGTCGCGCCGTTGCCCCGCAGGCCGATCCAGACGCCGACCAGCACCAGCACCGCCACCGTAACCCACAGAAGGCCGGAAGCGATCTTGTCCTTGCCGCCATAGGCGCCTGCCATGAGCCCGACCATTGCGAAAACGGCGAGCAGGAATTCCGGCAGGATCGTGGAGAAATCCGCAGAAGTCATTTGTTTCTCCCTCAGTGCCCGGCCGCTGCCATTTGGTCGGCAGGCAGGCTGGCGTTGTAGTCTTGGACGAGCTGGCCGACGGACGGCCCGATGATATCAGTCACCAGACGCGGATAGACCCCCAGAAGGAGCGTCATCGCGACGAGCGGCGCAAAGATCCACTTCTCGCGCGCGGTCATGTCGGTGATGGTCTTGAGGCTTTCCTTGATCAGGTCACCCAGAACCACACGACGATAGAGCCACAGCGCATAGCCGGCCGACAGGATCACGCCCGAGGCGGCAACCGCCGTCACCCAGGTGTTGACCTTGAAGATCCCCATGAGCGTCAGGAATTCACCGATGAAGCCCGAGGTGCCGGGAAGCCCGACGTTGGCCATGGTGAAGAACATGAAGATCAGCGCATAGGCCGGCATCCGGTTCACGAGACCACCATAGGCGTCGATCTCGCGGGTGTGCATCCGGTCGTAGATCACGCCGACGCACAGAAACAGCGCGCCCGAGATGAAGCCGTGCGACAGCATCTGGAAGATGGCGCCGTCGATGCCCTGCTGGTTCACCGCGAAGATCCCCATGGTCACATAGCCCATGTGCGCAACCGATGAATAAGCGATCAGCTTCTTCATGTCCGACTGTGCCAGCGCCACGAGCGAGGTGTAGACGATCGCGATCGCCGACATCCACAGCACCAGCGGCCCCATCACATCCGAGCCCACCGGGAACATCGGTAGCGAGAAGCGAAGGAAGCCGTAGCCACCCATCTTCAGCAGGATCGCGGCCAGCACGACCGAGCCTGCCGTCGGCGCCTGAACGTGCGCGTCGGGCAACCAGGTGTGCACCGGCCACATCGGCATCTTCACCGCGAAGGAGGCGAAGAAGGCCAGGAACAGCAGCGTCTGCATACCGCCGATCACCGTGAAGCCCGCGACGTGCAGGGTTTCTGAGGCGAACTCATGCTTGAGCAGCGCAACCATATCGGTAGTGCCCGCGTCCATATACATGGCGATCATCGCCACCAGCATCAGCACCGAGCCGAGGAAGGTGTAGAGGAAGAACTTGAACGAGGCGTAGATGCGCTCTTTGCCACCCCAGATACCGATGATCAGGAACATCGGGATCAGGCCAGCTTCGAAGAACAGGTAGAACAGCACCAGATCCAGCGCGACGAACACGCCGATCATCAGCCCTTCGAGCACGAGGAAGGCAATCATATATTCCTTCACGCGCTTCTCGACGCCCCAGGCCGAGGCAATGGTCAGCGGCATGAGGAACGTGGTCAGCAGCACGAAGAGGATCGAGATCCCGTCGATGCCGAGCTTGTAGCGCAAGCCCATGATCCACTCACGGTCCTCGACGAACTGGAAGCCCGTATTCGACGGATCGAAACCCGAGAGCAGGAAGAGCGAGACAAGGAAGGTAACCGAGGTCGCGGTCAGTGCGAACCATTTCGCGTTGCGATCCGCAGCCTCGCCGCCCCCGCGCTGCACCAGCGCCAGGATAGCCGCCGCCACCAGGGGAATGAAAGTGATGATGGAAAGCAGGTTTTCCATTAGTTCGACCCCCCGGTCAGGACGACCCAGAACATGAGCACCACGATGCCGACGACCATGGCGAAAGCGTAGTGGAACAGGTAGCCGGACTGCACCCGGCCAGCGAGACGGGTCAGGCGCGGCACGATACCGAGCGCAACTCCGTTGATGGCCCCGTCGATCGTCGCGCCGTCACCCTTCTTCCACAGGAAGTTGCCAAGCCATTTGGCCGGGCGGATGAAGATCGCTTCATACAGCTCGTCGAAATACCACTTGTTCAGCAGGAACTGGTACAGCGCGGGCTGCGCCTTGGCGAGACGCTCGGGCAGAGCCGGGTTGACGATGTAGAACAGGTAGGACAGCGACAGACCGATCAGCATCGCGATGAAGGGCGACACCTTGACCCAGACGGGTGCGTGGTGCGCGTCGTCCATCACGGTGTTGTCGGGCGCCATGAAGATCGCGCCTTGCGGAGCAGCACCGGCAACAGCGTGGCCATCGGCCGCGGCATGCTCGGTCGCGGCAGGCGCCGCATGCTCATCCGCCGGGGCGGCGTGCTCGCCAGCCGGGGCCACATCCGACATCGCGGTTTCATGGTTCACGGCAGCGGCCTCGGCCGCATGATCACCTTCGACCGCCACTTCGTGCTGCGGCATGCCGAAGAACGCCAGCACCTTGTTGTGGTCGCCGAAGAAGCTGTTGTACCACACCATCCCCGAGAAGATCGCACCGATTGCCAGAACGCCGAGCGGAACCAGCATCACCACCGGGCTTTCATGCGCGTGGTCATGCGCATGATGATCGCCGCGCGCCTTGCCGAAGAAGGTCATGAAGATCAGGCGCCACGAGTAGAACGAAGTCATCGCGGCCGCGAACACGAGCAGCCAGAAGGCGTAGCCCGAACCCGAGGCATAGGCGCTCTCGATGATGGCGTCTTTCGACAGGAAGCCCGCGAAGCCGATCGAGGTGAGCGGGATGCCGACGCCGGTGATGGCGAAGGTGCCGATCATCATGATCCAGAAGGTGAACGGGATCTTCTTGCGCAGGTTGCCATAGTTCCGCATGTCCTGCTCGTGGTGCATCGCATGGATGACCGAGCCGGCGCCGAGGAACAGCATGGCCTTGAAGAAGGCGTGCGTCAGCAGGTGGAACATCGCCGCCGAGTAAACACCCGCACCGGCGGCCACGAACATGTAGCCAAGCTGCGAACAGGTCGAATAGGCGATGACGCGCTTGATGTCGTTCTGCACAAGGCCCACGGTCGCCGCGAAGAAGGCGGTCGTGGCGCCGATGAAGACGATGAACATCTTGGCCTGCGGCGCGTATTCGAAGAGCGGCGACATGCGCGACACCAGGAACACACCCGCGGTCACCATGGTTGCGGCGTGGATAAGGGCCGAAACGGGCGTCGGGCCTTCCATCGCGTCCGGCAGCCAGGTGTGCAGCAGAAGCTGCGCCGACTTACCCATGGCACCCACGAAGAGCAGGAAGGCCAGCAGGTTGGCGGCATTCCACTCGGTCCAGAGGAAATGCAGGTTGGTCTCGGCCAGGGTCGGCGCGGCGGCGAAGATATCGTCCATCGAGATCGAGCCGACCAGGTAGAACAGGCCGAAGATGCCGAGCGCAAAGCCGAAGTCGCCGACACGGTTGACGATGAAGGCTTTCATGGCCGCTGCGTTCGCCGAGGGCTTTTTGTAGTAGAAGCCGATCAGCAGATACGAGGCCAGACCCACGCCTTCCCAACCGAAGAACATCTGCACCAGGTTGTCCGAGGTCACCAGCATCAGCATCGCGAAGGTGAACAGCGACAGATAGGCGAAGAAGCGCGCCTTGTAATGCTCGTGATGGGTCCAGTTCTCGTCATGGGCCATGTAGCCCCACGAATACAGGTGCACCAGCGCCGAGACCGTGGTCACCACGATCAGCATGATCGCGGTCATCCGGTCGACACGGATCCCCCAGGAGGTGTTCAGCTCGGCGCCCGACTGGATCCAGTCGAGGATGTGGATGTGATGCGTCTGCCCGTCATGGCCGAGGAACACGACCCAGCTGAGCAGACACGACAGGAACAGCAGGCCGGTCGTAACCGCCATGGCGCCCTTTTCGGAGATCACGCGCCAGCCGAAGCCGCCGATGATCGCCCCGAGAAGGGGAGCAAAGAGGATGATCGTTTCCATTGTCCCTTACCCCTTCATCACGTTGACGTCTTCGACTTCGATCGTGCCGCGGTTCCGGAAGAACACGACAAGGATCGCAAGGCCGATCGCCGCTTCGGCGGCTGCCACGGTCAGGATGAACATCGTGAACACCTGGCCCGCCAGGTCGTTCAGATGCGCCGAGAAAGCCACCATGTTGATATTGACCGACAGCAGGATCAGTTCGATCGACATCAGGATGACGATGACGTTCTTGCGGTTCACGAAGATGCCGAAGATGCCGGTGACGAACAAAGCCGCCGCCACCCCTAGGTAATGTTCAAGTCCGATCATCGCTGTCCCTCCGGGTTTGCGCCCGTTTCATTCTTTCTAGCGTTCATCACAGCCCCTGCCCCGGTTTCACGTCCACCAACTCCAGCGCCTTGGCCGGGTCGCGGTGCATCTGGGCGATCACGTTCTGGCGTTTGACGTCCTTGCGGTGGCGCAGCGTCAGCAGGATGGCGCCGATCATCGCGACCAGCAGCACCAGACCCGCCGCCTGGAAGAGGTAGAGATACTTGTCATACATGACCATACCGAGCGCGACCGAGTTCTGGACGCCCTCTTCAATCGGGACCATACGCAGCGTCTCCGCCTTGTCCGAGGCGTGCCAGGCGCTGAAACCCGCGCCCAGTTGCAGCAGCATGACCACGCCGATCAGCAGGCCAAGCGGCATGGTGCGCGCAAGCTCGCCCTTCAGCTCGGCGAAATCGACATCGAGCATCATGACAACGAAGAGGAAGAGCACCGCGACCGCGCCGACATAGACGATGATCAGCAGCATGGCCACGAACTCGGCCCCCAGCAGGACGAACAGCCCCGCCGCCGACAGGAAGGTCAGGATCAGCCAGAGCACCGAGTGGACCGGGTTCTTCGACACGACCACCATGAAGCCCGCGACCACCGCCACGACGGCGAAGAGGTAGAAGGCGAATGCAAACACCGTCATGTGTTTTCCCCCGATTTTTCGTCAAAGACCGAGCGCGCAATCTCCAGCGCCTTGGTCATGGCGGGCACGCCGCCGAACATGCTCATCTGGAAGATCACCTCGGCGATCTCCCGTTGCGTCGCGCCAGCCTCAAGCGCGTGACGGATCGTCAGGCGCAGCTGCGGCTCGGCCTGCGCGCCCAGAACGGTCAGCGCCGCAACTGTCACCAGAAGCCGCGTACGCGCATCAAGCCCATCACGATTGAAGGTTTTTCCGAACCACATCTCCATCATGTCCTTCGACATGGTGGGGAAGAGTTTTTCAAACGCGGTCGGGTTGAAGCTCTCCAAACCCGGGTTGAACAGGCGCGCCATCTCGGCACCCTGCTCCATCATCGTGGTGAAAAGCTTCTGAAATTCCTCGTTCATCTGTAGGGCGCATCCAGCTCGAGGTTACGGGCAATCTCCGCTTCCCAACGCGCGCCGTTCTCCAGGAGTTTCTCCTTGGTGTAGAACAGCTCTTCGCGGGTCTCGGTGGCGAATTCGAAGTTCGGACCCTCGACGATGGCATCGACCGGGCAGGCTTCCTGGCAGAAGCCGCAGTAGATGCACTTGGTCATGTCGATGTCGTAACGCGTGGTCCGGCGCGAGCCGTCCTCGCGCGGTTCGGCGTCGATGGTGATCGCCTGAGCCGGGCAAATCGCCTCGCACAGTTTGCAGGCGATGCAGCGCTCTTCGCCGTTGGGATAACGGCGCAGGGCGTGCTCACCGCGGAAGCGGGGCGACAGCGGACCCTTTTCATGCGGGTAGTTCAGCGTGGGCTTGGGCGCGAAGAAATAGCGCATCCCCAGGGCGAAGCCCTTGATGAAGTCCACCAGCAGGAAATACTTGGCGGCGCGTGCGTAGTCGAAAGCCATTCTCAGCCCCCCATCGTCCAGCGGGCCCAAAAGCCGCCGAGCACTTCGAATTTCGCAAGGAACGCCACGATCACGACCCAGGCCAGCGACAGCGGCAGGAACACTTTCCAGCCAATCCGCATGAGCTGGTCATAGCGGTAGCGCGGCACGATCGCCTTCACCATGGCGAACATGAAGAACATGACCCACATCTTGCCGACCATCCACAGCACGCCATCCGGGATGCCGGGGATCGGGCTCAGCCAGCCGCCGAAGAACAGGATCGACATCAGCGCGCACATCAGGAAGATCGCGATGTATTCGCCGGCCATGAACAGCAGGTAGGGGGTCGAGGAATATTCGACCATGAAACCCGCGACGAGTTCCGATTCCGCTTCCGGAAGATCGAAGGGCGGACGGTTCGTTTCGGCCAGCGCCGAGATGAAGAACAGCGCCACCATCGGCAGGTGCGGCAGCCAGTACCAGTTGAACAGGCCGACCGAGCCGCGCTGCGCCTCGACGATGGCCGAGAGGTTCATCGAGCCGGTCGAGATGATCACACCGATGATGATCAGGCCGAGGCTGACCTCATACGAGATCATCTGCGCGGCGGAGCGCAGCGAACCGAGGAACGGGTATTTCGAGTTCGACGCCCAACCGCCCATGATCACGCCGTAAACCTCAAGCGAGGAGACCGCGAAGACGAAGAGGATGGCGACGTTGATGTCAGCCAGCACCCAACCCTCGTTGAAGGGCACCACCGCCCAGGCAACGATCGCGAGCACGAGGCTCAGCATCGGCGCGAGGAAGAAGACGAACTTGTCGGCGCCCGCGGGGACGACGATTTCCTTCACCACGTATTTCAGCGCGTCGGCCACCGATTGCAGCAGGCCGAATGCGCCCACGACGTTCGGACCTTTCCGCATCTGGACAGCCGCCCAGATTTTACGGTCGCCATAGACCAGGAACAGCAGGGAGAGCATCACGAATGCGATGATCCCCAGACCCTGCACTGCGATCAGGAGCGCCGTGCCCAGTGGTGTTGCCAGAAACTCAGCCATTTTGTCCCTCAGACCGCCTTATTTCATTTCGTCGGTATTCTTGTCCCCCACCCGAGCGGGCAAGGGTAGTTATTCACTTATTCCGCCGCGACGGGCGCTTTGCCCGTAACCCGCGCCTTGGCGGCAGCCGACAGCTCGGCCATCAGCACCGAGGCGCGCGCGATCGGGTTGGTCAGGTAGAAATCACGGATCGCGTGACGGAAGCTCGCGCGGCCCATGTCGCGCAGAGCAACCGGCGTCCACTCGTTCGCAACCACTTGATCGACCTGCGCCAGATGCGGCACGGCCTTGATCATCTCGCGGCGCAGGCTCGCAAGGCTGTCCCACGGCTGGGTCGCGCCAAGCTCGGCCGACAGCGCGCGCAGGATCGCCCAGTTTTCCTTGGCCTCGCCGGGGGCAAAGCCCGCGCGGAACGCCAGCTGCGGACGGCCCTCGGTGTTCACGAAGAGACCGTTTTCCTCGGTGTAGGCTGCGGCCGGAAGGATCACATCGGCGCGCGAAGCACCGCGGTCACCATGGCTGCCCTGGTAGATCACGAACGGACCCGGAGCCACTTCGACCTCGTCCGAACCCATGTTGTAGACGACCTGAACACCCTCGACCGCGGCGAGCAAACCGCCCTCGGTCACGGCACCCACGTCCATCGCGCCCACACGGCCCGCGGCGGTATGCAGCACCAGCATCTTGCCGCCCATCTTCCCGGCCAGCGCCTGAGCATGTGCGATAACGGCTTCGCCATCGGCCTCGTTCACGGCGCCCTGCCCCACGATGACCAGCGCGCCCTCGACCGGAGCGGCATCGGCAACCAGTGCCGCCAGCGCCGCGCGGTCTTCACCGAGCTTGTCGTAATCGTAGGTCAGATCCGCATCCAGACCGATCAGCGACACGCGGGCGCCGTTCAGCCAGGCCTTGCGGATGCGCGCGTTCAGCACCGGAGCCTCGACGCGCGGGTTGGTGCCGATCAGGACGATCTGCTTGGCCGCATCAATATCCGCGATCGCGGCATTGCCGACGTAGCCCGAGCGGTTGCCCGCCGGAAGACGTGCGCCATCGGTGCGGCATTCCACGTTGCCACCCAGACCTTCGACCAGTTGCTTGAGCGCGAAGGCGGCTTCGGTCGAGGCCAGATCGCCGACCAGACCCAGAACCTTCTTGCCCTTCATCGCCTCGGCGGCCTTGTGCAGCGCCTCGGCCCAAGTCGCTTTGCGCAGCTTGCCGAATTCACGCACATAGGGCGTGTCGAGACGCTGGCGGCGCAGGCCGTCCCAGATGAAACGGGTCTTGTCCGAGATCCACTCTTCGTTCACGCCATCATGGTTGCGCGGAACGATGCGCTTCACTTCGCGGCCCTTGGTGTCGACGCGGATGTTCGAGCCAAGCGCGTCCATCACGTCGATCGACTCGGTCTTGGTCAGTTCCCACGGACGGGCGGTGAAGGCGTAGGGTTTCGAGGTCAGCGCGCCGACCGGGCACAGGTCGATGATGTTGCCCTGCAGGTTGCTGTCGAGCGTCATGTTCAGATACGAGGTGATCTCGCTGTCCTCGCCGCGACCGGTCTGACCCATCTGGGTGATGCCCGCCACTTCCGAGGTGAAGCGCACGCAGCGGGTGCAGCTGATGCAGCGAGTCATGCAGGTCGAAACCAGCGGCCCGAGGTTCAGGTCTTCGGACGCGCGCTTGGTCTCGCGGTAGCGCGAGAAATCGACGCCGTAGGCCACGGCCTGGTCCTGAAGGTCGCATTCGCCGCCCTGGTCGCAGATCGGGCAGTCGAGCGGGTGGTTGATGAGCAGGAACTCCATCACCCCTTCGCGGGCCTTCTTGACCATGGGCGAGTTGGTCTTGATCACCGAGGGCTCGCCGTTCGGGCCTGGACGCAGGTCCTTGACTTGCATCGCGCATGAGGCCGCCGGCTTGGGCGGGCCGCCAACCACTTCGACCAGACACATCCGGCAGTTGCCAGCGATCGAGAGACGCTCGTGATAGCAGAAGCGGGGCACTTCGATCCCGGCCTGCTCACAGGCCTGGATGATCGTCAGGTTCGGATCAACCTCGACCTCGTGGCCGTCGATGATGATGTTGCGAAGATTCGACATGCTCTGATCCGTCAGTTGGCTCGGGCGGGGGTAAGGCCCACGCGGTGTTGCAGTTGGAGGTTCATGCGCAACCTCTCAGGAAAACCCAGGCGCCACCCTGGAAATTGTCATCCGGCCCCGAGGCGACGCCTGCGCCCCGGCAGTAATCGTTTGCGGCCCGTTTGGCCTCGGCGCCATCGGCGTAGCCGAAAGCGTTCGGAACCCGCGTCACCACCAGCGTGCCTTCGATCTCCGTGAACCGGTAGGTCGTGGGCGCAGGCCCGAACCCCACCGATTCAGTCCCCGAGGCACAGGCGGCGAGCGCCAGCGTGCCGAGGGTCATGGAGAGTGCACGCCGCATCCGTTTCACTCCGCCGCCATCGCGCCCATGCGGCCGGTCTTCTTGGCCTTGATGCGATCCTCGATCTCTTCGCGGTAATGGCGGATAAGGCCCTGGATCGGCCAGGCCGCCGCATCGCCAAGCGCGCAGATCGTGTGGCCCTCGACCTGTTTGGTCACCGACAGAAGCATGTCGATTTCCTCAACCTCGGCCTCGCCGCGCACCAGACGGTCCATCACGCGCATCATCCAGCCGGTGCCTTCACGGCAGGGCGTGCACTGGCCGCAGCTCTCGTGCTTGAAGAACTTCGACAGGCGCCAGATCGCCTTGATGATGTCGGTGTTCTGATCCATCACGATCATGCAGGCGGTGCCGAAGGACGACTGGAGCGAGCGCATCCCGTCGTAGTCCATGATCGCGTCTTCACACAAATGCGCCGGAATGACGGGGCACGAGGCGCCGCCCGGAATGACCGCCTTGAGGTTCTTCCAGCCGCCGCGAACGCCGCCGCCATGCTTCTCGATCAGTTCCTTCATCGAAATCGACATCGATTCCTCGATGACGCAGGGGGTGTTCACATGGCCCGACATCGCGAAGAGCTTGACGCCCGCGTTGTTCGGACGGCCGAAGCCCGCGAACCACTCGGCGCCGCGGCGCAGGATGGTGGGGACGACCGCGATCGATTCCACGTTGTTCACCGTGGTCGGGCAGCCGTAGAGGCCCGAGCCGGCCGGGAACGGCGGCTTCATCCGCGGCATCCCCTTCTTGCCCTCAAGGCTCTCGATCAGCGCGGTTTCCTCACCGCAGATATAGGCGCCAGCGCCGTGCGACAGGTAAACGTCGAAGTCATAGCCCGACTTGCAGGCATTGAGACCAATCAGACCCGCTTCGTAGCATTCGTCGATGGCGGCCTGGAGGGCCTCCTTCTCGCGTACATATTCGCCGCGGATGTAGATATAGGCCGCGCGCGCACCCATGGCGAAACCGGCGATCAGCGCACCTTCGATCAGCGTGTGCGGATCGTGGCGCATAATCTCGCGGTCTTTACAGGTCGCGGGCTCGGATTCGTCGGCGTTGATCACCAGATAGGCCGGGCGGCCATCCGATTGCTTGGGCATGAACGACCATTTCAGACCGGTCGGGAAGCCCGCGCCACCACGGCCACGCAGACCCGAGGCCTTCATCTGGTCGACGATCCAGTCACGGCCATTGGCCAGAATGTTCGCCGTGCCATCCCAGTGGCCGCGCATCATCGCGCCCTTGAGGGAGCGGTCGTGCATCCCGTAGAGGTTGGTAAAGATCCGGTCCTGATCTTTCAGCATGTTCTGTCCCTCAGTTACGCGGGCTGCCGGAGCGCCGGCGCCAGATACGCCAGACCTGTGCCAGCGCGAATAGATAGGCGGCGATCGCCGCGAAATCGGCAAGGAAGGCAAAGCGCGGCGGCAGTCCTGCCGCCTTGCCAAACCACTGGACAGCCAGCCACAGGACAGTCGCAACAGCGATCACGAGGGCGGCGAGCCGTCCCTCGGTCGTGTCGAGCGCCCTGTTGGTTGCCTGCGCCATTCCCGCCTCAGTAATCGTTGGTCTTTGCGCGCTCGAGGAAGGCTTCAAGCCCCTCGCTCACGATGATCTTGGCCTGCGCCACCCATTTGTCGCGCGAGCAACGGCCCTTGAAGCGCGGCACGTTGTTGTCGGCGTAGGCGACTTCGTCGGCGCCCCAGGCGGCGATCTGGTCGTAATGGAAGATGCCCCATTCGTTCAAACGCTCTTCCAGCACCGGACCGATGCCTTCGATCTTCTTCAGATCGTCGGCCTTGCCGTCGCGCGGAGCGGCCAGACCCTCGGGCTTCTTGCCCTCGGCCTCAGCGGCAACCGGCTCGGCGGCCTGCGGTGCCTCGGCAGTGTTGCTGGCGGCCTTGGGGGCCGGAGCAGCCTTGGCAGCGGCCTGTTGCACAGCCGACATCGGGCGCTGGCCCGCACCCATGATGCCGATGGCCGGATACTGGCCCGACATCTGCCACGGCGCGCGCAGCGCAACCTCGGAGCCGTCGATCTTCTTGACCACGTCGCCCACGGTAACTGCGGGATCGACCGAGCCGTTATATTTCTCCATCTCGCCCGCCGAAGCGCTCAGCGAGGTCAGACCGGTCGCCGGTTCGGACGAGAAGCGGCCGGTTTGCGAACCCGGACGCGGCTGGCCACCGGCTGCCATGTCGTCGATCAGCTTCGCAAGGCTCTCTTCCGAGAGATCCTCGTAGTAGTCCTTGCCGATCTGCGCCATCGGCGCGTTGGCGCAGGCGCCGAGGCACTCGACCTCTTCCCACGAGAACTTGCCGTCAGCCGACAGGCCGAAGGGCTGCGGAGAGATCTTCTCCTTGCAGACCTTGATCAGGTCTTCCGACCCGCAGATCATGCACGAGGTGGTGCCACAGATCTGGATGTGGGCCACCGAGCCGACCGGAGCCAGCTGGAACATGAAGTAGAAGGTCGCCACTTCCAGCGCGCGGATATAGGGCATCCCGAGCATGTCGGCGACATATTCGATCGCCGGGCGCGACAGCCAGCCTTCCTGTTCCTGCGCGCGGAACAGCAGCGGAATGATCGCCGAGGCCTGACGGCCGACCGGGAACTTGGTCATCTGGGCCTGGGCCCAGGCGAGGTTCGCCGGGGTGAACTCGAAGCTTTCGGGTTGTGCGTGATGAAGGCGGCGCAGCATTAGCGGTCAATCTCCCCGAACACGATATCCATCGTGCCGATGATGGCCGAAACGTCGGCCAGTTGGTGTCCCTTGCAGACCGCATCCATCGAATGCAGATGCGGGTAGCCCGGGGCGCGGATCTTCGCGCGGTAAGGTTTGTTGGTGCCGTCCGACACGAGGTAGACGCCGAATTCGCCCTTGGGGGCCTCGACAGCCGCATAAACCTCGCCGGCGGGAACCTTGAAGCCCTCGGTATAGAGCTTGAAGTGGTGGATCAGCGCTTCCATCGAGCGCTTCATCTCGCCACGCTTGGGCGGGGTCATCTTGCCACGCGCCAGAACGTCGCCCTGCCCTTCGGGCGCGCGCAGTTTGGCGATTGCCTGATGGACAATCTTGGTCGATTCACGCATCTCCGCCATGCGGACGAGGTAACGGTCGTAGCAGTCGCCGTTCTTGCCGATGCAGACCTTGAAGTCGAATTCGTCGTAGCACTCGTAGGGCTGCGCGCGACGCAGGTCCCAGGCAAGGCCCGAACCGCGCACCATGACGCCCGAGTAGCCCCATTTCTGGATCTCTTCCTCGGTGATGATGCAGATGTCGGCGTTGCGCTGCTTGAAGATCCGGTTCTCGGTCAGCAGGCCCTCGATATCATCGAGAACGCGCGGGAATTCGTTGGCCCAGATCTCGATATCGTCGATCAGCTCGGGCGGCAGATCCTGGTGAACACCACCGGGACGGAAGTAGTTGGCGTGCAGGCGCGCACCGCAGGCGCGCTCGTAGAACACCATCAGCTTCTCACGCTCTTCGAAACCCCACAGCGGCGGGGTCAGCGCGCCCACGTCCATAGCCTGCGTGGTGACGTTCAGCAGGTGGTTCAGGATACGGCCGATTTCCGAATAGAGCACGCGGATCAGTTGCGCGCGTCTGGGAACCTCGGTGCCCGTCAGCTTCTCGATCGCCAGACACCAGGCATGTTCCTGGTTCATCGGCGCCACGTAGTCGAGACGGTCGAAATACGGAAGGTTCTGCAGGTAGGTGCGGCTTTCCATCAGCTTCTCGGTACCGCGGTGCAGCAGCCCGATATGCGGATCGGCACGCTCGACGATCTCGCCGTCAAGCTCAAGCACCATGCGCAGCACGCCGTGTGCCGCCGGGTGCTGCGGCCCGAAGTTGATGTTGAAGTTGCGGATGCGCTGTTCGCCCGTCAGGAAATCCGTCGAGCCGTCATCGTAGGTATTTTGCCGGATGTCGCCGTCCATAGTCTTTACCTTTGCTTGCCGATGGCCTGGGGCCCGAGAGCCCCCGGCGAGGCTCAGCCCTGCTTCTCGTCGCCGGGCAGAATGTAGTTGGCGCCCTCCCAGGGGCTGAGGAAGTCGAACTGACGGTATTCCTGGGTCAGCTTGACCGGCTCATAGACCACGCGCTTCTGCACTTCATCATAGCGCAGTTCGACATAGCCCGTGGTCGGGAAGTCCTTGCGCAGCGGATGCCCGCGGAAGCCGTAGTCGGTCAGGATGCGGCGCAGGTCCGGATGGCCCGAGAACAGGATGCCGAACATGTCGAAGATCTCGCGCTCGAACCAGTTGGCAACCGGGAAAGCGTCGGTGATCGAGGGGCACATCTCGTCTTCGCGCAGGGCGGCCTTCACGCGGATGCGCTGGTTGCGCCACATCGACAGGAAGTGCCAGACCACGTCGAAACGCGCGGGGCGCGAGGGCCAGTCAACGGCGGTGATGTCCACCAGCGTGGTGAAACGGCAGTTCGGATCGTCGCGCAGGAACTCGAGGAACGAGACGATATTGCCGGCGGTGACCGTCACGGTCAGTTCGCCGAAAGCGATCTCGGTCGAGACCACGTCGTCCGCGCGCTTGAGTTCGATATGGGCGGCCAGTTCTTGCAGTGCTTCGCTCATCGTCCCCTCCTCAGCGCACCAGCGTCCCGGTGCGGCGGATCTTCCGCTGCAACTGGAGGATGCCATACATCAGCGCCTCGGCCGAAGGCGGGCAGCCCGGAACGTAGATGTCGACCGGAACGATCCGGTCACAGCCACGCACCACCGAATAGCTGTAGTGGTAATAACCGCCACCGTTGGCGCAGGACCCCATCGAGATCACGTAGCGCGGCTCGGGCATCTGGTCATAGACCTTGCGCAGAGCGGGGGCCATCTTGTTGGTCAGCGTGCCCGCGACGATCATCACGTCCGACTGACGCGGGCTTGCGCGCGGGGCGAAGCCGTAGCGCTCCACGTCGTAGCGCGGCATTGCGGTGTGCATCATCTCGACGGCGCAGCAAGCCAGTCCGAAGGTCATCCAGTGCAGCGAACCGATGCGCGCCCAGTTGATCAGATCCTCGGCGGTCGTGAGGATGAAGCCCTTGTCCTGCAGGTCGCGGTTGAGCGCCTGTGCCGCGCCTTCCATATCGGCGGCAGCGGTATTCGCTCCGGTCATCACGCCCATTCCAGCGCCCCTTTCTTCCATTCATAGGCAAAGCCCACGGTCAGCACCGCCAGGAACACCATCATCGACCAGAAGGCGACCATGCTCAGACCACCGAAGGCGACTGCCCAGGGGAACAGGAACGCCACTTCGAGGTCGAAGATGATGAACAGGATCGAGACGAGGTAGAAGCGGACGTCGAACTTCATCCGCGCATCGTCGAAGGCGTTAAAGCCACATTCGTAGGCCGACACTTTTTCCGGGTCGGGGTTGCGCACCGCAAGCACGGCAGCAGCGAGGATCAGCACCAGACCGAGTCCGGTGGCCATCGCAAGAAAAATGAGAATGGGAAGATATTCACGCAGCATATCGTGCACTGGTTGGCTCCCTCGTGACGCGACGCAATGTCGCGCAGGTTCCGGCTAGGCCGACCTTTAGCCCTGCGCCCGCTCCGGGTCAACCGAGAGGTGCCTAAATGCGGAGCGAAAAGTTCAATTTGTATACCGATGCACACAAATGGGCGGGGACAAGGCCCCGCCCACTGTCATGTTTCGCGCTAACGGTGGCGCTCGATTCAAGTCTGCGCCCCGACGTCCTTGATCAAAGTCAACAAAATCCGCCAGACCGGGGAAATTACTTTACCGCCTCAGGCAATCCAGCCCGGCTTGCGCTTGTCGAAGAAGGCGGTGATTCCCTCCATCGCCTCGGGGCTTTCCCACCGCGCCACAAGCGCCGCGATGGTGGCGTCCTGCACTTCGGGACCGGTGTCGGGGCCGAGCATCCGTATCAGCGCCTTGGCGTCAGCCACGGCACCCGGCGCGCAGCTCAGATAGGGGACGACCTCGGCCTCGATCGCGGCATCGAGGGCGTCCGGTGCCACAACCTTGGCCAGCAGGTTCAGCTCCCGCGCCTCGGCCGCCTCAAAGAGGCGCGCCGACATGAAGACCCGCCGCGCCTTGGCCGCGCCCATGCGCGCCACGACATAGGGCGAGATGGTCGCGGGCGTCAGCCCCAGCCGTGTCTCAGTCAGGCCGAAGCGCGCGCCCTCGACCCCAACGGCGACGTCGCAGACCGACATCATGCCGATTCCGCCGCCAAAGGCATTGCCATGCACCCGGCCAATCAGCGGCTTCGGGCAGCGATCCAGCGCCGAAAGCATCCCCGCCAGCTTGCGCGCCCCGGCGGCGCGCTCCTCGGGGGTGGCCGCGATCTGGGCCTGCATCCACTTCAGATCCCCGCCGGCGCAGAAGCTTGCACCTTCGGCAGCCACCACGACCACGCGCACCGAAGGGTCATTACCCAGATCGGTGATCGCGGCGGTGATCTCATCCATCATCTGCGCGCTCAGCGCGTTGTGCTTGTCGGCGCGGGCCAGCCACAGGTGGGCCACACCGCGCGAGTCGGTCTCGATCCGGATCGTCTCAGCCATCCTGGCCTCCCTTCATCGACCGCGCCAGCGTGGCGGCCTCTTGCAGCACCGCCATATTCAGCCCGGTGTCATAGCCCAATTCGGCCAGCCGCGCGGCGACCTTTTCGGTCGCCACATTGCCCGCGGCACCCGGCGCATAGGGGCAACCGCCAAGGCCGCCCACGGCGGCGTCAAAGACTCGCAAGCCAAGCGCCAGGCTCGCCTCGATATTCTCGAGTGCGCGCCCTGCGGTGTCATGGTAGTGGCCGGCCAGACGTTCAGGCGGCAACTCGTTCAGCACCGCCTCCAGCATGGCGCTGATCGTCTCGGGGCGCCCCTGCCCGATCGTGTCGCCCAGGCTGACTTCATAGCAGCCTAGATCGCGCAGTGCGGCCACCACCCGCGCAACGGCCTCCGGTGCGATCGCCCCGTCATAAGGGCAGTCTGTCACCACCGAGACATAGCCGCGCACCGGCATATTATCGACCTTTGCAGCCTCGATAACGGGCGCGAAGCGTTCAAGACTTTCAGTTATCGAACAATTGAGATTGGCGCGCGAAAACCCTTCCGAGGCTGATGCGAAGATCGCCACCTCATCGGCGCGGGCCGCGCGGGCGGCCTCGTAACCCTTCAGGTTCGGTGTGAGCGCGGCATAGCGCACGCCCGGCGCGCGACTGATCCCGGCCAGCACATCGCCGCTGTCGGCCATCTGCGGCACCCATTTCGGGCTGACGAAGGAGGCAACCTCGATCCGCCGGAACCCGGCCTTGCTGAGCCAGTCCACCAGCGCGATCTTCTGCGCCGTGGGGATCATGCGCTTTTCGTTCTGCAGCCCGTCGCGGGGCGCCATCTCAAAGATTTCAACGGTCTCAGGCATTGGGCAACTCGTAGAAGTCCTGGGTGTAGATCGCGCTGGAGCCGCTCTTAGCGGCGGCACGCTGATAGGCCGGACGCGCCATGGCGCGCGCGCAATAGGCGGCAAGCGCCGGGTAGGCATCGGGCCGCACGAAACGGAACATCGCCTCGACGTTGAAACCCATCATGCAGTCTGCGGCCGAGAAATCGCTCAGCAACCACTCGCGCCCCTGCAAATAGCCTTCCAGCGCGCGAACAGTGACCTCAAGCCGCTTGGTGTCGAGCTTGGTCAGCGCGGCCGACCGGGCGCTTTCGGGCCGCAGGAAGATATGATGAATATTGAGGTTCTGCAGGATGCTGGCCTGTGTTTCCGCAAAACTGACCCATTCAAGGAACTGTGCGCGCTCGGCCTCTCCCGGCTTGGGTGCAAGCCGCCCGCGCGTCTCGGTCAGGTATTGCACGATTGCACCCGACTCGAAGACCACCTGCCCGTCCACCTCAAGCGCGGGGATGCGCCCGGCCGGGCTGAGAGCCCGAAACTCGGGGCTGCGCAGGCTGCCGTCGGTCAGCGACCACAGCCGCAGTTCGGCCGCTTCGCCCAGTTCCTCAAGCAGCCAAAGCACCCGGAACGAGCGCGAGCCGGGAACGTGGTGCAGCCGGATCATGCGGCCTCCTCTTCCTCGGCCAGACGGATCAATGCCGCTCCGGCCTCGACCTGCGAACCTTCCGATACGAGCACCTCAGCCACGGTGCCCGCGCGTGCGGCCAGCATGGTATGCTCCATCTTCATCGCCTCAAGGATGGCCAGTCTGTCGCCTTCCGCCACCTGCTGCCCAGGCCGAACGAAAACCGCCTTCACCAACCCCGGCATCGGCGCCAGTGTCAGATCCGAGGTCGGCCCCTGCGAAGCGCGGGCCAGCGGATCGGGGCGCGCAAAGCGATGCGCACCGTGCAGGAAGACGGTGATTTCGTCCCCGCCCAGATGGAACCGCGCGCCCGTCTTCGCCCCATCGACCCACCAGCCATCGGTGCGCAACTCGCAGATATGCTCGGCGCCCTCGATCTCGACCGCCACACGGCCCGAGCCTTCGACCCGCAGATAGGCCGGGGGATCAAAGGCGATCGACCGCCGCAACGCCCCCCAAAGCGCAAAACCCGTCCCCTGCCCCGTTTCGAGCCCCGCCGCCGCCAGCGCCGCCAGCGCCCGCGCCGCCAGAGGCGCCTCGGCCTCATGCACCAGCGCATCGAGATCGCGCCCGATCAGGCCGGTATCGACATCGCCCGCTGCAAAGCCGCGATGCCGCGCAAGCGCACCCAGGAAGGCGAGGTTCGTCGTGGTTCCCGCAACCTCGGTCTGCTCAAGCGCGCGGGCAAGGCTTGCCAGCGCCACGGCGCGCGTCGGGCCATGCACCACGACCTTGGCAATCATCGGATCATACCAAGGGCTGATGGTGTCGCCCGGTCGCACCCCGGTTTCGATCCGTGCACCGGTCGCGAAGCGCAGATGGGCCAGAGTGCCCGTCGCCGGCAAGAAGCCCGCAGGGACGTCCTCGGCATAAAGCCGCGCCTCGAAGGCATGACCGCGGATCGCCAGATCCTCCTGCCGCGCAGGCAAAGCCTCGCCCGCTGCCACACGCAATTGCCACTCGACCAGATCGACGCCGGTGATCGCCTCGGTCACCGGATGCTCGACCTGAAGGCGGGTGTTCATTTCCATAAACCAGAAGCGGTCAGGGCGCAGCCCTTCCGAGGCATCCACGATGAATTCGATCGTGCCCGCGCCCTTGTAATTGATCGCCTCGGCCGCGCGGACGGCCGCCTGCCCCATCGCCTGCCGCATTTCCGCGGTCATGCCGGGGGCCGGGGCTTCCTCGATCACTTTCTGGTGGCGTCGTTGGAGCGAGCAGTCGCGCTCGAACAGGTGCACCGCATGGGTGCCATCGCCAAAGACCTGCACTTCGATATGGCGGGGCTTTTCGACGTATTTCTCGATCAGTACGGCGGGGTTGCCAAAAGCGGTTTGGGCCTCACCCTGCGCCGAGGCAAGCGCCGCCGCAAAATCCTGCGCCCGGTCTACCTTGCGCATCCCCTTGCCGCCACCACCGGCAACGGCCTTGATCAGCACAGGATAGCCCACGGCCTCGGCCGCACCGGCCAGATGCTCGGGGTCCTGATTTTCGCCGTGATAGCCGGGCACAACGGGAACGCCAGCCTCGGTCATCAGCGCCTTCGCCGCATCCTTCAGACCCATCGCGCGGATCGCGCGACCCGAAGGACCGATGAACACAAGGCCCGCGGCCTCAACGGCATCCACGAACTCCGGGTTCTCGGACAGAAAGCCGTAGCCTGGGTGAATGGCCTCGGCTCCCGTCGCAAGCGCCGCGGCGATAATCGCGTCGCCGCGGAGATAGCTGTCCTTCGGCGCCGGGCCACCGATCAGGACTGCCTCATCGGCCATGGCGACATGGCGCGCGCCCAGATCGGCGTCAGAATAGACCGCCACCGTCGCCACTCCCATGCGGCGTGCGGAGTCGATCACACGGCAGGCGATTTCGCCACGGTTGGCGATCAGGATCTTGCGGAACATGGGCTCCTCCCTGTGTCCAATGTCAGAGGGGGCGCTGCCCCCGCTCCTGCGGAGCCCCCCGAGGTATTTTCGCCAAGAAGAAGCTATGCGTTCTTCTTGGTCCAAATACCTCCGCCGGAGGCAAGAAGTTTACATACGGAACACGCCGAAGCGTGTCGGTTCGATCGGCGCGCAGAGACTTGCCGACAGCGAAAGCGCCAGCACCTGCCGCGAGTGGCGCGGGTCGATCACGCCATCATCCCAAAGCCGCGCTGATGCGTAGAGCGGATGGCTCTGGCGCTCGAACATCTCGATTGTCGGGCGCTTGAACTCCGCCTCTTCCGCAGCGGACCAGTTGCCGCCCTTGCGCTCGATCCCCTCGCGGCGCACGGTCGCCAGAACGCCCGCTGCCTGCTCGCCGCCCATCACAGAGATGCGCGAGTTGGGCCAGGTCCAGAGGAAGCGCGGCGAATAGGCGCGACCCGCCATGCCGTAGTTGCCAGCCCCAAACGAGCCGCCGACCAGCATGGTGATCTTGGGCACCGAGGTTGTCGCGACTGCAGTCACCATCTTGGCGCCGTGGCGTGCGATACCTTCGTTCTCGTACTTTCTGCCCACCATGAAACCGGTGATGTTTTGCAAGAACACCAACGGGATAGAGCGCTGCGAGCAAAGCTCGATGAAATGCGCGGCCTTTTGCGCGGCCTCGGAGAAGAGCACGCCGTTGTTGGCGACGATCCCGACGGGGCAGCCCATGACATGTGCAAAGCCCGTTACGATCGTCTCACCGAAGCGCGGCTTGAACTCATCGAAGCGCGAGCCATCGACGAGGCGGGCGATCACCTCGCGGATATCATAAGGGGTACGCAGATCGGCGGGAACGACGCCGAGGATTTCCTCGGGGTCATAGGCCGGGTCTTCGGGCGATTGCCACTGCACCGACGCAGGCTTCGCGCGGTTAAGATGGCTGACCGCGCGGCGGGCAAGCGCGAGCGCGTGGGCGTCATCCTCGGCCAGGTAATCGGCGACGCCGGAGAGGCGGGTGTGCACATCGCCACCGCCAAGATCCTCTGCGGTGACGACCTCACCCGTGGCGGCCTTCACCAGCGGCGGACCGGCAAGGAAGATCGTCCCCTGCTCTTTTACGATGATCGTCACATCCGACATCGCGGGCACATAGGCGCCGCCAGCGGTACATGATCCCATCACAACGGCGATCTGGGGAATGCCCTTGGCGCTCATCCGCGCCTGGTTGAAGAAGATGCGGCCGAAGTGATCGCGGTCGGGGAAGACCTCATCCTGGTTAGGCAGGTTCGCACCGCCCGAGTCCACCAGATAGATGCAGGGAAGCGCACATTCCTCGGCGATCTCCTGGGCGCGCAGGTGCTTTTTCACCGTCATCGGGTAATAGGTGCCGCCCTTCACGGTGGCGTCGTTGGCGACGACCATCACCTCTTGCCCGTGCACACGGCCGATCCCGGCGATCACGCCCGCACAGGGTGCCGCGCCGTCATACATGCCATGCGCTGCCGTCGCGCCGACCTCAAGGAAGGGCGATCCGGGGTCGAGCAGACCTGCCACGCGCTCGCGCGGGGCCATCTTGCCACGGGCCACGTGGCGCGCGGAGGCCTCGGGGCCGCCACCGGCCACGGCGCGATCAGCTGCCTCGCGCACGGTCGCCAGCATAGCCAGATGCGCCTCGCGATTCTGCCGTGCCGCATCCGAGCCGGAGACAAAGGATGATACGAGTTTCATGTGTGATCTCCGTCCCTTACCGAGCCTTGTCTTCAAGTCGTGCCATCAGTTCCAGCGCCTGAAGGGCAGTCATGCGCATGGTGCAGGCCGATCCTGCCGGCCCCGCCCCAGAGCCCCCGCCCCATTGCGTCATCTCATATTCGCAAGCTGCGTCGCGGAAGGCGATCCAGGCGCGCTGCATCTGCTGAAGCGCGGGTGCCATCGGCGCCGCGGCACTTCCGATTTCCGCCATCTCGGCATCCGCCGCCGTCTCGGCCGCCATCAGCTCCTGATAGGCAGCGTTCAGCCGGGCATCCCAGTCGGCGCGTTCGGCGCCAAAGCAGAAGCCCATGCCCGCGTTCGTGCTGCCCCCATCGCTGGTGAGCATGCAATGAGCCGCGCCGACACCGATGCACTCTTTGCGCGCCTCGGTCGATTTCGCGCCCAAGCAGGCCTCGATCACCGATGCGTCATAGTCCACCGGCAGTGCGCCCTGCGCCAGAACCGGCGCAGGTAGCAACAGCGCGAGGGCCAGCGCGCGCATCACGCGCCCGCCAGCAGTTCGCGACCGATCAGCATCCGGCGGATCTCCGAGGTGCCCGCGCCGATCTCCATCAGCTTGGCGTCACGGAAGAGGCGCGAGACCACGCTGTCTTGCAGGAAGCCCGCACCGCCAAGCGCCTGAACCGCCTGATGCGCCTGCACCATCGCCTGTTCCGAGGCATAGAGCACCGTTGCGGCCGCATCCTGACGCGTCACCGCGCCGCGATCGCAGGCCTTGGCAACCTCGTAGGTATAGGCGCGGGCCGTGTTCATAGCGACATACATGTCGGCGATCTTGGCCTGCATCAGCTGGAAATTCCCGATCGGCTGGCCGAACTGCTGACGCTCCTGCGAGTAGGGCACAACCTCGTCGAGGCAGGCCGCCATGATACCGGTGCCGATCCCCGAGAGCACCACGCGCTCGTAGTCCAGACCCGACATCAGGACGCGCACGCCCTTGCCTTCGGCGCCCAGCACGTTCTCCTCGGGCACTTCGCAATTGTCGAAGAACAGCTGCGCCGTGTTCGAGCCGCGCATACCGAGCTTGTCGAAATGCTGGCTGGTCGAGAAGCCCTTGAACGATTTCTCGATGATGAAGGCCGTGATACCCCGCGAGCCCGCCTCCGGGTCGGTCTTGGCATAGACGACCAGCGTATCGGCGTCGGGGCCGTTGGTGATCCAGTATTTATGGCCGTTCAGGACGTAATAGCCGTCCTTCTTCTCGGCGCGCAGCTTCATGCCCACCACGTCCGAACCCGCACCGGATTCCGACATGGCCAGCGCACCGACCTTTGCCCCCGACACGAGATCGGGCAGATACTTGGCTTTCTGCGCCGCACTGCCGTTCAGCTTGAGCTGGTTGACACAGAGGTTGGAATGCGCCCCGTAGCTGAGCGAGATCGAGGCCGAAGCCCGCGCAATCTCTTCGGTGGCGATCACATGCGCCAGATAGCCCATGCCCGAGCCGCCGTATTCTTCGGCAACGGTGACGCCAAGCAGACCCAGCTCGCCCATCTCCGCCCACAGCTCATGCGGAAAGATGTTGTCGCGATCCACCTGCGCCGCGATCGGCTTGACCCGCTCCTGCGCCCAGGCGTGCACCATATCGCGCAGCGCATTCACATCCTCGCCCAGATCGAACGTCATAGAACCCGCGAACATAACTTTCCTCCCCGTTATTGAACGCTCGTTCATTTATTGCGCCGATGTCCGATTCGCGTCAAGCCCTGTTCGCAAAACTCTTGCATGAACGGCGGCGATACCCATGTTGATCGACAGATTACAGGAGGCATTCATGCGCAGAATTATGACCGCAGCCCTGATCGCCGCACCGCTTCTGTCAGCCGCCGCGGGCGCCGAGCAGGTTGGCGAGGTCGGCGTCGATTGGGTCGGAAACGACATCCTTATCGAGGCGATCGAAGACCCCAAGGTGCAGGGCGTTACCTGCCATATTGCATATTTCGACCGCTCGTTTTTTGATCGGATCACGCAGGGTAACTGGTTCGAAGACCCCTCGAACGCCTCCATCGCCTGCCGCCAGACGGGACCGATCAAGATCGGCGATATCGACCGTGGCCCAGGTGGCGAGAAGGTCTTTTCCGAAAGCCGCTCGCTGATCTTCAAGTCGCTCAAGGTCACCCGGATCTTCGACGAGGCGCACCAGACCCTGATCTATCTGACCCATGCGACCGAACTCACCGAGGGCTCGGCCAAAATGTCGATCTCGACCGTGCCGCTATATGGTTCCGAGTAAGATCGGGGGCTGACCGCCCGCCCTTCCCCGTGCATCATGGACCAAAGGGAGGTGCACATGAGCAAGACCATCGAGGGCCCGGACGGGCGCCCGCGCTGCGCTTGGTGCGCGGCGGCGCCGGAGTTTTTCGACTATCACGACCAGGAATGGGGCTTTCCGGTGGGTGACGACATCCGCCTGTTCGAGAAGCTTTGCCTGGAAAGTTTCCAGTCGGGGCTGAGTTGGCGAACCATTCTGGCCAAGCGCGAGGGATTTCGCGCGGCCTTCGCGGGGTTCGACTTTCACAAGGTCGCGGCCTTCGGCCCCGAGGATGTCGAGCGCCTGCTGGCCGATGCCTCCATCGTGCGCCATCGCGGCAAGATCGAGGCCGTGATCAACAACGCCGCCCGCGCCTGCGAGATGGTCGCGGCCGAGGGCTCGCTGGCCGCCTTCATCTGGCGCTATGAACCCCGCCCCGAGGATCTGGCAACGCCGCAAAGCGCCTCGACTTCGGCCGCCTCGGTCGCGCTATCGAAGGAGTTGAGGAAACGCGGCTGGAAATTCGTTGGGCCGACCACGGTCTATGCCTTCATGCAGGCGATGGGGCTGATCAACGACCATGCCGAGGGCTGCGCGCTGCGCCCCGAGGCCGAAGCCGCTCGCGCACGTTTCCCCCGCCCCTAGCCGCGTGCGCGCCGAAACTGCGGCCAGAACATCGCCAGCGCCACAAGCAGCGTCACGGCGGCGACAAAATAGGCCATGTCGGGGCTGCGGAAGGGCGCCGCATCCGACAGGAAGTAGCCGAAGACCTGGGTGAAAAACAGCGTGCCCAGAAGCATCGCAAGGTTCATCGCCGCCGAGATCCCACCTTGCAGCGCGCCCTGCTCGTCCTCGGGCACGGCGCGCGACATCAGCGCGGCCAGCATCGGGTTCACGAAACCCTCGGGGCCGTGGAAGACCAAAAGCGCCACGACCGCGATGATACCATTGGCAAAGCCATAGCCCGCGCAGGCCAGAACCGCGATGATCAGACCGACCATCGCCACCCGCCACTCGCCCCAGAGCCGCACGGCGGGGCCGGTCAGCACGCCTTGGAACACCGCCCAGACGATACCGAAGGCCGCCAGCGAGATGCCCACCATCGCCTCGGACCAGCCGAACTTGGCGATCCCCCAGAACGACCAGATCGCCGGATAGACAGCCGAGCCGAAGAAGTAGACCGCCAACACCGCGCCAAGCGGCAGAACGCCCTTGTGACGGGCAAACACCGCCAGCACGCCTAGCGGGTTCGCCTCGCGCCAGCGGAAGGCGCGGCGTTTTTCGGGCGGCAGGGTTTCGGGCAGGACGAAATAGCCATAGACGAGGTTCGCGAACGAAATCGCCGCCGCCACCCAGAAGGGCACGCGCGGGCCAAGCTCGCCCAACAGCCCGCCGATGGCAGGCCCAAGAACGAAGCCCATGCCGAAGGCGGCTCCGAGCATCCCGAAGGCCTTGGCGCGCGCCTCGGGCGCGGTCACATCGGCCAGGAAGGCGTTGGCGATGACGTAAGACGACCCGCAGGCCCCCGCCACGATCCGCCCCACGAAAAGCCACAGCACCGAGGGCGCGAGCGCGTGAAAGATGTAATCCACCCCAAGCCCCGCGATCGCCAGAAGCAGCAAGGGCCGCCGCCCGAACCGGTCCGACAGCGCTCCGGCCAGCGGCGAAAAGACGAACTGCGCGAGGCTGAAGGCCGCGAACATGCCGCCCCCGATGCGCGAGGCTTCGGCCAGATCCATATCACCTACGGTCTCGATCAGCTTGGGCAGCACGGGCAGGATCAGCCCAAGTCCGACCATGTCGAGAAAGACGAGAAGCAGGACGAAGCTCACCGCGTGGCGGCCGGGGGCTTTGGTCATCGGGAAAACCGCGGGGTTAAATCAGTCGGGCAGAAAACGTCCCGCCAACTCGGGAAGATCACCGTAATGCTCCAACAGGGCCTCGGGCGCAAGGCGCTCGATCCCCCGCCCCTCGGGGCCGAAGGTTACCAGCGCACAGGGCACACCGGCGGCGCGCGCCGTCTCTCGGTCAGTCACCGTGTCGCCGATCAGGATCGAGCGCGCGGCATCGCCCCCTACCCCCGCCACGGCGGCCCGGTAGGGCGCGGGGTCGGGCTTGCGCACCGGAAGCGTGTCGGCCCCGATCAGCGCGCCGAACAGCCCGGCCACGCCCAGTTGGGCGACCAGATCACGCGCCAAATACTCGGGCTTATTGGTGCAGATGGCGGTCGCGTAGCCCTGCCCGCGCAGCGCCTCGACCGCCTCGGCGGCACCGGGGTAAAGCCGTGTCTCGACACAGATATGCGCGGCGTAATGGTCAAGCAGCGGGCGGTAATCGGCCTCGATCAGGTCCTCTGCCCGCGCCTCGTTGAGCCGCGCGTAGCCCGCGCGCAGCATCGCGCGCCCGCCGTGAAAGGCGATCAGCGCATCGCCGACCGGGTCCAGAGGGCGCCCCAGACCACGCGCCTCGAAGCAGGCGTTCGCCGCGGCGATCAGGTCGGCCGAGGTATCGGCCAGCGTGCCGTCGAGATCAAACACCACCGTGCGCATGGAATCCCCCTGTTACGAACCCGAAAGATAGCGTGAATGCGCGCCCCTTGCGGCCAGATATGGTATGGGTAAAACGGGTCCGAGCAGAAGAAAAGGCATTCCCATGACGATCGCGTTGATTGTTCTGGCCGCTGGCCAAGGCACCCGCATGAATTCGGACCTCCCCAAGGTGCTGCACCGCATCGGCGCTGCACCGCTTGTGGCCCATGCTTTGGCCGCAGGGCGCGCGCTGGAGCCCGAACAGGTGATCGTCGTCGCGGGCCATGGCGCCGAGGCCGTTACCAAGGCCGTCGGCAAGATCGACCCCGAGGCCAAGGTGGTACTGCAAGCCGAACAGCTTGGCACCGGCCATGCCGTAGCGCAGGCGCTGCCCGCGCTGGAGGGGTTCGACGGCCGTGTGATCATGCTTTACGGCGACACGCCCTTCATCCGCCCCGAGACGCTGGAGCGGCTGGCCGAAAGCACCGCCGCGGTCACCGTTCTGGGCTTTGAGGCCGCCGATCCGGGCCGCTACGGGCGGCTGATCGCGAAGGGCAACGCTCTTGACCGGATCGTCGAATTCAAGGACGCATCCGACGAAGAACGCGCCATAATGCTTTGCAATTCCGGCGTTATCGCCTGCGATGCCGTGCTGCTGACCGAGTTGGTCGCGGGGCTGAAGAACGACAACGCGGCGGGCGAGTACTACCTGACCGACATCGTCGCCGCCGCCCGCGCCAAGGGCCTCAGCGCCGAGGTCGTGACCTGCCCCGAGGAAGAAACCCTCGGCATCAATACCCGCGCCGAGCTGGCCCGCGCCGAGGCCCTCTTTCAGGCCCGAATGCGCGCCGAGGCGATGGAGAACGGCGTGACCATGGTGGACCCGGACACCGTCTGGTTCGCGCTGGACACCTATATCGGGCGCGACGTGGTAATCGGGCCGAACGTGGTCTTTGGCCCCGATGTCACCATCGAAAGCGGCGCGCAGATCGAGGCGTTTTGCCATCTTGAGGGCTGCCATATCTCGCGCGGGGCGACCGTCGGGCCGTTTGCACGCCTGCGCCCCGGCGCCGAACTGGCCGAGGATGTGCATATCGGCAATTTCGTCGAGGTGAAGAATTCGATCCTGGCCGAGGGCGTCAAGGTCGGCCACCTGACCTATCTGGGCGACGCCGACATTGGCGAGGGCACCAACATCGGCGCGGGCACGGTGACCTGCAACTATGATGGCGTTTTCAAGCACCGCACCACCGTGGGTGCGAACGCGTTCATCGGCTCGGATACGATGCTGGTGGCGCCGGTCACGGTGGGCGACGGCGCGCTGACCGGCTCTGGTTCGGTCATCACCGAGAATGTTCCAGCGGGCGCCATCGCCCTGGGCCGCGCCAAGCAGATGAACCGACCGGGTCTTGCGACAAAGCTTTTTGAGATGCTGCGGGCCAAGAAGGCAAACATGAAAAAGGGTTCGTAAATGTGCGGGATTATTGGGGTTCTTGGAAACCATGAAGTCGCGCCCCTGCTTGTGGAAAGCCTCAAGCGGCTGGAATATCGCGGCTATGACTCGGCCGGGATCGCGACGATTAACAACGGCCAGCTGGATCGACGCCGCGCTGTCGGCAAGCTGGTGAACCTGTCCGACCTGCTGGTACACGAACCGCTGGCGGGCAAGTCAGGCATCGGTCACACCCGTTGGGCCACCCATGGCGCCGCGACGACCGTCAACGCCCACCCGCATATGTCGGGCAAGGTCGCCGTGGTCCATAACGGCATCATCGAGAACTTCCGTGAGCTGCGCGCCGAACTGGCCGAGGCCGGGATCGCCCCGCAGACCCAGACCGATACCGAAACGGTCGCCCTGCTAACCCGCGCGTTCATGGATCGCGGCATGTCCCCGCGCGAGGCCGCTCTGGCGACGCTGAAGAAACTCGACGGGGCCTTCGCGCTTCTGTGGCTGTTTGACGGCGAGGATGACCTGATGATCGCCGCCCGCAAGGGCTCGCCGCTGGCCATCGGCCATGGCGAGGGCGAGATGTTCGTGGGCTCCGACGCGATCGCGCTGGCGCCGATGACCGACCGGATCACCTACCTCGCCGAGGGCGACTATGCCTTCGTCACCCGCGCGGGCGCCGAGATTTTCGACGCCGAGGGTCGCCGTGCAAACCGCGACGAGCAGCGCATTGACCTGGGCGCGGCGCGCGTCGAGAAGGCGGGCTACAAGCACTTCATGGCCAAGGAAATCGCCGAGCAGCCGGTGGTCTTGGGCGACGCCCTGCGCCACTACCTGCCGAACGGCCAGTTGAACCTGCCCGAGGGCCTCGATTTCGCCGATCTCGACCGTCTGACGCTGGTTGCCTGCGGCACCGCCTTCTATGCCTGCTCGGTCGCGAAATACTGGTTCGAGCAACTCGCCGGCCTGCCCTGCGAGATCGACGTGGCCTCTGAGTTCCGCTACCGCGAGCCGCCGCTGCCCAAGCGCAGCTTCGCCATCTTCGTCAGCCAGTCGGGCGAGACCGCCGACACGCTGGCCGCGCTGCGCTACTGCCACGAGAAGGTTGCCAAGACCGTGGCCGTGGTGAACGTGCCCACCTCTTCCATCGCGCGCGAATGCGACATCGCCCTGCCGATCCTGGCCGGGGTCGAGGTGGGTGTCGCCTCGACCAAGGCCTTCAGCTGCCAGCTTCTGGTTCTGGCGGCGATGGCGCTCAAGGCCGGGGTGGACCGGGGTCATATCGCGCCTGCGGATCTGGACGAGCACCTGACCACGCTGCGCGCGCTGCCGGGGCTGATGAACACCGCGCTTGGCTGTTCGGAACAGATCGAAAAGCTGGCCGAACGTCTGGCCGAGGCACAGGACATCCTTTTCCTTGGCCGCGGCCCGATGTTCCCGCTGGCACTGGAAGGCGCGCTGAAACTCAAGGAAATCAGCTATATCCACGCCGAAGGTTATGCATCAGGTGAACTCAAGCACGGGCCGATTGCACTGATCGACCGCTCGGTTCCAGTGATCGTGCTGGCGCCGCATGACCGGCTTTTCGACAAGACCGTGTCGAACATGCAAGAGGTCATGGCGCGCCATGGCGAGGTGCTTCTGATCTCGGACGGCAAGGGGCTTGCGGCGGCCTCCGACGGCACTTGGGCCACGCTCAAGATGCCCTCCGTGGCTGAACCCTGGGCGCCGATCCTTTATGCCGTGCCCGCGCAGCTGCTGGCCTATTACACCGCCGTTGCCAAGGGCACCGATGTAGACCAGCCGCGCAACCTCGCCAAGTCTGTGACGGTCGAGTAATGGGCCGCACGCGCAAACCCCGCACTATCTCCGCCGAGGACCGCCCGCTGACCGAGGAAGAGGCGCAGTTGGACGCCGAGGCGCGGGCCTATGCGGCCTCGGACGCGGCCTATGAGCAGTATCACGAGGGCGAGGAAGACGACGATCTGGGCGCCCCGCCCTCGGTTGCCGATGCCATCGCCGCGCTGGAGATCTGCGGAGACGCGGAGAAGGCCGCCGGGGCCGAAGCCTATCACAAAGTCCCGCGCCGTTACCTGGGTGTGGCCGTGCCGCTGATCGAGGATATGGCCCGGCTTTGGCGGGCTCAGTGTTCGCTTGAAGAACGCATCGCGCTGGCCGCGGGCCTGTGGGACAGCGGCATCCACGAGGCGATGATCGCCGCGACCAAGCTACTGACGCAGGCAAGGATGCGCCCCGATGACGCTGCCTGGGATCTGATCGCCTCCTGGGTGCCGGGGCTCAATGCCTGGGCGGTTGCCGATCACGCCTGCAACGCGGGCAGCCGGCGCCTGGTGGCCGACCCGACCCGCGTCGATCAGGTCGAAACCTGGCTTGAGGCCGACAATATGTGGACCCGCCGCGCGGCGCTGGTGATCACCCTGCCCTGGACCAAGCAAAACCACCCCACCGCCGAGGAAGCCGCGATCCGCGCACGTGTGTTGGGCTGGTGCGTGCGCCTTTCCGAAGACCGCGACTGGTTCATCCAGAAGGCCATCGCCTGGTGGCTGCGCGAGCTTTCCAAGCACGACGCCCAAGCCGTGCGCGACTGGCTGGAGGCGCATGGCGGCGCGCTCAAACCCTTCGCGCGCAAGGAAGCCGCAAAATTCCTTCAGCCGAGCCAGGCGTCGTAATCGCTGACCAGAAGGTGGCGCGGGGCCTCGTCCTCCTCGATTTCGGCAAAGCGCCCGATCGGGTCGCGGAAGATATTGTCGCTCAGATCGTCATTGACGGTCGAAACCTCGCCGATCAGCACATCGCCGCCCTCGCCCCAAAAGGCGTGCCAATCGCCGGGGCGCAGGGTGATGCTTTCGCCGGGGGGTAACACGATGATCTCGCCCGGGGTGAAGACGCGCGGGATACCGTCGCAAAACACGATCCCGCCTGCGGTTTCATCGAATGCCCCGCTCGGATCCGAGCCATAAAGCTGCACCGCCAGCCCTGCGCCACCGCGGTTGATGATGTCCTCGGCCTTGACGATATGGCGGTGCATCGGGCTGATCTGATCGCGGCGTGAGATCAGCAGCTTTTCGGCATAGGCCATGCCTCCGCCCGTTCGCAGATCCGTCAGTTCGCCATTGCGCAGGGTGAACAGGAACAGCCCCAGCCGGTCGAAGTCTCCCTGCCCGTAATCGGTGATGTCCCACCCCATGCGCGCCGAGACGACACGCCGCGCCTCAGGCATAGCCGCGCGGAACTCATCCACGCTCCACCATGCGAAGGGCGGCAGGCGGAAGCCGAACTGCGCGATCATCTCCTCGGCTTCAGCCATGATCGTGTTGACGCGCGAGCGTTTCATCTCAAGCCACCTTCGCCGCTGCCCATTGCCGGACCGCATCGCCGAAGGCGCGGAACAGCGGGCGCGAGACCGGGTCGTCTTCAGCATTCCATTCGGGATGCCACTGCACCGACAGCGTAAAGCCAGGCGCGTCCTTGACGTAGATCGCCTCGGGCGTGCCGTCCTCGGCGCGGCCCTCGATCACGATACGCTCGCCCGGCGTGGCGATCCCCTGCCCGTGCAGCGTGTTGGTCACCACCTCTTCGGCGCCGAAAAGCGCGGCGAACCGCCCGCCGGGCTGCAAGAGCACCTTGTGACGCAGGGCGAAGGCCTCTTCCAGCGTGCCTTCGGGGGGCATGCGGTGATTCATGCGACCGGGCAATTCGCGGATCTCGGGGTGCAGCGTACCGCCCATGGCGACGTTGACCTCCTGAAAGCCGCGGCAGATCCCGAAGAAGGGCTGGCCACGCTCGACGCAGGCCCGCACCAGCGGCAGGGTGATCGCGTCGCGCGCCCGATCAAAGGTGCCGTGCTTGTCGGTCTCGATCTCGCCGTATTCCTCGGGATGCACGTTCGGGCGCCCGCCGGTCAGCAGGAAACCGTCGCAAACCTCCATCAACTCCTCAATCGACAGAAAGTCCGGGTCGGCGGGGATCAGCAGGGGAATGCAGCCCGCGACATGGCTGACCGCGCAGGAGTTCATCTGCCCGCCCTCATGGACGGGATAGCGGTCGTTCACCAATCCGCGGTTGCCGATGATACCTACGACGGGTCTGGTCATTGCGCGCTCCTTTCGGATCAAGCTAACCCTCTGCCATCGTGTTGAAAAGCTCGAAGAATGCGCAGCCCCTGTGCAGGGCTGCGCCCGCCCGCGCGTTGAGCGCTTAGCGAGCCAGCGCCTTCACCTGTGCCCGCCGCTGATGCAGAACCGGCTCGGTGTAACCCGAGGGTTGCACCCGGCCCAAAAACACCAGATCGCAGGCGGCCTGGAAGGCAAGCCCGTCATAGCCCGGCGCCATCGGCGTATAACTTGGGTCGCTCGCGTTCTGGCGATCCACCACCTTGGCCATCTTGCGCAGCGCCTCCATCACGCGGCCTTCGCTGACCACGCCGTGATGCAGCCAGTTCGCCAGCGCCTGCGAGCTGATACGGCAGGTCGCGCGGTCCTCCATAAGGCCCACGTCATGAATATCGGGCACGGTCGAGCACCCGACCCCCTGATCGACCCACCGCACAACATACCCAAGAATGCCCTGCGCGTTGTTCTCGATCTCGGCGGTGATATCGGCATCCGAATAGTTGCGCCCCGCAGCCAGCGGGATCGTCAGCAGATCATCGAGGCGCGAGGGGCGCTTCATCGCCGCGATCTCGCGCTGGCGGGCCTTGACGTCGACCTGATGGTAATGCGTGGCGTGAAGCGTGGCCGCCGTGGGGCTGGGAACCCAGGCGCAGTTCGCCCCGGCCATCGGATGCGCCAGCTTCTGCTCCAGCATGTCGGCCATGCGATCAGGCATCGCCCACATCCCCTTGCCGATCTGCGCCTTGCCCGCCAGCCCGCATTTCAGGCCGATATCGACGTTGCGATCCTCATAGGCCTGGATCCAGGGCTGAGATTTCATCTCGCCCTTGCGCAGCATCGGCCCGGCCTCCATCGAGCTGTGGATCTCGTCGCCCGTTCGGTCGAGGAAGCCCGTGTTGATGAAGGCCACGCGGTGCCTGGCCGCGCGGATGCATTCCTTGAGGTTGACCGAGGTCCGGCGCTCCTCATCCATGATGCCCAGCTTCACGGTGTGGCGCGGCAGACCGAGGCAGTGCTCGACCCGGTCGAAGATCTCGCAGGCAAAGGCGACCTCTTCGGGACCATGCATCTTGGGCTTTACCACATAGACCGAGCCGGTGACAGAGTTGCGCGCACCGGCGTCCTTTTGCAGATCGTGCAGCGCGCAGAGCGTGGTGATCATCGCATCCATCAGCCCCTCGAAAACCTCGTCGCCGTCGCGCGTCAGGATCGCGGGGTTGGTCATCAGATGGCCCACATTGCGCACCAGCATCAGCGCGCGGCCCTTGAGCGTGACCTCGCCGCCCTCGGGGGCGGTGAAGCTCAGGTCCGGGTTCAGCGCGCGCACAAAGCTGCGCTCGCCCTTGCTGACCACCTCGGTCAGATCGCCGCGCATCAGGCCAAGCCAGTTGGAATAGGCCTGCACCTTGTCAGCCGCATCAACGCAGGCAACCGAGTCCTCGCAATCCATGATCGACGAGAGCGCGGATTCGAGGCGCACATCGCTGATCCCCGCCGGATCGCCGCAGCCGATGGGGTGCTCGGGGTCAATCTCGACGATCACATGCAGCCCGTTGTTTGTCAGCACGACCGAGGTCGGCGCACTCGCCGCGCCCGTATAGCCCACGAATTGCGCGGGATCGCGCAGCCCGGTTTCCTCGTCGCCATCCGCGAACAGCCCGCCATCCTGCACCCAAAGCCGCGTGACCGAGGCCCAGCTGCCGCCCACCAGCGGCGCGGCCTCGTCCAGAAACGCCTTCGCCCGCGCGATCACCCGCGCACCGCGTGCCGCGTCAAACCCCGCCCCCTCGGCGCGGTCACCCAGTGCATCGGTCCCGTAAAGCGCATCGTAAAGGCTGCCCCATCGCGCATTGGCCGCGTTCAGCGCGTAGCGCGCATTGGTGATCGGCACGACCAGCTGCGGCCCGCACACATCGGCGAATTCCGGGTCGGTGGCGGGGGTCTCGATGTCGAAATCCGGCCCCTCTGGCAGCAGATAGCCGATCTCGACCAGGAATTCCTTGTAGGCGACCGGGTCATGGCCCTTGCCACGGTTATGCAGATGCCAGTCGTCGATCCGCGCCTGAATGGCCTCGCGCTTGTCAAGAAGCGCCCGGTTCTTCGGCCCCAGATCGTGCAGCAGACCCGAGAGCCCTTTCCAGAACTTCGCGGGATCGACACCGGTGCCCGGCAGCGCCCGCTCTTCGATGAAGGCCGCCAGTTCGGCTGCAACCTCAAGACCTTCGCGCTCCACTCGTTCCATCTTCTGCCTCCCCTGACATGCGGACCTAATCTTGTGCAGCGACCGGGCGCTGTCCAGAGATTTCCATTATCTAGACCCTATTTTGGTGAACTACCCTAACCAATTCGGGCGATTTGAGCGATTTTCGGCCCAACACGTCCCGAGGAACCGGCACGCGCTTGCCTTCCCGCGCACGCCGCAAGCTGTGATCCGCCATTGGCTTGAACCCCGCCGAGCCGCGCCCTAGGCTCCGCCCGAAAACAGTTTCGCAGGAGCAGTCATGGACGGCACGACCTATCTGGCCGATTACACCCCCTACCCGTTCAGCATCGACAAGGTCTCGCTGCGTTTTCGGCTGGCGCCCCATGCGACCCGCGTTCAGGCGCACATTGCCATGACTCCGCTCTCGCCCGGCGCCGCGCTGCGACTTGATGGCGAGCAACTGCGCCTGATCTCGGCAGCGATCGACGGCGTGGCGCTGACGCCCTCTGACTACCTGATCACCCCTAGCGGCATGACAATCCACCCCGCCGCCCTGCCCGAGGCACCCTTCACCCTGGAAACCGAAGTCGAGATCGCCCCCGAGGGTAACACCGCGCTTGAGGGCCTCTACATGTCCAACGGCATGTATTGCACCCAATGCGAGGCCGAGGGCTTCCGCAAGATCACCTACTACCCCGACCGCCCCGACGTAATGGCCCCCTTCCGCGTGCGGATCGAAGGCGATCTGCCCGTCCTTCTGTCGAACGGCAACCCGGTCGCCTCCGGTCCCGGCTGGGCCGAGTGGGACGACCCCTGGCCCAAGCCCGCCTATCTCTTCGCGCTCGTCGCGGGCGATCTGGTGGCACATTCGGGCAGCTTCACCACCACCTCAGGCCGCGAGGTCGCGCTGAACATCTATGTCCGTCCGGGGGACGAGGACCGCTGCGCCTTCGCCCTTGGCGCGCTGCAACGCTCTATGAAATGGGACGAAGAGGCCTACGGGCGCGAATACGACCTCGACATCTTCAACATCGTCGCGGTCGATGACTTCAACATGGGCGCGATGGAGAACAAGGGGCTGAACATCTTCAACTCCAAGCTCGTGCTCGCCTCGCCCGAGACCGCGACCGACACCGATTACGAGCGCATCGAGGCGGTCATCGCGCATGAGTATTTCCACAACTGGACCGGCAACCGCATCACCTGCCGCGACTGGTTCCAGCTCTGCCTGAAAGAGGGGCTGACCGTGTTCCGCGACCAGTCCTTCACCGCCGACATGCGCCTTGGCCCCGTCAAGCGGATCGAGGATGTAATCGCCCTGCGCGCCCGGCAGTTCCGCGAGGATCAGGGGCCCCTCGCCCATCCCCCGCGCCCCGATCATTACCGTGAGATCAACAACTTCTACACCGCCACGGTCTATGAGAAGGGCGCCGAAGTTGTGGGTATGCTGCGCACGCTGGTGGGCGATGAAGGCTACCGCAAGGCGCTCGACCTCTATTTCGAACGCCACGACGGGCAGGCCTGCACCATAGAAGACTGGATTAAGGTATTCGAGGATAGCTCGGGCCGCGATTTGGGCCAGTTCAAGCGCTGGTACACCGATGCGGGCACTCCGCGCCTGCGCGTGACCGACGATTACGCCGATGACACCTACACCCTGACCTTCGAGCAGCACACGCCCCCCACCCCCGGCCAGCCGCACAAAGCGCCCCGCCACATGCCGATCGCCGTGGGGCTGCTGTCGCCCAACGGTAACGAGGTGGTGCCGACGACCGTCCTTGAGATGACCGAGGCGCGGCAGAGCTTCACATTTACGGGTCTTTCCACGCGCCCGGTGCCCTCGATTCTGCGCAATTTCTCGGCCCCCGTGGTGCTGGAGCGCGCCACAAGCGCCGCCGAACAGGCCTTCCTGCTGGCGCATGACACCGATCCGTTCAACCGGTGGGAGGCTGCCCGCAGCCTCGCCCGCCAGACCCTTATGGATATGACCAAGGGCGCCCCGCCTGCAGCCGAATATATCGACGCCATCGGCCGTCTGCTGGCCGACGACACCGCCGATCCGGCCTTCCGCGCGTTGATCCTGCGCCTACCCGGCGAGGATGAGATCGCTCAGGCCCTCCACGCCAGCGGCACGACCCCCGACCCCGAGGCGATCCACACCGCCCGAGGCGCACTAATGACGATCCTCGCCCAACGCCATGAGGTCGCGCTGAGTGCAACCTATGAGTCCATGGCCGTCCCCGGCGCCTATACGCCCGACGCCGCCCCCGCAGGTTGCCGCTCCCTGCGCCTCGCGGCTCTCGCGCTCCTGTCACAAATCGACGGCGCCAGACGGGCAGAGGCCCTCTTTGCCTCGGCCGACAACATGACCGAAAGCCTGAGCGCCCTGTCCAACCTGATGACCGCAGGCAAGGCCGAAGGCGCGCTCGCGCAGTTCCGCAGCCGCTGGAAAGACGTGCGCTTGGTGATGGACAAATGGTTCCTAGTCCAAGCCTCGCTCTGCCCGCCGAAAACCGCCGCCGAACGTGTCACCACCCTCGCTGCCGACCCGGCTTTCGAATGGAAGAACCCGAACCGATTCCGTAGCCTGCTCGGTGCCTTCTCCGCCAACCACGCGGGCTTCCATCGGGCAGACGGCGCGGGCTATCGCTTCTACGCGGATTGGCTGATCCGCCTCGATCCTCTCAACCCGCAAACTGCAGCGCGCATGTCGACGGCCTTCGAAACCTGGCTGCGCTATGACAAGACGCGCCAAGCCCTGATCCGCGCCGAGCTCGAACGCATCGCTGCAACCGACGACCTCAGCCGAGGCCTGTCCGAAATGACCGCACGACTGTTGGGATAAGGGACAAGAAGGGGGCGCCGCCCCCTCGGCCCTCCGGGCCTCACCCCCGAGGTATTTTCACACGGAGAGATGCATATTCTTCTTGGTCCAAATACCTCGGGGGTGAATTGCGGGCGCACGCCCGAAAGAGGGGGCAGCGCCCCCTTCTGCCTCGCCCGCCAGTGCAGCAAGGCTTGCCCCTCGCGCGGCCCTGTCCTAGAAGGCAGGTAACCTACGGATGACGGAAGCGGACCATGCTCGACCACCTTTCCTATAAAGCCCCCGAACCCAAAGTCATTGCCGGCGCGAAATCCGACTGGGAGCTGGTGATCGGCCTTGAGGTTCACGCCCAGGTCAGCTCGAACGCCAAGCTCTTCTCCGGCGCCTCGACCACCTTCGGGGCGGAGCCCAACTCGAACGTGGCCTTCGTGGACGCGGCCATGCCGGGGATGCTGCCGGTGATCAACGAGTTCTGCGTTGCTCAGGCCGTGCGCACCGGGCTTGGCCTGAAGGCAGAGATCAACCTGCGTTCCGCCTTCGACCGCAAGAACTACTTCTACCCCGACCTGCCGCAGGGCTACCAGATCAGCCAGCTTTATCACCCCATCGTGGGCGAGGGTGAGATCATCGTCGACATGGGGCCGGGCGTTGCCCGCCGCGTGCGCATCGAGCGCATCCACCTCGAGCAGGACGCGGGCAAGTCGATCCACGACATGGATCCGAACATGTCCTTCGTCGATCTCAACCGCACCGGCGTCGCGCTGATGGAGATCGTCTCGCGCCCCGACATTCGTGGCCCCGAGGAAGCTGCCGCCTATGTCGGCAAGCTGCGCCAGATCCTGCGCTACCTGGGCACCTGCGACGGCAACATGCAAAACGGCAACCTGCGCTGCGACGTGAACGTCTCGGTCTGCAAGCCGGGCGCCTATGAGAAATTCCAGGAAAGCGGCGATTTCTCGCATCTCGGCACCCGCTGCGAGATCAAGAACATGAACTCGATGCGCTTCATTCAGCAGGCCATCGAATTCGAGGCGCGCCGCCAGATCGCGATCATCGAGGATGGCGGCAAGATCGTGCAGGAAACCCGCCTGTATGACCCGGACAAGGGCGAGACGCGCTCGATGCGCTCGAAGGAAGAGGCGCATGACTATCGCTACTTCCCCTGCCCCGACCTGCTGCCGCTGGAAATCGAGCAGGGCTGGGTAGACGACATCGCCGCAACCATGCCGGAATTGCCCGACGAGAAGAAGGCGCGCTTCGTCACCGATCTGGGCCTGTCGGAATACGACGCCTCGGTGCTGACCGCCGAGGTCGAGAACGCGGATTACTTCGAGGCCGTGGTGGCCGAGGCCGGCGACGGCAAGCTCGCGGCCAACTGGGTCATCAACGAGCTTTTCGGTCGCCTCAAGAAGGAAGGCCATGAGATCACCGACAGCCCGGTCAACCCGGTGCAGCTTGGCGGCATCATCAAGCTGATCAAGGCGGGCGACATCTCGGGCAAGATCGCCAAGGATGTGTTCGAGATCGTCTACACCGAAGGCGGCGACCCGGCCCAGATCGTCGAGGCGCGCGGCATGAAGCAGGTCACCGACCTCGGCGCGATCGAGACCGCGGTGGATGAGATCATCGCCGCCAACCCCGCGCAGGTCGAGAAGGCCAAGCAGAATCCGAAGCTGGCGGGCTGGTTCACCGGGCAGGTCATCAAGGCCTCGGGCGGCAAGGCCAACCCGGCGGCGGTGAACGAGATCGTCGCAAAGAAACTCGGCCTCTGAGCCAAAGGAAAGGGCGCCGTGCGGCGCCCTTTTTCATTTCCGCCGGGCCTCAGCCCAGTGTCACATCCAGGAACATCATCAGGATCAGGCCGAACAGCAACCCCGCCGTCGCGCGGTTCTGATGGCCGTTGCGGTGCGTTTCGGGCAGGATCTCATGGCTGATGATGTAGAGCATCGCACCTGCCGCGAAAGTCAGCCCCCAAGGCAGCAACGCCCCCGAGATCGACACCGCTGCCGCCCCAATCACCGAGCCAACCGGTTCGACCAACCCCGTCAGCATGGTGACGAAGAAGGCGCGCGTGCGGGTGTAGCCCTGCCCCACCAGCGCAACCGCGACAGCCAGCCCCTCGGGGATATCTTGTAGCGAGATCCCGGTCATCACCGAAAGGCCCTTGGCGCGATCTGCACCGAAGGCCACGCCGATCGACAGGCCCTCGGGGAAGTTATGGATGGTGATCGCCAGCACGAAGAGCCAGATCCGTGCCAGTCGCGCCGCATCCGCCCCCTCGCGCCCCGAGGTGAAATGCTCATGCGGCAGGATATGGTTGAGCCAGGCCACGAACCCCGCGCCAAGCGCGATCCCCACCGCCGCGACACCGGCCGCGATCCAGACCACGCCGAACATCTCTTCGGCCACCGCGATTCCGGGCAGGATCAGCGAGAAATAGGAGGCCGAAAGCATCACGCCCGCTGCGAAACCCAGCATCGTGTCCGCTGTGCGCTGCGACATCGACTTGCCGATCAGCGCCGGAATTGCCCCTGCCGTGGTTGCCGCAGCCGCAACAAGACCGCCCATCAACCCGTAAAGAACACTGTCCATTACGCGCTCCCTTCGGCCGCAATGCACCCGAGCCGCTGACAAAGTGCAAGATGCTAAAGTTCAGGATTGCCTAAAACGTGCAAAATTGGTAAAGACAACTAACCAATCAGCGGAGGGACCATGCCCGTCATCACCTGCATCGACGATCTGAAACGACTGCATAAGCGCCGCACCCCCAAGATGTTCTACGATTACGCCGAGAGCGGCTCGTATTCCGAACAGACCTTCCGCGAGAATACGTCCGATTTTGCACAGATCCGCCTGCGCCAGAAAGTGGCCGTGGATATGTCGGGGCGCTCGACCGAAAGCACGATGGTGGGGCAGAAGGTGGCGATGCCGGTGGCGCTGGCGCCGGTCGGGCTGACGGGCATGCAGCGCGCCGATGGCGAGATCAAGGCCGCACGCGCCGCAGCCAAGTTCGGGGTTCCGTTCACGCTCTCGACCATGTCGATCTGCTCGATCGAAGACGTGGCCGAGGCGACGCAGGCTCCCTTCTGGTTCCAGATCTACACGCTCAACGACGACAAGTTTAACCGCGACGTGCTCAACCGCGCCCGGGCGGCGGGCTGCTCGGCGCTGGTGATCACGGTCGATCTGCAAATCCTCGGGCAGCGCCACAAAGACCTCAAGAACGGCCTGACCGCGCCGCCGAAATTCACCCTGCCGGTGCTGATGGACCTGGCCACCAAGTGGCAATGGGGCCTTGAGATGCTGGGCACCAAACGGCGCTTTTTCGGCAATATCGTGGGTCATGTCGAGGGCGTATCGGACCCTTCCTCGCTGTCCACCTGGACAGCCGAGAAATTCGATCCGACCCTGAACTGGGACAAGATCAAGAAGCTGATGGATATGTGGGGCGGCAAGGTGATCCTGAAGGGTATCCTTGACGTCGAGGATGCCGAGATGGCGGCCTCTGTTGGCGCCGATGCGATCGTGGTGTCGAACCACGGCGGGCGGCAGCTGGACGGCGCGCTGTCCTCAATCCGCGTGCTGCCCGAGATCGTCTCGGCGGTCGGCAACAAGACCGAGGTCTGGCTTGATAGCGGCATCCGCTCGGGTCAGGACGTGCTCAAGGCGCTGGCGCTTGGTGCGAAGGGTACGATGATCGGCCGCGCCTTCGTCTATGGTCTTGGCGCCATGGGGGAGCCCGGCGTGACCAAGGCGCTCGAGGTGATCCAGAAGGAACTCGACATCTCGATGGCGCTGTGTGGCGAGCGCAACGTGCATGACCTCAAGCGCGAGAACCTGCTGATCCCGCAAGGGTTCCTGAACGCCTATAGCTGAGCGGCGCGGGCCTCGGGCTGCCTCAGCGGCCCGAGCGCCAGCACGATGCTACCCATCAGCACCGCGATCAGGCCAAAACCCCAGAACAGCCCCACGGTCTGGGCAATCAGCCCCATGACCACCGGGCCGATGAAGAAACCGGTGAAGCCGACCATCCAGGTCAGCGAGATCGCGCGCGCCCGTGCCTGCGGCGGGGCCGCGTGACCGATCAACGACGAGGCTGAGGGCACAACAACCGCAGCCCCCAGCCCGATCAGCGCGACCCCAAGGATCGAGAGCCACAAGATCCCGCTCAGCGCCACGATCAGCGCGCCGAAGACCCCCAGACCCGCCGACAGAACCAAAAGCCGCACCGAGCCGAGCACCCTTGCCAGTGCCTGCCCGAACAGCCGCCCCACCCCCATCATGAAGGCGAACATCGCCGGGCCAAAGGCGCCCTCGCCCGGTGCCGCGCCCAGGTTGCGCTCGAAATGGAACGTGGCCCAGGTCTCGACCGAGTTCTCGGCCACGAAGGCCGCAAACAGCACCGAACCGCCCGCGATGATCAGCGCCAGCGGAACGACCCCGCCGCGCGGACGCGCCTCCTCACCCACAGACGCCTGATGCACCGCGTCGCGCGGGCCAAGGAAAATGAGCGCCATCGCCGCCAGCACAAGTGCAACGACCGGCAGCGCCTGCTCGGGCGGCACTCCGGCGCGGCGCGCGAGCCCGTTGGCCACCGCCGAAACCGCGAAGGCGAGCGAGAACAGCGCATGGTTGAGGTTCATCAGATGCAGCCCCTTGCGCTCCTCCGCCTCGGAGATATGCACATTCGCCGCGATGTCGAGCGAGGACATCGCCGCCCCCATCCCCAAAAGCGCCACGACCATCCCCCAAGGCCCGCCAACAGTCAGCGGCAGCAGATGCGCCAGTGCCAAAAGAAGCCCCAGCGGCAGCATCGCCCGCCCGCCAAGCCGCGCCTCGAGCCAGCGCCCCACACGCGGCGCAAGCGCCATCGCCAGCATCCCGCCGGCCGCCGAGGCCAGCAGGATCTGCCCCAGAACGGCGTCACTGACGCCCATGCGCGCCTTGTACTCCGGCAGCCAAGGCACGAACCCGCCCCAATAGGCCCCCAGCATCGCCAGCGCCGCTCCGGTCGCCCGACTTGCGCGTATTTCGGCCGCAAAGCTCATCCGCTTCCTCTTCTCACTCGCGATTGCGTTACCACGCGCGCGACGCCCCCGAAAGCCCCGCCCCCAGCCCGATTGGCAAAGCCCCGCGCAAGCTGTTACCAACGCGTGATGAAACCTGGCCCCGCGCAACAAATGCGCCGCGCCCTCTTGCCATTCAGGCCATTTGCGCGTATGCGCGCACGCTCATGGGCCCACACCCTTGGAGGGGGCCCGAAACGCCAATTGGAGAATTGCAAAATGGCTAAAGAGATCGAAACGATCGAAGCCGTCGTGCGCACGGGGACGGGCAAGGGGGCCGCTCGCGCAGCACGTCGTGAGGGCTATGTGCCCGGCATCGTCTATGGTGACGGCAAAGACCCGCTCGCCATCAACCTCGACTACAACAAGCTGCTGACCCGCCTGCGCAAGGGCCGCTTCATGTCGACCCTGTTCAACCTTCAGGTTGCCGGTCAGGACGACGTGCGCGTGATCTGCCGCGGCGTGCAGAAAGACGTGGTCAAGGATCTGCCGACGCATATCGACTTCATGCGCACCCACCGCGCCTCGCGCATCAACCTGTTCATCCACGTGACCTTCGAGAACCACGAAGCGGCGCCCGGCCTCAAGCGCGGCGGCACCCTGACCGTGGTTCGTCCGGAAGTCGAACTGGAAGTTCAGGCCGGTGACATTCCGGACCACATCACCGTGGACCTGACCGGCAAGCAGATCGGCGACGTCATCCACATCAACGACATCGCCCTGCCGGAAGGCTGCAAGCCGACCATCGACCGCAACTTCGTCATCGCCAACATCGCTGCACCCTCGGGCCTGCGTTCGTCGGACAACGAAGAAGCCGCTGCGGAAGAGTAATTCGTTACTCCTCGAAATGCGAAACGCCGGGCCTTGGCCCGGCGTTTTTCTTTTGCATCCCGCGCTTCAGGCGCCGTGGTCGAAGGCGTAGCCCTCGAATTCCCAGCCCATGATGCCGCCCAGCATGATCTTCACCGGCCGCCCCAACTTGGCCAGCGCCAGCGCCGCCTGCTCGGCCGCGTTGCAATGCGGCCCCGAGCAATAGACGACGAAAAGCGTCTCGGCGGGCCATTCGGCCATCCGCTCTTCGGTGATGAGGCGATGCGGCAGGAAGACCGACCGGGGCACGTGGCGGCGAGCATAGGTCTCGGGCGTGCCCATCGTGTGCAGCAACACGAACCCTGGATCGCCCTCCGCCGCGAATACGGCATGGACATCCGAGCAATCGGTATGCAGCGCGCATTGCACCTCAAGCTGCGCGACAATCGTATCGGCGGCGGGCGCGGGGCGTTTCAGGACGGCGTTCATCGGCATCTCCATTGCTTCGATGACCCCATCTTGCCACAGGGCCGCAAACTGCGTAAGCTGGCAGAATGACAACGAACGAAAACATTCTGCCATTCCTCGACCTGCCGCCTATTCCCAACAATCGGGTCGTGGCGCTGGCCTATGACGGGCTTTGCACCTTCGAATTTGGCATCGTCGCGGAGATCTTCGGCCTTTCGCGCCCCGAGATGGGGCCGAACTGGTATCGCTTCGCCACGGCGGCGATTGAGCCGGGGCCTCTGCGCGCCCAAGGCGGCCTCAGCGTCACCACCAGCGGCGGAATGGAACTGCTGGCCGAGGCAGGGCTGATCGTCGTTCCCGGCTGGAAAGGCGCCGACGCCCCGGTACCGCCCGAACTCACGCAGGCCCTGCGCGCCGCCCATACCCGCGGCGCCCGCCTCGCTTCGATATGCTCAGGCGCCTTCGTTCTGGCCGCCACGGGGCTGCTCGATCACCGCGCCGCCACCACCCACTGGCGCTACGCCGAGGCTTTCACCCGCCGCTACCCGAATGTCGATCTGCGCCCCGAGGTGCTCTATATCGACGAAGGCCAGATCCTGACCTCGGCAGGCTCCGCCGCCGGCATGGACCTTGGCCTCCATATCATCCGCCGCGACTTCGGCGCCGAGGCCGCCAATTCCGTCGCCCGCCGCCTCGTCATGCCCGCCCACCGCGAGGGCGGCCAGGCCCAGTTCCTGCCCCGCCCCGTGCCCCGCAATCACGAGGCCGCGCGCCTCTCGCCCCTGATCGAAAGCCTGCGCGCCAACCTGACCGAAACCCCCTCGGTCAAATCGCTGGCCACCCGCGCGGGCCTCTCCGAACGCACCTTCCTGCGCCGCTTCAATGAGGCCACCGGTACCACCCCGATCCGCTTTCTGGCCGAGGCCCGCCTGACCCGCGCTGCCGAACTGCTTGAGGGCGGCACCGACAGCATCGACACCGTGGCCGAGGCCTCGGGCTTTTCTTCCGCCGCCCTGCTGCGCCACCATTTCCACTCCCGCTACGGCCTCTCCCCCTCGGCCTGGCGCCGCCGCTTTTCCCGCTCAAGCGCCTGACCCTTCTTCTTGGCCGAAATACCTCGGGGGTGAATTTGCGCGGCACGCGCAAAGAGGGGGCTGGCCCCCTGCCCCCGCCGCCGCTACAACCCGGACGAAAGGAGATGCGCCATGCAGCTTTGGGTCGGCCTCGGGAATCCGGGTGCGAAATACGCCGCCAACCGGCACAATATCGGCTTCATGGCGCTCGATCGCATCGCCGCCGATCACGGCTTCGGCCCCTGGCGTAAGGCCTTCCAGGGCCTCACCTCCGAGGGCCGCTTCGGTTCGGCCCGCGTCATCCTACTCAAACCCGAAACTTTCATGAACCTCTCGGGCCAATCGGTGCGCGCCACCGCCGATTTCTACAAGATCCCGCCCGAGGCCATCACCGTCTTCCACGACGAGCTTGATCTCGCCCCCGGCAAGATCCGCCTCAAATCGGGCGGCGGGCACGCGGGTCACAACGGGCTGCGCTCGATCCACCAGCATATGGGCGAGGCCTATGCGCGCGTCCGCCTCGGCATCGGCCACCCCGGCCACAAGGATCGCGTCGCGCCCTATGTGCTGTCGGATTTCGCCATGGCCGATCAGGACTGGCTCGACGACCTGCTGCGCGGCATCTCGGACGGCGCCCCCGCTCTCGCCGCAGGCGACGGGCCACGTTTTCTGAACGCCGTCAGCCTGCGCACCGCGCCCCCGCGCGCCTCGACTGGCACTAAACCGCCCGAGCCGAAACCCGCCGCCACGCAAACGGCGCCCGAAGATACCCGGACGCCGCTGCAGAAACTCGCGGATCGCTTCAAACGCTGATCACCAGTGGCCCGTGTTCTCCATGCTGACCCAAGGCTCGGCCGGGGCCAGCGCCCCCCCCGCCTGCAACAGCTCGATCGAGACATTGTCGGGCGAGCGCACAAAGGCCATCCGCCCGTCGCGCGGCGGACGGTTGATCGTCACACCATTGTCCATCAGGAGCTGGCACATCGCGTAGATATCCTCGACCTCATAGGCCAGATGCCCGAAATGCCGGCTGTCCGAGGGCAACCCCGTATCGCCATCCCAATTCCAAGTCAGTTCGACCGGGCACTTCTCCTGCCCCTCTGGCGCCATGAAAACCAGCGTAAAGCGGCCCTGCTCGCTCTCGTAGCGACGCGTCTCCTTCAGCCCCAGCAGCGCGTAAAACGCCAGGCTCTTGTCCAGGTCGAGAACCCGGACCATCGTGTGCAGATATCTGATCTTCATCGCGGCCTCCTTCGCCTGATCCGAACCTAACCCGCCGGATCAATGCTGCAAGGCCTAGAAGCTAGAACGCAACCCCACCGCCAGCGAAAACTCGGAGCGGGTGAAGCGACTGATGTTACTGTCCACCTGCATCGCCTGAAGGCGAAACTCGGGGGTGAATCCGGCATAGCCATAGTCCGGCGCCCAGAAACCGACCTCACCATAGACGGTTTCGTCCTGCCGGCCACCCTCCGGATGCATCCAAAGGACACTGTAGTCGGGATAAACCGTTTTGATCGCGCCCGCGGAAAATGCATAGGCCAGCGGCCCAATGTGTTTGTTCGGCTCGTATCGGAGTGAACCCGTAACCGACCAAGAGCGCGCCTGATCGTTGTTCGATGCCACATCCAGCAATTCCATGGTCCCGGATAGCGACCCGCTCGACAAAACCCGTGTCAGGCCGAAAATCAATTCGCTCCGAGTATCTTTCTGCGCCGAGTCGTTCCAGTCGCGCCGCTCGACACCCAAGCCAAAGCTCAGCCTGGTCGCCGAAGGGGCTTGGCCCAGTCTACGGTCTGCGCGCAGGCTCGCTCCCGCATAGCCGTAGCCCGGATCACCGCCCTGCCACATCTGTCCCCCGGAAAGCGACGCGGTAAACTGCGTCGACCTATCAAGCACCTGCCGGTGCGAAAGGTTCATGCCCAGTGCAACCATCGAATAGTCGGAGTTGCGTATCTCGACCGAGGCAGGCGCAGGAGTTCCCGGCAAGTGGAACGGCGTCAGTTTGGGTGAGCCCGACAACTCCACACCACGCAAATACAACTCTGCGCCGAGATAAGTCTGGCTCTTTTCGGTGCGGCGGATCCGGTAGTTTGTATCGAAGTTAAGGGTGCCGACAATCCCTGACAGCGCGAGGGCATCATCGCTTAGCACACCGACTGCATCGTATCCGTCAATGACGTTCGATCGGTCCTCCGCGCCTCCGTTAACGTTGCTCGAGGGCTTGACGCCGAAACGCAAACGCCAGTTCCAGGGCGATTCACTGCGCAGGCGATAATAGTCCTGCACCGCAAGATCTTTGCTGGGGACATCCGGCGCATATTGAATCGCGTGCCGTGCCCAATACTGCGCGGCGATCCAGCGCTCATCCGCCAAAGCGACCTTGGCGGCCAATATCGCCGCCTCATAATGCTGGCGATCGGTCCCCGCCCCCGAGAAGCTTCTGGAGGCCGCCTGACGCGCAACATCGGTGTTTCCCGCTGCAAGCATCTCGCGCGCGACGATGTAATGCGCAAGGGCACTGTCCGGGTCTCTAAGCAGGATCGCCTCGGCCAGCGACATGGCCTCAGCTGAATGGCCCGCGCTTGCCATGGCCGCCGCTGCGATTTCCAGTTGCCCCGGCGGAGCTTGGGAGATCGGGACGCCAGCGGTCTCTTCAGCGCAAACCGCCCCGCTCGCTGAAGCGAGCAGGACGGCAGCAAGACATATCAAGCGATCGCGAAACATCGCTTAGGGCGTGCCGCAGCCGGGCTCCCCAGGGGTACATTGCTCAAGCACGAAGACCCCGTGTTCTTGTTCCTTCTCCCAGATTTCAATGTGATCTTCCAAATGAACGGCGCCCGCAACCGAGTTTGCGCCCACTCCACCGAAGACACCACCATATGAGCCAATGGCCTTTTGATCGGTGTCGTCTTCAGCCGTCCCTGCGAACGTACCATCTGATGCAATGCTGGTCGAGACAAGGATCACATCATCGAGCGCGATCGGAGTGTCGATCGCATCAATCAGCCAGCGATCATAAACGGCGCCGTTGACTAGGTTCTTACTAAAGTTTGCATCGAGGAAAACCTTCCCCTCAACGCGCGAGGGCTGATCGGGCCAATTGACGGAAGCGCTACCGGCCGGGTCGATCAGCTTGTTCGTCGTCAGGCTCGGATCGGCCTTAATGTTGGTCAAGCCCGCATATCTGCCAGCATAGGAAACCTGCCCGCTCGGCGGATCGTAATCCCCGCTGCGCGCGTAAATACCACCAGCGAAGTACCTATTAAACTGACCACCATCAGCCACCGTGACCGCGCTCACCGAGCCATCGGTCGAGGTCTTCGCAAGCGCGATGAACAGGCGGTCTAGCGCGTCTTCCTGAATGCGGTAGGCCTGGAAGCCAGCGACATCGAGGTCCGGGTCGCGCACATAGGGAACGAGCGCCGGAGTCGAGTCAAGGCCCGCAATTTCGACCTGCAGCGTTTCGCCCGATGGATCGTAGACAACGGATTCCAGGTTCACCAACAGATCGCTGGGAATGTTGAGATCGGCCCCGTTCAGCGAGCCGCTGCCGTTCGGAGTATCCGTAGAACCATCCGGCGGTGTCCCGTCAGCCGGCCCAACAACAGCGGCCCCGCTGCAAGCGGTCAAAGCGCAAAGCGCAATGATCGAGAGAAGATGCTTGCTCATTATGTTTTCTTTCTGTGTTCCTGCCTTGAGGGCAAGGGTGCCGAAACCGCCTTCAAAAGTCAATTCTTCAACACTTTTGCGCGAGGGCCGTGCCCCTGCTGCGACACCTCGCGCGCGAGCCACATCATCTCGCGGTTTCGTGAAGCGCATATCGCATATATAGTCGTCCCGATTCTATTCGCCGGAGGAACCTCATGTCGCTTACCCCCGAACAGCTCGCCGAGATCGAGGCGCAGCGCGCCCAGCCCCAGACCACGCTGCGCGCCACCTCGCCGGGGATGGAGGCCCGCCTCTACACCGCCCATGAGGTACTCGATCACGGGCTGGTACGGGTCATCGACTACATGGGCGACGACGCCGCGATTTGTCAGGCCGCCCGCGTCAGCTACGGCAAGGGCACCAAGGCCGTTTCTGACGACAAGGGCCTGATCCGCTACCTCATGCGGCACTGGCACTCGACCCCGTTTGAGATGTGCGAGGTCAAGTTCCACGTCAAACTCCCGGTCTTCGTGGCCCGCCAGTGGATCCGCCACCGCACCGCCAACGTCAACGAATACTCGGCCCGCTACTCGATCCTCGACCGCGAGTTCTACATCCCCGCCCCCGAGGCCCTCGCCGCCCAGTCGAAGGTCAACAACCAGGGCCGCGGCCAGGTGCTTGAAGGCGCCGAGGCCGCCCGCGTCCTCGACCTGCTGCGCGAGGATGCGATGCGCAGCTATGACCATTACGAGGACATGCTCACCCCCGACGAGGACACCGGCAAACTCGGCCTCGCGCGCGAGTTGGCGCGCATGAACCTGCCCGCCAACGTCTACACCCAGTGGTACTGGAAGATCGACCTGCACAACCTCTTCCACTTCCTGCGCCTGCGCGCAGACAGCCACGCCCAATACGAGATCCGCGTCTATGCCGAGACCATGTGCGACATCGTCCGCGACTGGGTGCCCCAGGCCTACGCGGCCTTCGAGGACTACCGCCTCGGCGGGGTGAACCTGTCGGGCAAGGCCGTCGAAGTGCTCAAGCGCCGTCTGGGTGGCGAGGCCGTCACGCAGGAAACCTCGGGCATGTCCAAGGGCGAGTGGCGGGAGTTTGTAGAGGTCTGGGGGTGAGATGCGATCCAAGACGAGGAAACGTCGGCCCGTTGCTCGCTGGGAAAATAGTAGCATTACAGATGCCAAGAAAACTGAAGGCTTCTCGAGAGAGGTCTTCGAAATTGCATCTAGGCAGCTAGCCGCGCAAAAAGAAGACCTGAAGAATATCCGCAATCAAGCGGCAATAACTAGCGCCCTCACCGGTCTTGTAGCGGCTACCGGGGCTTCGGCCTTAGGCGAAGCAGGCCTATCCGGACACAACCTCCCTCCGCACATTCTGGGAATGGGAGCCGCCGTTTGGATTGTGTTTGGTTTTTTCTTCTTTGCGCTTTTTTTCTCCGCGAGAGTCCTCATTTCTTGGAAAGCCTGCACATTCGACCACTCTGCAAAGTTCATTCTTGACGAGCGCATCAAAGGGCGCGAGCCAAATGAAATCTACGCTCAGCTCGCCACGGAGTCGGAAGCATTCTTCGATCAAAATGAGGATGTAATAAAGTACGCTCATCGCGACTTAACATTCGCGGTATTCTGTTCTGTGGCACTAGTTCCTGCATGGCTTCTCTTCATCTTTTAAGGTGCATAATGTCCGATAAAAAGAACTCCGGCTCAAAGCCGCCAAGCAAGTCCACTGCAACCAACAAGACTGGATTTATTAACAGGCAGAATGGTGCCAGTAGTCAGCAGACGACAAGCTCCGGAAAAAAGACGACCCGAGACAAGAAATAGTGTTTGGTGCGAAATCGGAACCAAACAAACTATGCGAAAGGCAAGCTCAGGCAGCGTTTGAGTGATAGAGACTTTGTTCAAGGTTGCCCTGAAATTTCACTAGCTACATGACCCAACGCTTCCACGCCCCCCAGACCCGAGACTTCCCGCTCGCCCTGCGCGAACTCCGGCAGGGGCGCAAGTTGACGCATTGGATCTGGTGGATCTTCCCGCAACTGGCCTCGCTCGGGCGCAGCGCGCGGGCGGTGGAATACGGGCTGCGCGATCTGGATGAGGCGCGCGACTATCTGGCCGACCCGCTCCTACGTGCCCGGCTGATCGAGGCGGCTCAGGCCGTCCTCTCCCATCCCGGCACGCCCGTCGAGCAGATCATGGGCCCCGTCGATGCGCTCAAGCTGCGCTCCTGCGCGACGCTGTTCGAGGCCGCCAGCCCCGACGCCGCCACCCGCGCGCCCTTCACCGCGCTGATCGACACCTTCTACGGCGGCACCCGCTGCCCCCTGACCCTGGCCGAGATCGCCCGGTCAGGGGGCTGACGCGCCCCTCAGGCCGCGATTATCCCAAGCCAGCGCGTGATCGCGGCGACCGCCTCGGGCTCGTCAAGGAAGGGCACATGCGCCCGGTCCGGCACCTCGGCAAAGACCATGTCGGGCCGCCGCGCGCACATTTCCAGCGCCGCCGCGTGGCTCAGCAGGTCGGAATTCTGGCCCCGAAGCAGACACATGGGCAGGTCAGCGCAGGCTTCAAACAGCGGCCATGCCTCGGGGAGCGCATCGCCCTGGAAAGCCGCAAGGAAGGCCTCGCGCAGCGCCGGGTCGTAGTTGATCTTCACCCCGTGGTCGGTCTGCAGGTAGTGGTGCGAGACTTCCTCGGCCCAACGGCTGGCGGGCACATTGGCGAAGCCCGGCATCACCTTCGGCAGCTTTTCTGCCAGTTCCGCCAACGACTTGGCAATCGGATCGCGGCCCACATAGTCGAAGATCCGCTCCAGCCCGCCGCGCTCCAGAACCGGCCCGACATCATTGAGGCACACCCCTAGCAGGCGCTCCTTCGCCACCGCGGCAAGGAACATCCCGATCAGCCCGCCCCGCGAAGTTCCAAGAATCGCGGCCTTTTCCAACCCGAGGTGATCGAGCAGCCGCAGCGCGTCCGCGCCCTCCTGCGGCACGGTATAGGTCTGCGCCCCGGTCCACTGGCTTTCGCCGCGCCCGCGGTAATCCATTCGGATCAAACGATAATTCTTAAGGAATGGCGCTACGTAGTCAAAATCCCGCCCAGTCCGGGTCAACCCCGCCAGCGCCAGAACCGGCAGCCCCTCGCCCTCGTCGCGATAGGCGATCCGCGCCCCGTCTTCCGCCGTAAAATATTGGATATCCGACATTTTCCCCTCTTGGAACCAAGCTATTTGCGGCTACCTTAACGGCAAAGACGGAGGTCGTCATGTCCGACACGCTGGAAAAGTTACAGGCCCGGCTGGCCGAGCTGGAAACTCAGATTGAGCAGGAATGGGACGCCCAACGCGAGCAGATGCGCTATCATATAGAGCGCGGCAAGATCGAGTTCGAAGAAGGCGTCAGGGAAGCGCACCGCATGGCGCGCGTGCATCTTTGGCTGTTCCTGCGGCGCTCGCGCCCGCTGGTCTTTCTGACCGTCCCGGTGATCTATGCGGTCGTTATCCCCTTCGCGCTGCTCGATCTGTTCGTGACGATCTATCAGTGGGTCTGCTTCCCGGTCTACGGCATCGAGAAGGTGCGCCGCCGCGATCACATCGTCATCGACCGTCAGAACCTCGCCTATCTGAACGCGATCCAGAAACTCAATTGCATGTATTGCGGTTACGGCAACGGGGTCGTGTCTTACGTGCGTGAAGTCTCGGCCCGGACCGAGAAATACTGGTGCCCGATCAAGCATGCCCGCCGGGTGAAGGGCGCACATGCCTATTACGGCGAGTTCTGCGACTTCGGCGATGCGGAAGGGTTCGAGAAGAACTCCCCCCGCTTCCGGCGCGAGTTGCGCAAGGTCACGAAAGAGGAGTGAGCAGGTCGGGAACCCCGCTCAGATCCCTGAGCATGTCAGCAGGCTTCCAGGGTAGCCGCTCGCGCGGGAATCCGGCGCGATTGACCCAAGCCACCCGGAACCCGGCCCGCGCGGCGCCGGCCGCATCCCAGCCGTTGGACGAGACAAACAGAACCTCAGGCGGGCGCACGCCCATCCGCTCTTCCACAAGGTCATAGACCGCTTGCGCGGGTTTGAACCGGCGGATGCTGGCGACCGAGAGGACCTCGTCGATAAGCCCGTCGATCCCGGCGGCATGGACCGCGGCGTCGAGCATCTCAGGCGAGCCGTTCGACAGGATCGCCCGCCCCACCCCGCGCGCCTTGAGCGCCGCAAGCATCGCGGGCACCTCCTTATAGGCGGGCAGCTCGCGATAAAGCGCCAACAGCGCCTCGGCCAGGTCCGGGTCCTGCACACTTTGCGCCGCCATCGCCCAGTCGAGCCCGTCGCGAGTGAGTTGCCAGAAATCCACATATTCGCCCATAACCTCGCGCAGCCAGCTGTATTCCAGCTGCTTGCGGCGCCAGTCGAAGGCAAGCTGCGGCCAGATCGGCGTCAGCCTTGGATCGCGCATGGCAAGCTCTCGCGCGGCGGCATCCACGTCGAACAGCGTTCCATAGGCGTCGAAAACGGCAAGCTTGATGGTCATTGCGGTTCCTCCCTGCCCTGATGCTGGCACGAAAAAAGGGGCCTCGAAAGGCCCCTTCGGTACATCCTGACAATCGGGTCAGATGTTCTCGGACTGGGGCATGCCCAGAACGTGGTAGCCGCTATCCACCATGATGATATCGCCGGTGGTGCAGGCGCCATAGTCCGAGGACAGGAACACCGCCGCGCCACCAACCGATTCCAGCGTCGCATTGTGGCGCAGGGGCGCGTTCGCTTCGGTGTGACGGTAGGTCTTGCGCGCACCGCCAATGGCCGCGCCTGCCAGCGTCTTCATCGGACCGGGCGAGACCGCGTTCACGCGGATGCCCTGCGGCCCCAGATCGTTCGCCAGATAGCGCACGGCGCTTTCCAGCGCGGCCTTGGCCACGCCCATCACGTTGTAGAACGGCGTCACCCGGTTCGACCCGCCATAGGTCAGCGTGATCAGCGAGCCGCCCTCGGGCATCAACTCAGACGCGCGCCGCGCCACGTCGATGAACGAGTAGCACGAGATCGCCAGCGAGTTCTTGAAGTTGTCGCGCGAGGTATTGATGAAACGCCCGGCCAGTTCGTTCTTGTCGGAATAAGCGATGGCATGGACCACGAAATCGAGGCTGCCCCATTCGTCCTTGATCCGCGCGAAGGCCGCATCCATCGAGGCGTCATCATTCACATCGACATCGACCAGGAAGGACGAGCCGACCGAGGCCGCCAGCGGCTCGACGCGCTTGCCAAAGGCCTCGCCCTGGTAGGAAAACGCCAGTTCAGCGCCCTCGGCGGCCAGCGCCGAGGCAATCCCCCAAGCGATCGAGCGTTCATTGGCGACGCCCATCACCAGGCCACGCTTGCCCTTCATCAGATCGGCCATCGGCTCAGTCCTTCAGCTTGCTCATGACGAGCGTGGCATTGGTGCCACCGAAGCCGAAGCTGTTCGACAGAACCGTGTCGAATTCGACGTTCTCGCGCAGCGTCGTGGCGATCTCTTCGGGCTTGATCGCCGGATCAAGCTGCGTGACGTTGGCCGAGGCCGCGATGAAGCCGTTCTCCATCATCAGCAGCGAATAGATCGCCTCATGCACGCCAGTCGCGCCGAGCGAGTGCCCGGTGAGCGACTTGGTCGAAGCGATCGGCGGCACATTGCCCTCGCCGAAGACGCGGCGGACGGCCTGCACTTCGGTCACGTCGCCCGCGGGGGTCGAGGTGCCGTGCGCGTTGATATAGCTGACCTTGCGACCTTCGGGCAACGTGGACAGCGCCAGACGCATCGAACGCTCGCCACCCTCGCCCGAGGGGGCCACCATGTCGTAGCCATCCGATGTCGCGCCATAGCCGGTCACTTCGGCATAGATCTTGGCGCCGCGGGCCTTGGCGTGCTCCAGCTCTTCCAGCACCACCACACCAGCACCGCCCGCGATGACGAAACCGTCGCGGGTCGCATCGAACGGGCGCGAAGCCGTTGCCGGCGCATCGTTGTATTTCGAGCTCATGGCGCCCATCGCGTCGAACAGGCACGACAGCGTCCAGTCAAGCTCCTCGCCGCCACCGGCAAAGACGATGTCCTGCTTGCCCATCTGGATCAGTTCCGCGCCGTTGCCGATGCAATGCGCCGAGGTCGAGCAAGCCGAGGTGATCGAGTAGTTCACGCCCTTGATCTTGAACGGCGTGGCAAGGCAGGCCGAGTTGGTCGAGGACATGCAGCGCGTCACCATGAACGGACCCATGCGCTTGGGGCTGCCCTTTTCCAGAACGATCCGGTGCGCCTCGAAGACGTTATGGGTGGAGGGACCGCCCGAGCCCATCACGAGGCCCGTGCGCGGGTTCGAGATGTCGCCATCCTCAAGCCCCGAGTCAGCGATCGCCTGCTCCATGGCGAGGAAGTTATAGGCCGCGCCAGCGCCCATGAAGCGCAGGTTGCGCTTGTCGATATGGTCTTCCAGCACGATCTGCGGCATGCCGTGAACCTGGCTGCGGAAGCCATGCTCGGCATATTCGGGGGCGAAGACGATACCCGAACGGCCCGCACGCAGGCTGGCGGTGACTTCGGCGGCATTGTTGCCGATGGGCGAGACGATCCCCAGCCCGGTAATGACGACGCGGCGCATGTGCGGCCTCCTGTAGTAAGAAAGGGATCAGCTCTCGGAGAGAGCCACCTTCATGTCCTTGACCTGGTAGATAACCTCGCCATCGGCTTCGACAATGCCGTCGGCCACGCCCATGGTCAGGCGGCGGGTCTGAATGGCTTTGGTGAAATCGACCTTGTAGGTCAGCATCTTGCGATCGGGGCGCACCATGCCGGTCAGCTTGACCTCACCCACGCCGAGCGCATAGCCGCGCCCCTGCCAGCCGCGCCAGCCGAGGTTGAAGCCGGTCAGCTGCCACAGGCCGTCAAGACCAAGGCAGCCGGGCATGATCGGGTTGCCGGGGAAATGGCACTCGAAGAACCACAGATCGGGGGTGATGTCGAATTCGGCCACGACGTGACCCTTGCCGTGCAGACCGCCATCGCCCGAGATCTCGGTGATACGGTCCATCATCAGCATCGGCGGCGCAGGAAGCTGGGCATTGCCCGGCCCGAACAGCTCGCCGCGCGCACATTTCAAAAGGTCTTCTTTACCGAAGCTTGTCGGAAAGCCTGTCATCGGCTTTTTCCCCCCATTGCTCTTTCCTCATCCCTCTAGCACCCGCAAAGCTGCGCGCGCAAGGGCCGTGGACGCGCAGCGATAACGCTCACATCACGAAAAGTCATTGAAATAAGGGCGCATGGCAACATATAAACCGGCAAGGGAGATATGACCTTGATAACAACGATCGCGATGCAACGTGGCCAGAAATGGCTGACCGAAGGCGGGCTGCGCCCCACCCGGCAGCGCCTGTCGCTTGCCTCGCTGCTGGTGGGCGATGGCCATGACCGGCACGTGACCGCCGAGGGTCTTTATGCCGCAGCCCTCGAGTCCGGCGAGAAGGTCTCGCTTGCGACCGTTTACAATACGTTGCGCGCCTTCTGCGATGCCGGGCTGATGCACGAGATCACCGTGGATGGCACGCGCTCTTATTTCGACACGCGCATGGACGACCATCCGCATTTCTTCTGGGAAGACGAGAACCTGCTGTCGGACGCCCCGGCGGAGGAACTCGAACTGGCCCGCATCCCCGCCCCGCCCGAGGGTGCCGAGATCACCCGCGTCGATGTGATCATCCGCGTCCGCAAGGCCTGAGAAACACGACAACACCCGGAAATGAAAAAGGCGCCCTCGGGGCGCCTTTCGTTTATCGGCAGCGGCGAAGGATCAGTCCTTCGCGCGCTCGACATAGGAGTTGTCGGTCGTGTTGATCACGATGCGGGTGCCCACGCCGATATGCGGCGGTACCATCACGCGGATGCCGCCGGTGCAGGTGGCGGGCTTATAGGACGACGAGGCAGTCTGACCCTTGACGACCGGCTCGGTCTCTTCGACCTCGACGGTGACCTTCTGCGGCAGTTCGATCGACAGCGCCACGCCTTCATGGGTCAGCATCCACACGCGGATACCGTCGCGCAGGTGAACCTTGGCGTCGCCCACGACATCTTCCGACACGGTGATCTGGTCGTAAGTCTCGGGGTTCATGAAGTGGTAGCCTTCGCCATCCTCATAGAGGAAGTCGAATTCGTTCTCGTCCACATGGGCCTTCTCGACCGAGTCGACGGTGCGCCAGCGTTCCTGGACCTTCACGCCGTCCGAGATGCGGCGCATCTCGACCTGCGTGACCGAGTTGCCCTTGCCCGGGTGGACGTTTTCAGCGGTGAGCACGATGTAGAGAACGCCATTCATGTCGATGACGTTGCCCTTGCGGATCGAGGAGGCGATCACTTTTGCCATGGGAAGGGTCCTTGATAAGATTAGACAGGCTCTGGCGCCCGGATGGCGAAGCGCCTAAACCATCCCGGACCAGATTTCCAGCGAAAAGCCTGATCTCATGAGCCAGACCCCGTGGTGGAGCCCCGAACGTCACGCCGACCGCCGACCGGCGCTCCTGGCGCGCAACCGTATCCAGAACGCGATCCGGGGATGGCTGGCACAGCAGGACTTCTTGGAGGTCGATCCCGTCGCGCTGCAAATCAGCCCCGGCAACGAGGCGCATCTGCATGGCTTCGAGACCCGCGCCATCGGCAATGACGGCATCGCCCATCCGATGTATCTGCACACAAGCCCCGAATTCGCGATGAAAAAGCTGCTTGCGGCGGGCGAGCAACGCATCTTCGCCTTCGCCCATGCCTGGCGCAACCGCGAGCGCGGCGCGCTACACAGCCCCGAGTTCACCATGCTCGAATGGTATCGCGTGGGCGAGGATTACACCGTTCTGATGCAGGACTGCGCGGCGATGCTGCGACTGGCAGCGCAGGCGGCGGGCAGCACCGTCCTGCGCTTTCGCGGTATCGAATGCGACCCTTTCGCCGAACCCGAACGGATGAGCGTGGCCGAAGCATTTTCGCGTTACGCAGGCCTCGATCTGCTGGCGACCTGCGATGGCGCCGAGACCGATGCCGAGGCGCTGCGCGCCCAATGCCGCGCCGTGGGCATCAAGGTGCGCGACGACGATACTTGGTCCTTCCTGCTCTCGAAGGTGCTGGTCGAGAAGGTCGAGCCGCATCTGGGCCATGGTCGCCCGACCGTGCTTGATCGATACCCGGCCGCCGAGGCTGCACTGGCCCGCCCTGCCCCCGATGACGCCCGCGTGGCCGAGCGGTTCGAGCTGTATGCCTGCGGGGTGGAACTCGCGAATGGCTTTGGCGAGCTGACAAACCCCGCCGAGCAACGCCGCCGCTTCGCGCTGGAGATGGACGAGAAACAGGCGATCTATGGCGAGCGTTATCCGATCGACGAGGATTTCCTGGCCGCGCTGGCCCTGATGCCACCCGCCTCCGGGATCGCGCTTGGCTTTGACCGGCTGGCGATGCTGGCCACCTCAGCGCCGAAGATCGACGATGTAATCTGGACCCCGGTGGCCGAGCCTCAGCCAAAGGGCGACAGCAGCCGGTAAAGCCGCAACACCTCCAGTGGCACGACCTCGAGCGTGCGGCGGTGCGTAGCCTCCAGCACGACCTGGGGCGCGCAGCCCTCGTCATGCGCCTCAAGGAAGCGGCCCGCGCAAAGGCACCAGCGATCGCCGGGTTTCAGCCCCGGAAAGGCGAACTCGGGGCGCGGGGTGACCAGGTCATTGCCGACATAGCTCGACCAGGCCAGGAACTCCGCGTTCACCACGACGCAGACGGTATGCGCGCCGGCATCCTCCCAGCAGGTGTTGCAGTGGCCATCGCGGAAAAAGCCCGTGCGCGGCTCCATCGAGCAGGGTTCGAGCGGGCCGCCCAGCACATTCACCGAAGGCTCCATTTCCATGCGCGCACCCCGTCTGACTTCACTGCCCGCCAGCGTCTCGCCCCACCCCGGCAAAGTCAACGCTCAGTTCGCCCCGGCGATGCGGCGGAACATGGCGAGGTTTTCGGCATCGACGCCGGGTTCCTCGAAGTTGCGATCCGCCATATTGACGGCGATGACGACGCGCGCCGCCGGATTGACGTAGATATGCTGGCCGTAGATCCCGCGCGCCATGTAGTCGTTGCCATGCGCGGCACTATCCACCGGCACCCACCACTGATAGCCGTAGCCCGCCCCGCCCGGCGCCTGATGCGTGGTCGAGGTGCGCACCCAGTCTGCCGGCACGATCCGCCGAGCGTTCCAGAACCCCTCTTGCAGGAACATCTGCCCGATCCGCGCATAGTCGCGCGTGCGCAGGTTCAGTCCGCCCAACACGAAGGCCGTTCCCTCGCCATCGGTCAGCATCTCGGGCGCGGCCTCAAGTCCCATCGGTCGGACGATGCGTTCAGCCATCAAATCGGCCGGGTCGCGCCCGGTCGCCCCCGCGATCACCATTCCCAGCACATGCGTATCGATCGAGACGTAATGCATCCGCGCGCCGGGCGCCGCGGCCCGCACCGCCAGCGAGGCCGCGAACTCGTTCATCGAGCCGCCAAGCGCAAGAACGCGCCCCATCCGGTTGATATCGCTGTTGAAGTCCAGATAATCCTCGTTGAAAGCCACGCCCGAAGACATGGTCAGCACATCGCGGATCGTTGCTCCATCGTAGGCCGAGCCCTTCAGTGAGGGCGCGTAATCCACCACCTGCCGATCCAGATCGGGGATCGTGCCATCGGCCTGCAAGGTGCCAAACAGCGCCGAGAGCACCGATTTCGCCATCGACCAGCTGATCCGCAGATCCTCGGGCGCGGTGCCGCGATGGTAGCTTTCATGCACCATGCGCCCGTCGCGCAAAACGACCAGCGCGGTGACCCATCGCCGCTCAATCCAGTCACCTGCGTCGGGCGGCAGAGCCTCGGGCGCGCCAGGGGCTAGCGCCGACACGGGCCCGTCGCCGCGATCCAGCACGCGGTAATGGAACAGCCGATCCATATGCGAGAAGTTCTGGACGATGCGCTCCGCCTCGAACAGGCTGTTCACCGCCATCAGCCGCGCGATCTCTTCGCGCTTCCACACGGCGAGCGCTGCGGCCAGAGCCGCGACGACCACAAAAACCCGCAGCCCGGTCCGCAGAAATCGCCGCATCCGTCCCTCCCCCATGCGCTATGCCGCAAGGCAACCACGCCAAGGCCGCGTCGGGCAAGCGAAACGCAGGGTAACGCGGGCCTAGTAGATGTAGCGGATCTGCTCGGACCAGTAGCGCTCCATCCGGCGCAAGGTGCGGTTCATATCGGCCATGGCATCGGCGGTGATGACGGACTGATCTTCCATCCCGGTCGCGTGACGCTCAAACAGCTCCCCCACCGCCGCGCGCATCTCACGCCCCTTCGCGGTCAGCCGCACCCGGACCGAGCGGCGGTCGATCTCGCTGCGCTGATGGTGCATGTAGCCCGCATCGACCAGCTTCTTGAGGTTATAGGAGACGTTCGAGCCCTGATAGTAACCGCGCGTCTTCAACTCGCCCGCCGTCACCTCGTTATCGCCGATATTGAACAGCAAGAGCGCCTGAACCGGATTGATTTCCAGCAGGTTCAATCGCTCGAATTCGTCCTTGATCACATCGAGCAGCAGGCGGTGCAGCCGCTCGACCAGCGCAAGGCTGTCCAGGTAGCCCGCCATCAGGCCCGGCGCGACGGGCAAAGGGGTCTGAAATGTCATGCGTTTCTCCGCCAGTCTCGGAAGCTGGACCGAGACTGGACGAAAAACGCAAATGATCGGTTAAGCGTTCCCGGCCGGGGTGTGACGCATCTTGGCGAACCCCGCGATCTCGGTCAGCAGATCGAGATATTGCGGCGGGCAAGGCTGCGCACCCGACACCCAAGGATAGAGATCCTGATCGTTCTCTTCGAGCAGCGCGTCATAAAGATCTAGCGCGTCAGCGTCCATCATGGACAGCTTCTCATCCGCCCAGGGGCCGAGGATCAGGTCCATCTCCTTGGTGCCGCGGCGCCAGCTCCGCATCCGCATCCGCTTGAGACGCGCCTCTGCCGTTTCGCTCATTCCAGCTCTCCCGCTACCAGTTTCCGCTCAAGCCGCCCCAGACGCGCATCGAGTTCCTCGATGACATCGCGGATTGCCCGGATTTCGCGCACAAGCGCGCGATCCTGACCTGCCTGTGCCACTGCCTCGGGCGGGCCGTCAAGCCCATCTCCCTTACCGGTCAGCAACCACATGAGCGAGACATTCAGCATCCCCGCCAGCATCTGCAGCCGGTTGGCGCGCGGATCGGCGGCGTCATCCTCCCAGCTTTGCAGGGTTTCCTGTCGCACCCCGAGCCTCTCGGCCAGTTGCTCGACACTCATGCCGGCGGCTTCGCGCGCGCCGGTCAGCCGATCCCCAAAGGTCGCATGTTCGGCCCCATACCAATCGTCGCTCATCTCGCCTCCTGTTTCACTTGAACGGCTTCGGGCGCGAGCGTAAGACATGCACCCGGCAGATACAAACCGGAGTTCCCCTCATGGCTTTCCTTTCCGACACGCTGGCGCGCGTCAAACCCTCGCCCACCATCGCGGTGACCAACAAGGCGCGCGAGCTCAAGGAGGCCGGGCGTGACGTGATCGGCCTTGGCGCGGGCGAGCCCGATTTCGACACGCCCGACAACATCAAGGCCGCCGCGATTGCCGCGATCAACTCGGGCAAGACCAAATACACCGCCGTGGACGGCACTCCCGAGTTGAAGAAAGCGATCTGCGACAAGTTCGAGCGCGAGAACGGCCTGAAATACTCTCCCTCGCAGATCACCGTGGGCTCGGGCGGCAAGCAGGTGCTTTACAACGCGCTGGTGGCCACGCTGAACCCCGGCGACGAGGTCATCATCCCCGCGCCCTACTGGGTCAGCTATCCCGACATGGTACTGCTGGCGGGCGGCACGCCGGTCTTCGTGACCGGTCCGATGGAGACTGGCTACAAGATCACGGCCGAACAGCTTGAAGCCGCGATCACCCCGAAAACCAAGTGGTTCATCTTCAACTCGCCCTCGAACCCCTCGGGCGCGGGCTACAGCCATGATGAGTTGAAGGCGCTGACCGACGTGCTGTTGCGCCATCCGCAGGTCTGGATCATGTCCGACGACATGTATGAGCACCTCGTCTTCGGCGATTTCAGATTTGTCACCCCGGCGCGGGTCGAGCCCGGCCTTTACGACCGCACGCTGACCTGCAACGGCGTCTCCAAAGCCTATGCGATGACCGGCTGGCGCATCGGCTATGCCGGCGGCCCCGAGGCGCTGATCAAGGCAATCGGCAAGGTGCAGTCGCAATCGACCTCGAACCCCTGCTCGGTCAGCCAGTACGCCGCGGTCGAGGCGCTGAACGGCCCTCAGGACTACATCCGCGACAGCCGCGTGGCCTTCGAGCGTCGCCGCAATCTGGTGGTCAAGGCGCTGAACGAATGCCCCGGCATCAACTGCCCGACGCCGGAGGGCGCGTTCTACGTCTATCCCTCGATCGCGGGTTGCATCGGCAAGACATCGGCGGGCGGTGCGGTAATCGCCGATGACGAGGCCTTCGCCTCGGCGCTGCTGGAAGAGACCGGCGTGGCAGTCGTCTTCGGCTCGGCCTTCGGCCTTTCGCCCAACTTCCGTGTCAGCTACGCGACCTCGGACGCGCAACTGACCGAGGCATGTGCGCGCATCAAGACCTTCTGCGAAGGCCTGAAGTAAGTTCAGAGACAACTACAGAAAAGGCGCGCAACCCGTTGGTTGCGCGCCTTTTTCATGAAATCAGCGACAGGAAGGCGTCGATCTCGGCCTCGGTCGTGGCCCAGGAACAGACAAGTCGCGCGGCCAACGGTTCCTCGCCCGGACCGTCGAGCGGCTGATCGAAGGGCCAGAGGTAATAGGCCGCTCCGCCCGCCTGCGCGCGCACATGGGCCGCACGCGGGAAGGCCGCAAAGACGGCGTTCGCCTCAGTCGGATGCACAAGCTTTGCCCCCGGCGCGGCGCGCACCCCTTCGGAAAGCTTCGCCGCCATCGCATTGGCGCGGCGGGCAAGGTGCAACCACAGGTCGCCCTCAAGATAGGCCTGCATCTGCGCAGCAAGGAAGCGGTGCTTCGAGAACAGATGCCCGCCGCGCTTGCGGCGCAGTTCGAACTCCTGCGCGCGGGCGGGATCGAAGATCACGACCGCCTCGACTCCCAGGCAGCCATTCTTGGTGCCGCCGAAGCTAAGCACATCGACGCCCGCGCGCCAGGTCATCTCGGCGGGCGTGCAACCGGCGGAGACCAGCGCATTGGCGAAACGCGCGCCATCCATATGGACCGGCAGGTGGAAATCGCGCGCGATACCACAGAGCGCCTTGACCTCTGCAGGCGAATAGACCGCCCCAGCCTCGGTTGCGTTGGTGATCGAGACCATTCCGCGCTGCACGTTATGGACCCCGCCCTGCCCGGTATGCGCAATGGTGCGGCGCAGCGCCTGCGGCTCCATCTTGGCATGGGCGCCATCAACCAGGATCAGCTTCGAGCCTCCGGTGTAGAACTCGGGCGCACCGCATTCGTCCTCTTCGATATGGGCGTTGCGGTGGCAAAAAACCGCACCCCAAGGATCGGTCAGGATCGCGCAGGACAGCGCATTGGCGGCAGTGCCGGTCGCGACCAGATAGACGCGCGCCTCGGGCGCCTCGAAAATTTCGCGAATCCGCGCCTCGACCGCGCGGGTCAGCGGATCGTTTCCGTAAGAGGGCTGATGCCCTTCATTCGCACGAGCCAGCGCCGCCATGATTTGCGGAGCCGCGCCGGAAGTGTTGTCAGAGGCGAAGTTCATCCCAGGTCCTCAATCACATATTGGTCCCACTCATCCTCGGGCACCGCGGATTCCGAGACGACCCAACCCTTCACGCTGATGCCCGCCTCGTGGATCGTCTCGCGCGACCCAGAGATGAGGTAGTGCCACGGCTCCAGCGGCTTGCCTTCGTAGCGCAGGCGATAGGCGCAGGTGCGTGGCATCCAATAGGCGATCTTCTTGATCGACTTGGGCGTCAGCTGCACGCATTCGGGCACGAAATCGCGGCGATTCTCGTAGGACATGCAGCGGCAGCTGTCGCCATCAAGCAGGCGGCACGAGACGCGGGTGAACTCCAGCTCACCCGTATCCTCGTATTCAAGCTTGTTGAGGCAACATTTGCCGCAGCCATCGCAAAGCGCCTCCCATTCGTCGGGCGTCAGCTTGGCCAGAGGCAGGGTCCAGAATTCGGGGCGCAGGTCGGTCATCGGCGCAAATTGGCGCAACCGCGCGCCAATGGGAAGGGGCGCCGTATCACGCCCGCGCGAGAATATCGCGGGCGCGGGTGCAGTCCTCGGCCATCTGCGCCATCAGCGCATCAAGCCCGTCGAATTTCATCTCGGGGCGCAGGTATTCGACCAGCGCGACAGAGAGGTGCTTGCCGTAAAGATCGCCTTCAAAATCGAAAATGAAGGTCTCGAGGTTCGGCGTGTTGTCTCCGAACATCGGGCGTACGCCAAGGCTGGCCGCGCCGTGATAGCTGCCCGCCTGCGGGCCGCTGAGCACATCGACCTTGACCGCATAAACGCCAAGGCGCGGCAGGTGCAGGCCATGCACGCTCATGTTCGCGGTGGGATAGCCAAGCGCGCGACCGCGCTTTTCGCCGTGGATCACCTCGCCCTCGATCCGGTGCAGGTGGCCCAGCATGGCGGCGGCGTCACCCGGGCGCCCCTCGGCCAGCGCCTTGCGGATCGCGGTCGAGGACACCTCGAGCCCGTCGATATGCAACAGTGGTGCGATGGTCACATCGAACCCGTGTTCGCGGCCCAGATCGTCCAGCATCCGCGCATCGCCCTTGCGGCCCTTGCCGAAGCGGAAATCGCCGCCAACCGCGACATGGGCCACACCCAGACCCGAGACCAGCACGTCGCGCACGAAGACATCGGCCTCCATCCCCGACAGCTCACCCAGGAATGGCAGTTCGAACAGCCGCTCGACGCCAAGTTTTTGCAGGCGGTGCCCGCGCGCCTCGGCATTCATCAGCCGGAAGGGCGGCGCGTCGGGGGCGAAGAATTCACGCGGATGGGGTTCGAAGGTCACGACGCCAAGCGGGCCCTTGCCGCGCGCGAGGTCGATCACCGACTGATGCCCCAGATGGACGCCATCGAAATTGCCCATGGCGACAGAGGCGCCACGGGCCGTTTCCGGCAAACCCGTCCAGTGGGTGTATTTCTGCATCGTCCCCGCCTCTCCGGCGAGGTCGCCGGTCAGTCGTTGCCGCGCGAGGGTGCCAGAACCAGCGCCTCGCCCTTGATGACCACCGTATCGCCCACCAGACACCGGGTTTCAAGGGTCACCCGACGCCGAGCGTGATCAATCGAGACCACCTTGACCTCGGCGCAGACCTCTTCGCCCGGACGCACCGGCGCGGTGAACTTGAGCGACTGGCCCAGATAGATCGTGCCATGGCCCGGAAGCTGCTCGCCGATCACCGCCGAGATCAGGCCCGCGCTGAGCATCCCATGCGCGATCCGGCCCTTGAACATGGTCGCGTCGGCATATTCGTCATTCAGGTGAACCGGGTTGTGGTCGGTCGAGACCTCGGCGAACATCTCGATGTCGCGGTCGGTGATGACCTTGCACACCGTGCGGGTCATCCCGATTTCCAGATCCTCAAGATAGATCGTGCCGCGGGTGATGGTTTCGGTGCTCATCGGTCCTGCCCTCAGAAGAAATGTTGCACTGCGGCATAGCACGGGCTCAGCACGAAACACAAGCGCTCACGCAACTTATTTGCCCATTCGGCGCGTCATTCGAAAGAATGTTGCCGGACGACCTCAGCGCAGGGTGCTGATAGTGTATGTCGGGTCCTGCTGGCGCGCCGCAAGCCAGGCGGTCAGCAGTTCAGGCGACGGGTTGCGGCGATCGGGGCCGAACTGATCGACCGCAAGGCCGCCCGTCACGAACAGCGCGTCGATCCCCTCGCCTGCCGCCCCCATGACATCGGTATTGATCCCGTCGCCGATCGCCAGGATGCCAGCGTCTTCGGGCAGACCAACGGCGGCCAGCTTGCGCCGCGCAAGGTCATAGATCGGCGGATGCGGCTTGCCGAAGTAAAGCGCCGTGCCACCCATCTCTTCATAGAGCGCGGCAAGCGCGCCGGCGCAGTAGATCCGCTGTTCGCCCAGATCGACGACAATATCGGGGTTGGCGCAGAGCATCGGCAGGCCGCGCATCTTGGCCAACAGGAATTTCGGGCGGTAGTCCTCGGGCACCTCGTTCAGTTCATCGAAGGGGCCCGTGCAGACGATGCCTTCGGCCTCTTCGAAGGGCACGCGCTCGATGCTGCTCTGTCCCTGCCATTCCGGCGGAACCTCGGTGAAAAAGCCGTCGTCCTTCTCGGGGCCGAGCTGCCAGACCTTGCTGCCCACGGCACCGGCGAACATCGCGTCCTGCGCCGCATCGCCCGAACTCACGACCAGATCGTAGGCATCCTTGGGCACACCCATGCGATCAAGCGTCGCGATAACGTATTTCGCCGGGCGCGGCGCGTTGGTCAGCAGCACGACCTTGCCGCCCTTGGCGCGAAACGCCTGAAGCGCCGCGACGGCCTCAGGGAAAGGCGCCACGCCATTGTGCAGACACCCCCACAGATCACAAAACAACGCATCATAGGATGCCGAGATTTCGGCAAGCGATTGGACGATCCGGGTCATCTGGGCCTCAAGTTCTTGAATTGGCGGTGGTTCCAAGCGGAACTCCGCGCCATGTTTCCTACCCGCGTTATATGACACGCGGGCAACGAAAGGCAAAGCCCGCGCCCTGCCCCTTCGCGCAATGAAAAAGGCGGGGAAATTCCCCGCCTTTTCAATCCGGTTTCAGCGATCTTAGACCTTGAGCGCGGGGATGATCTGCTTCTTGCGCGACATGACGCCGGGCAGAACGACGCTGTCACCCGAGACCGTGCAGCCGAACGAAGCCTCGGCGATCTTCTTGACCAGATCGTTCGGGACCAGCAACGTCGCCTCTTCCTTCAGGATATCGATGACGAAGAGCAGCACCTGATCGGCGCCGTCTTCCTCGGCCACATCGACCATCGAGGCCATCAGGCTGTCCTTGCGATCGAGGATCAGCTTGGGCGCGGTGGTTTCCAGAACCGAGACGCGCAGTTCGGTGCCATCGACGTTGTATTCCTTGGAATCCATGCGCAGCAGCGCGGCATCCGAGAAGGCCGAGACGTCCGACTTGGCTTCGAACATCGCGGTAGCCAGTTCGTTCATGCTGACGCCCAGATCGGCGGCCAGCGCCTCGCAGACGGCCTTGTCATGCGCCGTGGTGGTCGGCGAGCGGAACTCGAGCGTGTCCGACAGGATGCACGACAGCATCGCGCCCTTGATCCCGCGGGGCGCCTTGGCCAGATCGTCGCCGATCAGGTCATGCATGATGGTCGCGGTGCAGGCGAGCGGGCGGATCGTGATGTCGATCGGACCCTTGGTCTCCAGGCCGCCAACCAGCTTGTGGTGGTCGATGATCGCGGTGATGTCGGCCTTGTTGATGCCCTCGGGCAGTTCGGCGGGGTTGTTGGTGTCAACGATGACGACTTTCTCGCCCTCGGCCACGCTTTCGATGATCGCGGGCTTCGGCAGATCCCAGTGCTTGAGCACGAAGGCCGCCTCGGTGTTGGGTTCCCCCAAAAGCACCGGCTCGGCGGCGATGCCTTTGACTTCGTTCAGATACCAGGCCCAGATGATGGGCGAGCCGGTCGAGTCGGTGTCGGGGGCCTTGTGGCCGAAAACCTTGGTGGTCATGGAATCCCTCGGGTATGAACGGTTTCGCGCGCCTTATATGCGGTGCAGCAATGCTTGTCATCAAGTTGGCGCTAACGCCTAGTCGAGACGCTCGACGGTGAAGCCGCGCTCCTCAAGCAGATGCAAGACGCCATGTTCGCCTGACAGGTGCATCGCGCCGACCGCAGCGATCACGGGGCCTTTTGCAAGGGCCTCCTCGATCACCGGCACCCAGTTCTGGTTGCGCTGCGTGATCAGCAGGCGCTCGGACATTTCAAGCTGGCGGGCGATGGTTTCCGCGCTCATGCCGCCTTGCAACGACAACTCGCGCGAGAACTCCCAGATCAGGCGCGGCTCGCGGGCGAAATAAAGCTCTCCCATGGTCACGGCGGTCGCGTCGGCCTGCTCGGCGCCGATGACGGCGCTTCGCAGCAGATCGACCGTCTCGCTGTCGGGGATCTGGTCGAAGATGCGGAAGATCGTGTCGAACGGCTCGAGCGCCTGCACCGGGACATTGCGCGCCTCGGCCTCGGCGATCAGTTGTTTGTCGAGGCCAAGCTTACCCGCAGCAATCTCGGCGGTCGCGCAAGGCGGCATCGCCAGCGTCGTCGCAAGGAAGGCGGGCCGCATCTTGGCCAGCAGGACCGAAGGCACCCCGCGGCTGGAGCCAAGCGCCATCACCTCTTGCCACAGCTCCTCGGGCAGCACCTCGGGCAGGGTCGGGCCGTCCGAGAACATCAGCATCGGGTTGCGCACCATCTCGGCCTGCAGGGCTTCCTCCTCGACGGGCCCGGCCTCAACCAGAACCGCCGCGGCGGTATCGAGCGCTGGCCGCACCTCGGCCAGCAGCGGCTCGTGGCGCGGATCGGGAAGGTGATAGGTTCCCAGCAGGGTCACCGTCTCGTCGCCCCGCGTCGCGCGGAACAAAAGCCCCTGGGCGTGGGGCGCAGCATGGGCAGCCTCGCGCATCGCATTCTGGCGTGCCTCGGGCATGGCGGCGAAAAGGTCTTGCCCGGTGCAGGCCGCCTGCACCGCCGCCCCGGCGCAAAAGGTTGAAACCACGAACGCAAAAAGGCCAAGGGAGCGCATGAACCATCCTTCAATCAAATCATTGGCGTGAGGGTGCCACGCGCCATCTTCAAGTCCAAGACGTAATGTCACAGGGTCATTGCCTCAAGCCCGCGCGGGGCGCACAATAGGGATAGCGCGAACTGATCACCGGGAGGATCGGATGAGACGCCGTGGCAACAGCCCTTTGCGGACACTATTCATAGCCGCAGTTCTGGGGGTCGCCGCCGGGATAGCGCAGGCGGAAGACCTCGATCTGGAAGCTCTTCGCACAGAGGCCACGGCTGGCAATGCCGAGGCTGGCCGAACCTTGGGCGAGGCGCTTCTATACGGCATTTCAGGTGCCAAGCAGGATATTCCCGCGGGCATCGCCTTGTTGCGTCAGGCCGCGGAGGCGGGCGATGTCTCCGCACAGGCCACGCTCGGCAAGGTTCTGCTTGATGGCTATTACATCCCTCCGGAGCCTGAGCGCGCCTTTGCCCTGCTGGAAGCAGCCTCCGAAGCGGGCAGCACCCATGCCCAGATTACCCTGGCCGAGGCGCTCCTGTGGGGGTTCCGCCACGAGGCCGACCCCGCGCGCGCCAAGTCGCTTTTGACGACTGCACACGAAGCGGGTGATCCGGACGCGCGGCGCATCCTTGGGGAACAGCTCATTGCCGGTTGGGCGCTGGAGCGCGACGTCGATCAGGGTCTTGCGCTGCTGGAAGAGGCCATCGCCGAGGGCGACGACAAGGCGCAGGTCACCCTCGCCTCGTTCTATCTCTATGGTATCGGCGTGCCCCGCGACCGGGCGCGTGCCCTGATGCTGTCGGAAAGTGCCGCCGAAACCGGCAATGGCGCGGGGCTGAAGGACTATGGCACGATGCTGATGTGGAGCCTGCGCGACCGCGCGGGCTCGGAGACCATCCTCAAACGCGCGGGCGAACTCGGTGAGGGTGCGGCTTGGAGCGCTCTGGCGGAAGGCGCGATGTATGGCTACCTCGCGGGCCGCTCGCGCGCCAAGTTTGACGATTTCGCCGAGAAGGCCGTCGAGGCGGGCGAAACCCGGATCGCTGTCTTGCAAGCCGAACGTCAGATGTGGGGCATCAGCATGCGCGCAAGCGGGCCGGCCACGTTAGCCGGTCTGGAAGCGGCGGCGGACGAGGGCAACAAGGACGCGTTGCATTTCCTGATCCCGCTCGTGCGCGACGGCAACCACCTGAACATCCGCAAGGAGCCCGAACGCGCGCGGGGTTATCTTGAACGCTATGCGGCCCTTCTCAGCGCCGATGAGATCGCGCAATACACCCTGAGCATCGACGCCGCGAAGGTACGCATCGTCTCGGCCTACCCTGCCCTGCGCGATCGTTTCCTCGCCCGTCCGGAACTGAAATCGAACTGGTTCGGCGAGCAGCTCTACAAAGCCAACCCGAACTTCGCGATCTACCTGCTGCAAGGCGCGATGACGGCGGACGGAAGCTATTCAGGCAAGATCGACGGGATGGCAACCCGCCGCACGATCAACGCCCTCTGGCGCGCCTGCGAGGCGACGCGCCACTTCACCGATTGCGCCAATGACGTGATGCAGCCGAAGGTCATCGGCGAACTGCTCGCGCGCTGACCCCGCCGCCTTGGGGCGCAGAACGCGCCCCTTGGCACAGGATGACCCGACTCTTACCCAGATCATGCCGCCGTTTTGCCCATTTTGGCCCGCAGCCTGACTGACAGGCCGCTCTGCCCGTGCCGTGCCGGTGCGACCCTTCCGGGTTTACCGCTACGCGCCTGTCAGAGCATAATCAGTAGGCGCAAAATGACCGACACCAGTTTCCGCGCGAACCTTAGACGAGCCCTGTCGGGCGCGATCCTTGCTGGCCTGGGTTTCGGGCTGCTGCTGACACCGCAAAGCGCCGACGCCATCATGAGCACCGCCTTCCTCCAATCGAGGGGCGCGGCCCCTGCCCCGTCCGGTGCCCGCGCACTGTGCCAGCAATACGATTGGGCCTGCGCCACGAGCCAGGCCCCCGTGCAGCGCGTCGCCGATGAGTTTCGGCTGATCAAGGCGGTGAACAGCCAGGTCAACCGCGCAGTCCGCTCGATCGATGATAAGCGGCAATATGGCGTGGCCGAGAACTGGGCGCTGCCCACCAAGCGCGGCGGGGATTGCGAAGATTTCGCGCTGCTGAAGAAATACGAGCTGATCCGTCGCGGCATCGATCCGCAGCGGTTGCTGATCGCCACGGCCCTCGACCGCAAGCGCAACCCTCACGCTGTGCTGATCTATCGCTCGGATCAGGGCGACTACGTGCTCGACAACCTCACGAGCCAGGTCAAGACGTGGAAAAGCACGCGCTACTTCTTCCTGCGCATGCAAGACCCGGCCAAACCCTCGCGCTGGATGAACGTCTTCCGCGGAGCCTAAGCCAAAGAAAAAGCGCGCCGATCCGGCGCGCTTCTTTGTTCTTTCGGCTTGCAAGCGGATTGGCACGAAGGCGCTTGACACTCTGCAGTTTTTAGCCGTCCTGATCCCGACGCTTCCGGGGATTATCTTTCCTACCGGGCGTACAACCGTCGCCGCCGTTGCCGTGGCCGTTGTCGCATTTGCCCTTCGGGGGATCAGTCGGATCGGTCGGATCAGTCGGATCGGTCGGATCAGTCGGATCGGTCGGATCAGTCGGATCGGTCGGATCGGTCGGATCGGTCGGATCGGTCGGATCGGTCGGATCGGTCGGATCGGTCGGATCGGTCGGATCGGTCGG
>NZ_JAHVAI010000049.1 GCF_019264375.1 Sedimentimonas flavescens | reverse complement strand
GTCCTGTACCGAGGAGAGCCCGGCTGGTCGTCCGGGCGTAGAGACAGCAACGCTTGCTGTGACCGGGAAGTCCAGTGATTTTGCCGGGTGATGGGTGGGAAATCACGGGCATCACAAGCGCGCCCCGGGTTATGTTTGACGGTCTCCATGTGTCAGATTGTTGGTCAACAACAATGGGTTACGTTGAGAAATAGTTCAAATTCCCTCTTGTCGGGACACAGTCGGGTCCCTAGCTTTTTAGCATTGAAGCTCTTCTCGCGAACGACTCCGGAATTTGACCGGCTGCGGTCCTCGCAGAGCGCACCCAAACTGAAGACCCGGATCAAGACGATCTGGACCTGGCCCGCAGTCACTTGTGGGTCCTCTCCAGATCTTGCCCAATCACAGGCCCTTCGGGGCCATCGCCCGAATGGAGATGCAGATGTCTCGCAAGAAACACGCTCCCGCCGCCACGCGCGGCATCATCCACCTGCCCATCACCGCCCTGAAGCCCTATGCGGGCAACGCGCGGCTGCACAAGGACAAGCAGGTCGACCTGATCGCCCGCTCGATCCGCGAGTTCGGGTTCAACAACCCGGTGCTGATCGATGGCGCGCAGAACATCGTCGCGGGCCACGGGCGGTTCGAAGCGGCCAAGCGCCTGGGGCTTGAGACCGTGCCGACCGTGCGGCTCGAGCATCTCTCCCCAGCGCAGGTGCGCTCCTATCGCATCGCGGACAACCGGATTGCGGAGCTTTCCGAGTGGGATCCGGAGATCCTGCGTCTCGAGATTGTCGATCTGAGCGATCTCGAACTGGCTGGAGAGATCGACTTCGAGGTGTCGCTGACCGGTTTCGACACGGCGCAGATCGATGTGCTGATCGATGGCCCGGCCGCGAGCGCCACAGCCGCACCCGCCGAGACCGTCGAGGAACCGGGGCCCGATGCCATTGCGATCACCCGCCCGGGCGAGCTCTGGCACCTCGGGCGTCACCGGATCCTGTGCGGGGACGCGCTCGCAGAGGGCTCCTATGCCGCGCTGATGGCGGGAGAGGCGGCGCGGATGATCTTCACCGATCCACCCTACAACGTGCCGATCAACGGTCATGTGCGCACGGGCGAAACAGGTAGTCATCGCGAGTTCGCCATGGGTGTGGGTGAGATGAGCGCGGCCCAGTTTCGCGACTTTCTGCGTAGCGCGATCCGCCAGAGCGCAGCAAAGCTCATGGACGGCGGGATCAGCATGATCTGCATGGACTGGCGCCATGTTGCCGACCTCATCGAGGCGGGCAAGGCGGAGGGTGCTGTGACCCCCGATAATTCCTCCAGTTGATGCTAGAGTCCGACCCAACAGAAGGATCGGACCATGAAGCCATC
>NZ_JAHVAI010000048.1 GCF_019264375.1 Sedimentimonas flavescens | reverse complement strand
CGCATTCGGTACGCGCCGCGCTCTCGGGTCTGCGCAAGGACGGCACCGTGATCCTGCGCGAGGCAAGCGACGACGCTCAGCGCCCTGACGCCCGCTACCGCATCTGCACCACGCCCGAGGCCACGTCATGATCCGCCTCGAGGAGATCGAGACAATGGACCGAGGCGCGCTGGTCGCGGCCTGGTCCGACCTCTTCGGGCAGTCCGCCCCCAAGAGCATGAGCCAGGTCTTCCTGCGCCGCTTCATCGCGCAGGAGATCCAGATGAAGCGCTTCGGCGGTCTGCCGAAGACCCTGCAAAAGCTTGTCGAGACGGAACCCGACAAACCCACCAGGGCCGTTGGGCGAGCTCAGCCCAAAGCCGGCGCCCGGCTCCTGCGCGAATGGAATGGTGTCACCCATATCGTCGATGTCACCCCCGACGGGTTCCGCTGGAAGGGGCAGACCTACCGCTCCCTCTCCGTCATCGCCCGCGAGATCACCGGGGCACACTGGTCCGGCCCGCGCTTCTTTGGCTTCAGGGCAAAGGCCGCATCCGCATGACCCGCAGGACCATCCGCTGCGCCATCTACACCCGCAAGTCCTCCGAAGACGGGCTCGAGCAGGACTTCAACTCTCTGGATGCGCAGCGCGAGGCTTGCGAGGCCTATGTCGCGAGCCAGAGACACGAAGGCTGGAAGCCCCTGCCCGCCCGCTATGACGATGGCGGGATTTCCGGTGGCACGCTGGAGCGTCCCGGCTTGCAGCGCCTCCTTGCCGATATCGACGCCGGGCGCGTGGAGATGGTGGTGGTCTACAAGATCGACCGTCTCACGCGATCGCTTGCCGACTTCGCAAAGCTCGTCGAACGGCTCGAGGCGGCAGGTTGTTCCTTCGTGTCCGTCACCCAGGCGTTCAACACCTCCTCCTCGATGGGGCGGCTGACGCTGAACGTGCTCCTTTCCTTCGCCCAGTTTGAGCGCGAGGTCACGGCCGAGCGGATCCGCGACAAGATCGCCGCCTCGAAGAAGAAGGGGCTCTGGATGGGGGGCCTACCGCCCCTCGGCTATGACCCGCATCCCGACAAGACAAGGCGCGAGCTCGTGGTCAATGAGCGGGAGGCAGACACCGTCCGCAGCCTCTTCGACCTCTACCTCCAGCATGGGTGCCTGAATGCAACCGCCCGGGCGGCCGAGGCAGCAGGCCTGCGCTCGAAGTTGAGATCCTATGACGATGGACGCCAGACCGGCGGCAGGCCCTTCACCCGCGGCCAGATCCATCACCTGCTCACCAATCCGGTCTATCGCGGCCTGATCCGCCACAAGAGCCGATGCTGGCCCGCCGCACATCCGGCGATTATCGACGCGGCAACCTGGGATGCGGTGCAGGAGCGGCTTCAGCAGGCGGCGCGGCGCCGGCGCGGGGCGCGCGG
>NZ_JAHVAI010000047.1 GCF_019264375.1 Sedimentimonas flavescens | reverse complement strand
GAACAAATCGGCGACGAGTCCGAAGTCTGCGACCTGGAAGATCGGGGCTTCTTCGTCCTTGTTGATGGCGACGATGATCTTGCTGTCCTTCATGCCCGCGAGGTGCTGGATCGCGCCCGAGATGCCGACGGCCACATACAGTTCCGGCGCCACGACCTTGCCGGTCTGGCCGACCTGCCAGTCGTTCGGGGCAAAGCCAGAGTCCACTGCCGCGCGGCTTGCGCCGACAGCAGCGCCGAGCTTGTCGGCAAGCGCCGTGATTAGCGCGAAGTCGGCTTCGGAACCCACGCCACGGCCACCCGAGACCACGATCTTGGCCGAGGTCAGTTCCGGGCGATCCGAGGCCGCCACCTTGTCCTCGACCCAAGAGCTCAGGCCCTTGTCACCGGCGCTCGCCGCGGCCTCGATCGGGGCCGAACCACCCACGCTCGCGGCTTCGAACGCCGTCGCGCGGATCGTGGCCACCTTGACCTTGTCCGACGATTTCACCGTCTGGATCGCGTTGCCCGCGTAGATCGGGCGCTCGAAAGTGTCTGCGTCAACCACGCCGACCACATCCGAGATCACCATCACATCCAGAAGTGCCGCAACGCGCGGCAGGACGTTCTTGGCCTCGGCCGTGGCAGGCGCCACGATATGGGTGACGCCACCGGCGAGCGAGACGACCAGATCGGCCAGCGGCTCTGCCAGGCCATGTGCATAGGCGGCATCGTCCGCCGTCAGCACCTTGGCCACACCGTCGAGCGCCGCGAACGGTGCCGCATCCACGCCCGCACCGGCCACGAGCACCGTCACCGGGCCCATCTTCTTCGCCGCGCTCAGCGCCTTCGAGGTCGCGTCGAGGCTGTTCACCTCAGCAATCAGAAGAACCGACATCACAGAACCCCCGCATCTTTCAGTTTCGCCACCAGCTCGTCGACCGAGCCCACCTTGATGCCAGCCGAACGGCCCGCCGGCTCTGCCGTCTTCACGACGCTCAGGCGCGGGGTCACGTCGACGCCGTAATCGGCGGCGGTCTTCTCATCGAGCGGCTTCTTCTTCGCCTTCATGATGTTCGGCAGCGAGGCATAGCGCGGCTCATTGAGACGCAGGTCGGCGGTCACGATCGCCGGCAGCTTGACCGAGATGGTCTGCAGACCGCCATCGACCTCGCGCGTCACTTTCGCGCTGTCGCCGGCAATCTCGATCTCCGAGGCGAAGGTCGCCTGACCCCAGCCGAGCAACGCCGCCAGCATCTGGCCGGTCGCGTTCATGTCGTTGTCGATCGCCTGCTTGCCCGCGATCACCAGACCCGGGGCCTCTTCCGCAACAACCTTGGCCAGGATCTTGGCCACGGCCAGCGGCTCGATGTCCTGATGCACGTCATCGGCGGCAACAACCAGGATCGCGCGGTCCGCGCCCATCGCCAGCGCCGTGCGCAGCGTCTCTTGCGCCTGCTTCACGCCGATCGAGACCACAACGATCTCGCTCGCCGCGCCCTTCTCCTTCAGACGGATCGCCTCTTCCACCGCGATCTCGTCAAACGGGTTCATCGACATCTTCACATTCGCAAGATCGACACCGCTTCCGTCCGCCTTCACGCGAACCTTCACGTTGTAGTCAATCACCCGCTTAACAGGCACCAATACCTTCATGGG
>NZ_JAHVAI010000046.1 GCF_019264375.1 Sedimentimonas flavescens | reverse complement strand
CAGCCTTAAGGAGCGCATTGATGTCAGAGATCGTCCGCGAGTCGATGGAATATGATGTAGTGATCGTTGGCGGGGGTCCTGCGGGTCTTTCGGCGGCGATCCGTCTCAAGCAGATCGACCCGGATCTGAACGTCGTTGTGCTGGAGAAGGGGTCCGAGGTTGGGGCGCATATCCTGTCGGGTGCGGTTCTGGATACCTCGGGTCTGGATGCGCTGATCCCGGACTGGAAGGCGAAAGGCGCGCCGATCAAGACTGCGGTGAAGACGGATAACTTCTACATTCTCGGCCCGGCGGGCCAGATGCGGATCCCGAACTGGCCGATGCCGCCCTTGATGTCGAACCACGGCAAATACATCGTCTCGATGGCGAATGTCTGCCGCTGGATGGCCGAGCAGGCCGAGGAACTGGGCGTCGAGATCTTCCCGGGCATGGCCGCGAGCGAGATCGTCTGGGATGGCGACCGGGTCGCGGGCGTCGTTGCGGGCGAGTTTGGCAAGAACGCCGATGGCTCGATCGGCGACGGCTACGAGCCGGGGATGGAACTGCGCGGCAAATACGTCTTCCTGTCGGAAGGTGTGCGCGGCAGCCTTGCCAAGGTGGTGATGGAGCGGTTCGATCTGTCGAAGGGCAAATGCCCGCAGAAGTTCGGCCTTGGCATGAAAGAGATCTGGGAGATCGACCCCGCCAAGCACCGCGAGGGCACGGTGACCCACACGATGGGCTGGCCCTTGGGCTCGAACGCAGGCGGCGGCTCGTTCATCTACCATCTCGAGAACAACCAGGTCTACGTAGGCTTCGTGGTGCACCTGAACTACGAGAACCCGCACCTGTTCCCCTATATGGAGTTCCAGCGCTTCAAGCATCACCCGCTGGTGGCGGAGCTGCTTGAGGGCGGCAAGCGCGTGGCCTATGGCGCGCGCGCGATCTCCGAGGGCGGCTGGCAGTCGATCCCGAAGCTGACGGCGCCGGGGGCGGTCTTGCTGGGTTGCTCGGCGGGTCTGGTGAACGTGCCGCGCATCAAGGGCAACCACAACGCGATGCTCTCGGGCATCGCGGCGGCCGAGGCGGCTGCCAAGGCGATTGCGGCGGGCCGCGAGGGCGACGAGCTGGTAGATTACGAGGCCGATCTGCGCTCGGGCCCGATCGCGGCGGATCTCAAGAAGGTGCGCAACGTCAAGCCGATGTGGTCGCATTGGGGGATGCTGCCGAGCCTCGTGTTCGGCGGGCTTGATATGTGGACGAACAACCTCTTCGGGTTTTCGCTCTTCGGGACGCTCAAGCATGGCAAGAACGACGCGGCGCATACCGGCGAGGCGTCGAAATACCCGAAGATCGAATATCCGCGCCCGGACGGGAAGCTGTCGTTTGATCGTTTGACGAACGTGAGTTTTTCCTTCACCAATCATGAGGAAAGCCAGCCCTGCCACCTGCAGCTGAAGGATCCGACAGTGCCGATCGCAGTGAACCTGGCCAAATATGACGAGCCCGCGCAGCGCTACTGCCCGGCCGGGGTCTATGAGGTGCTCGAAGGTGAGGATGGCCCACGCTTCCAGATCAACTTCCAGAACTGCGTGCACTGCAAGACCTGCGACATCAAGGACCCCAGCCAGAACATAACCTGGACAACACCCCAGGGCGGCGACGGACCTAACTACCCGAATATGTAA
>NZ_JAHVAI010000045.1 GCF_019264375.1 Sedimentimonas flavescens | reverse complement strand
CCTGTCGCATTATCTGATCCGGGATCGTTACGGCCGCCCGGGAAAGGGCAACGACAAGGGGAATGTCGAAGGCCTGGTGGGCTATTCGCGCCGCAACTTCATGGTGCCGATGCCGGAGTTCGCCACCTGGCAGGCATTCAATCTGTGGCTGGAAGAGCAGTGCCGCAAGCGTCAGCGCGCGGTCCTGCGCGGCGAAAGCGAGACGATCGGCGAGAGATTGCAACGTGACCTTGCTGCGATGCGCCCCCTCCCGGCGGCGCCGTTCGATGCCTGCGATCAGGACAACGGCCGGGTCTCGTCGCAATCGCTGGTGCGCTACAAGACCAATGATTACTCGGTTCCGGTCGCCTACGGCCATCAGGATGTCTGGATCCGGGGCTATGTCCATGAGGTCGTGATTGGTTGCCGGGGCGAGGTGATCGCCCGTCACCCCCGGTGCTGGGAGCGCGATGAACTTGTCTTCGACCCGATCCATTACCTTCCGCTGATCGAGCAGAAGATCAATGCACTGGATCAGGCGGCGCCGCTGCAGGGCTGGGATCTGCCGGAGGAGTTCGCCACCTTGCGTCGCCTGATGGAGGCGCGGATGAACCGACAGGGCGGGCGCGAATATGTCCAGGTCCTGCGGCTCTTGGAGGGCTTCGATCTGGCCGACGTGCGTGCGGCAGTGATCCAGGCTCTCCGGATGGGGGCGCTCAGCTTCGATGCGGTGAAGCATCTGCTCCTGTGCCGGGTGGAACGTCGACCGCCACGACTGGACCTTGACTGCTATCCCTACCTGCCGAAGGCGACGGTCGAGAAGACCAGGGCTGGGTCTTACATGCGGCTGCTGTCGGGCGATGCGGCATGAATGATGCCCCGGAAATCCTGCTCGCCCATCATCTCAAGGCGCTGAAGCTGCCGACGTTCCTGCGCGAGCATCAAAAGCTGGCCGGTCAATGCGCGGCGGAAGGGCTGGACCATGTCCGATACCTGGCCCGGCTCGTCGAACTCGAACTGATCGACCGGGAACGGCGAATGGTCGAGCGCCGCATCAAGGCGGCGAAGTTCCCGGCCGTCAAAAGCCTGGACAGCTTCGACTTCGCGGCGATCCCGAAGCTGAACAAGATGCAGGTTCTGGAGCTGGTCCGGTGCGAATGGATCGAACGCCGCGAGAATGTCATTGCCCTTGGCCCGTCCGGCACCGGCAAGACCCATGTCGCCCTCGGCATCGGGCTGGCCGCTTGCCAGAAGGGCCTCTCGGTTGGCTTCACCACCGCCGCGGCGCTGGTCAGCGAGATGATGGAGGCCCGCGACGAGCGCCGTCTGCTCCGCTTCCAGAAGCAGATGGCCGGCTACAAGCTCCTCATCATCGACGAACTCGGCTTCGTGCCCCTGTCGAAAACCGGCGCCGAGCTACTGTTCGAACTGATCTCGCAGCGCTATGAGCGCGGATCGACCATGATCACCAGCAATCTCCCATTCGATGAATGGACCGAAACCTTCGGTTCCGAGCGCCTGACCGGCGCGCTCCTCGACCGGCTGACCCACCACGTCAGCATTCTCGAGATGAACGGCGAAAGCTATCGCCTCGCCAACAGCTCTGCCCGCAAGCGGCGCTGATCTTGATCCAGACATCTGAACACGATTGGCCCTGACGGGCCAGTGCGCCATGGCCCGCGCCAGCTATGGGGGAAGCGCGCGCGCCATGGCGCAC
>NZ_JAHVAI010000044.1 GCF_019264375.1 Sedimentimonas flavescens | reverse complement strand
ACCCCCGCCAACGATCACTACATCATATTCCATCGACTCGCGGACGATCTCTGACATCAATGCGCTCCTTAAGGCTGGAGGTGGGGCCTCAGGCAGAGACCCCCAGATCGGCGGCATCAAGCGCCAACACCGCATCCGCCCCAAGCATGACCTGCGCCTGAAGCGCCGGGGCCTGCACGGCGATCTGCGTGCGGTAGAACTCGGCGATGCGCAACTTGCTGCGCAGGAAGGCCGCGCTGTCGCCGGCGGCGATGCGCGCCGAGGCCGCCAGCACGCTGTCGGCCATCGCCCAGGTGCCAAGGCAAACACCGGCGAGGTCAAGCATCGCACAGGCCGAAGCCTGCGGCAGTTCCGAATGGCTTCCGGCCTGATCGACGATCCAATTGGTCGCGGCGCGCAGGGCGGCGGTCGCCTCGGTCAGCGACTTGGCATAGCCTTCCCAGTTCACGCCCGCGCCCGAGGCGGCGCCGAGACGCGCGGCGGTATCGTCCATATCCGCCAGCAACTCGGCCATGGCATAGCCCTTGTCGCGGCTGATCTTGCGCCCGATCAGGTCGAGCGCCTGAATGCCGGTCGTGCCTTCATAGATCGTGGTGATCCGCGCATCGCGAAAATGCTGCGCGGCACCGGTTTCCTCGATGAAACCCATGCCGCCATGCACCTGCACGCCAAGCGAGGCCGAGACATTGCCCATCTCGGTCGACCAACCCTTCACGACCGGGATCAGCAGATCGAGACGGCGCTGCGCCTTGGCAGCCACATCGGCATCCGTGCTGCGCGACGCGATGTCCGAGGCCGCCGCGGCGCGATAGGCCAGAACCCGCGCGGCCTGCGTGCGCGCCTGAATCAAACCGAGCATCCGCTTGACGTCGGGATGTTCGATGATCGCGACCGAGCCCGCGCTGCCCGGACGGCCGCCCTGCTTGCGCTCGGCGGCATAGGCCGCAGCGTGCTGGCCCGCGTGCTCGGCGATACCGATACCTTGCAGGCCCACGCCAAGACGCGCCGAGTTCATCATCGCGAACATATAGGTCAGGCCCTGGTTCGGCTCCCCCACCAGATAGCCGATCGCGCCTCCGTCATCGCCAAAGCTCAGCGTGCAGGTCGGCGAGGCATGGATGCCCAGCTTGTGCTCGATCGACACGCAGCGCACGTCATTGCGCGCGCCAAGCGAACCATCGGCATTCACCATGAATTTCGGCACGACGAACAGCGAGATCCCCTTCACCCCCGCCGGGGCGTCGGGCAGACGCGCCAGCACGAGATGGATGATGTTCTCGGTCATCTCATGCTCGCCATAGGTGATGAAGATCTTCTGCCCCGAGACGCGGTAGTGATCGCCCTCGGGCACAGCCTTCGAGCGGATCGCGGCGAGGTCCGAGCCCGCCTGCGGTTCGGTCAGGTTCATCGTGCCGGTCCACTCGCCGGTCACCAGCTTGGGCAGGTAGGTTTCCTGAAGGTCGCCCGAGGCGTAATGCGCGATGGCCTCAATCGCGCCCTGGGTCAGCAGCGGGCAGAGCTGGAACGCCGTGTTGGCGCCGTTGAACATCTCCTGGATCGCGGCGTTGACCGCGAAGGGCAGGCCCATGCCGCCATGCTCGGGCGAGGCAGCGGGGCTGTTCCAACCCATCTCGACGATCTGGTCATAGGCTTCCTGCCAGCCTTCGGGAACGATCACGCGCCCGTTGTCAAACCCAAGCCCCGCTTCATCGCCGGACCGGTTCAATGGAGCAAGAACCTGTCCGGCGAATTTCCCGGCCTCCTCCAGGATCGCCTCGACCGTTTCGGGCGTGGCGTCTTCCAGACCGGGCAACTGCGACAATTCGGCCAGCCCGCACAGGTCGGTCAGCACGAAGGTCATATCCTGAAGCGGGGCTTGGTAGCTCATCTCATTCTCTCCTGAGATCAGATTGTCTGGGTGAACGCGGGAACCGCGTCGAACAAATCGGCGACGAGTCCGAAGTCTGCGACCTGGAAGATCGGGGCTTCTTCGTCCTTGTTGATGGCGACGATGA
>NZ_JAHVAI010000043.1 GCF_019264375.1 Sedimentimonas flavescens | reverse complement strand
CACAAAGGTCGTAGGATAAGTCTGTCCGGGGAAAGGGGAAACTCGACCGTCAGCTGATTTGTGCAACACAGCCGTTCTGAGGCTAAAATTTCAGATATGGGTTTAATTTATGAAATCAGTCACATATGGTCCAAAGGTGTTCATTTGATGAAGCTACAGAGCCGCCAGAAAGACTTCGAAAATTAGCGAGTGCTTATGCAGAAACCTAGCCGCTTGCGTCGCTTGCTCTCACTCAACCAGCATCGCAAGCGCTGGGGGGCAAGCCGTCACGCCCCGAGTGGCACGGACCTTAGCTGCCTCAAAGAAACAATCATTGATTTCGGGGATGCCGAGCAAACTCGCGGCTCTACGAAGTCGCTTGACCAGCACTTGGAAAATCTGCGCCGTGAATTCTCGGGGCAGTCTGAATTGCTCTGGTATCATGCGAAGCTGATTGTCTTGATCCGCCGTGAATTTCAGACTTCGCAACAATACGCCGAGTTTCGCTCCCTCTGGGAACAAGAGGGAGATTTCTTGCGTGAGAACCTGAACATCAGGTGGCTCGTCTCAGCGACCGACACCTTCGCGGAGCATGATGCCGACCCTGCCGTTCGCGCGGTCGCTATGATGGCGTCAGTGCTGGTGAATACGGTGAAGATGCAAGAAAGCGAGCGGTTCATTACGCATGCAGCTGACCTGTCGGTCGATCCTGCGCGCGTCGCCACGCTTCAGGAAGAACTTGTGCCGCTCTTTGAAGGCATGTCCTGTTTTACCGCTGGGACAGATGACACGCTGCGCAACATGATGTGGCGGCTTCATCCGTTCATGTCTGTGGAGCCATCGGGACCGATCCTCGATGAAATCTGGCGTAGGTTCCAAGTTGAGGACACGGTTTTTAACCGGATGCGCCTTCTTCACCGGCGCGAGAAAACCCGGTGGTGGGAGGACTAACTTAACTGCGTTGAAAATCTTCTGGATTCAGTCTGATTTCGCGCCTTTCCGCTACTCCAAGGTGCAACAGGGCGCGAACGGCCATTCGAAGCTGTGCACCGATCCGGCGGGCACGAAAGCCGAAGCTGTGTTTGTTCGAGGCGATTAGTTTACCTGCATCAATCTGAGAAACCGTATTGGGTGTTGCTCCGATGCCGTAAGCCAATGCGCGGTCTAGTTGCACGGCGCAGGCAGGTTCGATTTGAAAGCTTTTCAATTCATAGGCTTTGCAGATCATGGCATCAGCGAGTGCGACCTGAGTAGAAGCCCGCGCAAGAAGTTTCTGCGCGCCGGAAGGCGAAAGAACGTAAGCTGCTGCACCGCTCCTGTCTTGATAGAGGCGAAGAAGTTGATGGGCAGACCCGATTTGGCGTCCAGTCTTGCTAACGATTTTCTTGCGTCTGCGGACCTCTAGCGTCACATGCTCTACGCCGCCAATATCTTCAAGCGCCTTCAAGACCTTGGGTGTGTGGCGAGATAGAAGTGCGTCATCTTCCAATATCAGGGTATCGCAATCCTGTGTGGCGGCGTATTTCCATGCGTTCACATGGCTCAGAAAACATGCTTTTTCCGTTTCCTTGAGCGGGCGTTCCCAGCTTGACCAGTTGTAAGCTTGTGCCAGTTCGCCAATCGTATCAGGCGTGACCGCTTCCAATCTTTGAAACGGGATGCCGAGCGCGTCTAGCTGATCGGCCATAAACGCCATGCGGGTGTTTGCAGCGGCAAGATTTATTACCAAGCAATCCATTCGGTTACTGACCTTCCGTTTAATATTGTTCCTGCGAATTATTGCTCTGTCTTGTAGCTTTGCGCAGGAACATCAGCCCAATGCAACCGGTATCAGTGTCGAAAGCTGGGTAGGCAAAGGTAGCTATGCGACTAAAGCTAAAGCCCACTTCCCGCCGGCTGTGGTCCTTCATCTCACGCTGCGTCACGGGCGGCTTTGGCTCATTGGCGAACAAGGTGGTGCGCCCTCTCCGTTGCCGTTCCGCCACACCTCTTTTCCCGCCCCACTTGCTTCCAGAGTGCTTCCACGGGCTTAGGCATAACGCAAAACACCGCCC
>NZ_JAHVAI010000042.1 GCF_019264375.1 Sedimentimonas flavescens | reverse complement strand
GGTGCATCCCCCTCCCAGACAGGAATTAGGGGCCACCATTGAAGACCCGAACCACGACCTCTGGCGTGTCTTCTCCCTAACCCTGTAACCTGAGGCTTTCTGCGTCTGCTTGACGGACCTGGGCCTCTGCAACCCCGAAAGATGCAACCCATGACCGACCTGAGCTATCAGGCCGAGGCGATGACCTATGGCCGAAGCTTGGAGGCTGACGCTTCCACCACCCCCCTCCGTGAACCAGTACAGCTTTCATTTAGCTTCACTGAAGACTGTACCAGCTCCGATGACCCCGATCTCGCAGACCTCGTGATGGAGGATGTTGAGGGGACGATGCTGGAGCGGGGTCTCCCACCGACCAGCGAACAGCGGGACGCCCTTCGTGCTGTTGTGAAGACCATGGCGGATATGGCTGATGGGGTCTGCTCCCCCCGCATCATGGTCAGCGATCTTGCCCCTGGAATGGGGAAGACCACAGCTGTGACAACCTTCCTGCGGCGGCTGGTCCGGTCGAAGCATCACTATGACGTTGGAGCCGTGGTCTGTGTGTCTCTCATCGATGAGATCGAGCGTCTGGTGAAGGAGGCTGACTTGGCTGACGATGACTACGCAGTCATGTGGTCTGACCCCGATCGGCCTTATCCAACGACCACGCCCCCTGACGAGGCCCAGGTCCTCTTCATCACTCAGCAGATGCTGAAGAGCCGATGCGGGACTGGGTCTTTCGCGCCATGTCGTGACTTCCACTACCTGGGGGAAGCTCGGCAGGTGCGTGTCTGGGATGAGACCATGGATCCTGGGGAGGTCGTCACCCTATCCACGGACGAGCTAGGCGGTCTCTTGGAGGCGCTGCGTCCCTTCAACCCTGACCTCGCGGACCTAATCGGGGATCTGCAGGCAAAGCTCTCGTGCACCGATCCGGGGAAGCTACTGCCTTTCCCTCTCATCCCGAAGTCCCAGCGTGTCTCTCCGTCTGTCTTGGCCGAAGCGCTCCATCAGCGTCTGGATGCCCTCTACCGTCTCTCTGGCTCCATTACCCGTGTCTGTTCTGGCAGTGGCCGCGTTCGCATCGCACTCGACACCCGAGAAGATCTGCCCCCTGACCTAGCGCCGATCCTAGTCTTGGATGCCTCTGCTTCTGCACGAGGGACCTACGCCCTTTGGGGCGAGCAGCCAGATGGGCCTGTGCTGCTTCCTGGTGCCGCCAAGGACTACAGCCCCCTCAGCATCCACCTCATGAGCAAAGGCGCTGGCAAGCAGGCCTGGCGTCTTGGGGGCGACGAACTGGCGCGGGAGGTTGCAGCCGTGATCGACCAAAAGCCCGATGAGCCGTTCCTGGTCATCCATCATAGGAAGAAGGGCGGCATCGACCCCGTGGCGCTGATCAAGCGCTACATGACCACGGACGTGTCTCGCGTGAGCTTCCTGCCTTGGGGGCGGCATCAGGCGACCAATGCCTACCGCGACATCCCCAACGTGGTCCTAGCGGGCATCCTTCATCTACCTGAGAGCCAGTACGTCGGCTTGGCTTATGCGAGCAGCAAGCACCCCATCCATGCCACTCTGAAGGCTGGCTCAGAGCGACGGGTAGCAGACGGGGAGTTCGGTCATGCTGTCTTGCAAGCAGCTGGACGAGGCCTGGTCAGAGGATGCCGTGAGGGCCAGTGTCCGCCCTGTGACCTCTACGTCGTGACCAAGTACTCAGGGGCGCAAGACCTCTTGCAGACGCTGTTCCCAGGAGCAGGCGTTCATACATGGAGGCGGCAGTTCAAGCAGCCAACGGGACAAGCAGCGGCTCTCATCGAGGCCTTACACGCGGCTCTAGAGGGTCGGCCATCATCTCCCGTATACTTCGCGGACCTCATGGAGCGCTTGGGCATCAAGGATCGGTCCAACTTCAATAAGCTGTGCCGACACCCCGATGTGAGAGACGCCTTGGAGCAGTTGAACCTTGCCAAGGTGCAGCTCCAATCCAGCCGAGGCCACGATGCGTTTGAGGTACAAACCGTGGCCTGGAAAGCGATCACCGACGACAGCGATGTTCTGGGGTCAAAAATCTGAACGCCCTACCATCGGGGGAGGCGTACGCGTTTCCCCCCCATACCCCAAGCCTGCGGTCAAGTAGCAGAGGTCACCCCATCAGGCGTGAACCAAGACGCCGATCGATCACACCGCAACTCTACAGCCGTAGAACAAGCCGTAGAACACGCGGTGCCTGTTGACCTCGGATGGTGGATGGGGTTAGCCCTTGTTTTGCTGAGGCTATTGGCCGATGCGGTGCCTGCAACGGGAACACAACCCACTTCGCCGGCACCAT
>NZ_JAHVAI010000041.1 GCF_019264375.1 Sedimentimonas flavescens | reverse complement strand
AAATCGGGGGGCGTCACCAGCCCGTCACCCTGAGCGGAAGCCGGAAAACTCTGCCTTAGGGCGGTCCAACGTTGGGGGTCGGATCAACTCAAACCAGGACTCCGGCATCAGCTGGATGAATGTCGGGGGTCACAGCACCAACCTGCAGACTCTCGTTATGAATGAGGGACCAGCAGGGGGCAGGTCACTTCGTCACAACGACGAAGTGTGGCCGCCTGATAGGCAAAGTCGCCGATCGCACCCGGCAGATGTCCCCAGATTGCCACCGCCCCATCATAGGCACCCTGAAAGAGACCGAAGGTGGTATTGGCAAAGCCGGTGACGGCAGTGACAGAGGATTGCATCGCGTCGAAAACCGCTGCCTGCAGCCCGGCCCAGCCGGCCTCGACCCGCGACCAGGCGGCCGCGGCGCTGAACCCAATGCGATCCCAGGCCTCTGCAGCAACGCTCTGCAAGAGACGGAAGGCCGCGCCCAGACCACCCACCGCCCGCGAAAGCGGCAGGAACTGATGCGCGAGTTCGCCCGCGCCGACGATGAGCGCCCCGATCCCCGTGCGGATCAACGCGCCGCGCATCACGGTGAGCGCCGTGGCAAGCCCCCGAACCGACAGCGCGGCCGCCGCCATCCCGGTCACCCAGCGTCCCGCGAGGAAGGCCGCGAAGCTGGCGGCATAGGTGGTCAGACGGGTGATGTTGTCGAAGAGGCTCCGGATCGCGATGCCGAGGGGGCCCGTGCGGCTTGCCACCGCGGCCATGGCATTGGCCAGGGCCTCGAGCGCCGGAGCCGCGGCGACGGCAAGCTGGTTCGAGACCCCGCGGGCAATCAGCCCGAGCCGCGAGAGCGCGTCATTCGTCCGCTCGATCTGATCGGCCTCCTGCTCGGAAACCAGAACCCTGAAGGCGCGGACATCCTCCGTCGCCTGGCGCAGCGTGGCCGTGTCGATGCGCGACATGGCGATCGAGCCTTCCTCGCCGAAGAGCTGGCCCGCCACAGCAGCCCGCTCGACCGCCGGAACGAAGGCCTCGATCACCGCGTTGAGCGCACCCACGCGCTGATCGAGCGGCAGCGCCAGAAGCGCGCCGGCCGAAAGCCCGAGCCGGTTCAGCGCCTCGGCCGCGGGGCCGCCGCTGGCTGCCGCCTGGCTCAGCCGCCGCGTCAGATCCTTCGTCGCCTGCTCGATGCCCGACATCGACACGCCGGCCAACTCGCCGGCGCGCTCAAGCACCTGGATCGAGGCGACCGTGGTGCCGAGCGATTGCGCAAGCTTCGCCTGCGCATCGACGGTTTGCAGGCCAGAGCGCACCATCGCCACGCCTGCTGCCGTCGCGGCCGCCACCGCGGCACCCGCGGCAATGCCCACACGGCGCGCAAAGCCCGCGAGCCGGGTGTTGGCAAGGTCCATCTCGCGCGAGAGGCGGCCAAAGCCTCGCGCGCCCGCTTCGCCGACGCCTTCCAGCTCGGCCCGCACCTGACGACCGCCCATGGCGACGAGGCGGACGGAGACGCGTTTTTCGGTCATTGAGATGGCTCCGCTCCAGAAGGTGTTACTGAGAGGCGCACTGTCGCCCCTCTTGAATTTTGTATCATGCCGTGATACATGACTGCATGATTGTCAGCACGAAGGGCAAACTCGCGGCGAACGCGGTGTCAGACCGGTTCGGCAAGGGGTTCCCGGCCGACTTGGTCAGGCGAACGCGTGCGATGTTGTCGGCGCTCGATGCCGCCATTATTCTCGAGGATCTCCGGTTTCCGCCGGGCAATCATCTCGAGGAGCTAAAAGGCGACCGAGCTGGGCAGCACTCGGTGCGTATCAACGGCCAGTGGCGGATCTGTTTCGTGTGGACTGATCAGGGACCGGCTGATGTCGAGATCGTCGACTACCATTGAAAGGGTGCGATATGACATTGATGAAGAACCCTTCTCATCCTGGTGAGCTCCTGGCGGAGCTCTATCTGGAACCGTTGGGCATGAGCGCGATCATGCTTGCCAAGCACCTGCATGTGCCGCGCACCCGGATCGAGCGGCTGGTGAAGGAGGAAACCGCACTCACCGTGGACACGGCGATCCGGCTTGCGAAGTTTTTCAGCACAACCCCGGAATACTGGATGAACCTGCAGCGCGCGTGGGATATCGCCCGGGCACGCGACACGATCGACGTTTCAGATATCACGCCCCTCCAGGCCGCCTGACGCCAGCTGTGCGTTGAGTTTCGTGACCATCACCGCCTCGAGGGCCGGCAAGAGTTCCGCCATGACCAAAGCTGGCACGCCGAGCGCACCCCCGAGTGCCAGGGCGGCGCCAAAATCCCAGCCAATCACCGCGCCGCGCACGACCCGGATCTGACCACCGAGCCGGCCGAGGTCAAGTCAGAGCAACTTGGCTTGCGACCGGGCAGTGGGCTGGGTAGCGTTTTGGGATGACCAATCGCGACCCGTTCAAGTACTTCAAGACCAGCCGGGATATCATCCGTTTGGCGGTGATGCTCTATGTTCGTTTTCCGCTGTCGCTCCGAAATGTCGAGGATCTGTTGCACGAACGCGGCATCGAGATCAGCTATGAATCCGTACGGTTCTGGTGGAACAGGTTTGGTCCGATCTTCGCCGCCGAGATCCGCAAGAAACGCGCTGAGCGGCTGCGGTCCGGGCCACAGTGGCAATGGCATCTCGACGAAATGTTCGTGAAGATCAACGGCGAGCGCCACTACCTCTGGCGGGCGGTCGATCACGAAGGTGAGGTGCTTGAGAGCTTCGTGACGAAGGCCCGGGACAAGAAGGCAGCATTGAAATTCGTCAAGAAATCAATGAAGCGCTACGGGCGGCCGCACATCTTTGTCACCGACATGCTCCGGTCCTACGGCGCCGCGCTGAGGGAAATCGGCGCGGCGGACCGGCAGGAAACCGGCCGCTGGCTAAATAACCGGGCG
>NZ_JAHVAI010000040.1 GCF_019264375.1 Sedimentimonas flavescens | reverse complement strand
TGACGCGCGGTTGCTACAGCGATTTCAGGAACGCCATCAGGTCTTTGTCCTCCTTCCACGAGCGCCCTGGCCTCTGTTGGCCGACTTCGCATAGCGCAACGGCGTTGGCTTTCAGCGTTAGGTCGATCTCGGCATAAATGTTGGTCGTGCTGATCGACACATGCCCAAGCCAGGCGCGGATGGTGTTGATGTCCACCCCGGCAAGAACCAGATGGCAGGCGGTCGTATGTCGGATCACATGCGGCGTGATCGTGCGGCCAGCGAGCGCTGGAACTTGCGCAGCACAGCGCTCAATCAGGCGATAGACCCCGAAGCGCGTAAACCCTGTCCCCAGCCTGCTGACAAAAACAGGTGCGTCCATTTCGCGTTCACGGATTTCGTGCGCAAGAGCCCGCTCGGTTTCCGGCCACAACGGGCACTGGCGGATCTTGCCGCCTTTCCCATGAAGGGTCGCAAGATCATGGCCGCCCCTCCGGGCGGCAAGCGACAGATCCTGCACCTTCAGCTCTGTTGCCTCGGACACGCGCGCGCCGGTGTTGTAAAGGAAGAGCAGGAGCGCGTATTCGTGCTGCCCCCGTTCCGTCTTCCTATCCGGCACCGCAAGCATCGCCTCCATTTCCGACCGAGTCAGCCATCCAACAGATGGCTGCATGGTTTTCTTCGACGAGATGGCGCGGATATGCCCGCACCACTCGATATGCGCCGGATCTCTGCTGCCAATAAAGCGGGCAAAGGCTCTTATTGCGGCAAGTCGTTGATTGCGGGTACGGACTGAACATCCGCGGTCGTCCTCCACATGCGAGAGGAACTTTAGAACGAGCCCTGATGCAAGGTCACGCACCGTCAACCTGTCAACGGGTTTTCTCAGCTTTCGGCTGGCAAATGGCAGGAACAGGCGGAAGGTATCACGATAGCTGGCACGCGTATTTCGGGCCAGGTTTCGCTCGGTAACGATGAATTCGGTCAGGAAACGCCGAAGCCAGGGGCCAAGAAGATCACGCTCGGGCATCATCACCTCAATGGGCATAGAGCGCAAATCGTCTCGACGCTTGGCTCAAGAGTTCCGGGGTCATCGTCAGGTAGATCTTGGTGCCTTCCAGATCGGAGTGCCCGAGGTAGGTGGACAGCACCGGCAGCAGCCGTTGCACATCTGCGCCCTGCCTATACCAAGTGGTCAGCCTGTGAACGGCGAAGGTGTGTCGGAGATCGTGCAGGCGCGGTGCTACTCTACCACCCACGCTACCACGGACGTCCGCAGTGCGCCGTAGCCGGTCGAACGCAGCCTGAACGGTGCTGCTGGCGAGCCGCGTGCCGTCCCTATTCGACAGCAAGAACGCAGTACCATCCTTCGCATATCGCTTTCCCGCAGGCTGCAACAGGTGGTCGACAAGCACTTTCGCGAGGGACAATCCGAATGGTACCAACCTGCTTTTTTGGAACTTGGTATCCCGGATCGTCAGGACGGAAGTTGACATGTCGACATTTTCACGCGCGAGGCCGGTTGCCTCGCTGTAGCGCAGCCCGGCGCCATAGAGCAGCAAGAGCAATGTGCGGAACGTGATTGGGTCGAGTTGCTTCGCGCGGCCCAATGCGATCTCGATGTTTCGAAGATCGAAGAGACGCTGCAACTGTATGCGACTGTAAATATGAGGTGGAGCCAGCAAGGGTCGCGGTCCTTCGCTTGCGGGGAGCGGCGAAGAGCCGGCGTAATCGCGACTGATTGCAAATCTCCAAAAGCCCGCCAGAGCATAAGCTTTGCTGTCGCGATGCCGGGTTCTAGGTCCCTGACCAATCAAAAAGCTCAACACCTGGTCCGTCGATATGTCGTCGCATTCTATTTCGTCACCGACGTGGCGCAGGAACTGCCGCAAGAGGTTCCGTGCCGTCGTGAACTTCGCACCATGTGCTTGTCGCCATTCGACGTAGTGCTCAATCGCAACTCCCAGTTTCATAGCAGGCCCTCCAGTTCGAGGGCTGCCGCCTCACGTAAGGCTGCCAAGTCGACCTTCGCATAAATCGCCGTTGAAGACGGATCGCGATGGCCGAGGAAATCTCCGATGACTTTCATCGACATGCCGCGATCCATAAGGTGTTGCGCGGCTGCATGCCGGAGTGCATGTGGGCCTCGCCGGCCCGTCACGACGCCGATTGTCGCGAGTCTATCGCGAACGATTTTTCCCAATGCTTTGCGATCCAAGGGACGGATCGGCGCCCGCGAGGTGAAGAAGACAGCGCGCCCGTAACCTGTAGGCCGCCCATGCTGGAAGTAGTCCAGGATCGCCTGCCCAACTTCCTGAGATAGCGGCCAGAGCTGGGTCCGACCCGGCTTCGGGCATCGGACTCGAAGCATTTCAGCGTCCCAATCGAAGTCATCGAGGCGCAGGCCCGCTACCTCAGCGACACGCAAACCGTAGGATGTGAACAGCATGAGGATCGCCCGATCACGCAGATCGACAATGCGCCCCCCGCAGACCGAATCCATAAGCCGCTCGACGTCGTTGCGCTCGATCCCCTTCGGCAATACCTCGTCAACCCTGTATCTCGGCGCGACGATACCTGCGCCCAAACCCGGGCGACACCATTTGCGCTTTTCGGCAAAGGCGATGAATGCTCTGAGGCGCTGCGCGTAGTCGTGGAGCGTTCTTCGGCTCCAGACGCCGCGGCGATGTTCATCACCAATGATATCGTCAATATCAGCTATCGAAAGCGCGCCGATCAGAATGCCGCGCGCCGCAATCCGGGTCAGGAAGTGGTCAGCCGCGTGACAGTAACCACGAACCGTTTCGGGGGAGAGGCCCCGCTCCTTGCGCAACCAGGTTTCGTAGGTACTGAGTTCCGTGGCACAGGGATGGACCGCGTCATCGGCTTCGATCCAGCCAAGGTGATGCAGAAGGTCTGCGCAATGGCTGATGAAGCGCTGCTTGGCCTTACTTGTGGCCTCCTGGTCAAATCTGCGACCTTCGGGATTGGCCCAGAGCCTGGCGGCGGTTTCGATCTCATTCTGGCTAATCCTGTCGTGATCGCGAAGGTCCAGAAGCCGCACGAGGTTGAGATGGGCATTCGCATGCTTTCGCAGTGTGGTGCGCCGTGCCCCACCTGCTTTGAGTTGTAGAAGGTATCCTGCCCTTAGATCGGCGAGCGGCGCATTGCGGTGCTTTGCCGCCGCCGGTGCGAGGAAGATTTCTTCGAACATGGCTGTGTCTCCTTTTCTATGGAAACACAGGGTTCGCACGTTTCGGCGCACACCTCCGCG
>NZ_JAHVAI010000004.1 GCF_019264375.1 Sedimentimonas flavescens | reverse complement strand
AGTTCCCGAAGCGAAGTCATTCCCCAACGTATTGCCGCCGCCGTTGGTCCCGTTCGGATTGCCAGCGATCGACGCCGTCGGCTGGTCAGTCAGAACTGCCGCAAAACCGGGGCAGCGCGCCGAGGTCGCCTGAAGGACCTCCTCGAACATCTCATGCCCCTGAATGTATCTCAGCATGTCGCGGGTCACCACTTCGCACCCGCAAAGCGTATCCGCAGAGAGCGACTGGATCGCGGTCGAGCGGTCACAGGTCGTCTGCGCAGCAGCCGAACCCGACGAGATTGCGAGTGAAATTGCCGCACCCGAAATCGTCAGTAAGAACAAGTTTTTCTTTTTCATAATCATCCCCACCATCGCGACCCCGACAGGTACTGCCCGTCTTGCGCCGCTTTCTGAACCAATTTGCCCCATAATGATGCCACGATTTCGCCCCAATTGGAACCATCGATAAACTCCGCGAGATCGGGGACCAACAGGACCGAGAACGTTCCAACACGGCACGGTTGACCAAACGTAACCTTATATTTTCAGTGGTTTTTTTGAATTATCGGCAGAAGCCGGGCGAGATAACACGCCCGGGCTGAACAGTTAGTTCCTGTTATGCGAACAATAGAACCGCATCACGGGAACTGACGAAACGGTCAAGAATCGGGAGATTTTGTCACAATCGTGGCAAGAGCCGGGCAGCGCCCGTCATGCATCGGCAAAAAGATATGTATCGCCTGCCCTGCCCACATGGCCAACAGCACGCAAAACTGCGCAACCGCAATGGCCCATTCCCCCCGAAACCGCCGTGCGGCGGCGATCATCCGGGTGAACATCGGACAGGGCCAAACTCGCCCGCTCAGCAGATCCGCGGCAGTTGCTCGCCCACCAGCATGTCCACGATACGTGCGCCGCCCAATGCGGTCTTCATACGAACTTGGCCCGCGTGCGCGGACACGGCCTGCCCGATGACGACAGCATTGCGACCCTCAGCGAATGCCCGCATCGCCGTCAGCGCGGCCTGTGCCTCTTCTGGTGGAACAAAAACAACGACGCGCCCTTCATTCGCCAGATAAAGCGGATCGAGCCCTAGAATCTCGCAGGTACCCACCACCTCAGCCCGCAGGGGCAGATCGGCCTCGGATATCTCGATCCCGCACCCGGCCGCTTCGGCAATCTCATTAAGCGCGGAGGCAAGGCCACCGCGTGTCAGATCGCGCGCGGCACGCGCCTGCGGAGCCGCGGCGATCACGGCCTCCATCAGATGCCCGAGCGAGGCGCAATCGCTCTTGATCGCCGAACTGATCGATAGATCGCCGCGCGCCGCTAGGATCGTCGCGCCGTGATCCCCAAGAACACCGTTCACGATCGCCACATCGCCCGGGCGCACCCGCTCGGCCGCCATCACGCGCCCGGGAGGGATCACGCCCACGCCTGCCGTCGTGACAAAAACCCCATCGCAGCCGCCACGACCGACGACCTTTGTATCGCCTGTCACGATACGCACCCCCGCAGCCTCGGCCTCGCGTACCATGGTTGCCACGATGCGCCGCAAAAGTGCGATTTCGGTACCCTCTTCGATGATGAAGGCCGCCGACAGCCACAGCGGGCGCGCGCCGCCCACCGCAAGATCGTTGACCGTCCCGCAGACCGCGATCTTGCCGATGTCGCCGCCCGGAAATTCAAGCGGCGTCACAACGAAACTGTCGGTGGTAAAGGCCAGTTTCGCGCCCGGCTCGGTGAGGGCCTCGGCGCTCAGGCGCGCCTGGTCCTCCATGCCCGGCGGCTGGAAGACCGAGGTGAAGACCTCCTCGATCAGATCCCGCATTGCCTTGCCGCCGCCACCATGCGCCAGCGTTACCCGTTCGTCCCGCAGTGCCATTTCGTCTTTGCTCCAAATATCCCGGGGTCCGGGGCAGAGCCCCGGTTCCTTCACTCGGCCGCCGCGCGGGCGCCGCCATATTGCCAGTAGGCCGCGCACGCCCCTTCGGAGCTGACCATCAAAGCCCCAAGCGGCATTTCCGGCGTGCATCCCTTGCCAAACTGCGGGCACTGCACGGGCTTCACGCGCCCGGTCATCACAGCGCCACAGGCACAGCCCTCGGCTTCCTCAACCTCGCGCTGGCCCGTCGCATAGCCAATGCCGAATTTCTCCTCGGCGTCGAACGCCGCATAGGTCGGGCGAATTCGCAGCCCCGAGGCATCAATCTCCCCCAGGCCGCGCCACTCGAAGCTCGGGCGGCGCTCATAGACATCGGCGATTGCGGCAAGACTTACGCGATTGCCATGCTCCGGCACGACGCGAGCGTATTGGTTCTCAACCTCCGCGCGACCCTGCGCGATCTGGCTGAGCACCATCAGCACCGATTGCAGAAGGTCCGTCGGTTCGAACCCCGCCACCACCAGCGGCTTGCCATAGTCGCGAGCGATGAAGTCGTAAGGGTGGATACCGATGACCATGCTGACATGACCGGGTCCGATGAACCCGTCCAGGCACATATGCGGATCGTCCAACAACGCTTTGATCGGTTCGGGCACTGTGATGTGATTGCAAAAGATCGAGAAGTTCGTCAGACCCTCGCGCGCCGCCTGTTGGATCGCGAGCGCGGTCGAGGGTGTTGTAGTCTCGAACCCCAGACCGAAGAAGACCACCTCGCGTTCGGGGTTGCGGCGCGCCAGTTCCAGTGCGTCGAGCGGGCTGTAGACCATGCGGATATCCGCCCCGTCAGCCTTGGATTGCAGCAATGATCGCTTGGAGCCCGGCACCCGCATCGCATCACCGAAGGTGGTGAAGATCACCCCCGGCCTCTCGGCAATCTCAATGCATTCATCGACGCGCGATCGCGGCAGCACGCAGACCGGGCAGCCGGGTCCGTGGATGAACTCGATCCCCTCGTGGACCAGCTTGTCCAGACCGTAGCGAAAGATCGAATGCGTATGTCCGCCGCAGACTTCCATGATGTGCACCGGCTTTTCGCGGGTGGCGCCGATCTCGTCTGCCACGCGCGCAATCTCGACCAGAAGCGCCTTCGCGGCCTTGGGGTCGCGGAATTCGGATGCGAATTTCATGCTCGTTCCTCCAGTGCGGCGGCCCCGGCGGCCATCTGTTCCAACGTTTCCTGCGCCTCTCCCAGATCGCGCAACGCCTCAAGCGTCTTTGCCGCCTCGTCCTCGTCGATCAGGCTCATCGCAAAGCCGACGTGGATCAGAGCCCACTGACCGACCAGCGCCTCAAGCGCCCCCTCGGCCACACAGGCCACGTTCACCTCGCGGCGCACACCCGACACCTCGGCCATGGCCAGCAGGCGCCCTTCATCGGTGATTGCAACGATCTGTCCCGGTATTCCCAAGCACATCAGTCTTCCTCCTCATGGGCAGCCGACGGATCGGTGATGCCATAACGGTCAAGTTTTGCGCGCAGCCCCACGCGCGACAGGCCAAGCTCCGCCGCCGCTCGGCTCTTGTTCCAGCGACAGCGGGTCAGGGTTTCGCGAAGGATCCGCATCTCGATCAGCTCGACGCGATCCTTGAGTGTCCCCTCGGCAGTCATCACGCCCTCGGCCGCGCGATCAGCCCCCTCTTCCGAAGGCGGAGCCTGCAAGATATGGCGCGAGATCACATCGGCCCCGAGCACGTTCTCCTGCGCGAAGATCAGCATCCGGGTCACCTCGTTGGTCAGTTCGCGCAGATTGCCGGGCCAGTCGTAATTCTCCAGAAACTCCAGCGCCGGGGCATCGAAGCCCAGAAGCTGCTTGCCATGCGCCGCCGCCACATCCGCCAGAACCGATTGCGCCAGCAGCGCCACATCACCGCGCCGGGCCCGCAGGGGCGGCAGCGCGACTTCGCCCACCGAGATCGCGAAATAAAGATCCGCGCGAAAACGGCCATCGGCCACGGCCTGCCGCAGATCGCCCGCCGCACCGCAAATCAACCGCAGGTTGGTTGAGATCGTCTCCTGTCCGCCGAGCGGCGAGATCGCCCCATCGCTCAGCATCCGCAACAGTTGAAGCTGCAAAGCGGGCGAGGCCGACTCGATCCCCGCCAGAAACAGAGTGCCGCGATCGGCCTTCTGCGCCAGACCGATCTTGGCGACGCCACCGGGCAACACCCCGCGCTTGGCGCCGAACAGCTCAATCATCACAAGCTCTTCGGGCATCCCCGCGAGATTCAACTCGTAATAGGGCTTGTCCGAACGCAACGAGCTGTAATGCATCGCCCGCGCCATTTGCGCCTTGCCGGTGCCCGGCTCGCCACGGATCAGGACGGGAACGTCGAAACTGGCATATTGCCGCGCCGTTTCTACAACCAGATTCATCGCCGAGCAGGGCGCGCGCAGAATGGTTTCGAACCCCATCCCCTCGCGCAGTGCGCGGCGGCGCTTCTCAAGGCGGCTTTCCGAGGTGGTGTTGAGAAAACGCATCTCCAGTGCCATGCGCTCATTCTCGCGCGCCAGCTGGAACATCCGCGCCGCGTTCCGGGCGGCGGCAAGAAGCTGTTCGGGATGCCAGGGCTTCGTCAGGAACTGATGGATGCCCGCGTCATTGATCGCCGAGACCATCGCCTGCGTGTCGGTGTAACCGGTGATGATGATCCGCACGGTCTCCGGCCAGCGCTCTCGCACCTCCGAGAGGAACTCGACACCCGAGCGGCCCGGCATCCGCTGGTCGCAGAAGATCACCTGGACCCATTCTTCCTCAAGCAAGAGCGAGGCTTGCTCGGCGCCGGTCGCGGTGAGAATCTCGAACTCATCCTCAAGCGCCATCTTCATCGCCGAGAGCGAATGCGGCTCATCATCGACAAGCAGGATCGCGGGGCGTGCCGAACCAGCCATCACGCCCCCTTCGCGGCCAGACCGCGTCTGAGCCAGTCGATCCAGCCCGCCATCCCCTCACCGGTGCGGGCGGACAGGCGCAGCACTTCGATTTCGGGGTTCACGCGGCGCAGGTTGGCCTCGTAGAGATCAAGATCCACATCGCAATGAGGCGCCAAGTCTATCTTGTTGAGGATAGCAAGCCGCGCGGCCGCGAACATGTCGGGGTATTTGAGCGGCTTGTCCTCGCCCTCGGTCACCGACAGGATCGCGATCTTGGCGTCCTCGCCCAGATCGAACGCAGCCGGGCACACGAGGTTGCCGACATTCTCGATGAAAAGCAGCGCGCCCGTAGGCAGATCCAGCCGCGCCAATGCCTGCTCGACCATGTTGCCGTCCAGATGACAGCCCTTGCCGGTATTGACCTGAAGCGCGGGAGCGCCGGTGGCACGGATGCGGTCGGCGTCGTTGCTGGTCTGCTGGTCGCCCTCGATCACCGCCAGCGGCTGTGCGCCCAGCATCTCGATCGTGCGGCACAGAAGCGTGGTCTTGCCCGACCCCGGAGACGAGACCAGATTGACCGCCAGAATACCTTTCGCCGAGAGAGCAGTCCGGTTGCGCGCGGCATAGCTGTTGTTCTTGTTCAGGATGTCCGTCTCGATCTCGATCAGACGCGCCTGACTCATGCCCGGCACCTCGGTTCCCGCCGGGCCAAGACCCATGTGCAAATCGTGGCTGTGGCCTGTCGGTGCCGCGTGCTTCGGAGCGATCATCGCGAAGGGCGCGGGCTTGGCCTGGCCGGTCTTTTCCAGATGGGCGCGGAACTGATCCTCCACGCTATGCCCGCTACAGCCGCAAACCGTGCACATCACAGCACCTCCATATCCTTGATCCGCATCTCATCCCCGCCTCGCGCCAGCAACTTGCCACCGCCGCAGTTGGGGCATGGGTCGAAACGGTCGGCGATCTCGACGGTCTCGCCGCAGTCGTAGCAAAGCGCACGCCCAGGCAGTTCGATAATCTCAAGCGCGGCACCCTCGGCCGCGCAGCCGCGCATCACCACCTCGAAGGCAAAGCTCAGCGCCCCGGTTTCCACGCCCGCAAAGCGGCCGATCTCAAGACGCACGCGCGTCACGCGATCAAACCCGTTTTGCCGCGCGGATTGTTCGATGATGCCGCGAATACCCTCGGCGATCGACATCTCATGCATGGCTCACCTCCGCGATCTCTACCGGCACACAGGGGTCGAGAATATCGACCACCAGCCGCGCGAGCGAGAGTTTTGCCGCAGGCAGCCGGGCCAGAGATTGCTCCAATGCACCACCCGGCGCGGTCAGGTGATCGGTCGGGGTCACGCGCGCAAAGGCGGTGACGCGCCCGTCCTTCTGGTGCGCGGTCAATGCGTAGGTGCCGCGTGCCGCCGGAACCAGAGCGGTTCCCGCCGCAATCAGCTCCGCTTGCGGCGGTGCCTCCGCCATCCGCGCCAGATCGACCAACCGACCAAACGCGCGCCAAAGCGGACCGCGCCCGAAATCGCGCGCGATCTGAGCCATCAGCGGGTCATCCGCACTGCGTCCCGCAGGCGAGTTTTCTTGCGCCGTGACGCTGAGCGGCGCAGTCAGGGCAGGCACCTGCGCGACTGCCTCGCCCGGCGCAAAGCTGGCCGCCAGCGCCGCAAGAACCGGCGCGACCCCACGCCCCGAGGCGAGCCAATCCGCCGCATGAGTGGGACGCGCCCCACCCCAGATCGCCGTAACAAGCGGCGCGCCGCCCGCAGACCAACCCTCGGGCAACGGCGCGGGCGCCAACCCCAACAGGTGCGGCCAGTGCAGGCAAAGCTTGGCAAGATGGTCACGCAAAATCTCGCGCCCAAGATCTCCGCCCCCCTCATGCGGCAAACCAAGCGCCAGACGGGCGGCAAGCCCCTGCGCGACGCCGCACAGATTGAACAGGCGCGGCATCAGCGCCGCGACCTCTTCCGGTGCCCGGTCAATCATCATGGTGGCCACGGGCACCGCCGTGGCTGAGGTGATCGCAGGCGAGACACGCCCCTCGCTCACCGCAAGATGAATGCCGAGCGCCCCGTTCATTCCGCCCCGCTTTCCCGCGTTTGCGCCGCGTCGGCCAAGCCCGCCGATATCAGCCGGCGCCGCGTGGGCTGGGCGGCTTCCGGCACGGCTTCAGCCTCGGCGACGGCCTCCAGTTCGGCCTCACGGGCGGCGCGGATCTCGGCCTTGCGGTCGGTCTCGGCGCGGTTCTCCTCTTTGAACAACTCGTCCATGACCGCGCGGGCGACATCGGTCGCCTGCATCTGGGTCTGGAAATCCCCCATCGGCGAGAACAGCGAGCACGCCTTGTACCCCCCGACCATCTCGCGCGTGTTGTGCAGGAATTCATAAGTGCCCGAGGGGAACTCGATCTGCTCCTTCGCGCCGGGCAGCAGGCTCGACCAATCCTCATCGGCGCGAGGCAGGAGGATCAAGTTCATGAACCACGGGCTTAGCAGCACCCCAAGCGGGCGCCCGTCGTGGCTGCGAAACCCGACCGCCTCGACGGAGAGTGCCTTGTTCACCATAGGCACATCGCGCATCTTCGCGTGCCAGACCTCTCGGAAGTCGGCGACCAGGCGGGCGACCACCTCCTCGATCCGGCGTGCCTCAAGCATCTCCGGGGCGCCAGGGTCTTCCAGAACCATGAACTGCTCTTTTGGCGCATCGCAATTGGGGCATTTCCAGTCCCCGGGCAGAGCCGAGAACGGTGTCCCTGGCAGGATCTGGCGGAAGTCGTCGCCCTCGGCAGGGTCATAGGGCGTCCAGCAGATCTTGCATTCCATAACGGCCCGATCCGAAATCCGGTCGTTCGCCCCCATGTAGGACCCTTCGAACCCGCGCGGCATCACCGGGTCGCCTCCAGCACTTCTTGGATGCGCTCGGCGCTGTCGGCCAGATCCTCGGGCGCGGCCATGGCGACCTCGGGCATCGTCGTCACCTCGAACGTATCGAGGATGAGAGTGTCCATCGAGTTGAAGAACTGCACCCGCCAGACATGCGGCGTAGCCGTCGCGGTAATGCGGCAGTTGCCGTAGCCGCGCGACAAGATCGTCACAGCGCCTTCGCCGAGCACCTCGTCGAGCCAGATCAGGTCCTCTTCGGTGTGCGGCAACAGGGTCAGGTTGACCACATGCGGCGCACCGCCCATGTAGGCGGCCGACTTGTCCAGCAACTCGACTGCCAGCGCGGGCGCATTCACGACCCCGGCCGACAGCGCATGGCGCGCTCCTTTCGCGGGGCGGAAGGGTTCGAACGCGCGGCCAAGCGCCGCCGAGGGCACCGCGCCGACCTCGATCTGGTCAACACCGGCCCCGGCGATCATCCAGACCCCGGCAAAGACCGACTCCTGCACCCGCAGCGCCGGAATGCCGCGAATTCTCATCGCCACCTCGCCCTGCCCCATGGCCTCGGCGATCAGAGCTCGATTGGCCGCATCGAGGCCACCCAGATCGAAGCGCGCCATGCCGCCCCGCGCACAAGCTTCGGCGGCCGAGGCGATATCGGCCAGCGTCTTCAGGGCTGGTGTCACTGCGGAGGGATCATCGATCTCCGGCATATGCGCCGAGTAGGTTCGCATTCCCGAGGGAAGCTGCATGTAGTGCAACTCTTCGCCTTCCTCGGACTGTGATCCGGGGCCAAAGCCAATGGGCGGCAGATGAAAGTTCGAAACCATCAGGTCAGCCTTTCACAGAGAGGATATGGGTCACACGGGTCATGTAGTCGTCCCAGTCGCGGATCTTCTCGATCGCGCCCAGGAAGGTACCGTCGCGGTAGAACAGAAAGGCGGGTGTCTTCAGCGCCCGCGTTGCCTCGCGCAGCTTGGCCTCGATGGCGTCATCGGCGACGGCACAGTCGAAGGCATGCTGGAAGGTCATTCGCAGCTCGGGCAGGATGACCGCCGCGTCCGGCGTTTCAAGGTTTCGCGCCGCATCGCCCGGCACGAAGATGCAATGCGCGCCCGGAAGGTTGATGAAGCGCCGCAGGTCTTCGAAATCGGCAAGGCGCGGATAGCCTAGCTCAGTCATCAATCGGGCAACCAACGGATGGGTCTTGCCAGAGGCGGCAGGGGCGGCGGGGGAAACCAGATCGTGCATCTTGTCCTCGTTTATCTCAGCCGTGAGAGCGGCCAGCGGCCAGCGCGGCCTGAAGGTGGGCGGGAAGTTGCGGTTCGCGGGCCTCCAGATCGGCAAAGGCCGACCCCGGATCGCCTCCGGCCATTACGGCGCGCAGCCCCTCAAGCGCCGCCGAGATCTTGCTTGCCTGATCCGCGTCGATGATCTCTCTGGCGCTGCCGAGAAACGCGAGCAGCCAGTCGCCAGGGCGTGCATCCGGGGTCAGTGACAGGTCGATCAGCCCCGGCTGGCCATCCTCGAGCACCTCACCACGAATGCCGTCGCAGGCGATCAGCTGAACGGGGACACCTACGCACATCAGGCGGGCTCCTTCGCGCTCGTCGGGAAAAAGCGTTCATCCCCGGTGCGACAGGCTTCGTGCGCCGCCGGGCGGCCGCCCTCATAGGCGTCGCGGCGGATCGAACTGTCGGCCAGATCGCCGGTTTCGGTGCTGCCCGCGACAATCGGGAAACCCCAATGCGTCAACTCGGCGACGGCGTAGTCGATGGCGGGTGCGATCTGCGCGGCCACCGCCGGGCGCAACCCGCCGCCGTAGTCCTCAAGCTCGACCGGCTGGCAACCGATCAGCGTCAAACGCTCAGGCGCGCGACCCAGAAGGGCAGCCGTGGCCAGAACGTCCTGGAAGCCCGTCTGATGCAGCGACATCTTCTTGGCCCCCATGAAAGCGGGCACCTCGTCGTCACGCAGCACCCGGAGCGTACCCGGCTCCAGCCCGAAATCGATTGCATCGAAGACCAGAAGCGCATCGGTTTCCTCAAGGAAAGGCAGCAGGTAGAGCCCCTGCGTTCCGCCATCCATGATGCGCACGTCTTCTGGCAGGGCGTGGGATTGCGCCATGGTTTCGACGCAGCGCACGCCAAAGCCTTCATCGGCCCACAGCACGTTTCCGATCCCGAGGATAAGTACCTTTTCAGGTTGGCTGGCTGGCATGAGGTCCCTCCCTAAGACCGGATGCTGGCAGGAGGCTTTGCGCCCGCGATTGGATTCGAAAATAGACTTTGCAGAGCCGCCTCACCGCGAAAATCGCCAACTTCATCGCAATTCGCGTATCTGACTGTTTTTGCAATATTTTGTGCCTCCACCAAGAAGCATCCACACAGCAAAACCGGAAAGTAGCTTTCCACTGTTTTGGAGAGATTGGAAGCGTTCATGCCAAGAAAGAGGCGCGAGGTTTCCCTCGCGCCCTATACTCACGGCTTCGGAGAGCCTTACTCGACACGGTCATCCTTGAAGGTCCGGTGTCCGGAAATCATCGTCGAAACCATGGACTGGCGGCTCATGATATCTTCGCGGATCGCAGCGTAGATATGGATGATCATGAAGACCACGATGCCCCACATGCCCAGGTGATGCAGCGTGTGCAGCCGCTGGCTGTTCTGCACGATCCCCAACACCCAGCCCATCGCGGTATCAGGAAGACTGCCCTGCCCCGCGCCCTCGGCATAAAGCGCCCATCCGGTTACCAGCATGAAGCTGAGCCCGAGCGTCATGAAGAAGAACATGGCGATCTGCGCAAGCGGGTTGTGGCCCACGTATTTCTTCGGCTCACGCTCGAGGAAGAAGTACCAGCGCAACTCGAAGAACAGCTCGCTCCAGTAGCGGCGGTTGAAGATGGGGATGTAGAACATCTGCTTGGCGTGATGGTTACCCACGAACGCCCAGTAGATACGCCCGAAGAACCCGACGGTCAGGATCATCGCGGCCGCGAAATGCGCAAACCGGATGTAGCCGAAGACGAACTGGTTATAGGCCTCGTCGATCTGCATCGAGGGCAACGGGCTCCCTATCAGAAAACCCGTCACGCAAAGAACGGTGATCGCCAGCGCGTTGACCCAGTGCCACAGGCGCACCGGCGCCTCGTAGACATAGACCGAGGTGCGGCGACGGATGGACTCGAGATCCTCAAGCGTGGCATCGCCGGTCAGGCGCGCCGCCTCGAATATCTCGTCGGGCGCGCGGGCCGAGCTGTGAATGTTGCTGTCGCTCATGGCTCAGCGCTCCCGGAGCCAGGCCACCACCTTGCGCAGCGCCTCAAGGCCCACATAGACCGCGACGATGGCCCCCGCCGCCAGAGCGAGGTGCGCGATCTCGTGCCCGAAAGGCCCCGTGGCTTCGGGGTGCCCCTCATGCGCGAAGGCCGGAGCCGCCACGAGCGCGGACATAAGTGCAAGTTTCTTCATGGTTTCCTCCCTCAGCGAACCTTGACGGTGGTCAGTTCCTGACCATCGGGCGACATGACATGGGTAGAGCAGGCCAGACAGGGGTCGAAGCTGTGCAGCGTGCGCAGGATCTCGACCGGTTCTTCGGGGCGCTCCATCTTGGTGTTCATCAGGCTGGCCTCGAAGGCGCCGATGTTACCTGCCGCATCGCGCGGGCTGCCGTTCCAGGTGGTTGGCACCACGCATTGATAGTTCTCGATGCGGCCGTCCTTGATGCGGATCCAGTGGCCAAGCGCGCCGCGCGGCGCCTCGGTCATGCCGACGCCCTTGGCCTCCTTCGGCCAGGTCGAGGGATCCCATTTCTCGACATTCGCGGTGCTGCTGTCGCCGTTCTTGATGTTCTGCACAAGCTTGTCGAAGAAGTGCTTTTGCAGCCGGCCGCAGTACTCGGATTCCAGCGCCCGCGCCGCGGTCCGCCCCAACGTCGAGAACAGCGCCGAGACCGGCAGGTTCATGGTGCGCAGCAATCCATCGACCTGGTTCTTGATATCCTCGTGCCCCTTGGCATAGCCCACTACGTAGCGGGCCAGGGGACCCACCTCCATGGCGTTGCCACGCCAGCGCGGCGCCTTGATCCAGGAGTACTTGGCGGCCTCGTCGAGTTCCTGGATGTTGGTCTTGGTGCCCTTCGCGTTGGGGCCAAGCTCGAACTTCGGCTCGGTCACGCCATCCCAGGGGTGCAGGCCCTTGCCCGGCTCACCGTAAGTGTACCACGAATGATCGACGAATTCCTGCACCTGCTCCGGGTCGCGTGGATCGACGTCATGGACCTCGTTGAGATTCCCGTTGATGATCGCCCCGCGCGGCAGGTGAAGCTGCTCGGCACTGAAATCATTCGGATTTTCCGGGATGTCGCCATAGGCCAGACATGCTTTCGACGACAGCCCGCCGCCATAAAGCCAGTTCTTGTAGAAGCCGCCGATCGCGACGACATCGGGCAGGTAGACGTTGCGGTTGAACTCGATGCATTTGTCGATGATCGAGGACACAAGGTTCAGGCGCTCCATGTTGATCGCGCCGACCGCACCCACGCCATCGACGTTGATCGGGCACGGCACGCCACCCACCAGCCAGTTCGGGTGCGGGTTCTTGCCGCCGAAGATGGTGTGGACCTTAACGATCTCCTTTTGCAGATCGAGCGCTTCAAGATAGTGCGTCGTCGCCATCAGGTCCGCCTCGGGCGGCAACAGATAGGCCGGGTTATCCCAATAGCCGTTCTTAAACAGGCCAAGCTGGCCACTCTCGACGAATTTCTTCAGCCGGTTCTGCACGTCGCGAAAATAGCCGGGGCTGGAGAGCGGATGGCTAGGGCTGACAGCCTGTTGCAACTCGCTCGTAGCCTTGGGGTCGGCGCGCAGCGCGTTGACCGGGTTCACCCAGTCGAGCGCATGCAGGTGATAGAAGTGCACGATATGATCGTGAATTTGCAGGTTCAGCTGCATGATGTTGCGGATCGAGTTCGCATTGTCCGGGATTGAGATCCCGAGCGCGTCTTCGACCGCGCGGACCGAGGTCAGCGCATGGGTGCCTGTGCAGACGCCGCAGATCCGCTCGGTGAAGGCCCAGGCGTCGCGCGGATCACGGCCCTTGAGGATCACCTCAAGCCCGCGCCACATCGTTCCGGTGGACACCGCGTTGGTGATGATGCCCTCGTCATTGACGTTCACTTCACAGCGCATGTGCCCTTCGATCCGGGTCACAGGGTCCACGACGATCCGCTTGCCGGAAGTGTCGAGAGTGTAGCCATTCGGCGTTTGGGTGGTCATGGATTACGCCTCCTCGTTCTTTTTCTGGGCGCGGCGCAGGGCCGAAACCGCTGCATGCACCGCGACGGCACCACCAACGGCGCCCGCCGCAGCAAAGCCGACCTTGTCGGCATTGGCCTCGATCCCAAATTGCTTGATGTTGGTCAGCCGGTCATAGAACGAGCCCTGATCCCAGAAGCCGTCCTCCGAGCAGCCGATACAGCCATGGCCCGACTGGATCGGGAAGCTTACCCCCTCGTTCCAGCGCACGGTCGAACAGGCGTTGTAAGTGGTCGGCCCCTTGCAGCCCATCTTGTAGAGGCAATAGCCCTTGCGCGCGTTCTCATCGTCCCAGTTCTCGACGAACTGGCCGGCATCGAAATGCGGCCGGCGGTAGCATTTGTCGTGGATGCGCTGGCTGTAGAACATTGCCGGGCGACCCTGGCGATCCAGTTCGGGCAACCGGTCGAAGGTGAGCATGTAGGTGATGACACCGGTCATCACCTCTGCGATCGGCGGGCAGCCCGGAACCTTGATGATCGGCTTGTTGGTGATGACCTTGTGCACCGGCGTCGCGCGGGTCGGGTTGGGCGCGGCGGCCTGCACGCAGCCATAAGAGGCGCAGGCGCCCCAGCTGATGATCGCCTTGGCGCCTTCGGCTGCGTGGCGCAGCTTTTCCACGAAAGGCCGACCGCCGGTGATGCAGAACATCCCGTCTTCGTTAAGCGGCGGGTTACCCTCGACGGCGAGGATATAGTTGCCGCGGTATTTCTCGATCGTCTCCTCGAAGGCCGCTTCGGCCGCGTGACCCGCCGCCGCCATCAGCGTGTCGTCGTAATCGAGCGAGATCATCGACAGCACGACATCCTTGGCCAACGGATGGGCCGAACGGATGAAGCTTTCCGAACAGCAGGTGCACTCCAGCCCGTGCAACCAGATCACCGGCGTGCGTGGCTTGGTCTCCATTGCCTCGGCGATCTTAGGCACAAAGGCGGGGCCAAGGCCGAGGGCCGCCGCTGTGAGCGAACAATATTTCATGAAGCTGCGCCGGGTGATCCCCTGGCGCCGCATCACGTCATAGAAGGTTTCGATGTTCGACAAGGTTTGCCTCCCCCTTTCGGTGCCGGTCGCGCCCCCTCCCGAACAGGGTGCGCGCGTTATTCTACCGGCATGGCAGGGGTTCCGTGGCGAAACGACCACAAAGTTGGAAAGCCGACTTGTCGGCGTTTCCTTTATAAATCAACTGGTAAGAGTATTTTCCTGGCTATCAGGGCGGTAACGCATTGACCGATCCCGCGCCCAAGCGGTCAGCCAGTAACCGGATGCGATGGTATACCGGGATTCTGCCGCGCCGCGGCAACCAGCGCTTGCCCGAGTGCAAGCCCGCCATCGTTGGCGGGTACGTCGCAATGGGTCAGGACGGGCAGCCCTGCAAGCGCGTCCAGTGTCAGGCGATGCAGCAGGGCGTTCTGAAAACAGCCCCCCGACAGCGCGACCGCCTGGGCCTGCCCGCTCTCGACCAGTTCTCGGGCCCGATCGGCAAAGCCCCGCGCGAGACCGGCGTGAAACCGGTACGCCATAACCGGCGCTGAAACCCCGGCGTTGCGATCAGCCTGCCATTGCCGCCACATGGGCAGGGGATCAAGCGCCGCGCCTACGCGCCCGAGAGTATAGGCCCGCGCATCTCCGGGTGCGGTCAGCGCAAGCGCCTCGAGCCACACTGCGGCCTCACCCTCGTAGCTTTGCGGACCGAGGAACCCGAGAGCCGCCGCGAAAGCGTCAAACAGCCGCCCGGCCGAAGATGAAAGCGGCGCGTTCAGACCCGCAGAGATGGCCTGACGCAGCAGCCCAATCGGCTTGTCCGCCAGAATTCGATCCGCCTCAACGCCAAGCTCCGCCGCATCGAGTTGTGCGAGCAGGTTGCGCCAAGGCTCGCGCGCGGCGCGGTCGGCGCCGGGCAGTGCGACGGGGCGCAGATGCGCGATACGCTCGGCGCGGGCATATTCCCCCAACAGCAGTTCTCCGCCCCAGATCGTGCCATCCGCCCCAAGGCCCGTCCCGTCGAGGATGATACCCGCAACCGGCCCCCCATCGCGCGGCCAGCCGTTTTCCGCCAGACAGGCGGCCAGATGCGCATGGTGATGATACACCCCTTCCAGCGGCAGCCCCATGTTCTGGCCCGCCTGCGTGGCGCGGTAGCCGGGATGGGCATCGACGGCGATGCAATCGGCCCGGTGATCGAAGAGCGCGCGGTAATCCGCCACGGCCTTGTGGAATTCTTCAAGGCAAAGCACATCGTCAAGATCGCCCAGATGGTGGGAAAGGAGCGCCTGACCGTTCTTGATCAGACAGATTGCACCCTTCATCTGCCCGCCAAGCGCCAGAACCTGCGGGGCATCCTCGAACCCCTTCGGCATGGGAATTGTTCCCGGCACGCGGCCCCTCGCATGGCGCAGCACCATGGGTGGGTCCGCCCGCACCACACTGTCATCAAGACGCCGAGCAATATCGCGGTCATGCATCACGAAACCATCGACGAAATTGCTCAGTTTCGCGCGCGCCTCGTCATTGCCGATCACCTGCGGCTCGCCCGAGAGATTGCCGGAGGTCATCACCAGCACCCCGTCGAAGGCCGAAAGCAAGAGGTGATGCAGAGGCGTATAGGGCAGCATCACCCCCAGTTGCGTCATTCCGGGTGCGATCAGTTCGGGCAAGACGCCCCGCCCGGACACCAGCACCACCGGCGCTGAGGGCGCACGCAGCGCCACGAGATCGGCGCCGGACAGATGCGCCACGTCGTGCAGCACCTCCTCATGTGCCATCAGCGCGAAAGGCTTTGCGGGGCGGCGCTTGCGCGAACGCAAGAGCGCCAGCGCCTCGGGGTTGCGCGCATCGCAGGCAAGATGAAAGCCGCCAAGCCCCTTGATCGCGACGATCCGACCCGCGCGCAAATCCGCCACGGCCTGCGCGATCGGATCGCCGGGCATCTCGGCAGCGGCCCGCTCGAACCACAGTCGGGGGCCGCAGTCAGGGCAAGCAACGGGCTGCGCGTGAAAGCGCCGGTCGGCCGGGTCGGAGTATTCTGCCCGGCAGGCCGGGCACATCTCGAACGGGGCCATGGTCGTCTGCGCCCGGTCATAGGGCAGCCCCCGCAGGATCGAAAAGCGCGGCCCGCAGTGGGTGCAATTGGTGAAGGCATAACCCTTGCGGCGGCAGGGTTCGGCAATTTCAGCCCGGCACTCCGGGCAGGTGGCGGCGTCCGGGGTAACGCGCGTCTCGGCGCCCTGCCCCGCGCTGGCCGCAATCGTGAAGCCGACGGGTGCAAGTTCAAACCGGCATTCGCCCAGTTCAACCGCATCTACCCGCGCCAAGGGCGGCGCAAGGCTGCGAATATCGGCAAGGAAGCCAGCAGGAGCCGACAGGACACGGATCAGCACCCCCTCGGGGTCGTTCAACACTTCGCCCACCAGGCCGTGACCCTGCGCAAGACGCCAGATGAAGGGGCGAAACCCCACCCCTTGCACCTGCCCTCGAACCCGGATCTGAACGCCGTTCATCCCCGCCATCTAGTGCACCGTACAGACCATGCAGGGATCGAAGCTGCGCACGATATGCTGAACGCTGACCGGGGTCGTCTCCCCCTCCCCGACCGGAGCACCGACCAGCGCGGCTTCGAGCGGACCGGGCACTCCTTGCCCATCGCGCGGGCTGAAGTTCCAGGTCGTGGGCGCGATGATCTGATAGCCTGCGATGCGCCCACGCTCGATCCGCAGCCAGTGCCCAAGGGCGCCGCGCGCGGCCTCGACCAGGCCGACACCGCGCGCATGCTCGGGTATCTGAGCGTGGATCATGAACCGCGCGGCAGGGTCGATGCCGCGCGCCAACTCCTCCATGAATATCTGGGTGCGCGCGATCTCCAGCAAGCGCCCAGCAACCCGCGCCAGCACCCCGCCACCCGCCAGATCGCGCGCCAACGGATGCCCGTCGATCACCTGACGCGCCAGCGCGCCCACCTCGAACGTCTGACCATTCAGGCGCGGCGCCTTGCACCAGCTATAGGCACCCTCACGCATAGCCTCGTCGGGGCGGGTCTCGCCGGCGAAAGGGTGAGCCTCCGCGCCCAGCATCCAGGCATGCGACAGATCCTCAGTCAGCCCCGAAAGGTCGAGCGGGCCCAGCCCGCCACCCCATAGCCCCGGCGCAAAACCGTGGCCCGTTTCCAGCGGGTAGGCGCCATGGCTCATGTAGCGCCCCGCGCCGCGCCCCAGATCGTTCAGTCGCAGATCCTGCGCGATCTCCAGAAACAGCCCGGCATCGCCGGTCTGCCAGCGCATCATCTCCTCTGCGCTGGACAGGGCCGCGAAAGCCTCAAGCGGGGCGCCGAAAAGTACCTCTTCGAGGTAACGCCGGAAGGCCCGCAGCGTCGTTTCGATACGGATCTTGTCGCGTGGCCCCGGCGCGCGCGTGACACCGCCGGGTTGAATGGCCAGCGTATGCGGCCACTTCCCCGCCATGAGCCCAAGGATGTGCATCAGCTTCGCCCGCGCCTCGACCGCAGTCCGGATGGCCGAGCCCTCAATGGCGGTGAACCGCGCCACCGCGCGATCATGCCAGACATGCCCCGCATACACCGGGCGGGCGAAATCGGGCATAAAGAACAGGTTGAAATGGGTCAGATGGTCCGAGACATTCTCGACGGCATGGATCAGCGCGGCCATCGCCGCCCCCTGCGGCGTGGGTGCGACCCCCATCGCTGCCCCCAGGGCCCGCGCCGCAGCGGCGGATTGCGAAATCGAGCAGATGCCGCAAATCCGGGGGGTGATGGTCAGCGCATCGCGCGGGTCCTTGCCTTCCAGCATCCGCTCGAACCCGCGGTAGAGCGGCGCATTGACCCGCGCAGATGCAACGTACCCCTCGGCAAGCTCAAGATGCACCTCAAGATCGCCCTCGACCCGGTTGAACGGGCCAACGACCAGACGTGGCGTGTCGCTCATGTGCCCCCCCTCGGCTTACGCAGCGTGGGTGGCACCTCAATGCGCGGCGCGGTCGCGTTGCGGGCAATACGCGGCGGGGTAGCCGCCTTCGACAGAGAGGCCAGCGCCATGAACCAAGCCTTGGGCATGTCGGTCGGCAGCCCCACCGGAATGCCCGCGACCTTCGGCGTCTGGGTGAACGGGTGGCGCGGCTCTTCGAACTCGGGCGCGGTGCAGTTGATGCAGGGATAACCGCCGCGCGTGCAGCTACCCTCGCCGTTCCAGGGGCGGATATTGCAGTCGCCCACCGCCTGGGTGCCGATACAGCCCAGATGCTCCATCATGCATCCCATATCCGACAGACCGACCGCCGAGGCCTTGTATTCGTAGAACTCGTTCTTGGGGCAGCCGTGATGCACCAGGTGCTGTGCGTAAAAAAGCGGCCGCCCAAGAGCGTCCAGATCCTGCGCGCCCAGGGCGCCCTCGCTCAGCATCAAAAGCGTCTCGGTCACCCAGCCCGGATGGGTCGGGCAGCCTGCAACATTGATGACCGGAAGCCCCGAGGCTGCTCGGAATTCGGGGGGCAACACACCGCCCGCATGAGCGCCTTCATATTGCACGCCGACCGCATCCGAGGGGTTGCCGCCAGCCGAAGTCACCCCGCCATAGGCCGCACAGGTGCCCACCGCCACCACGTCGCGCGCCAGCGGCGCCAAGGCGCGCAACCAATCGAGCATCGAGCGCCCCGTGCCTGCAAGCATCTGGAATTTGCCGGTCCCGCGCGGCCCCCGCGCGATCGCACCCTCGATGGCCAGGACATCAAGCGCAACCGCGCCCTGCTCGACCGCCTCTAGGATGCGCAGCGCCTCGACCCCGGTCTCGACCGAGAGCGAAGGGTGCCACAAGAACCGGATCCCCGCCCCGCCGAGCGTTTCAAACACGTCGGGGTCTTCGGCGCACAAGAGCGACATCGTGCAGCCGCCGCAGCCCGACGCCTGCAACCACAGAACGTTCATTGCGCGCCCTCCGCCAGTTCAAGATCGATCCGGAAACAGGCTCCGCCCTGCGCATCGGGGCATAGCCGTAGCCGCCCGCCATGCTCTTCGGCGATCTTGTGGCTAATCGACAGCCCAAGCCCGGTGCCACGCCCGACGGGCTTGGTGGTGAAGAACGGGTCAAAAATCGTCTGAGCGACCTCGGGCGGCACCCCCGGCCCGTTGTCACGAACGTAAAGCTGCGCGCGGCCCCCGTCGACCTCGGCACCGATCTCGATATGCGCGCCCTCGCGGCCTTCGAGCGCATCGAAGGCGTTTTGCACAAGGTTCATCACGACCTGCTGGATATGGCCGGGCCGGCCGCGCACCCGTAGCGCGGGCAACCCCGAGAAGCGGACATCGACAGACTTGCGCGCGCCGCGCGACACCCAGTTCGCCGCCACCTGCGCGGTTTCCACCAGATCGAAGACGACCATCTCGCCCGTTCCATCGGCCGAAAGGCGGCGCAGGTCTTCGACGATATCGCGCACCCGCTCGGCCCCCTCGCGGGCACCCCTCACGGCCTCGCGCAGATTGCGGACCTCGCGGTCGAGTTTGAGGTCTTCGCGCAGGGCGATCAGTTCGTCACGACTGGCACCGGACTGAACCTGCTCGAAATAGGTTTCGAACTTGCCCGCGTAACGCTCCAGCGCATGGGCGTTCGCATAGACGAAACTGATAGGGTTGTTCAGCTCATGCGCCACGCCCGCCAGCAGCCGCCCGAGGGATGCCAGCTTTTCGTTGCGCACCAATTGCGCCTGGGTGGATTTCAGCGCTTCGTGCCCCTTCTCCAGCGCGGAATAGGCCTTGCGCAACTCGCCCACTGGGCGCCCGGTCAGCACATATCCCGCGACCCGCCCGCGATCATCCATCCGTGGGCTGATCGACAACTCGAGCGGCGCGAGTTCCTCGGGGCCGATCAGCGAAGCCTCGATCGTCACCGGGGCGCGTGCATTGGTGGCTTCGGCCAGCGCGCGGTCGAGAGCGTCCACATCCGCCGGAGCGAACATGGCCGCCAGCGGGCGCGAATGCCATTCCCACAGCGGCTTGCCTGTCAGTTTGGCCACCGAGGCCGAGGTCTCCAGGATTGACCCGGCCCGCGACACCACGATGAGCACATCGGAAACCGAGGCCAGTATCGAGCCAAGAAACGAGCGCAACTCCTCAAGCTCGTGGTTCTGCCGCTCAAGCCGTTCCTGATAATCGACAAGATCAGCATAGGTCCGATCCACCGCCGACAGCACGTCGAACCAGACATCATCGCCCGCACCGCCCGCCTTTGGCAGCAGAGCGCTCAGTTTCGAGGCATCAAAGCTTGGCGCGGCGTCGCGCGGCGGGTTCTTGGCCATGGGACCTCCTGGGAAGGAGCATAGCCACTCGGGGGCACGGTGCAAGATAGGCCGGTGCTCCGCATCCCGCAGCCGGCGTGCGGCCGCGGGATGCGGAACAATCAGAACCTCAGCTGCAAGAGCGAGCGCAGCGTCAATGCCTCAAGCGTATCGTCTCCGCCGAAGCCGTCATAGCGCAGAGACACCTCGCCGCTCCAATCGGCGCCCGGCAAGGTGCGCGCGCCGATCTCGACGGCACCGGCCACCTCGTTGCGATCTTCCGAGGCGGTCGAGGTCGTGCGGGTCCAGTTCAACTCTGGCTCGACAAAGACCGCCCATTCGGACCCGGTTTGCGAGATCGGGTATTCCCATTCGGTCGAGGCAGACAGGCGCGTGCGCTTGCTCACCCCTTTCGGGATCTCGGTCGCACCCTCCGGGCCGCTGACAGTGAACGCATCCATCGATTCACGCAGGTGTTGCAGCTTGAGCAAGGGCGTCAGCACGGCGTCACCCGCCTGATACTTCCCGTAGAGCGACACCGTCGAATAGAAGCGCGACGTATCGAACTCACCCGAATAGATGTCACCCAGACCGAAGACATCAATCTCGGCATCGTTGGAGGATTGCCCCCAGGACAGCCGCGCGCTCATGAAGAGATTGCGCGACAACTCGGCCGAAAGATAGGGACCAAGCAGCCAGCCCTTGCCCGAGATATCAAACCCGTTGTCTGCGGTTTCGTCCGAACTGTCGAACTGCGCCATGAGGCCAAGCGACAGGCGCTCATTCGCCAGGAAGTCCGCGCCAAAGGAGATCAGGCCGAACTCGCCGTCGCGCGTTCCATAGCTGCCACTGGCATCCTCGTAGACCGACCAGATCCCCTCGCTCCAGAGATACCAGTCGCGGTCCTCCGAGACGTTGCGGGCGCTGAACCGCACGCCCGAGGTTTCGGAGGGGCGGATCGAGAAGCGCGGATTGTTCTCGGCATTGCGCCGCCGATCGAGCAGATAGGCATTGGGCTCGCTCGCCATGAGCCGCTCGATGCGTCGCTCGATGAACTGCGAGGTCGCCTCACCGAAGGCCCGCCGTGCGATGCCATCGTCGAACCTGGCCGGAGCCACCGTAATCACGACGGTATCGGGCGCCGAGTCATTGCCCTGATCATCCGAGACCACCAGTTGGAAGGTCAGCTCCGCCGCCGGTTCGTTCATCGCGATATCCGGCGCGGTGAAGCTGGGCTGCGCGGAAGACCCCGAGCTGAGCGTCACCATCGGCCCTCCGGTCTGGGTCCACTCATAGCTCAGCGGATCGTCCTCCGGATCGCTAGAGCCCGTGCCGTCGAGCATCACGCCCGCACCGGACTCCACAAACTGGTCCGACCCCGCATCCGCCGTCGGCGCCGTGTTCGGCCGCGCCGGAGGGTTCACCGTCACCGTCACGCTCGCTTCGGACGAAAACTCCCCGTCGCTCACCACAAGCTTAAACACCAGATCGAC
>NZ_JAHVAI010000039.1 GCF_019264375.1 Sedimentimonas flavescens | reverse complement strand
CGGGTGTCGGTCTGCTCATGCCGCCCAGCTACCACGTTGGATTCACGAGATGAATCCTCTCCCAATTTGTGCAACACAGCCCCTCAGAACAGCAAGCGTCTCTAACCGACTCGACACTATCCCGCATGGCGTTCCCCAGAACAAGGCGCATCAAGGAGATACAGTAGCGCCGCGCAGACGTGGACGTATTCTACTTGAAGTGCCTTCGCGCTGTATGAAACATGGCCTGCACAGCATGCACAGGGTGGCGAAGTGATGAAATTGCGAGACAAGCTTGAGAGTTTCTTGGACGGTAAAGCGATCGACGGAACCCGAGCCATATCGCGCTGGAGGGCAAAAAAACTCGGCCACACGACGATGGCGAACATAAAGCATTATCGTTTTGAGGCTGGCAGTCGTCTTCATGGCACCTGGCATACGGAGGGGGCGCACGTTCCCCGGCTAGGATTCATCGGCGCACATTCCTATCTCAACAGCTTGAGCCACATCTGGAATGAAGCTTTCATCGGGCGCTACACGTCAATAGGGTGCAGAGTGAGCATCGGTGCAGCGCGTCACCCAATGAGTGCTGTTTCTACCTCACCCGCATTGTCGAGCACAGCCCGAGACTATACAGACTATGAGGCGAAGAGCGTTCGTCAGCATCGAAACATGCGCAGGTCTGTCGTAATCGGGTCCGACGTATGGATCGGCGACGGGGCCATTATCATGCCCGGAATTACCATCTCTGATGGGGCTGTGGTCGGCGCGAATGCTGTGGTGACCAAGAATGTTGCCCCCTATGAAATTGTGGGCGGCGTCCCCGCCAAGACTATGGGGCGTAGGTTTTCCGATGAGTTGGCAGAGCGGTTGCTTACAACTCAGTGGTGGGAATACCCGCACGAATATCTGAAAACCTGCCCTACGGGTAACGTGTTCGATTTTCTCGAAGCGTTTGAGGGTGGAGGAAAGGCCCCGACAGTTCTCGACACGTTCCGAATCCAGAAGGCGAAACACGCAATTGCAGCTTTGCTCCGGTTTCGCATGGGCAGCTAGGTGTCAATCGAAAATGTTGTCGACTTCCATTTCGTAACTGAAATCGAAATTCGACAAAGCCTTCCTGAAGCTTTCACCGATATCATCCGAGCCACGCTCATTAACGTTCTTCTGTGAAGCGTCTACAAAGGCTTTCAACTGACGGGATGCCTGCTTTTGATCGATGAACGGGCGTATTTTTTTCTTTGCCGGATAGTAGAATATCCTGTCTCGCGCATCCCGTATCCAAGGCCTCGGAAAGCGAAAGATTCCATCATTCAGAAACAGGCTCGACAACTCCCCTTCACAAGCCGTCCGATACCATGCGAGGGTGAGGAGAACCTGATCCCATACATGCGGGTTCTCCTCACATAGCCGCGACCATTCGGTCACAAGGCGACCCGCCGCTTCCGATTTGTTCAGATAGACAAACCCCGCAAGGTCATACCAGCCATGTCGACGCACCATCGCGACGTCGAAGGGATTACCAAACACGAAACTTGGCGTTCGTAGAACCTCGGCATCTGCATCCACCCAACAGATAGGTCGGGCGCTTTCATTCCAGACTTTTGCGATGAATTTTGATTTCAGACCAGTGTTCGCAACCCAACTCCCAAGTGACTCGATCGGTTCGATGCGATGCGGAAGATCAAGTCGGTCGAGCGAGCGACGAAGTTGATTTGCCAGCACCTCGTAAGGCGTGTCCTTGGTGAAATAGGATACAAAGAGAGGAGCGGCACCCCGCTTGCTGTCCAGAAGTTCGATTTCTTCGGGAAGGGTGCAGCAAGCGATCTGGTCAGCCTCACCTTGTTTGCGTCGATGCGCGATCACGCGCTGGTTGGGGCTAAGTCGCGCCAATGGGCTGCACCATTCGCCACCCCAGTCGTAAATCGAATCGTTTCCAGCTCTCAATGCGATACACCCATTCTATTCTGGCCCTTAGTCGAACCACGTTCGCTCAGTCGCGGTTGATATACCGGCCAACACGAAATTAACAGATTCTCCACCGGTCCTCGATGCTCACTCAACAAACCGATACCGCCCCTTGGCCTCTTCCAGCTTGTTCGCAGAACGCTCAGAGTCGGCCCTGACGGCCTCTTTCAGCCTCAGCCCTAATCCTGCCATGTGATCCGCCAACCGGGCCTCTGGCACCCCTTCCAGCGCCGCCAGCGTGGTGGCGTTGCCGCTCAGCAGGGCCATGATCAGCCGGATATGATCCTCGCGGTGAACATGCTTGACCTTCTGCGGGTCCACAAAGCTGCGCATTTCGTTCAGGTCGCCCTGGCTCGCGTCGGAAACAAGCTCCCAGATCGGGTGATTGGGCCAGCGCGCGCGGTTGCTGTCGGTCGGGTCCGGTTCGCAATAGCGGATTTTCTGCACCGCCTCGGCCACCACGTCGCCAAACAGGGCATCAAACTCGGCCCATTGGCGGATTTTCCAGCGATCTTTCAGCAGGTCTTTCCCGGCCCGAATTTCGATCCGCCAGACTTGGCTTGCTGGACGATCCTCCGGATCGAGCGGGGGCAGTCCGTCATGTTCAAGGTTGGCGTTCCAGATATCCCACCAGATCAGCTTGCGCTTGTCGATTACCTCGCGCCGCTTGTCATAGATGATTACCTGCCGCCCCGGCGACTTGCCGACCGTGACCGAGGTGAAGCGCCCGGACTTGCCGTTGCTGCGCCGGTCTTCATCTTCTTTTGAGGTCAGGTAATCCGCCCGGTTCGTGTGGCTGTGGATCACGAAGTTCTCCGGCACCAACTCGAATTCTGGCACCAGCACGTCCACGCAGAAGTCGGCGCGCCCGATGCTGACCTGATGCGCACCAAAGCGCACGCCAAGCCGCTCAAGGGTCTTGTCGATATAGGCCCGCGCATAGCCCAAGCCTTGCGTTGCCAGAAGGGTCGAGCCGACAATAATGCGAATGCCCCAAGGATCACGCGCATTGGGCTTCTTGAAGAACCAGAGCACTTCCATAGGCCCGCCCCGGAGTTGGAACCGGTATCCCTGTATCCCGTTTGGTGCCAGGTCGAACTCCACGCCGCCATAGCTTATGGGGACGGGCGCGCGGGCTTCCTCTGCTTTCTCGCGCTCAGGATCGAGATAGGCGAATAGTTCCGGCGGTATATTGGCTTCGATAGAGAGTTCGAGGCGGTCAAAGCCTTGGTGGATGATACGCATTTGCGGTCTGTCTCCTGTGGTTTCGGTATTTCCAGAGGGGGGTGCTACAATCACCCCCCTCTTGCGGCAGCGCCGCTCTGTCTGGTGAGGTTTTGGAAAGGGGCGGGCGCGATGCGCCCTTCAATGTGCCTCCGGCGGGGCAGCATTTGTTTTGGGGCCGGGCAGGATTACCCGGCGCCGTAATCAATTTGCCATCGCGGTTTTGCGGGAAATCCAGTTTTCTGCCCGCTCAGCGCATTTGGCGACGTTCAACAGGTCGTTGTGCCCGTAGGAACTGGTCGATTTCCAATCGCCCTCGCCGGTCTTGTAAGAGCGGGAAATATCGACGGAATAGAATCCGTCATTCTCCCAGATGGTGGCGGTGATCAGGCCGATCTTGAACTTGAAGGCCGGTTGGTTGGACATGGTGAAACTCCTTTTGCTGTCCCTGAACGGCAGGCATGAAAAGGGCGCGAGGTGGCGTCACCCCGCGCCCCTGTGGAAGCCTTCCGGCCCCAAAATCCCGCTCAGCGCTGCCAACTCTGAACGGGCAAAACTCTGGTGGTGGTATCAAGTGGCGGTGTATTGGCTGGTATTGCCGTGGCGACGTGCCTCAGCCCAATCCCGCAAGTCCCGGCGACGGTAGCGCACCGAGCGTCCGGGCTTGTAGAATTGCGGGCCAAACCCGGTCACGCGCCATTTCTGCAATGTGCGCACGCTCTGGCACAGGAAGTCGGCGGCTTCGACTTCCGCGATAAATCCATCCCAGTAATTGGATACCCGTGCCGGGGCTGCCGACTGGATTACTTCATGTTGCATTCTGATCTGCCTCTTTCTGCGAACTGCTATGAGGCGAACCTAGATGCGATCCGTTACGCTTTGCGAGCGAAAGCGCTGGACGAATTATTGCTTGTTTTGTGCAACAATTCGTCCAGTAGATTTTTTCCTAGAAATACAGTCTTTTAGCTCTCTCAAGATGCGCGAGTTCGGGTATCCTGCTGTGACCCCCGACATTCATCCAGCTGATGCCGGAGTCCGCGGTTGAGTTTGGCGCGGTTGCGCCGCGGGAGCAA
>NZ_JAHVAI010000038.1 GCF_019264375.1 Sedimentimonas flavescens | reverse complement strand
GCCATGGCGCACACTCTCACCAACTGGCCTGGTTTTGCTCCGCCGCCATGGCCGACTTTTGCGCCGCCGTTGACAATATGTGCTTCTGTCATAATGCATTGTAATTCCACACATTTTGTAAAACGATCGAAAAGGTGAGTTAAGCTAAGTCTCTGTTATCAAATGCGGTTCTGTGAAAATGTGTTGGATTATAGAAAGTATTACTTTTTCCTAAGCCGCTACCTCAGCTGCAATCTCAGCAACCTTATGCTTGTGCCTCAAGTAGTCGCTCAAAAGTTGCTCAACTTCCGCTAGCCCGCTCTTGCCCGCTTTGTCCCGCCGCTCAGCTAATCTCAGCCGCGTTCGCGCCAAGCAGTTTATCGCAGCGTCTAAGCTAAAGTCCTGTCCTGCGTGTTTTTGCCAAGCAAACCAGTTCCTGTTCTTACTGCACCAATCTCTACTAAGCTCTTCAGCTGTTTCAATCTCTTCAATCTCAAGCAGCTTCATGTATGTGTAGTTTAACAATTTCATCTAACTTTCCTTTGTTCGAAAACTTCGTTTGTTTGCTTTGAAGTTTTGATCTGGCAAAAACTTAGGATTAGCTGCAAACGTGCGTTTGCAACTTCCAGCGTTTCCGCCATTCACACATCAGTCAGCATCGCCGTTTTTCAGTGTGTTGCAGTTTGTGTTGCTATCTTCTTCCTACGTTTAGCAAATGCTACTCGCTGAAGTGCAGCTTCTATAGTGCACTCGTTCTTTTCTTGCAGTTGCAGCAAACGACGCAACTTTTGAATTGGCTTGGTTTTTGGATGTTGCTGATGCAAGTGCGTTGCGCACAAGCAAAGTGTGTCTGCTCCAAGTTTCCAAAATTCGTGTAAGCCATAGCTACTTGTGCTTTGCGCACTTCTAGCTAACTCAATCACCGTATGTTCATAGTCAATAGTAAAGCTACTTGCTTCGTCCCACGCACATTTTGCTGCAATACAGAACTGTTCTGCATTTGCGTTAGGTTTTGCGACAAAATGAAAGTGTAAATTGCTACTACTACTTCCAAACTGCTTAAATACCGCACGTTCAATTCTGTGCCCCGCATCAACTAAGTTGCGTCCCAGGTATGCTCTGTCCAAGTTGTTAAAGAACTTGCGAACAATTGCTTCTGCTTTGTGCTCGCTAATACTGTATCCGTTGGTAAATTTTAGCGTACCAAAAATCGTCCAGTCCGTTGCTGCAAGCCAGTCTGTCAATTCTTTGCATTGTTTGTTAAGTTCTACGTAATTCATTTCTTCTCGTCGTTTGTACTGGCTTGATGGGGGCTTGTGGGCTAGATGCGTTGGTTTTGCGCACAAGCTTGCTGCGCGTTTTTTCTACGTGTGTCCGTTTGTCCGTTCCACTTTTTACATCAGCGCCCAGTTCTATCAGCCGCTGTCGCCTGCCACTTTGCTCGCGCAACATTTGCCGTAGCATCAAAGCCGTCATGTCCATCGCTGTGTGCTGTTCGTCGTCGCTCAGCTTCATATAGCGTGCAAAAACCAGCTCAAGCTGCTGTCGTAGCTCTTCAATCTTCTTCATGTAAGTGCCTCCGAAGTTATTTATGCTTTGGAAGCAAAGGTTCGGGCTTTATAGTAATTATCTTTCAATGCAATACGCTTTACTTTGGAGCGCTAGTTGTTGTCTCGCAAAGCTAGAATAGCTGCTTGCACGACGGGCGCTACTGTCGAGTAATTGATGTTACGTTCAGCGCAATACTTGCTGTTAAGCCAGTCGCTAAGTGGCTTCGCACCTTTGCTTGAATTGCATCCACAGCAGCAAAGCGCTATGTTTTCCCGTGTTACAATTCTTGCATCGTTAATAATGTGCTCCCAACTTGCTGCAGTCTTTCTGCAAACTTTTGCTGGAGTGAATTCGACAGTACAGTAAACACATGTTTTGTCGCGTTCCCTAACTTCGTCTTCGAGCTTTTTTGGTATGTTCCAGCTGTTTGTCATGTCGTGCGTACCTCTCCGTTTGTTGCGTAAAGCTTAGTATTAACGTTTGTATCAGTGCAACTGCAGTTTGTTGCACCAAAGCTTCAGAATCCGCCTTAAGGTTCTGTTTTATATCGCAATTGTGACGACAGAATGCAGACTTGTGTGAGCAACATAAGGAGCAAAATCATGTCTGCATTATTCAAACTCACCGTCAAAACTGTCACCCGCACCAACAAGCAAGACCCAGTGCAGCAACGCAGGCGGAAGCTTGTTGTTGGCATTGAAGAGCAGTTGCTGGTTGCTGCAGCTGCGTTGAAGGGTGAAGCTTATGAAGTGCGGCGCAAGACGTGGGTAAAAAATGTACAGGGCGAGAAGGTACTGGTTGAGCGTCTGCGCAAGGTGCGGGCTTGGTTTTTTGAACAGGACGGCGGCTGGTATGTGCAGTGCAAATACGGAAGCAAGGCGCTGGCACTTGGCAACGGCAACGCTGTGTTTGTGAAAGCGTTGGCTGATGTTGATGGAGCATTGCAGGCTTTGTATGCAGCTGCGGCTGGTGGTGAGCTTGACGAAGCTATTGAAAACATGATGAAAAGTAGGGGGCAAAGGGCTTTGAAAGCAAGCGCAGCACGCCCAAAGTAATAGCAGTTAGTTAGCAGGATTTTTGGGCGTAGCGTAACGCATTGAAAAACATTGATTTATATAACCTTCCGAATAGCGAAGCGCTGATCTTCGCGAATACGATTTTGGAGAACGCGGTCCTTCGGGGCCGCGTTTTCTTTTGGAGACGTTGCGGGCGCGAGGCGAAGCGAACCGTTTCCATCCGGGCCATGTTAGGCTAAGGACTGGAAAACAACATAAAGGACCGAACATGTCCGTCTCCATGCTTTCCACCTTCGTCAAGCCGATGCACCGCGAGGGCCGCAAGTTCGTCGCGATTGCTGCCGGCATCACGCTGGTGCTGTTTCTGATCTGCGAATTCCTCGGCTGGATCGGTGTCGGCCTGACCGTCTGGGTCTATTACTTCTTCCGCGATCCGGTGCGGGTGACGCCCACGCGCGAGGGGTTGATGATCTCCCCGGCGGACGGGGTTGTCTCGCTCCTGGAGCCGGCGGTGCCGCCGGCGGAACTGGGGCTGGGCGATCAGCCGATGACGCGGATCTCGGTCTTCATGTCGGTGTTCAACTGCCATGTGAACCGCCTGCCGATGGCGGGGCGGATCACCAAGGTCGCCTACCGACCCGGCAAGTTCCTCAATGCCTCACTCGACAAGGCAAGCTCGGACAATGAGCGCAACGGCCTCGCGGTGCAGATCGCGGACGGGCGCAGCTACGGCGTGGTGCAGATCGCGGGCCTCGTGGCGCGGCGCATCCTGTGCGAGGTCAATGAGGGTCAAGAGATGCTGACCGGCGAGCGGTTCGGCCTGATCCGCTTTGGCTCGCGCCTCGATATCTATCTACCCGATGGGGTCGAGCCCCAGGTCTGCATCGGTCAGACCATGGTCGCAGGCGAAACCGTTCTGGCCGATCTGCAATCGAGCGAGGCCGCGCGCAGCGGCGGTATTCGCTGAGGAGGTCGTGATGGAGCCGCGCGAACGCGAGCAGATGCCGTTCCTGCTGTTGTTGCCGAACCTGGTGACAATTGCGGGCATGTGCCTCGGGCTGACCTCGATCCGCTTCACGATGGTGGGCAAGTTCGAGACAGCGGTCGTACTGCTGATTCTGGCGGCGCTCATCGACGGGCTCGATGGCTTGATCGCGCGACGCCTGCGGGCCACCTCGGATTTTGGCGCGGAGCTGGACAGCCTGTCCGACTTTCTGTGCTTTGGCGTAGCGCCCGGCCTGCTGGTCTATCGCTTCGCCCTAGGCGAGGCGAATGCGCTTGGCTGGGTTTTCGTGCTGATCTTCGCCGCGGCCGGGTGCCTGCGCTTGGCGCGCTTCAACGTGACGCGTGGCGAGGCCGGGGCGGGCAAGAGTCATTTCACCGGCGTACCGGCTCCTGCCGGGGCGATGCTGGCGCTGCTGCCGGTGTTTCTGAGCCTGGCCGGAATGGTTGAGACGCGCGAGGCCCCCTTCGCGGCGGCGCTCTGGCTGGGGCTGGTCGGTTTCTTGATGATCTCGCGGGTGCCCACCTTCTCGCCCAAGTCACTGCGGGTTCCCCGCTGGGGGGTCGGCGTGCTGCTGATGGGTACAGCGATCGCCATGGGGCTGATGTTTACCCGCATCTGGTTGCTGATGGCCTTGCTGGATCTGATCTACGTGGCGATGCTTGTGCCAGGGGTATGGAGAATGCGCGGACGTATCCTGCGCTGAGTGATGAAAGGGCCGGGTCGGAGACGATCCGGCCCTTGCGATTCCCGGGCACCAGACCGAGTCGCTCCTCAGCATGCAGGTGCGGGACATGCTGCGTGGCAGGATTTCTTCTCGGGCCGAGCGAATGCTGCTGCACCCAGGCTTTTCACAGCAATTTTCAGGCTATCGAAAAAAAATGACGGTTTTGCGAAAATTCCTCTTGCGGTCCCCCGTCAGTACCCGTAAAACGCCCTTCACCGACGCGGCAGACGCCGCAGCGGGACGCCGGACGGTCCGAGCTAAGCGCGACGATCCGAAAGCAACAACACTCAGGTTGAGCGGCCATCCAGCGCCCAGTATGGGATGCGATGGTTCGTTTTGGTCTGACGCTCTTTGACATTGATGGATATCTGAAGAGATATGCGGGCGGTTTGGTCGGTTTCGACGTTTAACCGTAGCATATCG
>NZ_JAHVAI010000037.1 GCF_019264375.1 Sedimentimonas flavescens | reverse complement strand
AATTGCCTTTGCCCATCTCGGCCTCCTTGCCTCAAAATTAGGGAAGAAGGCGTCTACAGATCTAGGGGCTATTCAAAAACGCGGGGCTATTCAAAAGACGGGCTTTTATTGCCTGCAAAGAGTCTTCCGCCAACCCCAAAATCATCTTTTCAACTGACATTGATGTTCCCTCCCGGCAATGCACACAAAGTATTAACCAAACGCATCTGCTCGACAGTGTCGCATTTAGCTTCGCGCAGACGCGGAGCCCCGAGAACCAGGGCCAAACATTTTGCGCGCGAGACGGCCACGTTGATGCGGTTGAGCGAGAACATGAAGTCCATCCCGCGCGAAGTTTCCTCAGCAGAGGATGCCGTCATCGAAACGAGGCAGACCGGCGCTTCCTGCCCCTGGAATTTGTCCACCGTCCCTACCCGGATCACCTCGGGCAAGGCCTCGCGTAGCGCGTTAACCTGAGCGTTGTAGGGCGCGACGACGATGATATCAGACTGACGAATGGGGCGAGTCACGCCGTCCTTCTCTTTCCAAGCGCCCGTCAGCAGTTCCTCGACGGCATCTTGGATCGCCTCGACTTCTTCCAATGCGACCTGTGCGTTCCCTTCATGTGCCACCGGCACCCAATAAGCGCCGGCTTCCGGAAAACTCGTGCCGGTCACCGCCTGGCGGGCTGTATCGGGGTGACTCTCGAGACGCCCCTCGTAGACCTGATCCGAAATGAAGCGATTGACCTCCGGATGCATGCGCCGTGTCACGCCCAGGAAAATCCCGCGGTCCGGCGGAATGGTGGCGTGATCACCCAACATCCACTCCAGACAGGACAGGTTCGCAGGCGCCGGATGCGCGCCTTGGATCACCTGCGGCAACTGGCGCGGGTCGCCCACCAGCACGATGTTGCGCGCGGCCCGGCCCATGGCGGCCATGTTGGCGAGCCCCACCTGTCCGGCCTCGTCCACGAACAGCCAGTCAAAGGCTTGAATGTTCTCTTCACGGGCAAAGAAGAAGGCCGTGCCGCCCACCACCTGACTACCTGACGCGGCTTCCGCGTTGTCGTTGGTGCGGCGGATCGGGCAGTCCTCAGGATAGCCGTCCTCATCTCCGGACACCTTGTGGATGAGCTCCAGGTCTATCGGAAGATCTTCGTCTTCCAGCGCCTTCAGACATCCCATCAAGACGTTGCGAATGGCTTCATGGGAATTGGAGGCCACGCCCACCCGTTTTCCTGCTCGGACAAGCGACAGAATTGCACGCGCCGAGACATGGGTCTTACCGGTCCCAGGAGGGCCCTGAATGGGCATCACCGTTTCATCCATTCGCCCGACTGCCGCGATGGTGCCTGCGACCACGTCACCCTGAGGCAGAATTGGGCCCGAGCCCGTCAACCTCGGGGCCGATCGCGAGAGAAGATCATCGACGGCGCGGTAGCTCCGAGGACCACACTGGTCATCGATCACATCACGAAGCGCCGACGCGATCACCTCGGCATTGATCGGCTTGTCCGGATGGAGTGTCAGGCGGTCCGCCAGGAGATCCGCCCGTGCTGCTCCAATCTTCAGCGTAATCGTGCGCCGCGTTCGATCGAATTCCTCGATGCTCACCGATGTGAAGCCTTCGGGGGTCGGAATGCTGGCCTTCTTGCCCCCGCGCAATTTGCTTTCCTGCACAGGGAAGCGGTAGCTGCGCTGCACTGAGCGCTTGATCGGCTCGGCGGGCCCGGTCGCGACGAGGCCTCCCAAGGCGTCAAGATCATGGATCAGATCCTCATCGTCTTTGCCCAGACTGTCAAAGATCGCCCACCAGGCCGGTTTGGCCTCTCGTTTATGAAACATCCCAAGGTCGAACAGCATCGACTGTCTGTCTTCTGGGAGGCGTGACGCTGCGAGCTGTGCACGCAAGGCCTGAGCCTCGACATCCTCCTCATTTTCCTTCGCATCGGCAGGTTCAATGAGCTGTGGCCAAGGACCTTCGGGGCGGATTTCAACCAACCAGTCGCGGAGGCGTTCCGTCGAGACACAGTCGATGCGATTGTAGTCCTCGATCTCGTCGAGGATCTGCTGCTCGCCGGTTTCTCGCCAATGTTCGTAGGCCACAACCGAACCGCCCGCCGTTTTGACCTCGCCCTTGCGTTCGAGCCCGTAGAAGGCTTCCAGAGACTTGATCGAATAGTTCGGCTCGGAGCAGATTAGTCCTCCGCGCACAACGGCATAGAGATCCACAAAGCGGCGCTCCCGAAGCAGCCGGTCCAGGAACGCCTCACCAATCCCGTACTTCGCGGTCAGGCGGCGCAGGGCCGTGATTTCGTAGGGAGCGTAGTGATAGATCCGCGCCTGCGGGAACTTTGCGAGCTGGTCCCGGAAGAAGTCGAGCAATTCCGACAGAACCCGCGCCTCTGCCTTGTGGTCATGCGCCCAGAAGGCACGAAAGCCACCGTCGAACCAGACGCCATGCAGATATTCGAGCCCGCCTTCGTAATGGGGGTCCCCCTCTATGTCGTAAAAGAGGTCACCAGGCTGCGGCGCCGGCAACAGATCAAATCCCTTCCCGAGTTGGGGCGGACGCAACTCATAGTGGGGTGCCCCTAGCTTCCGGGCATTCTGAAGGCGTGCCTGGGTGCGTAGTTTTTCCAGCGTCTCATTCGCCATGCCGCGAATTGGGCCTGCATACGTTGCCAGCTCCGCCATCGTGGAGATCCCGGCGGCCTCCAGCTTCTTGACCTGCCCCTTGGCGATGTTCGCCACGTTGAAAAGACTGTCCTCGGCATCCCAGACACTGCTGCAGTGATCCGCCCACCGACAGAGAGCGCAATCGGAACAAGGTATAGGCCGCGTCGTCGCGGGTTCAGCCACAAAGGCCTCAAGTCTAGCGCGAGCGGCGCGCGCGTAATGGGCATAGTCCGCCAGCCGCAGGGTCGCCCTCTCGCCTGTCCCCAACTCGACATGGGCAAATTCGGGTGCCACGCCTTGTATCTCGGTCAGAAGGTCGGAATAGAGCACCAGTTGCAGCACGTGCTTCGGGTGAGGCTGGCGCTTGAGCTTGGTATCGGCCACCTCATAGCTGAACGGTCCCAGAGCCGAGGGGCGCTCGACCCGTTCCAGGAAGTCTGACCATCCGCCCCAGTTGCCCGCGAGAAACGCGCCCTGGAACACCACCCCAGCCCCTGTGGCAAGTGCGGCGCGGGTTTCTTCTGCGTCGGCAGCCAGATCACCCCGATCGATCTCTATCACATGCCGCCCGGATGCCTTCAGCTTCGCCAAATGCGCCGCCTCATGCGCATCCCCCTGCTTCTGCAGCAGGGCAGCATCTTCGGTGTCTCGACCGGGCTCAGGCCCCTCGCCGCGCATGCGCAACAGATCAAGCTGGGTTGCGTGGGCGCAGCCCATGAAGCGCATCAGATCCGTCGCAGAGAAAAGGATATTGCCGCCGAATGCCCGCATGGGTTCCTACAATTAATAAAGAGCGCAACTCAAAGCGAAATCGTCTCCGAGTTGCGCCTTGTTCAATAACCCAAATGGGTGTCAACAACTGTCACGCACAACATTGCGCGGCAACGGAATACGACGAAGCATTACCCCGATTTCTTCGTGATGCTAGGTGCTTAAAGATCACGCCTCTAGCTTGGACGCACGATCCGCAGGCTTTTCGGCGCGATCAGCGAAGGGGCCTTGCCTTTGGCGCCCATCCGAAGTGAGAACCCGCGCTCGATCAGCGCCGCCGCCTCGTCCAGCGTCTTCACATAGGTCGCATGTTCGGCATGGTGCTTGTGCTTGCCATGTGCCGGGTCGGCAAGTTGATAGCCTTTGGTGGTGACCGCCGGTTCCTCCACCACGCCGCTCCGGGAGGAGATCCGTTCAATCCTGATGACACGTCCGCTCATGTTGCAGTTCCTTCTGCCAAGTTGGTGCGCCCCGCCGAACCCAAGGAACTCGTGCTGAAATGACCTGCTTAGGTAATCACTCGACAGGGCGCAGGAACCTTCCTAGCCTGCGAGGGTGTCAAACTCTGACAGGCTCGCTCGGTGCGCTTATGTCTTTCGCGAAAGCCCAGGATCTGATCCGCCTCGCTCAAATGGCAGCGGCACGGCGGTATGGCATCAGCCTCGAAGACATTTGCGCCGAGTTCGACGTTTCGCACCGAACCGCACAGCGCATGACCGACGCTCTCGAAGAGACGTTCGGCAACGTCACTGCGGAAGACGGCGAAGACAGAAAGCGTCGCTGGCGCCTCTCCGATCCGCACCTCGATCGGCTTCAGCTGCGCCAAGAGACCGGAATCGAGGCACTGGAGATCGCCGCGCGCGGCGCCGAGGCCGATGGACGCCTTCGACACGCACAGGGTCTCACCGATCTTCGCGATGGGCTCCTCGCCAGGCTGTCCTCACGCAGCGCAGCCCGCGTCGAAGCCGATGCCGAAGCGGTTCTGACAGCAATGGGCCAGGTGACACGACCCGGTCCACGCGTCAGCGTATCCCCTGACATTCTCGACGCGATCATCGAGGCGTTGCGCGGCCCCTTCCGGCTGCGCGTTCTCTACAATGCAGACACGACGTCGCGCATCCTCGAGCCACATGGTGTCCTGTTGGGGCATCGCACCTATCTTGCTGCCCGTGATCCCGCCAAGGCCGATGAGGTTCGGAATTTCCGGATCGATCTCATCCGCGAGGCAACTACGCTCGACGAGAGCTTTGCGCTGAAGGAAGGGTTCACCATTTCGGACTATGCCGCGCAGTCCTTCGGCGTCTGGCAAGACCCGGAACAATATGGAGAGGTCGTTTGGCGTTTTGCGCCGGAGGCGGCCGACCGCGCGGCGGGGTTCAGGTTTCACCCGGATCAGATCCTCGAGCCGCAAAATGATGGCAGCCTGATTGTTCGCTTCCATGCCGCCGGATGGCTCGAAATGACCTGGCATCTCTACCAGTGGGGCGACAAGGTTCAAGTTATCGCGCCCGAGGGGTTACGCAGGATGGTGGAGGACTATCGCCGATCCGATTTTGGGGCGATGCCGTGATCGCGATTTTCAAAGGAGATGTTTGATGGACGGCAGTTTGAAATTCAGCGCGCTCAAGGAAAAACAGCGCGCCATTCGGGCCGGCTTCTGCTGTGACCCCCGACATTCATCCAGCTGATGCCGGAGTCCGCGGTTGAGTTTGGCGCGGTTGCGCCGCGGGAGCA
>NZ_JAHVAI010000036.1:0-2500 GCF_019264375.1 Sedimentimonas flavescens | reverse complement strand
GATCTAGCCATGTGCAGGATGAAGGTACGGTAACACGTACTGGAGGTCCGAACCGACACCCGTTGAAAAGGGTCCGGATGACGTGTGGCTAGGGGTGAAAGGCCAATCAAACTCGGAGATAGCTGGTTCTCCGCGAAAGCTATTTAGGTAGCGCCTCGGACGAATACCTACGGGGGTAGAGCACTGGATGGGTGATGGGGTCCCACAGACTTACTGAGCCTAACCAAACTCCGAATACCGTAGAGTACTATCCGGGAGACACACGGCGGGTGCTAACGTCCGTCGTGAAGAGGGAAACAACCCTGACCAACAGCTAAGGCCCCCAATTCGTGGCTAAGTGGGAAAGCATGTGGGATTTCCAAAACAACCAGGAGGTTGGCTTAGAAGCAGCCATCCTTTAAAGATAGCGTAACAGCTCACTGGTCTAGCTAAGAGATCCTGCGGCGAAGATGTAACGGGGCTCAAGCCACGAGCCGAAGCTTTGGATGCACAGTGATGTGCGTGGTAGCGGAGCGTTCTGTGATATAGAACGCTGCCTCCTTCATCCCTTCGGGGAGATTGGAGGCAATGTTCTGACTGTGAAGCCGGGCTGTAAGGCAACCGGTGGAGTGATCAGAAGTGAGAATGTTGACATGAGTAGCGACAAAGAGGGTGAGAGACCCTCTCGCCGAAAGTCCAAGGGTTCCTGCTTAAAGCTAATCTGAGCAGGGTAAGCCGGCCCCTAAGGCGAGGCCGAAAGGCGTAGTCGATGGGAACCAGGTTAATATTCCTGGGCCAGGAGGATGTGACGGATCTCGAGGGTAGTTCGTTCTTATCGGATTGAGCGGGCTGCTTAGAGGTCCCTGGAAATAACCCTCCATGAGACCGTACCCGAAACCGACACAGGTGGACTGGTAGAGTATACCAAGGCGCTTGAGAGAACCACGTTTAAGGAACTCGGCAAAATGCCTCCGTAAGTTCGCGAGAAGGAGGCCCCATTCGCAGGCAACTGTGGGTGGGGGGCACAAACTAGGGGGTGGCGACTGTTTACTTAAAACACAGGGCTGTGCGAAGTCGTAAGACGACGTATACAGTCTGACGCCTGCCCGGTGCTGGAAGGTTAAAAGGAGGGGTGCAAGCTCCGAATTGAAGCCCCAGTAAACGGCGGCCGTAACTATAACGGTCCTAAGGTAGCGAAATTCCTTGTCGGGTAAGTTCCGACCTGCACGAATGGCGTAACGATCTCCCCGCTGTCTCAAACGTGGACTCAGCGAAATTGAACTGTGTGTCAAGATGCACACTACCCGCGGTTAGACGGAAAGACCCCATGAACCTTTACTCTAGCTTTGCACTGGCATCAGGATTGTGATGTGCAGGATAGGTGGTGGGCTTTGAAGCGGGGACGCCAGTTCCCGTGGAGCCTCCCTTGAGATACCACCCTTCGCACTCTTGATGTCTAACCGCGGCCCGTTATCCGGGTCCGGGACCCTGCATGGTGGGGAGTTTGACTGGGGCGGTCGCCTCCCAAAGTGTAACGGAGGCGCGCGAAGGTTGGCTCAGACCGGTCGGAAATCGGTCGTTGAGTGCAATGGCAGAAGCCAGCCTGACTGCAAGACTGACAAGTCGAGCAGAGACGAAAGTCGGCCATAGTGATCCGGTGGTCCCAAGTGGGAGGGCCATCGCTCAACGGATAAAAGGTACTCTGGGGATAACAGGCTGATGATGCCCAAGAGTCCATATCGACGGCATCGTTTGGCACCTCGATGTCGGCTCATCTCATCCTGGGGCTGGAGCAGGTCCCAAGGGTATGGCTGTTCGCCATTTAAAGAGGTACGTGAGCTGGGTTTAGAACGTCGTGAGACAGTTCGGTCCCTATCTGCCGTGGGTGTAGGATACTTGAGAAGAGTTGCCCCTAGTACGAGAGGACCGGGGTGAACGCTCCACTGGTGGACCAGTTGTCGTGCCAACGGCAGTGCTGGGTAGCTATGAGCGGACAGGATAAACGCTGAAGGCATCTAAGCGTGAAGCCCCCTTCAAAACTAGGTATCCCTTGAGGGCCGTGGAAGACCACCACGTCGATAGGCCGGAGATGTAAGCGCAGCAATGCGTTCAGTTGACCGGTACTAATTGCCCGATTGGCTTGATTTGATCCAGTAGCAGCAAGGCTCAAAGCAAAAGCACGCATAAATACTGACTTGGACAACGCTTCTTCCTCGGTTTGGTGGTCATAGCGCCGGCTAAACACCCGATCCCATCCCGAACTCGGCCGTTAAGGGCTGACACGCCAATGGTACTGCGTCTCAAGACGTGGGAGAGTAGGTCACCGCCAAACCTAGAAAGAAGCGACAAACAAAGTTCTCTCTAAACGATGAAAATCCCCGATCGCATCACAATGCCCTCGGGGCCAAAGCGGATCATTGCACCGCGCAAAAACGCAATACTCTCGCGGGGTGGAGCAGCCCGGTAGCTCGTCAGGCTCATAACCTGAAGGTCGTAGGTTCAAATCCTACCCCCGCAACCA
>NZ_JAHVAI010000035.1 GCF_019264375.1 Sedimentimonas flavescens | reverse complement strand
GATCAGACATGTTCACCGCTCGGTTTTCGAGCCGTGAATCATGCCGGTAAACGGAAATCAATGGGTCCTGACCCTAGTCGCTGCGCTGAGGGGATATTTCATGAATGCTCCAAGCACCGCTTTCGACAGTCGCATACCTCCATCGTTGCGATACATTTCCGTTCTGGCAATGATGCGGAACCCCTGAGCATTTCCCTCAAATGCGCAGAACTCACTCTGCAAGGCCGGTTCCAGATCGGCGAACATGCCTTTGGGCTCTGCAAACTTCTCCGAGAACCATGCGCCAATCGCGTTCTCGCCAGAATGCCCGAACGGCGGGTTTCCGATGTCATGTGCGGCGCAAGCAGCCTGAACGATATTTGCCAGACTGTTTTCTACACCCTCTTCAATGATCTGTTTTTCAACCAGCCATTGCCCGATTGCCATCGCCAGTGATCGCCCGACGCTACCGACTTCGATGGAATGGATTAGACGGTGGTGAACATGGTCGTGTTCATAGAGGGGTTGCACCTGCGTCTTGTTGGCCAGGCGCCGAAAGGGCTCCGAGAAAACGATCCGGTCGTAGTCTTGTGTAAAGATCGACCTGTTCATTTGCTCCGAATACTTGTGATCGTGCAGCCGTTGGTTTGACAGCAGGGTGCTCCATTCCATCAGATTTATCCTTTGCTGTTCGACTGTTCGCGGTTACTTAACCCGAGGTTGTCTCTCTCGACAAGCAGATGACGTCGTCGCGCAACAAATAGCGTGTTAGCTTCGATCTTAGTCCAGAAGTGAAAGTGTTTGCGGCACTACGAGAAACACGCTTACTTCGACTGCTCAGCGTCCGATGATCGACCTTACGAACATGTCGAGTGTGCGGCCCGCCGGTCGATGCGAAATAGAAGCGCATCGGTGCGCTAAATGCTGGACGATATTGGCATCCTCATAGAGTTCCGTTTCAAAGAGTTCGAGCACTCCGATTGCCCGGCCGATGTCAATTCCATAGGCTGCAAGGTCAATCTTCATAGCTTGAAAGTCACCTGATTTCGTTGGGAACGGATAGGCTATATTTAACTCGAAAATTCGATCATTGGCGCTTCGCACAATAAATGCTTGGCCATAATGGGTATCGTTGCCAAAATTGGACTCAGGGTTCTTTGCTCCAAAGTCAATGTAACGATAACGGTAGGCGTCACTTATCGGTAACAGGACTGTCCGACCCCGCGGAAAACGCTCCATTAGCAGTGGTTGGATGAGTTTTCCGTGCTCCACTACGCGGCCTGTCTTCGCGACTCCGATCACGAGAGGCGGCACACCACGCGCTCGAGAGCGAACCCGGTGTATCATCTTCATAATCGGACGATGAAGGCTCGCAGGCTCACCGAAAATGCCCAGCGGACCGTCAACGAGAAAGACAGAATTCTCGAGAATCGCTCTGGTGTGTTCAGCGGCGTCCAGACGCATTATCGAATGTGCGAGCACCAAATGTTCGAAAGCGTTCATTGCGCGAGTATAGGCTTGCTGATTGCTCCCTTCCTCAGCGAAAGCTTCGGAAAGGCGCAAAACGTCAGTAATATAGAGAGATTTGTTTGGTGCCCGAGGCGAGGGCGCTTCACCCTTATCTTCCGGTATTAGGACATCTTGCCCCAGCGGTTCACCAGTAATTGGGCAGGTTCGGTTGCCTGGGATGACGACATGCCGCATCCCGCCCAGCATAACGGTCCGCCCCTCAGTCTCGAGAAGATCAATCAAGGTGTGCTCAAGGCCGACATCTAAAAGCTCGAAACGCTTTGAACGAAAGGCCTCAAAAGTTGACTTCCGAAAACTCTCTCGGGGGGAAGCTCCATCCAAGTGTATCCCGGCACCCGTCAGGGGCACCGAGTAAGTGTTCTTTTCTCTTTCGATTTTCGCGATTGCAATTGGGTCGGGCTCTCCACCTGATCGAGGATCGATCTTGTGATACTCGGCGGTGTCAATCCAAACTTGACCGATCTTGAGCAGGCCCATGCGCGCACTTGGAAAGCCGTCAGAAACCGCCGCCTCGTAGCTCGAGCCGTCGGCCGCTATGACGAAGCCACGCTGAGGTCGAATAACATTTTCGGTGACGTCTAAGGCTTGTGAAAGGATATCTTGGGAGTATGCCTGAGGGTCAACATGATGCTGACAACGACGAAAAAGATCCGTCACTTCAGCATCCTTCATAATATCCTCCGCGCCCAAGGCGGAAGCGGTCTCCTTCGCAAATGGCATTACTACTGCCCCTGCGTCGTAAGTGGGACAAACCAGTGGTTGTTTGGGAGCAGTTTCACTTCCGCATATTGTTGTGACGCCCGAGCTGGTTCGAATTTCAGAATCTGGGTCGGAGTTACGAAGCTGGCTGAAAGCGTCTTAATGCGCGCGAATCCGACGTCCTGACTTCGCTTCAGACTCGCTCCAAAATCGGCAAAATCGTAGAAACCGGAGAGAGCCCGAATTTCGGCATCATTGTTTAGGTGGGTGACGAAGAAGTTCTCTGTATTCGCCAGTATGTTCTGATGGATGGAGCTCGGCTCCTGCGTGGCATACACGAGTGCAATACCGTATTTTGCGCCTTCCTTAGCAATTCGAGGCCAGATTTCCGTCAACTCCGCCTTTTTCCCGATGAGGTTATGCGCCTCCTCGACATAAATCGCGACGCGTGGAGGCCTTTCGCCGCGATTGAACTTAGCGCTGCTTTTCTGGAAAAGTTCTCTAACGAGTTTTTTCGAGAGTTCTTCGCGGATCGACGGATTCCCAACGGACAAATCGAGGATCACGATCCGGCCTTCCTCCAAGTATTTGTAGATGTCCGCCGCGATCTCTTTAGAGCCGTTTGGTCCATGATAGTCCTTCGCTGCTCCAATGGCCTGACGTCCGATAATAGGCGTATCGCTCAGTGAAGACTTCCCGACTAACACGCTCAGAAGACTCCGCTCAACTTCGTCAAGCCAGGTTGAACCAGCCCGGCTCTTAGTAGCCGTTTTGCTCAAGATTCCGTCGACGTCGTTCTTATAGCCGCCGGCGGCGACCTCGATCTCACGCACCGTTTTCCAGAACCGCGTCAGATCTTGGAGGTTTATCTGGTAGCTGCCCGCCACGCTTCGCGCGCGGAAGCTGAAATGTTCTGCGCAGGCCTTGGACAAATCGTCCTCTGATCCGCTCGGATCGACGTCGTTGAGGTTGCCTTTGTCAAGGATCCCGTGTTGGATTCCTTTGCGGACAATTTCCGCAAATACAGTCTTGCCGATAGACAGACTCTGTTGTTCCGCATTCTCTCTATCGGGCGCGTATCCGGCCGAATACAGGATGGTGCGGAAGATCGATGCCTTTCGCTTCCATCGGTTCATGGCTGAGTGGTCACTCGAGTCGGGCAGTTCGAGATTCAGGGACAGGAAGTTCTTGAAGTCGTTGCTTGCCGCAGCGCGTCCTTGCTCCTCTACAGCGTGACGGATCAACTCCATGGCCACGGGCAAGTCATTGTAGAAATTTGACCGCAGGTCACGAAAGCCAGGCGTAGTCATAATGCGATAACGCACGGTCATGTCTGGAAATACGTCATTGATCGCGCTGCCCGCGTCCTGCTGGTTTGCGTTTGAGTATTCCCCGTTAATATCAAAGATAAGTTGCCCGATCGGTTGACGAGTCTGGAATGATGTTATGGCAACTTGGGACACCATCGTCTTTGTGGTGTTTGATTTCCCTGTCCGCGTCATCCCAAACACTGCGGTGCGGCGTGCAAGGAAATCCACTGGGGAAATGTAAACAGGCACCTGGGTGTTGTCGCCAAGCTCCGCCATATGCTGGGTAGATGTGTAGCGGACGGAACCGATTTGAAACGGCACTGGGTTACCGACGCCGGCGGCGGTTGCCTCCTCTTCGGCCTTTCGGCGGCGATCGGGATCTACATAGTTTACAATCGTCTGGAGCGCTGTTGGGGTAGGTTTATAGACGAGCATCATGCGGGTGGCGAAGACGTCCTCTATATCCGTTCCCATTCGCAAACGGCCATCTTGGCCCACAAAAAACGTCCCAAGGATATGACAGCGCATGCCTGTCCAACTCATCTTGTTGACGGTAATGGGCTCGAGCCCTTCCAACCTTCCCGACTTAACGTCGGGGTTTTCTTGGAAGAATTGTGTGATCGCCCGCAGGTGCTCGGTGTCCGTTTCTATTGGCGCTCTGCCTACCACGCGGAGAAGGACGACACGTCTATCTACAGCCTGTGTGGTCGCAAACTTCGCCGGATCAAACGTCGCTGCCAATAGGTAAGAGTTGTGTGGCACCCCAGACACGTCGTTTCGCCACTTATCATGAACCATCACCAGCGCTTCGCTGTAGTCCATAGTAAGGGTGAAACCGATCCGGCGAGCGTCGTGCGTCTCAGGCTTGCTCGGATCCGCCGCGATCAGAGAAACAAGAGGAGAAGTAACGGAGGCGGCACGTTCGATAATGCTATTCATTGGTTGCTTACAGTTCTTACTATTTCATCAGTCCGAGGGGCACGAATGCTCACATTAGTTTTCTTACGCAAAGTGAGATTCTCGACGATCATTTCTGCACTTTCAATCTTTTGCACCGCCATCGACTTGGCTGCCGTGTAGCGCATATCGACGGCGCCGCGACCGGTATGGTTACAATACATCTGCCTCGCTTCGGGACAACTGTCGTATGAGAGGATCCAAGGCTCATCGAGCCGATCCAGGCAGCGCTTGAGCGCACGGTGATCATCTCTTTGGAACCAATATCGATAGAGTTTATCGGCCTTGTGAAAAAACGGAGGATCAAAATACCAGAGCGCACGCATATTCGGTTTGCGCGCATGGGCGGAGCGATAGGATCCGACCAAGCTTCTGAAATCCTTGTTGTGGACGCGAACCCGCCCGCTTAGGCGACCCAGTTGCCAAATTCGCTCAGCCAGTGAGTTAGCGTTCCACCGGCAATCTATGGCATTTGCGCTCTTTTGCGCCTTGCCGCCGAGCGGTCCGGCGGAGGGGTTTAGGGAGCCGGAGAACGAGGTCCGGTTCAGGAAGATGCACTTGAAAGCCTTATCGACAATGCCTTCTGGTGTGATCTCTCGCTGTTTTTCCCATTCAGCGAGCGTGACTTTTGCGTCCAAGATTCGATCGGCGAGTTCGAAGCGTCGGTCAGAGAACACGACGGTCCAGAACGCCGCTACAAGTGGATCGAGGTCGTTCAGGATGGCCTGCTCGGCGATTGACGCCTCTAATAGAGCGATCGACACTGCTGCGCCGCCTGTAAATGGTTCAATTACCCGTTCGAAGTGGGGCACACCGTTTCGATCAAGCGCGGCAGCGACATGAGCGACAAGCTTGCGCTTTCCTCCAGGATAGCGCAGGGGGGATAGGTATTTGCGTGCCAAGGCCTTGGTCGCCGCATCAAGCGCTGTCGACGAAATATTCTTGGCCACCATACTCAGATCCTGATTCGACCAAGATATAAAAGGAACGGTTCTTGACGGTCGAAATTTCCAATCAACGCTTGCGACATCAGAACACAATCTGGGGTAGTTCTGTCAAGGCAATGATGAATGCGTCCAAGATTCGTGTCTCGGTGGAGTCACAATGGGACTGAATAGCCCCGCGTTTTCTAGACGCCTTCGGGTCTCAGTTTCCGCTGCCGTTCGAACTCGACGGGCGACAGCA
>NZ_JAHVAI010000034.1 GCF_019264375.1 Sedimentimonas flavescens | reverse complement strand
TTGCCCCCGCGGCGCAACCGCGCCAAACTCAACCGCGGACTCCGGCATCAGCTGGATGAATGTCGGGGGTCACAGCAGGTGGTCTCGTAGCGTCTTGGGATGACGAAAGACGCCCCATTCAGGTACTTTCGGACCAGCCCGGAAATCATTCGCCTGGCGGTCATGATGTATGTCCGGTTCCCTCTATCGCTGCGCAACGTCGAAGACCTGCTGCACGAACGTGGCATTCAGATCAGCCACGAATCCGTTCGTTTCTAGTGGAACCGCTTTGGCCCGATGTTCGCCTCCGAGATCCGTGCGAGACGGGCCGAGCGATTGCGGTCCGGTCCCCAATGGCGCTGGCACCTTGACGAGGTGTTCGTGAAGATCAACGGCGAACGCCACTATTCTGGCGAGCGGTCGATCACGAGGGCGAGGTTCTTGAAAGCTTCGTGACAAAGACGCGGGACAGAAGATCGGCCCTGAAATTCTTGAAGAAAACGATGCGGAGATACGGCCGTCCCAAGGCCATCGTCACCGATCTGCTGCGCTCCTACGGCGCGGCTCTGAAGGCGATCGGCGCTGCAAATCTGCAGCTGACCGGCCGTTGGTTGAACAACCGGGCAGAGAATTCCCACTTGCCTTTCCGACGACGGGAGTGGGCAATGCATCGGTTCAGCCGGACGCGAAGTCTGCAGAAATTCGTCGCCGTGCATGCCGCGGTCTTCAACCATTTCAACGCGGAGCGCAGCTTCTACTCGAGAGCGAATTTCAAGAAAATCCGTGCCGCCGCTCTTGCCGAGTGGCGCGGTCTCTGCGCGCGATAAGAGGCAGCGCTACTGTCCTTGTGGAGACGAGTTCGAATCCGTCCGACAGCACCGCCATCCATCTCAACGTGTTGCTATCGCAAGGTTTTGCGCCTCGACATCCAATCGCTTGTTGTCCAAAACGTACAACGCGAAGGACGCCAAGGACGACATGCGCGATCTCAAGCAGCCACTTGGCCCCGGCAGGAGCTGGGTTTTCTGTATGGCCACGCCGTCAGAGCTGGTGGGCGTACCGAATCCTTGGGATGGAGAGCCATTCAAGAAGACGATCACTAGGGGGATGAGAACACGGCACCTATGGCTCCGCCAATTGTCAACATGACCTAGTCTGCCAGCGCCTAAAGGTCATCGACGCGACGCGAGCGAGCCTTGCGGATCCGGGTCGGGCGAATGCCAAGCTTGCCGATAATCCGCTTCAGGACAGAGCGGCGCAGGTGATGATCCGGCGTCTTGCAGTCATCGAGCGTCACGACGTTGACGACATTCTCGGCAAGCAACCCGGGATCCAGAGCATCTTGCGCAGAGCTGTCCAGATCGGCGATCCAGTCGGCGCGCTTCATGATCTGATGTGCCTCCTTGCGGCCGGCTGTCCCGACACAGTAGCGGCACGCGGCAAGCGGTTCACGCCCGTTCAGAAAAGTCAGCAATTGCTCTGCGAAATCGGGGCGTTCCTGCATCACGAAGCCGTCGAACCCCTCGGCCCCTGCAAGCGTCAACGCATAAGCCGATTGCGGGCAGCGATAAAGGGCGCCCTGGTAAAGCGTATGGCAGCCCCAGACATTGATCGCCTTGCACCCTCGAAAGACCCGCTCCACAAGCGCGTCGTCATCATTGTGCTGGCGCGTGAAGGTTCGGCGGAACTCGGGGAAATGGTTGACGGTGAAGCGTACGCCGTGCCGGGCCGCCGACACGCGGTGGGGGGCGAGTGTCTGCTCGGTCACGCCGGTCGCAGGATAGACCGAGACTTCAAGCTCGTCGATCAACGACCAAACCTCTTCGGTCATTCGCTCAAGCAGCATGCCGTTCGTGACCAGCAGGTGATGATCGCAGAGGCGGGCCTCGCGGCCCGCGCACAAGATTGCCGGAAGATCCGGATTAAGAAGCGGCTCGCCACCGATGTACTTCAGGAAAGCCGGGCGGTAGTGCCGCGCAAGCAGTCGCAGATCACGCGCCAGATCCTGCGGCGCCGCGTTCCATTTGCGTAGTGCTGGCGCCCCGTGGTTGCACTGTCGGCAGGCGATGTTGCAGTGATCGGCCACGATCACCTCGCATCCCGTGGGCGGGATCACCTTGCCGTCTTTCAGCACCGAGCGGATGCGAACCGGCGCGTTGGTCATCGCGAAAGCATTCCTTGCATCCGTAGTCCTCAAAGCTGACGTATCGTTGCGGACAGCAGGCGCATGGGCAAGGCGGCATAGCGTCTTTGTTCGGCCTCGTCGGTGTCGCGCAGGGTCTTGGAGGGCCGCACCTCGACCAGAAGTTGGCCTGCAGCACCCTCAGGGATGACCAACTCCCCCTCGAACCGGGCCGCATACCAGCCCGCGCGGCCGAGCAGGTCACGCAGGCGCAACCGGGTAAGGTAAGCCTGATCGGTGCCAAGCTCGAACTCTGCGCGACGCCGAATGCCCGGCAGTTCCACCGCGAGGGAGAGCGACATGCGATACCGGCCGGGCAACACGGCCCCAAGTGCAATCGGCGACAGGATCGGGGTCTGCGCTTTCGCCAGATCCGAGGCATTGAGGCGGCTGAGGCGCCCGCGCAGCCACGTCTCGCGTGCGACACGCGGAACCGCGTGCCGCTGGTGCGAGAGGCGCATCTGTTTGGCGATGCCGCGTGCAGCGGCTGACAGCCAGGTCCAGTCGCAGCGCGGCTTCATCTGCAACAACAGGCCGACCCTCTCAGTGCGCCCCAGACCGGCTGCGCGTTGCTCAATCGCGTCCAGCGCGGGGCATGCGATCCCGATGCGATCGCGCAGGTAACCAAGCGCGACGCTCGCCTGGTAAAGCAGCCCGGCCGCTTCAAGAATGGAAATCAGCCGCGCCTCATCCAGTGTTCCGTCTTGCAGCGTGCGCGCGCAATCTACCAGCCAGTCGCTATGGGCATGGGCGTCCAGCGCGGAAGACGCCAGTGCCAGCGCAATTCGATCCTCGGGTGAGGGAACCAAAACCGCGACCCCGAAGAACTCCCGCGGCACGGCGCCTGCCCAAAGCGCCTGATCAAGCTCAGGCGCGCCGACATAGCCCCATTGATGCAGGTCGATATCGCCGAAATGACCATAGAAGAGGTTGATCGAGCGGGTCTGCGCAAGGCGGCTGCGCAGGCAGCGCGCGCTCTCGCCCGTAGACGGGGTCCAGCCATGACTTGCAAGGATATCGAGCGCGCGCGCGTAGTCCGCGGGTGGCACAAGGATATCCGTGTCGTGGCTGACCCGCGCCTTTTGTTCATCGGGATTCAATGCGATCCGCGCCGCGCCCTTGAGCAACATAACGGGCACACCGCTTTGCACCATCTCGCGCAACGCGGGCTCGGCCTCGCGCAGGGCCATCCGAGCCTTCGTCCAGAGCATCCGTTGCAGCCCGGCGAGGCGAGGATATTCGGGCAGATCGGCCAGCTTGCGCCCGAAGCGAGCGGCGATGGCGACCAAGAGGCGATGCTCGCGAAACTCGGCGGCGTCGATGTCGTGGCTGGAAAACCAAGCCCGCGCGGCGGCCAAGGCGCGCGCCTCGTTCGGCGCGAGGGCTGCTTGCAACAACAGATCCAGCCCACCGCGAGGCCAAGCCCAGGAGGGAGCGGGAAAGCCCTGAGGTTCGACCGGAGCAAAGCTCATGGCTCACCTCCCTGCTTGCGTCGACGCATCAGTGCCGCATGGGCTGCCAGCAGATAGCCACGGTCGGCAACAGGGTCGCGCCCCCAAGAAAGGCTACCGGGCAAGATCCGCCGCAGGGCGAGCACGTCGGGCAGAACCTCGATTCGGCAGCCCGCCTCTCGTGCGCGCGCCATCCAGTCGATCAACTCGCCCCGCCGCCCGGGCGGATCGACGATCGGACCGACCTGATCAAACACCGCCCGGGTGGTCAGCATGGTCGAGCGGCTTAGCCCGTCGCGCACCTCGCCGGTGCCATCGTCGGGAATACCGTGGCGAAACTGGCGCATCCGGGTGCAGACGATGCCGCCCGCGCCCATCACCTCGAGTTTCTCGAACTGCCGCGCGATCTTGCCCGGCAACCACAGGTCATCGGCGTCGAGAAAGGCCAGAACCTCGCAACCCGCACTCCGAACGCCCGCCATGGTCGCGGCGCCCGGCCCGGCATTGGCCTGGCTTAGAACCCGAACAGGACCGCCGAATTCGCGCGCAATTACTGCCGTCTGATCGCTCGATCCGTCATCGACCACGATAACCTCGGCCGGTGCGGGTCGTTGGGCGCAGACCGATGCAAGAGCCTCCGCCAGGGTTCGGGCGGCATTGAACGCCGGGATGATGACGCTGTAGCCCGGCATCAGAAGAACTCCGCCGTTCCGATTGCCTGCACCTCGAAGCTGGGTTTGACAAGGCGGATCGAAGGGTCGGCGCGACGCCGGCGGATCGATTTCTGGATCGCAAGCGCGAAATAACGCCGACTCTCTTCCTGCTTCTTGGTCATGTTGCCGTTATGCCGGTGGTAATAGAGGCAAATCGTGTCGGTCTGAACGAAGCGGGTATCGGCCTCGAAGGTTCGCAGCAGGTAGTCGGTATCCTCGGCCTGGCGGAACTCGGGGTCGAAGCGGCCGATCCGCTCGACCAGGGAACGTCGGAACATTGCGCAGGAAAGATGGATCCCGACCAGATCGAGCTTGCGCGCACCTTCCGCAGGTTCGCGGCTCAGCGGGTCTATGGCATCTACCATCAGCATCTTGCCATAGGCCAGTTCAAGCTGCTGATCATCAAGCAGGGGCGCCAGCTGCGCGGCAAGCGCCCCTTTGGGTGAGGCATCGTCAGAATCCAGAAACGTGACAAACGCGGTCTGCGGCAAAAGCTGTGCAAGTCCCGTGTTGCGGGCATCCGTTACGCCGCCATTCTCTTGCCGCACCACCCGCAGCGAAGGTTCCCCCCGCTGCAACTCGGACAGCCAGTCAGACGTGCCATCGCTTGAGCCGTCATCGACCACCAGAACATCCAGCGCCACCGGTAGCGTGTCTTTCTGCGTCAACAGCGACGCCACGGCGATCCGCAGCAATTCCAGCCGGTTATAGGTCGGGACGATCACCGTCAGCATCCGCCTTGCCCTCCGATAAAGCCCGCGAAAGCGTCGGCAATCTCGCTCGGGTCGGTGCCAAGATCGACGCGATAGGCGGGCATCTCGCGCGCTACGGTTGCCGACATCCGAAAACTCTCGGCGCGTGCCGAGGGGATTTGCGTGACGCTCGACGGGGCGAGCGCAAGGAACGCCTCACGCGCGGAAACCGGCGTGAACGTGGTCTGCGCAGCATGCGCTACGCGAGGCAAACACAGAGCCCGCACCGAGATTGCCTCGGGCTGATCGGGTAAGCCAAGATCGTGCATCGTGAACACATGCTTGCCCTGCCAGTTAAGGGCTGCCCGCCCGTCCATGCGCGCAGCCAAGCCGATACGCGCGAAACCGGCCGGGTCCTGCTTGAGGCCGTTGAACACGAGATGCGCGCGAAGGCCGCCCTCGGTCGTGACCGCGACATAGTCGTCGCCGACCGAGTTCAAACCGTTCACAAGTCCCGACAAGACCGTGCCACTCTTGCCCGAGCCACCGGCCCCGGCCAACAATACCCCCTGTCCGTCGACGGCCAGCGTCCCGGCATGAACCAAGGCCGCCCCGCGTTCGATCAGTGCCCAATGGATATGGTTGCGTAGCGGAGATCCGGGATCCCATTCGGGATAGGCCCCCGCCCGGGTCATGAGCTGAATACCGCGTACGGTTTCTCGCTGAAATATCTGCCAAAAATCGGCCTGATCGTAATAGTGAAAGCGAAATGGGCCACCCTCAAGCCGGGCCTCGACCTCGCGCTCGCGGAAGAACGCATCTGTCCAGACGGGCCAGAACGGGCCACGCGTTTCCACAAGAATACGCACGGAAGGATTGTCGGCGGCGGAGTTCAGACGAAACGCCTGATGCAGTATCCGCGCGTAGCTTGGGTCCGAGGTGCGGCACCAGAAATCGCAGCCCGCGATGCGAAAGACCACCTCATGAGGAGCGGCCGCGAACCGCGCATCGAACCCGTCGAAAAAGCGCGGCAAGCGATTACCTAACGATTGCTCGGAGAGTGCGAGGGACGCGTCCCCGCTTGCGGCTGCGACCATGTCGTCATGCCTCGGGCGCGCGAACCGGCCAGCCCTGTGCCTCATCCGTGTCGTGGATGGGATCGGCGACAATCAGATCCGCCAGATCGTCATAGGCCTCAAGCTGCGGCGCCGTTCCAAGCGCGGCCAGCTTCGTGGCCAGACTAGGCGCAAGATCAACCGGGGTCATATCACTCGCGACGACCAGATCGTTCGCGCGCAGTTCGGCGACAAACTCATTCAACCCGCGCGTCTGCAGCATCGCCTCGGCTACGTCACGCGGAGCAGAGCCAGCCATCAGTGCCTCCCAGACCACGGCAGCCGCGGGATTGAACCCGAAATATCGCCCAGTCGACAGGTTCAGAACGACCAGATCGCCGTCAAACTCCTCGAAGACAATATCTGGCCCCGCAGGAACAACTCGTTGATCCATAATATCCTCCCGCACCCGAATATCCGGGTTATCTTTGCCGGCAATCCGCAAGTGACCGGCCATGCGACGTGAACCTCGCCTCAATCTGGCCGCTCCACAAGTGTTTTTTGCCGTTCGCGGCGTCTGCTGTTGCGTAAATTGGCGCTGTCACAGGAATCTCGGTTTAGGCGGGCGGGCAGGCCGCTCTCGCAGCCTTCCCAGATGACCAAACGCTCCCCTCTCAGATAATTCAAGCCGAGCCCCGTGATCAGCCGCCTCGCGATCATGATCTATCGCCGGTTCCCTCTATCGCTCCGAAACGTCGAGGAACTGCTGCGATCGTACGCTACTGTGCTTAAGGCGATCGGCGCGGCAGATCTGCTGCAAACCGGCGGTTGGCTGAACAACCGGGCAGGGAATTCACTCTTGCCCTTCCGACGACGGCAACGCGCGATGCAGCGGTTTTGGCGGATGCAAAGTCTGCAGAAATTCGTTGCGGCCTACGCCTCGGCCTTCAACCATTTCACACTTCAACTCGGAGCGAAGCCTCTACTCCAGGACGAACTTCAGGAAGAACCGCGCCGCCGCTCTTGCTGAGTGGCGCGGCCTCTGCGCGGGGTAAGGGACAGTGCTGCTATCCTCGTGGAGACGAGCTCGATGAATAGCCCCTAGATCTGTAGACGCCTTCTTCCCTAATTTTGAGGCAAGGAGGCCGAGATGGGCAAAGGCAATTT
>NZ_JAHVAI010000033.1 GCF_019264375.1 Sedimentimonas flavescens | reverse complement strand
CATCAGGACCGCCCAAAGATCGGTTTGACCTCGCCCCCGAAACTGGGATGAATAGGCGCATTGAGGAGAGTCATCCGTGAACGCAGTAGAGATTGAACAGGCCATCTCGGACCTGGCAGAAACCCCATTTGACGCAGAAGAGTTTCCCTTCGCCTTTCTGGAGGCCTTCGGGAACAAAGAGGCCACCATGAAGCGGCTGCGCAAAGGGGACACGAACAAGTCCGACCTCGGCGGCGTCCTTCAGACCAAGAACATCCACCTGAAGGTCGCTGATACTGGCAAGGTCTCGGACACGCTCGCTAGCCTTCGCAGCAGCCCAGCCACAGCCAAAGGCAAGGTGCGCTACATCCTCGCCACCGATGGCACCGATCTTGAGGCTGAAGACCTGACCACTGGCGAGACCGTGGCCTGCGCCTATACCGACTTCCCCAACCACTTCGGGTTCTTCCTCCCGCTGGCCGGGATCACCACGGTCAAGCAGATCCGCGAGAACGCTTTCGACGTGCGTGCGACATCGCGGCTCAACCGCCTCTACGTTACGCTCCTGCAGGACAACCCCGAGTGGGGCACGGCCGAGCGTCGGCACGACATGAACCACTTCATGGCGAGGTTGATCTTCTGCTTCTTTGCTGAGGACACCGACATCTTCTCGGGCGACAACCTGTTCACCGCGACTGTCTCGACCTTCTCCGAACGCGATAGCTCCAACACCCACGAGGTCATCTCCGAGGTCTTCCGGGCGATGGACGTGAAGATCAAGGATCGTGCCTCGGCCAACCTACCGAACTGGGCTAACACCTTTCCCTATGTGAACGGCGAGCTGTTCTCTGGCTCGACCGAGGTCCCCCGCTTTTCCCGCATCGCGCTGAAGTACCTCCTGCACATCGGCAACCTCGACTGGAAACAGATCAACCCCGACATCTTCGGGTCGATGATTCAGGCCGTCGCGGATGAAGAGGAACGATCGGCGCTGGGGATGCACTACACATCGGTGCCCAACATCCTCAAGGTGCTGAACCCGCTGTTCCTCGACGACCTTCGGGCAGCCTTGGACGAGGCTGGCGACAACGCGCGAAAGCTCCTCAATCTGCGCAAGCGGATCTCCAACATCCGGGTGTTCGATCCGGCCTGTGGGTCCGGCAACTTCCTCGTCATCGCCTACAAAGAGATGCGGGCGATCGAGGCCGAGATTAACAAGCGCCGGGGAGAGAGCCGGGAAAAGTCCGAGATCAGCGTCCAGAACTTCCGTGGGATCGAGTTGCGGGACTTCTCTGCCGAGATTGCGCGACTGGCCCTCATCATCGCCGAATACCAATGCGACGTGCTCTACATCGGACAGAAGGCCGCGCGAGAGGCGTTCCTGCCGCTGGATGAGAAGAACTGGATCACCTGTGGCAATGCTCTGCGGGTGGATTGGCTGTCTGTCTGCCCTCCCAGTGGCAGGGCGGTGAAGTTTCAGGCCGAGGACCTGTTCGACAGCCCGCTGGATCAAGCTCAGATCGACTTCGAGAACGAAGGGGGCGAGACCTATATCTGCGGCAACCCGCCTTACCTTGGCTCCACATGGCAATCGACGGAGCAGAAGGAGGATCTCGGACGGATCTTCGAAGGACGTGTCAAGAGCTGGAAGTCCCTCGACTATGTCGCAGGCTGGTTCATGAAGGCCGCTGACTACGGGCTGCACACACCAACGGTCAGCGCCTTCGTGACGACAAACTCCATCTGTCAGGGGCAGCAGGTACCGATCCTTTGGCCCGCGATTTTTGCTGATGGGCATGAGATCACCTTCGCCCATACCTCCTTTAAGTGGGCGAACCTTGCCAGCCACAACGCGGGCGTGACCGTGGCGATTGTCGCAATTACCAATGTGGCGGGACGAGAGAAACGGTTGTTCTCGATTGATGAGAACGGGGAGACGGTGGCAAAAAGTGCTTCTAACATAAATCCGTATTTGGTGGACGGACCCAACATTGCAGTAGAACCCCGAAGTAAACTGCTCTCTTCAGTTTCAAAGATGGACAATGGCAATAAGGCGGTCGATGGTGGCTTCCTCCTACTTGAGCCATGGGAGGTTCCGAACCTCGGTTTGAGCGAAGAGGACGAAGAAACTTTCGTCAGAAGATTTGTCGGGTCTGCTGAAGCCATCAATGGCAAATTGCGCTATTGCATTTGGGTAACTGATGAAACTTTGGAGAGGGCTCGCGAAATCCCGACAATCAATCAGCGAATTGAGTTAGTGAAAATCGAACGCCTCAAGAGCACAAAGAAGATGACCCAAGACTCGGCTTCTTATGCTCATGCTTTTCAACAAGTGCGACAGAGCGGAAAAGAAGAACTTCTGGTAATCCCACGTGTGAGTTCCGAAAATAGGGACTACCTCCCTGTGGTCCCGATGGAAAAAGGTACGATCATTTCTGACAAGTGCTTCTCGTTCTACGATGCCCCGCTCTGGAACATGGCGCTGATTGCCTCGCGGCTGCATTGGGTCTGGATCGGCACGGTCTGCGTGCGGCTGGAAATGCGTTTCAGCTATTCCAACACCCTCGGCTGGAACACCTTCCCCGTCCCCAAGCTGACCGAAAAGAACCGCGCCGACCTTACAGCGACGGCGGAAGGCATCCTTCTGGCCCGCGAGGCGCATTTCCCCGCCACCATCGCGGACCTCTACGACCCAGAGAACATGCCCGACGACCTCCGAGCCGCCCACGATCGCAACGACGAAACCCTAGAACGCATCTACATCGGCCGCCGCTTCAAGAACGACACCGAACGGCTGGAGAAGCTCTTCGAGATGTACACCAAGATGACAACGACGGTGCAGGCATGAGTGAGTTCAATCGTTTGACCGTGGTTGCAGCTGTGCAAGTGGTGGCTAGCTACCACTCACATGCGGGTATGGAAGTCCACGAGGTTCAGTGGGACATCCATCACCTGGTGGTTGGGTCGTCCAGCAAGACTTCTCGCATCTCGACTTGGTCGAAAGTCGCCTTGGAGTCCAATCCTCAAGTGATGACAGAAGGTGGCATGATGAGCCTTCAGCGAGCCATATTGAACCTCGCGAAAGATGCCCCCCCTGCTATGCGGGCCGAACCAGAATGGAAGAGGTTTATCGCTGGTCTTCGTTTCGATGGCTTTGAGGTTGTCGAAATGGAGATGCCTTCGGGTGAAACGAGTTTGTTTGGAGAACCACGAACGAAGAAGGTTGCTGAGATACGCCGCATGTTGCCAACGTCGGTTCCAAGACTAGACTTTCGCGAGGCGGAAAGCGAACTCGTCTCGATCTTGGATCAGGTCGGTTTCGCCGTTCCTCGAGGTCACTTGAACCAAGCAACCACCAATTTCTCACTTGGGAATTGGGCGGCCGCCAATGCTCAGTTCCGAACATTCTTCGAGTCACTGGTTGAAGAGACTGCCCGAACGCTTGGGTTTTCTGGGAGTGATCACCGTGGCCGGGTTAGGTTCCTCGGCGAGCTTGATCCGCCGTTCCTACTGCCCGGCTACAACGAGTGGAACGCCAATGACCAAAAGCCGCAGTACTTTCATGGCCTCATGGCTCGGCTTCATCCCGAAGGTAGTCACCCAGGCTTGTCGGAAGAAGAGGACGCTACGTTCCGTTTCCAGATTGTCCTGATCTCAGCTCGATTGCTGTTGCGCAGGTTACAGCAACGACTGGCGGTATAGGAGGCTTCTGATGGACGGAACGTCGGCACACCGAACTACACCCACGCTCGACGAGATCGAGGCACTGCTGGTCAACAACCCGGACCTGCACCGGATCCAGGCGCATCTTGGCCGCTTCAACCCGATCAAGGTCATGGGCATGGAGCACATGGAGATCCGTCACTCGGCGATCCTTGGCTGGCTCATGGATCCGCAGGAAAGCCATGGGATGGGCGATGCTTTCCTCAAGGCGTTTCTGATGGAGGCGATGCGAGGGCATGACGTCGCGGGGAAGCCAACCGCGCTAGACATCCTTCAAAGCGACCTCAGCGACGCCGAAGTCCGCCCGGAATGGCGTAGCATAGACCTCCTGGTCCTTAGTCCTCGCAACGGCTGGGTCTTTGTGATCGAGAACAAGGTGCATAGCGCCCTGCACAGCAACCAGTTGGACCGTTACATGGAGATCGCCCATTCGACCTTCATCAGGTCCAGTCACTACTCTTGCCTGAAAGGCATTTTCCTTTCCCTCAACGATGAAGATCCGAACGATAGCCGCTTTGCGCCCATCAGGTACGATGCGGTCTACCAACTGCTGGAGCAGGTCCTAGCGTCACGCTCGCATCCGCTATCGGCCGAAGTCGCGGCTTTCATCAACCATTACTTGCAGATCATTAGAGAGGCCGTCCGCATGGACCAAGATAGGTTGGACCTCGAGAAACTCGCCCGCGAGATCTACCGCGACCACAAGCGGGTGCTCGACTTTATCGTGGAGAACGGCAAGAGCACAGACTTTGCCATGGCAGCGGAGGCTGTGTTCGGGGAGAACGTGAAGTATCCAGATGTCGTCAGCGTAGGCGATATGAGCTTCGTCTACTTGAACGGCGACATGGCCGCTGTCAGTTTCCTTCCGGAGGGCTGGTTTGATGTGCTGGGCGGACCAGCGCAAGTATGGCCGGGATGCGAGAAGTACTGGGCGGGCTTTCCTCTGATCACTTGGATCCGCCTCACGACCAGCGCCGATGGAACCAGTGGCAGAGTGAAGCTGTACGGAGAGGTCGGTCCATTGAAGGATCACGGATTGAGGACCGCCTTAATCCAATCGATCGGCCAAGTCGGGAAAGACAACGCGAGATTGCGCATCAAGTTCCAGAAGGGAGCTACTGACGAGGGGAAACGCTACTCTCGATTCTTCCAGCAGAACACGTTTGCCGTAGACGATGTTCACGACCCGGACCGGATCTCGGCTGCTATCCACAAAGCTCTCAAGTCTTTCGACGATGAGTTCGATGCGATTAGAGAGGCAATTGGACCTGTGATCCAGACCTGGCTGGAGGCCCAATAGGATGAGCAAGTCAGTCCCCTCAGTTTCCGTTCGCTATGCGCAGACAGGTACCGACCAGAAGTCTAACGAGCTTGGGATGCGCCCGATGCAGGAGCGAGCCTTTGAGCGACGTGGCGAGCAATACCTGCTTATCAAGTCACCGCCTGCTTCGGGGAAGAGCCGTGCGCTCATGTTCATCGCTCTCGACAAGCTAGAGAACCAGGGTTGCAAACAGGCGATCGTCGTTGTCCCCGAGAAATCCATCGGGGCCAGCTTCAACAACGAGCCACTGACCAAGTTCGGCTTCTGGGCCGATTGGTACGTCGCCCCTCGTTGTAACCTGTGCAACGCACCAGGGGGCGACAGTGGCAAGGTTGATGCGGTGGGCACGTTCCTCGCGAGTTCCGACAAGGTGCTGGTTTGCACTCATGCCACCTTTCGCTTCGCGGTTGACAAGTTCGGCATCGAGGTCTTTGACGATCGCCTGATCGCGGTCGATGAGTTCCATCATGTCTCGGCCAACCCAGAGAACAAGCTAGGCGCTCAGCTCACAGCTTTGATAGCCAGAGGAAGTGCCCACATCGTAGCGATGACAGGGAGCTACTTCCGTGGCGATGCCGAAGCGGTCCTGTCACCTGATGACGAGGGCAAGTTCGATACGGTGACCTACACCTACTACGAGCAGCTGAACGGCTATCGGTGGCTCAAACAGCTCGATATTGGGTACTTCTTCTACACAGGGCCATACGCCGACGACATCCTGAACGTCTTGGATCCGAACGAGAAGACGATCATACACATCCCTAGTGTGAACGCGCGTGAAAGTACCAAGGACAAGCACAAGGAAGTCGAGCACATCATTGATGCCCTGGGCGAATGGGAAGGCGTGGACGAGGCGACGGGCTTTCAGCTGGTCAAGTCGGCCACGGGTAGAGTGTTGAAGATTGCCGATCTCGTTGATGATACCGATATGGGACGACGCAACAAGGTGCTCAACTCGCTCAAAGATCCAACGCGGAAGAACAATCGAGATCACGTCGATATCATCATTGCGTTGGGTATGGCGAAGGAAGGATTCGACTGGATCTGGTGTGAACATGCACTTACCGTTGGATATCGCGCCAGCCTGACGGAGATCGTGCAGATCATCGGACGGGCAACCCGAGATGCTGAAAACAAGACGAAAGCGCGTTTCACCAACTTGATTGCTGAACCAGATGCGGCAAGCGACGCCGTGGCAGAAGCTGTCAACGATACGCTGAAAGCCATTGCAGCCAGCCTGTTGATGGAGCAGGTGCTCGCGCCCAAGTTCGACTTCGTCCCGAAAACCGCCTCAAGCGGCCCAGTCGAAGGCGTGGACTATGGTCCCAATGGCTATGACTACAGCCAAACGAACGTGGGTATGAGCGACAACCCCCAAAAGCCGTACCAGATCGAGATCAAAGGCCTGATCACGCCATCCAGTGAGAAAGCGCAGAAGGCCTGCGAAGACGATATCAACGACATTGTCGCAAGTTTCGTGGCGGACAGAGCGACAGTGGCCAAGGGGATCTTCACTCCGGCTGATGATCTGGTGACTGAAGAAATCACCCAGTTGAAGATGGGCAAGGTCATTCGCGACCGATATCCCGACCTAGATGACACCGACCACGAGGCCATTAGGCAAAGAGCTGTTGCGGCGCTCAACCTAACGCAGAAAGCTGCAGAGGCAGTGCGCAAGTTGCAAGACGACCCTAGCCAACCTTCGGCGAACACAGCACTCATCGATGGTGTGCGCAAGTTCGCGATGGATGTAAGGGAACTGGACATCGATATGATCGACAGTATTAACCCCTTCGGCGAAGCATACTCGATCCTTGCGAAATCCATGAGCGAGGAGAACTTGAAGCAGGTTGCACACATCATCGCGGGCAAGAAGGCCTCGCTTAGCATCGACGAAGCCAGAGAGCTTGCTGGAAGAGCGTTGCGATTCAAGGCAGATCGAGGTCGCTTGCCTTCAATCACGGCAGCCGATCCTTGGGAACGGCGTATGGCCGAGGGTATCGCGTTTCTCCAGCGCAAGACTGCAGAGATGAAGCATGGCTGACCTTACGGATGAAGAACTGCTCGCCGCGCTTGGCGTGGAGCCAGAGGCACCCAAACCCGCAGCTCGAAACGCGAAAGAGGAGCGTATCATCGCGGGGTTTGAAGACATCCAACGGTTTGTGGATGACAACGGCCGGGTCCCGGTAAACTCTGATGAAGGTGACATCTTCGAGTGTTTGTATGCCGTCCGATTGAAGCGTCTGCAGGCCCTGCCAGATTGCCTCGAGTTGTTGGCCCCACTGGACCGACAGGGCATTTTGGCGGGTAGTTTCGAAGCTATGGACGCTCCCGCACCGCAAGACGATGAGGAGCTGTTGGCGGCTCTCGGTTTGGGTACTAACGAAGGCGGATTGACCGAGCTACGGCATGTCCGACCGAGCGCCGAAAAGAAGGCAGCTGAAGAGGTCGCGCAGAGGGAGAAATGCCCGGACTTCGATCGGTTCAAGGACCTCTTTGCCAAGGTTCAATCGGATCTCGACCTTGGTATGCGCACAACAAGGCCATTCGAGTTGAAAGCTGAGATCCGTCCGGGGCGGTTGTTCATTGTTGGAGGGCAGAAAGCCTACGTTGCCGAGATGGAGGAGATGTTTACTAACGCTCAAGGCCGAACGGATGCGCGGCTGAGAGTGATCTTCGACAATGGCACCCAAAGCAACATGCTGATGCGATCTCTTCAACGTGCCCTTCACAAAGACGAAGCGAGCAGGCGTATCACTGACCCAACCGCCGGGCCACTGTTTTCGGACCAACTTGAAGAGGGGGATGAGAGCAGTGGCACGATCTATGTTCTGCGAAGCAAGTCTGAGTTACCAGTCGTGGTCGAGAACCAAGATCTCTTGCACAAGGTCGGTGTGACGGGCGGGAGTGTGGAGCGGCGTATCGCAAACGCTAGACTAGAGGCCACCTTTCTATTGGCGGACGTTGAAATCGTCACCACCTACAAGCTGGCTAACATCAACCGTACGAAACTAGAAACACTGATACACCGTGTACTTGAACCCGCGAGACTAGAGATCGAAATCTCGGACCGTTTCGGTAATCCAGTGATACCGCGCGAATGGTTCTTGGTGCCATTGTTTGTGATTGACGAGGCTGTGGAACGGATCAGGGACGGGTCGATTGGTCAGCTAGTCTACGACCCTACGGAGGCTCGGCTGGTAAAGAGGGGCTAGGTCGCGCCATTCCCGAGGAGGC
>NZ_JAHVAI010000032.1 GCF_019264375.1 Sedimentimonas flavescens | reverse complement strand
CCGTGCCGACGGCAGAGGTCAGCGGTCTTCGCCCCTGCCTCCGCCTCACGCAGGATGGCAATGATCTGCGCTTCGTTGAACTTCGATGCCTTCATGATCCGGTCCTTCTGTTGGGCCGGACTCTAACATCAAATGGAGGAACTATCGGGGGTCACAGCAGTCGTGATCGCGGCTTGGGCGGCCGATTACAACACCGAGCGTCCGCATTCGGCTTTGGGCTATCAGACCCCGGTCGACTACGCACGGACCCTGATCACCGCAATCGCCCGCCCCGCTGCGCGAGAGGAAAGCTCCGCGCGTCGGGCGATTGCTCAACCTACGCCATCTGGCGTAAATACCAACCGGGCTCCGGTCGCGACTGGATGAAGGTTCAGTGGCAGGTCAATCTTTGCGCGGCATAAGGGGCAGCTCTACCGTCCTTGTGGAGACTGGTTCGAATTCGTCTGGCAGCACCGAAGCAGCCAGTGCATATCAGATTGATGACAGCCCTGCATTGGTGTTGAGCAGGTATTCTGCGAAAATCGGACCGCTTGCTGCTCCGATTGCGCGGGCGTTTTCGCCTACGGTCCCGCTTTCAACGGTTGGAGAGATCAGTCCGCGCGTGTCTTGGTTGACCAAATACCTTCGAATCCGTTCAACCAGTTCTTCGCGGACTTTAGGCGGGAAAGCGCCATCAACCAGAATGGCTTCGAAATCGATGACTGAGCATATCGACAAGGAAGCTTTTGCCAATTCCTGAGCGGTTTCCCCAATCCATGGCTCGACGTAGCGCGACAGGTCAGTCCAGTCCTGCGGCTTTTGCCACATGCGCGCCGGATCAAGCCCGGCTTCAATAAGGCGTGCTTCAAGGAGATGCAGGGATGCTGTGTCGATCAGCTGTTGGCTTTCCCCCAACGGGCCAGTTGTACGAATGGACCCCAGCGCTCCCGCGTTACCTTGGTTACCCTCGAAAACCGTTCCATTCAAAGCGATGCCCCCGCCGACAAAGGATCCAACGTAGAAATAGGCGAAGTCGCGATAGTCTTTGCCGCGCCCATAGAGGTGTTCAGCGTGACATGCGGCGGTTGCGTCATTGACAACATAAACCGGTAAATCGCTGAAACGGGCAACCTCTTGCGTGAAGTCCACATCTTTCCACGACCGGAACTTTTCGGCTGCCAGACCGGAAAGATCGTGCCATTTCCAAAGCTCAAAGGGGGTGGCAATCCCGATGCCGCAGACGCGGTTTTGATGTGCCGTGGATAGATTTCCAAGGAGTTCTGAAATGCCCGTTTCCAAGTACCTGAATACGGCATCGGGCATCGGATAGTCATAAGTGGTGTGCAATTGTCCTCGCACCGAGCCGACGAAATCGAGCAACAACAAATCCGCGCTGCGGCGTCCGATCTTCAGGCCGATTGAAAACGCACCATCTGGATCCAGCTCTATTGGAATAGAGGGCTTCCCCACTTTGCCACGCAAGGGTTCGCCGCGTCGAACAAGGCCATCCTCTTCCAGGTTGCGCAGGATCGTCGAGACCGTGGGTTTGGACAGCCCAGTGCGCCTAGCCAGTTCAGCGGCGGGAACGGTTTTGTGACGCTGAAGAATAGACATGATCAGGCGCTCGTTATGGTCGCGCAAACCGCTTTGGTTTACGCCCCCGCGCCGTGTCGATGTAAATTCTCCGTCCATGACTGGCACTCTAATTCCCTCACCATCCGAAGAAAAGATAGAGTCAAAAATTTAGTTAGTAAAGTTTACAAACTAATTGACAGGCATTTGGGAATCATGCTTTTTAGGCTCCAACCTGCGCTGGAGTGGGTGCGCGGCCATGGTGAAGATGGCCACAAGTTATGAAATGACATGGATGGGAGGGCACCATGAAAAAACTGATGACGACTTCGGTTATCGCGCTGACAGCTTTGGCGGGCGCAGCCGCAGCAGACATTAACGCCTGCCTGATTACCAAGACAGACACCAACCCGTTTTTTGTGAAAATGAAGGAAGGTGCGACTGCAGCAGCAGAGGCAAACGGCATCAACCTTTCGACATTCGCCGGTAAAATCGACGGTGACGTAGAAAGCCAGGTTGCAGCTGTCGAAACCTGCATCGCCTCCGGTGCCAAAGGCATTTTGATTACGCCAACAGACAGCCGCGCGTTGACGCCGGTGATCACGCAGGCGCGTGAAGCGGGTGCTTTGGTCATCGCCTTAGACACGCCCTTTGAGCCTGCCAATGTGGCAGATGCAACATTCGCAACTGACAACTTCAAAGCGGGCGTTCTTATCGGTCAGTGGGCCGCAGCCAAACTGGGTGATGGGGCGGCAAATGCGAAAATCGCAACGCTTGATCTGAATGCCTCTGAGATCTCGGTCGACTATCTGCGCAACAATGGCTTCCTGCAGGGCTTTGGCATCGACATCAAAGACCCAACGGATATCGGCGATGAAGATGATCCGCGCATTGTTGGCTCGGACGTGACCAATGGTAACGAAGAAGGTGGCCGTACGGCGATGGAGAACCTTCTGCAGATCGACCCGGAAATCAACGTTGTCTACACGATCAACGAGCCAGCAGCAGCGGGCGCATATGAAGCATTGAAATCTGTAGGGCGCGAAAACGATGTGCTGATCGTATCTGTAGATGGTGGTTGCCCGGGCGTACAGAACGTCTCTGAGGGCGTGATCGGTGCGACCTCAATGCAGTTCCCACTGCTGATGGCTTCGTTGGGAATCGACGCGATCAAATCCTGGGCCGAGACCGGTGCCAAGCCTCAAAACACCGAAGGTCTGGACTTCTACAACACCGGTGTAGAGCTGATTACAGACGAACCCGTTGATGGCATTCCGTCGCTGACGTCTGCCGAAGGTAAAGAAAAGTGCTGGGGTTAAGTCCCGCCTGATAACACGCGCCGTGGCCATGTTGGCCATGGCGCAATTTCATTCCAAACATCTTTGACCACACTCGACATCCCGGCCTAGGCTGGGGTCGAGGGAGACCGTCATGACAACCAAAGCCAGCTACGAAAAGGTCATTGACCAGGGCGACTCAGAGGTCGCCAAGTTCGAGACCCGCCATCACAGTTTGCTGGACCGCGTTCAGCATGTTCTTCACAACAACCCGACCTTCGTTCCCGTCATCGTTTTGATGATCAGCCTTTTGGCGTTCTGGGTCATCGCAGGCGGGCGGTTCTTTTCTGCGTTTAACCTGTCGCTCATCATGCAGCAGGTCTCAATCATTGGGATGCTGGCAGCCGCGCAGTCTCTGATTATCATCACTGCCGGGATTGATCTGTCGGTCGCGGCAATCATGATTCTGATGTCGGTGATCATGGGCAAACTGTCGATTGACTTTGGTGTCCCGCCAACAATCGCGATTGCAATCGGCGCTGTCGGCGGGATGCTTGCCGGTGCGATGAACGGGTTGCTGATCACTAAGATCAAGCTCCCTCCATTCATAACCACTCTCGGGACTTGGTCGATCTTCTTTGCCCTAAACCTCTGGCTGTCTGGCGCGCAATCTATTCGCAGCCAAGATATTGATGAGAATGCGGCCTTCCTGAAATTCTTTGGCAACGCCATCAACATCGGTGGCGCACGGATCACCTTTGGCGTCATTCTGATGATCGTGATTTTCGTGGTGCTCTGGTACATGCTGAACAAGACCGCATGGGGCCGTCATGTCTATGCTATCGGTGATGATATGGAAGCCGCCGAGATGTCTGGCATCCGCACCGAGCGCACACTGGTTTCCGTCTATATGCTGGCAGGCCTCGTTTGTGCCATCGCGGGCTGGGCGTCGATTGGCCGTGTCGGGTCAATCTCGCCGCAATCCTTCTACGAGGGCAATCTGCAATCCATCACTGCCGTAGTGATCGGGGGAATATCCCTCTTCGGCGGACGCGGGTCAATCATGGGGGCGCTCTTTGGCGCGCTGATCGTCGGCGTCTTCCAATCGGGCCTGCGCATGGCCGGTGTAGACGTGCTGTGGCAGGTCTTTGCCATTGGATGGCTCATCATCATCGCGGTCGCAATCGACCAATGGATCCGGAGGGTTTCCGCATGACACCTGTTGTTTCCGCCAAAGGCATCGTCAAACGCTATGGCCATGTCACCGCCATCGACCGTTCTGATTTCGAATTGCGCCCCGGTGAAATACTTGCCGTGATCGGCGACAACGGGGCGGGCAAGTCCTCGATCGTCAAAGCGATTTGCGGGGCCACTGTTCCCGATGAAGGCGAAATTCTCATAGAAGGCAAACCGGTCAAGTTCTCCTCCCCGATAGAGGCTCGCGACATGGGGATCGAGATTGTTTATCAGAACCTGGCGCTATCGCCCGCACTATCAATTGCCGACAACATGTTCACTGGGCGCGAGCTGCGCAAGCCTGGGTTTCTGGGCAAGGTCCTGCGGATGCTGGATAAGCCCGCAATGGAGAAATTCGCACGCGAAAAGCTCACGGAACTGGGGCTGATGACGGTTCAATCGATCAAGCAGCCGGTCGAAACCCTGTCTGGCGGTCAGCGCCAAGGTGTTGCCGTAGCCCGAGCCGCTGCCTTTGCGACGAAATTCATCATAATGGATGAACCCACGGCAGCGCTGGGTGTCAAAGAAAGCCGCAAGGTACTTGAATTGATCAAGGACGTGCGCGCTCGTGGTATTCCGATCATTCTGATCAGCCATAACATGCCCCATGTTTTCGAGGTCGCCGACCGCATCCATATCCATCGGCTGGGTAAGCGTCTTTGTACGATTGATCCGAAGGACTATACCATGTCCGACGCAGTAGCATTCATGACAGGTGCAAAAGAGCCTCCCGCACGAGACGCGGCATGACATCCCCCGAGAAGATTGCCGAGTCGCTGATAGAGGAAATTCTGACAGCGCCTCGCGCAGGGAAACGCAAACTGGTTGCTTTGGCAGGGGCGCCCGCGTCCGGCAAGACAACCTTGTCCTATGTGTTGGCCGATCGTCTGACCCAAGCCGGTTGCAAGACTTCCGTGGTGCCGATGGATGGCTTTCATCTGGACAATCGGGTCCTGACCGGCTTGGGATATCTGCACCGAAAAGGCGCGCCCGAGACATTCGATGCGGCAGGCGTCCTTCGACTGATCCAAGCCCTTTCCAATGCTGACCGGGTTTTCTACCCCACCTTTGATCGGGACGAAGATTTCTCGCGTGCAGGCGCCGGTATCGTCGATGGCAAATGCGACTGCGTTGTTGTCGAAGGCAACTACCTTCTGTTCGATGCGCCGGTTTGGAAAGACCTGTGGCCCCTTTGGGATGTCTCAATCCGATTGGACGTGCCGCCCGAAACCTTACGGCAAAGACTGGTGCAACGGTGGATCAATTTTGGCCTGCCCCGCGACCAAGCGGAACTACGCGCCATGGACAATGACATGGTGAATGCCCAGGCGATCTCAGATCACGCGCTTCCAGCAACGATCACGATATAACGAAAGGCGTCCGCCAATGATCCTTTGCTGCGGCGAAGCACTGATTGACATGATCCCAACCCCAACCAACGCAGGGCGTGACGGGTTTGTCCCGCATGCGGGCGGGGCGGTGTTTAACACAGCGATCGGGCTTGGGCGGCTTGGAACTCGCGTGGGCATGCTCACCGGGATATCAACCGACATGTTTGGCCAACAACTCAGCGAAGCCCTCAGAGGCAGCCATGTGGAAGTATCCCATGTCATTACCTCAGAACGCCCCACAACGCTGGCTTTTGTGCGACTAGCCGATGGTCACGCGACCTATTCATTCTATGATGAAAACTCTGCCGGTCGGATGCTGTCGCCCGACGATCTCCCCGAGATCCCGGGCGACATATCCGCGCTTTTCTTCGGTGGCATCAGCCTGGCCTGTGAGCCGGGAGCCACTGCTTATCAGGCGCTGCTGGATCGCGAAGGCGACACCCGTGCGGTGATGATCGACCCGAATATCCGCCCGGGTTTCATCGAAAACGAAACCCGCTACCGCGCGCGTCTGGAGGCAATGCTACGCCTGTCGGATATCGTGAAGGTCTCAGACGAGGACCTGAACTGGATCGAACCCGCACCTCCATCGCTGCGCGAAAAGATCGATGGCCTGCTGGACAAAGGCCCCGCTCTGGTCATCGTGACGCGTGGCGGCGATGGGGCGGTGGGGTACCTGCCGGACGGTGCCGAATTGCATGTCCCGGTTAAACGCGTCCAGATCGTCGACACGGTCGGCGCTGGCGACACGTTCAATGCAGGCGTGCTGGCCAAGCTATCCGAGCTGGGCGCGTTGCGCAAACCGGCGCTGCGGGAGCTTGCTCCCGACGTCGTCCGACAAGCCTTGACACACGGAACCCAAGTCGCTGCTGTCACCGTATCACGCGCAGGCGCGAACCCGCCATGGGCAGAGGAATTATAGAAGCGGCTTCACGAAACCTGGCTGTTTTTGATTTTCCGGACATTCAAACGGACGTTCATGACGAGTGCAGTATCCGGAACTATGGGCTCGCTCCAGCCATTCGCCGCACCGTTCACGAACGACGGCTTCAAGCGATATGCCCAAAGTACTCCGGCAGAGGGTCATGTCAGAGCAACTTGGCTTGCGACCGGGCAGTGGGCTGGGTAGCGTTTTGGGATGACCAATCGCGACCCGTTCAAGTACTTCAAGACCAGCCGGGATATCATCCGTTTGGCGGTGATGCTCTATGTTCGTTTTCCGCTGTCGCTCCGAAATGTCGAGGATCTGTTGCACGAACGCGGCATCGAGATCAGCTATGAATCCGTACGGTTCTGGTGGAACAGGTTTGGTCCGATCTTCGCCGCCGAGATCCGCAAGAAACGCGCCGAGCGGCTGCGGTCCGGGCCACAGTGGCAATGGCATCTCGACGAAATGTTCGTGAAGATCAACGGCGAGCGCCACTACCTCTGGCGGGCGGTCGATCACGAAGGTGAGGTGCTTGAGAGCTTCGTGACGAAGGCCCGGGACAAGAAGGCAGGGTCTTGTCAGAAGAACCTGGCTTGAGGCGGGCAGGGCGGTCCCGTAGCCTTTCAGAATGACGAAACGCTCGCCCTTCCGCTACTTCAAAACCAGCCCTGACATCATCCGACTGGCCGTGATGATGTATGTCCGGTTCCCGCTTTCGCTGCGGAATGTCGAGGATCTGCTGCATGAGCGCGGCATCGACATCTGCCACGAGACGGTCCGATTTTGGTGGCATCGGTTCGGTCCGATGTTCGCCTCGGAGATCCGAAAACGTCGGGTCGAGGGCCTGCGCTCGAGCCACTGGCGGTGGCACTTGGACGAGATGTTCGTGAAGATTAACGGCGAACGCCACTACCTTTGGCGGGCCGTCGATCACGAGGGCGAGGTTCTCGAGAGCTTCGTCACGAAGAGGCGAGACAAGAAGGCAGCATTGAAATTCTTGAAGAAATCTCTGACGCGGCACGGCTGTGCCAATGAATTCGTTACCGACCATCTGCGCTCTTACGGGGCCGCCCTGGGTGATCTCGGTATCCGCGAGAGCCAGCAGACCGGTCGTTGGATGAACAACCGCGCGGAGAATTCACACTTGCCATTCCGAAGGCGGGAGCGGGCGATGCTCCGCTTTCGGCGCATACGAACATTGCAGAAGTTCGCCGCCGTCCACGCCTCCGTCTCGAACCATTTCAACCAGGACCGCAGCCTCAGCTCACGTCAAAATTTCAAGGCCAACCGGGCCGCCGCTCTTGCAGAGTGGCGTGCTCTCTGCGCGGCATAAGGGCCAGCGCAACTGTCCTTACGTAGACTGGTTCGAATCCGTCTGACAGCACCGGCCGGTCAGTCTTGGGCAGGCAGAGCTTCATGTTGCTGGATATCGATCGGGATGATCTTCAGCCGCAACGTAACCTGTTCACCCAACTGTTCGGACAAAAGGGAGCGGAAGGTTTCTGCCGCGGACTCGACATCATCAAGGCGCGATCTCACGCCCAGCATGACGACGGATACGTCAAGGTGTCCGTCGACGCGCTCGCCGCGAACCTGAAGAATGAAATGGTTCTCGGACCCAGGATCTTCAATCCCCTTTACCGCCTCTACGTAGAGACGCTTCACCATGTCTTCGACGAAGATGATCTCGAGCCGCCGATCAAGGCGGTCCACGACAAAGAACGACGACGCGAGGAGAACGACAGACACGAGGAAGGGCTTGCGCCAGTGTCCGTAGCCCTGAAGACCAAAGACCAGAATCGCCGCGGCCACGATGCCGAGGAAGTTCGTGAAGAAGAGCAAGAAGGCGCCGCCGGCCATCGTGTAGCCGTTGCCCTGATGATTGATGTCGGACAGGGCAATTGCCTGCGCGGAAACGGCGTCGTGCCCAAGCGCAAGTCCCACCCCGACGACTGAAAGCGGCGGAACCAGAGCCACGGCGATAGCGACGCCGGCAATGGAGTTGGCAATGCCGACACGCGCATGTGCAAATGCCGCGGCCGCGCCCGAACAGAGCGCGACCAGCAGGTCGAGTGTGGAGGGCGCGGTGCGCGCCAGGATTTCGGAGCCCACAACGCGCAACCCGATCACCTGCGTGCAGACAAACGCCAGTGATATCACGAATACAACGCCGGTTACGATCGAAGCGAGAGACTGGAGCGTAAGCTTGTTCGCGCCCATGATCGCCCCGAAGGAAAAGCCCACGATTGGCGACATGAGGGGCGCCACGATCATGGCGCCAATGATCGCCGGCGCGCTGTTGCTCAGCAGGCCAAACGCCGCAATCGCCGTGGCCATGCCCAACATGAAGTAGAAGTTGAGACTTGGAACAGATGATTCCTCGATCTGCTCAAAGAGGGTGTCGCTATCCTTGGCTTTGCCGGACGCTCTGCCATTGATGGATTGCACGAAACGCTGTAATGCCGACGACGACATCGACTTGTTTTGCACAGAAAAAGACCCCAGACAGATACCGCGCAAAAATTGCAAGGCTTACTACCTGTCTCAAGTAAACAATGGGACCGCAGCCAAGGCAAGAGCGACGTTTTCTTTCGCTTGGGATCATTGGACCAGGTGTCAGAGGATCTTTCACGAACATGAAGCCAGCGGTTGTGATCTGATCCCCGGAAACTGGACCGTTTGAAGCTGGAGTTTTCCGCTACGCTTTCCCGGCTGGGAGAGGAGTGGA
>NZ_JAHVAI010000031.1 GCF_019264375.1 Sedimentimonas flavescens | reverse complement strand
CCACAAGTGACTGCGGGCCAGGTCCAGATCGTCTTGATCCGGTTCAGGGAACAGGCGTCATCAGCGAGGACCACGATTGATCGAAGTTCGAGGGCCTGCGCAAGACGCTGGGCAATGTATCAAGACTAGGAAAGCCGGAAATGAGCAGCGCGATTACAAGAGGAACTCTTCAATCAATCTCCCTCACTTAATTGATTGTTTTCTATTACGAATAAAAAGGACAATTCTTTCGTCAGGGTCGTACCCACCCCCCACGTCCGCCGCCTCCATTCAGACCGCGAAGTTGAGCCCAGAGCGTGCCACATGGCCTCTCCATCGTGCGCGGCAGAGTTTTCCGATACGGATGCAAAAGAACCCCCTACCCGGTGACGGGCAGGGGCAGAACCGAAGGGAATCTTTTCAGGAAGAAGTCCTTCGAGCGTAACACCGGGCCCGGGATCTGTCATCTCGTGGGATTTGGCGCGGTGCCGTTTCTTGCAACGGCAGGAAGGGTTCATTCGGTGGTGTCAGACAGATTCGAACCGGTCTCCGCAAGGGCAGTATGGCTGTCCCTTATGCGACGCCAAAGCCTCGCCACTCGGCGAGAGCCGCGGCGCGGTTGGCCTTGAAGATGGCTCGGCTCGAGAGGCTGCGTTCCTGGTTGAAGTGGTTCGAGACGGAGGCATGGACGGCGGCGAATTTCTGCAGACTTCGCATGCGCCGGAACCGGAGCATGGCTCGTTCCCGTCGTCGGAACGGAAGATGTGAGTTTTCCGCCCGGTTGTTCTCCCAGCGGCCCATTTCCTGGCGGTCGACCATGCCGAGATCCCTCAAAGCAGCACCATATGACCGAAGCTTGTCCGTCACGATGATCTCGGGGCGGCCATGCTTCTGCATTGCTTTTCTGAGGAATTTCAGTGCCGCCTTCTTGTCGCGGGTCTTCGTGACGAAGCTCTCCAGGACCTCGCCCTCGTGATCGACAGCCCGCCAAAGGTAATGCCGCTCCCCGTTGATCTTCACGAAGATCTCATCGAGATGCCACCGCCAGCGGCTCGATTTCATACTCCCGATCCGGCGCTTCCGGATCTCGGCGGCGAACATCGGGCCGAACCTGTTCCACCAAAACCGGACCGTTTCGTGGCTGATCTCGATGCCGCGCTCGTGCAAAAGATCCTCCACGTTGCGGAGCGACAGGGGAAATCGGACGTACAGCATCACCGCCAGGCGGATGATTTCGGGGCTACTGTGAAAGCCCTTGAACGGGTCAGGTTTGATCATGTTCCGACGCTACGAGGCCGCCCGGCCCGTCTCAACCGAAATCCTTCTGACCGCACCTTCGCCGTTGATCTTCACGAACACCTCGTCAAGGTGCCAGCGCCATTGCGGACCGGACCGCAGTCGCTCGGCCCGTCTCGCACGGATCTCGGAAGCGAACATCGGGCCAAAGCGGTTCCACCAGAAACGAACGGATTCGTGACTGATCTCGATACCGCGTTCGTGCAGCAGGTCCTCGACATTCCGGAGCGACAGGGGAAATCGGACGTACAGCATCACCGCCAGGCGGATGATCTCAGGACTGCTGTGAAAGCCCTTGAACGGGTCAGACTTGATCATGTTCCGACGCTACGAGGCCGCCCTGCCCGTCTCAACCGAAATCCTTCTGACAGGACCGGGCACGACAGTCGCGGCGAACTTCGGTGGCCTGGTCCAATCGGTGGGTTCCACATGGATGATGACCGCACTCACTTCGTCACAAAGCTTGGCGGCGCTGGTCCACGATGTCGCTGCAATCGAGGCGGGCAGTGTGCTCGACCGACCCGGCAAATCTGCGTTGTCACGCACGGGCGGAATTGAACGACACGGCACACCTTTCCGAAAATATTCCAGCATTTGAATTGATTATAATCAATGCCGCGAATCTCTCGGCCTGCCATTTTGACCGAATGCAATGGTTCGCCCGCCTTCTTCCCGGCCTTTTCTTGGCTCTTGCGCTTCTCCTGCCGGAGCAAGCAGCAATGGCGCATGGTGCCGGTGACAACGCCCGTGTCGAGGTCGTCACGCCCGATATGGGCGGGGCCGAAACGCATTGCCCGGAAGCTGCGGACTGCCCGTGCTGCCCAGAGGGCGATTGCGGCGACTGTCTACTTTGCCCCACATCCTCTAGCTGGTTCCTTGACGAGCACGGACCCGTTGCTGTCGGCCTGCGGCCGATGATGATCCCCGCCTTCCTGTGGATGCCGAGCCAGCGACCGCACAAACCCGCCGCCCATCTTCGCCCCGGACCGCGCGCGCCCCCGCTTCATCCAGTCGTTTCCAAACGCGCGACAAGGGTTGATCACGTCCGTCGCGCCGATCTTCGCATAACCCTCGTTACGCTTGATAAATTGCAAGCATGGCAAGGGAAATCTGCGGTAGATCTTAGGGCGACCGACTGAGGACGCCTGACAATGTACATAGTTAGACTGATTTCTTTCCTTCTGGTCCTGCTCCTCTCGGGTTTACCCGCACTGGCAGAGCCGGTCCTGTCAAAATTCCTCAACGAAACGCCGGCGTCGGAACTGGTGGACGGAGCCGATGCCTATGCACCGATACAGCAGGACCACCCCGTCGCGGGAGTGCTAAAGGCTGGCGAAACCGTCGGCTGGGCCTTCGTAACCTCGGATTTCGTCTCGACCACCGGCTATTCCGGCAAGCCGATCCATACGCTGGTCGCCGTGGACAAGGACGCCCGCGTGATCGGTGCGCGGTTGGTCAAGCACTCCGAACCCATCGTCCTGATCGGTATTCCCGACTCGAAGATGAAGGCTCTTGTCGAGGGCTATATCGGCCTCGACCTCGTGGCCGAGGCCGATTCCGGCGGCACGGCGCATGAGCTAGACATCATCTCGGGCGCGACGGTCACGGTCATGGTGATCGATGACTCGATCGTGCGCTCTGGCCTCAAGGTCGCGCGCGCTCTCGGCCTTGGCGGGCTGAAAGTTGAGGCCGCCGCGCAGGGTCCACGCTTTGAATTCAACCCCGAAGCCCCTGCCGCGCGCGACTGGATGACGCTCGAAGGGGACGGCACCCTGCGTCGACTGTCGCTGGATGTGGGACAGATCAACGCCGCCTTCGCGGCCATGGGCGACCCGCGCGCCGCCGCGCGCGCGCTGACCGAAGCCCCCGAAACCACCTTCATCGAGATGCAGGCCGCGCTTGTCTCTCACCCCGCCATTGCAACCGCGCTGCTCGGCGCTGCCGAGGCGGAGAACCTTGCAAATTGGCTGGAAGAGGGCGAGCACGCGGTCGCCATCGTGGGCCGCGGACTCTACAGCTTCAAGGGGTCCGGCTATGTGCGCGGCGGCATTTTCGACCGGATCGTGTTGATCCAGCACGACGTGTCGGTGCGCTTCCGCGACCGGATGCACAAGCGCATCGTCGGCCTCGCCCCCGAGGATGCGCCGGAATTTCTCGAAGCCGATCTATTCAAGATCCCCGCCGATGTCGGCTTCGATCCGACACAGCCGTTCCGCATACAGTTGCTTGTGCAGCGCGAAGTGGGCGCCATCGAAAAGGTCTTTACGACCTTCGATCTCGGCTATCAGATCCCGGCCAGCTATCTGCGCGCCGTGGCGGCACCTGCCGCCTCCGAAATGCCCGATGCAGTGGTCGAGGTGACGGATCAGGACGAAAGCGCGGCCCATCAGGCGCTTTGGAAGCGGATCTGGGACGACAAGACCCCGCAGATCGTGGTGACCGCGGCGATGTTGGCGGTGCTGACGCTGGTGTTCTTCTTCCAGAACTTCACGACGCGGAATGCGCGCGCCTTCTTCTGGTTCCGGATGAGCTTCCTTGCCGTGACGCTGGTCTTCCTTGGTTGGTATTCGAACGCGCAGCTTTCGGTGGTGAACCTGATGGCCTTGTTCGGAGCGCTTGTCTCGGGCTTTTCCTGGCAGGCATTCCTGCTCGACCCGTTGACCTTCATCCTGTGGTTCGCGGTCGCCGCCGCGCTGCTATTCTGGGGACGTGGAGCCTATTGCGGCTGGCTCTGCCCTTTCGGCGCACTGCAAGAGATCAGCAACCGCATCGCTCGCGCACTGCATGTGCCGCAATTTACGCTGCCCTGGGGCCTGCATGAACGGCTCTGGCCGCTCAAATACATGATCTTCCTCGGTCTCTTCGGCGTGTCGCTGATGTCGATCGAACAGGCCGAGCATCTGGCCGAAGTTGAGCCGTTCAAGACGGCCATCGTGCTGAAATTCGTCCGCGCCTGGCCTTTCGTCGCCTATGCCGCCGCGTTGCTCATGGCGGGGCTGTTCGTCGAGCGGTTCTACTGCCGCTATCTCTGTCCTCTGGGAGCGGCGCTGGCGATCCCCGCCCGTCTGCGGATGTTCGACTGGTTAAAGCGCTACAAGGAATGCGGTAACCCCTGCCAGACCTGCGCCAATCAGTGCCCGGTTCAGGCGATCCATCCGACGGGAGAGATCAACCCCAATGAATGCGTGAACTGCCTGCATTGCCAGGTTCTCTACCAGTCCAAGACCATTTGCCCGGTCGTCATCAAGAAGATGAAACGTCGCGAAAGCGTCGGCGCAGCCCCCGCGCCGCGCAACCTGACCGGGCATCCCAACAACCTGAAACCCCAAACCCTTGAATGAAAGGACGAGCCATGTCTGAAGAACCAAATACGGGGATAACTCGCCGGGGACTTCTCTGCGCCACCGCAACCGGGGCCGCATTGGCCAGAACACTGGGCGGGCGCGCCGCCCTGATGGGCGGGGCCGTCGGTGCCGCCACGCTGGCCGGCACCTCCGCTGCCCGCGCCGCAGTCGAGGTCGCGCCAGGGCAACTCGACGAATATTACGGCTTCTGGTCCTCGGGCCAGAGCGGCGAGATGCGCATCCTCGGCATCCCCTCCATGCGCGAACTGATGCGGGTACCGGTGTTCAACACCTGCTCGGCGACCGGCTGGGGCATCACCGACGAGTCGAAGAAGATCCTCACCGAGGGCCTGACCGAGAAGACGAAGAAATACCTCGCCGCGAACGGTCTCGAATTCCCCAAGAACGGCGACCTGCACCACGTCCACATGTCCTTTACCGAGGGTAAGTATGACGGGCGCTTCCTGTTCATGAACGACAAGGCCAACACCCGCGTCGCACGGGTGCGCTGCGACGTGATGAAAACCGACAAGATCATCGAGATCCCGAACGCCAAGGGCATCCACGGTCTGCGCCCGCAGAAATGGCCGCGTACCAACTATGTCTTCGCGAATGGCGAGGACGAGGTGCCGATGGTCAATGACGGCAAGATCCTCGACGATCCGTCGCAATACGTGAACTTCTACACGGCGATCAACGCCGATGACATGACGATCGCCTGGCAGGTGATGGTCAGCGGCAACCTCGACAACACCGATGCGGACTACGAGGGAAAATACGCCTTTTCGACGTCCTACAACTCGGAAATGGGGATGACCCTGGCCGACATGACGGCGGCGGATATGGACCATGTCGTGGTCTACAATATCGCCGAGATCGAGAAGGGCATCGCCGAGGGTGACTTCACCGAACTGAATGGCGTCAAGGTGATTGACGGCCGCAAGGGTAGCGAGAAGAATTACGTCCGTTACATCCCGGTGCCGAACAACCCGCACGGCTGCAACATGGCGCCTGACAAGATCCACCTCTGCATTGCTGGCAAGCTGTCGCCCACCGTCTCGGTGATCGACGTGCGCAAGCTGGATGACGTGTTCTACAACGGCGCCGATCCGCGCAGCGTCGTGGTGGCGGAGCCGGAACTGGGCCTTGGTCCGCTCCACACCGCATTTGACGGTCAGGGCAACGCGTTCACCACGCTGTTCCTCGATAGCCAGGTCGTGAAATGGAACATCGAGAAGGCGGTGAAAGGCGAAGACCCGATCATCACCAAGTCGGACGTGCACTACCAGCCCGGTCACAACTCGACCGCCGAGGGCGAGACGCTTGACGCGACGGCGAAGTACTATCTGTCGATGAACAAGTTCTCGAAGGACCGCTTCCTCAACGTCGGCCCGCTCAAGCCCGAGAACGAGCAGCTTTTCCTTATCGAGGGCGACAAACTGACGCTAGTCCATGACGGCCCGACCTTCGCCGAGCCGCATGACTCGATCCTGGTGCATGCCTCCAAGGTGAACCCGCTTTCGGTCTGGAACCGCAACGACCCGATGTGGGCCGATACCCGCAAGCGGGCCGAGGCGGATGGCATCGATTTGGACGACTGGCAGGATACGGTTATTCGCGACGGCAACAAGGTCCGGGTCTACATGTCGAGCCAAGCGCCGCAATTCGCGCTGGAAAGCTTCACCGTTAAAGAAGGCGACGAGGTGACGGTGATCGTGACCAACCTCGACGATATCGACGACCTGACCCACGGCTTCACCATGGGCAACCACGGCGTCGCGATGGAGATCGGGCCGCAGGCGACATCGTCCGTGACCTTCACCGCCGCACAGCCCGGCGTCTACTGGTATTACTGCCAATGGTTCTGCCACGCGCTGCATATGGAAATGCGCGGTCGCATGTTTGTCGAACCGAAGGACGCCTGATCCATGCTGTCCCGTCTGGCCCTGATCCTTGCGCTGCTCACCTCTCTGCCCGCGACGGCAGAGCAGATGCGCGTGCAGCCGGGGCCAGACGCCTTGAAATCGGCCATCGCCGGAGCTCATGCTGGCGATGTCCTTCTCCTTGCTCCGGGCCGTTATCCCGGCGCCGTCACGATCGACCGCAGCGTGGCCCTTGACGCTGCGGACGGCGTCGTGATCGACGGCCTGGGGCAAGGCACCGTCCTGACCATTGCCGCGCCGAATGTCACGGTGCGCGGCGCGACAATCACCGGATCGGGACTGGACGGACTGGAACTGGATGCCGGGATCAAGATACTCAAAGGAGCGGACAGGGCATTGGTCGAAGGCAACCATCTCGTCGGCAACCTGCACGGGATCGACGTTCACGGCGGTCGCGATGCGCGTGTTGTCGGCAACCGGATCGAGGGCACGCAGAACCCAAAGATGAACGACCGAGGCAACGGCATCTATGTCTGGAACAGCCCCGGCGCGGTGATCGAGGGCAACGAGGTGCGCTTTGGGCGCGACGGCATCTTTGCCAATGCGTCACGCAAGAACATCTTTCGCAACAATACGTTCCGCGATCTGCGCTTCGCCGTCCACTACATGTATACTAACGATTCCGAAGTCACCGGAAACGTTTCGATCGGCAACCATCTGGGATTTGCGATCATGTTCTCCGACCGGGTTGAGGTGCGCGACAATCTCAGCCTCGGGGACAGGTCGAACGGCGTCATGCTGAACTTCGCCAATGGCGGCGAAGTCTCGGGCAATTTGGTGCGCGGCGGGCCCGAAAAGTGCCTCTTCATCTATAACGCGCACAAGAACCTGATTTACGACAACCGCTTCCAGAGCTGCGATATCGGCATCCATTTCACCGCCGGGTCAGAGCGCAACGTACTGACCGGGAACGCCTTCCTCGCCAATCGCGAGCAGGTGAAATATGTTGGCACCCGCCACACGGAATGGAGCTTCGAGGGGCGCGGCAATTTCTGGTCGGACCACTCCGCCTTCGACCTGAACGGCGACGCGATCGCCGACAGCGTGTTCCGCCCGAACGATTTGATGGATCATATCCTGTGGTCCCAACCCGCCGCTTCGCTGCTCACTGGTTCTCCGGCCGTGCAGTTGGTGAGGTGGTCACAATCCTCTTTTCCTGCGATCCTGCCGGGGGGCGTTACGGATAGTTTCCCCCTGATGCGACCGCTGGAGGTTCCCGTGCCCGACGCGCTGGCCTCTGAAGAGGCCGCCATTGCCGGACGCTGGGCGAAAGGTCAGACAGATGACATCGACATTGACGATCACGCATCTCACTAAGCGCTTTCAGGGCGTCGAGGCCCTGACCGATGTGAGCCTGAGCGTCGCACCCGGCGAGCGAGTCGCGCTCTTGGGTCACAACGGCGCGGGGAAATCGACGATGATGAAGGTCATCCTCGGCCTGATCCCGGCGACCTCGGGCGATGTCACCGTTTGCGATGCAGCGCCCGGCTCGCCCGCAGCACGGCGTCAGGTCGCCTATCTGCCGGAAAACGCGGCCTTTCACCCTGCCCTGACTGGCGAAGAACAGGTGCGCCATTACCTGCGCCTGAGGGGCGAGGATGCTCGGCAGGCGCTGCCGCTGCTGGCACGGGTCGGGCTGCATGACGCTGCGCGCCGGAGGATCGGAACCTATTCCAAGGGGATGCGCCAGCGCGTCGGCCTTGCACAGGCGCTGATCGGGCACCCCCGTCTGCTGGTGCTGGACGAGCCGACCTCGGGCCTCGATCCGGTTTCGCGGCGCGAATTCTATGCGCTGCTCGACGAACTCGCAGCGGAGGGGGCGTCGATCCTGCTGTCCTCCCATGCCCTGACTGAGGTAGAGGCGCGAACCGACCGCATTCTGGTCCTGTCGAAAGGCCGACTCGCCGCTTCAGGCACGCTGGTCGATCTGCGCCGCGAGGCAGATCTTCCGGTCGTGCTGCATGTGACGGCGCGCAATGGCTACGCCTCCGACATCGCAGAGGCCCTGCCCGGCGCGATCCGGGTGGGCGCGGCGCTGCATCTGACCTGCCCGCAATCGGACAAGCTGGCCGTTCTCGGGCGGATCACCGGGCTGGGCGACAAGGTGGCCGACCTCGAAGTGCTGCCACCCAGCCTCGAGGATATCTACAGCCATTTCAGCAGGGGGACCGTGTGATGAGACGGGTCATCTCGACCGCAACGACCGAATTCCGGATCGCCCTGCGCAACCGCTGGGTGGCGATCGCGCTCGTGCTGATGGCGGTGTTCTCGCTCGTGCTGACGCTCGCCGGATCGGCCCCGACCGGAGGGCTGGGGGTAGACCGGCTTTCGGTCACGGTGGCGTCGCTGACCTCGCTTTCGGTTTATCTCGTGCCTCTGCTTGCCCTTCTGATGAGCTTCGACGCCATCGCCGGAGAGGCCGAGCGCGGGACCCTGCCCCTGCTTCTCACCTACCCGGTCTCGCGCGGCGAGGTACTGGTCGGCAAGCTCATCGCGCATCTGGCCATTCTTGCGGTCGCGGTTCTCCTTGGCCACGGGCTTGCGGCCTCGGTGTCGATTTCGGGCGATGCGGCGGCGACCTCGGGCCTGCCCGCGCTTTGGCGGCTGTCCTGGTCCTCAATCTTGCTGGGCGCCACGTTTCTCGGCGTGGGCTACGCACTCTCGGCACTGTCTCGCCGCCCCTCCGGCGCTGCGGGTCTGGCGATCAGCCTCTGGCTCGGCCTCGTGGTTCTCTATGACCTCGCTTTGCTGGCTGTCATCGTGGCGGATAATGGTGGCTGGTTCACCACCGAGGCATTCCCCTTTGCGCTTCTGGCCAACCCGGCTGACGCCTTCAGGCTCTACAACCTGTCAGCCTCGGGGGCGGCGACAACCGCGGCAGGCATCGGGGGCGCGGCGAATGCGATCCCCGCCTGGCAATCGCTCTTCTCCATCCTCCTGTGGCCGCTGGCGGCGCTCATGCTTGCCGGCGCCGCGTTCCGAAAGGTAACGCCATGAAACGCGCGCTGATTCTTCTGCTCTTCCTTGCCGCGTGCAAGGAAGAGGTCGCCCAGAACATCGACCCGGTCGCCCTCACCGAAGAAGCGGTCGGCCATTTCTGCCAGATGAACCTGTTCGAACATGAGGGCCCGAAGGCGCAGGTTCATCTTGAGGGTCTGCCAGGCACGCCACTGTTCTTCAGCCAGGTCCGCGACGCGGTGGCCTATCAGCGCCTGCCTGAACAGAGCCATCCGATCCTCGCCATCTGGGTGAACGATATGGGCGCGCCCGGCGCCACCTGGTCGGAGCCGGGGAACGAGAACTGGATCGACGCGAAAACCGCGCATTACGTCATCGGCTCATCTTGGGACGGCGGCATGGGCGCGCCGGAACTCGTGCCCTTCGCCGAACACGAGGCCGCGCTTGCCTTTGCGGCCGAGCACGGAGGCACGGTCACCCGCCTCGACGCCATCCCTGATGACGCGGTGATCGCGCCGGTCAGCACGGCAGAGGGCGAGGATCCCGAATTCGAACACCGCCTGAAGGCATTGTCTGACAAGACAGGGGGTTGAGATGCTGAACCGTCGCCGTTTCCTTACCATTGCCGTGGTCGCCAGCCTGCCTCCCGCAATCGCCCATGCCGAAACGCATGTTGAAACCGGGATCGCACTTGGCGCCCGCGTGAGCCTGAGACTGTCCCACCCCGAAGCCCCGGCACTCGCCGCGGCGGCCATGGGCGAAATCCGCAGGCTCGAAGCGATTTTCAGCCTGTATCAGACGGACTCGGCACTCGCGTGTCTGAACCGAGACGGAAGTCTCCAGAATCCGCCATTCGAACTGCTCGACTGCCTGACGCTTGCGGGCGCGGTGCATCGCGCAAGCGGAGGGCGTTTCGATCCTACCGTGCAGCCGCTCTGGCTTGCCGAGGCGCGGGCGACATCACGCCGCCGCTCACTCTCGCCCGCCGAGCGCGCAGATGCCGTGGCGCTCACTGGCTGGCGGGACGTTCGGCTGAAGTCCACGGGAATCACGCTGCGCAAGGGGCAGGCCCTGACGCTGAACGGTATCGCCCAGGGCTATATCGCGGATCGGGTGGCGGGTTTTCTCGCGGCACGGGGCCTAACGCGCGCCCTGATCGACACCGGAGAGATGGTGGCCCTTCCCGAGGGCGACTGGCCCGTGCAGCTGCCATCGCGGGAACGGCTGGCGCTCTCAGGGCGGGCGCTTGCCACCTCTGCGCCGCAAGGGATGACCTTCGGCGACGATGGCCGACGCAGCCATATCCTCGATCCGGTCAGCGGCCATCCGGTAGACTCTCGGTGGCGCGCTGTCAGCATTTCAGCCCCGTCCGCGGCCTTGGCCGATGCGCTATCGACCGCGGCATGCCTGACCGACGGCCCGGAAGAGTTGAAAACCCTTTGCGCGTCCTTCCCTGCCGCCAATCTCGTAACTGCCATCCCAACCTGAGAGAGGAAATTCCATGCTGTTTCGTCTGTCCCTGATCGTATCGCTTGGCCTTGCGGCCCCGGTCTTTGCCGGAGATGCCGAGAAGGGCGAAGAATCCTTCAAGAAGTGCAAATCCTGCCATTCGATCATCGGACCCGGTGGCGAAGCCATAGTGAAGGGCGGCAAGACCGGCCCGAACCTGTTCGGCATCGCTGGTCGCGCCGTCGCCTCCGCCGAGGGGTTCAGCTATGGCGACGGTATTCTCGCGGCACAGGCAGCAGGCATCATCTGGGACGAGGAGAACCTTACCGCCTATGTCTCCGACCCAACCGCATGGCTGCGTGAGGTGACCGAGGATGACAGCGTCAAGTCGAAGATGAGCTTCAAGCTGAATAAGGGCGCCGACGACATCGCCGCCTATCTGGCGAGCCTGAACTAGGGTGCTGTCAGACGGATTCGAACTCGTCTCCACAAGGGCAGTAACACTGCCTCTTATCCCGCGCAGAGACCGCGCCACTCAGCGAGAGCGGCGGCGCGGTTCTTCTTGAAATTCGCTCTCGAGTAGAAGCTGCGCTCCGAGTTGAAATGGTTGAAGATCGAGGCATGGACGGCGACGAATTTCTGCAGACTTCGCGTCCGGCGGAACCGAAGCATTGCCCGCTCCCGTCGTCGGAAAGGCAAGTGGGAATTCTCTGCCCGGTTGTTCAACCAACGGCCGCTCTGCTGCAGATTTGCGGCACCGATCGCCTTCAAAGCCGCGCCGTAGGACCGAAGCAGATCGGTGACAATGGCCTCGGGACGGCCGTATCGCCGCATCGTTTTCTTCAAGAATTTCAAGGCCGATTTTCTGTCCCGCGTCTTTGTCAC
>NZ_JAHVAI010000030.1 GCF_019264375.1 Sedimentimonas flavescens | reverse complement strand
GCGGAAAAGCTGGAGGCTTGGCGTAGATACTACAACGAAGAACGGCCACACGGCGCGATCGGGAACAAGGTCCCGATTGCCATGCATTATCCCGATGGCGCAGCCAGCCCGCCATCGTAAAACAGCCGGGAAAATCCAGCTTCCGGCGGTCTAGGGTTGGGGAGCAGTGCAGAAGCCGGAAAACTCTGCCTTAGGGCGGTCCAACGTTGGGGATCAGAGCAACACCAAGCGGGCTCCGGTCGCGGCTGGATGAAAGATCAGTGGCAGGTCACCATGTGCGGCTTTTAATTCGAGAAGTCATGGTTGAGGTTGAAGGCAAAAGATCATATTTTTCAGGCACTCGGATCGAAAAGCTGAGTTTTTCAAAGAACCGAATACAGGGCACACCTTGCTTGTGTGAAGCGGAATGGTTTGTTGGGGTCGTTATGCACAAAACAGCTTTGAAGCTCGTGTTCACGGCAATCGGATTGGTCAGCCCAGCAAGTGCACAGACAAAGAATGATGTGGCGCTTGCCCAAACATACCTGAACCTGCTGGGCTACAATGCTGGTGTAGTCGATGGGGTGTGGGGTGGCGCAACAGAACGGGCGTTGATCGCGTTCTTGGAGCGCTCGCAAATTGCGTGGGACGGTCAGCTCGATCAGAACGAATTGAAGTTACTTGTTGACGCATCCCAAGGCACTGCGGGCTTTGGAGCCGTTTCAACAAAGATCCTCGAAGACAATTTCTGTGCGGCGAAGGATGCGGGGAATGACGCCTATGCCACCCTTCTGTTCAGCTACAGGGGCGATATTCGTCGCCTCGACAGGGACGGCATTTTGTCCAGTGACGAGCAATATTTCCTTGGTGAAACGCACTTCGTAACATTGAACGAAGAGACCGGATACTTCCTTGTTGCGGGCGTGGATGAGCTTGGCGAACCGCCAAATGAAACGCTACCAACTATGTTTGCAGCGCCCAACGTGTCACCTGATAATCTTTACGGGCACGGACGGGACGTCGGGCTTGAGGTTCAGCAGGTCAACCTTGCTGGAGTGCATGAGGTTGATCTGGACGGAGATGGCGACGATGACCTTGTAATTGTCGACTACGGTGAACACGATGTGGATGAACTGAAAGGCGGGTCTGTGCGGGTCGCCCTGTTCGACGCGGATAGCGGCAGATACGCCATTTTGACCATCGACGCGCCAAAGCAATCGAACCATCGCTCAGTGGTCGTTGACGTGGATCGAGACGGAGACTTGGACATTGTGGTCGCGGGCAGAATCCACGGAAGCGACAGCACCGCGCGAAGGGGTTTCGTGACCGTTTTCGAGAATGACGGAGCAGGCGGGTTTGTTGAGAACCAAAGGCTCTTGCCCAATCAGCAAAAGCGCTGGTTCGTAGATGCGCGCGACTTCAACGGTGACGGTTTTGCGGACCTTGTGCTTGGCGGCTGGGGGCGTGTTCCGCACCTCATTCTGCTCGACAACACAATCTCTGGCCGAAGCATCCAAATTCAATTTCCAGGCGAAGACCAAGAGATCTTGAGCATGACCACACGCGACGACGGCGAAGCGGTGAATGCGTATTTCTTCACAACCAACGACTACAACGCTTTCAACCTATACCGGGTGGTGGTCGTCGAAGGGCAACAGCGATCGGCGGAGAAAATTTGGAGTGCAGACCGAAACAACAAGGATTTTGGGTTCGCCCATCCCTCGCGCGTCTACGGGTGCGGTGACGGAGTATTTTATTTCAGGAGTTGGCCGCGTAGTGACTATTTTAACAAAGAAAATGGTTTTCGTTTCTTGACCGACTACTGAACCCTCACGGTTCTAAAGGCATTCAAAAATGACATTCGACGTGTCAACGGCGGCGTAAAAACCTGCCACGTGGCGGCGTAAAGCCAGGCCAGTGTTTGGGCGACAAGCGGCCCGGCAGCAGCGCTCTCCAGATAGCTGGCGGCTGCCGGGGCGCTTTGGCCCATCGGGCCAAACTGGCGGTAGGTGATCAGGTGTTGTCGGCGGCTTTTCGAGCGCGGCTCTGTGCGAGGCGGTAGCTGTCGCCGTTCATCTCAAGGATGTGGACATGATGGGTCAGGCGGTCGAGCAGTGCGCCCGTAAGCCGCTCTGAGCCGAATGTCTCAGTCCATTCGTCGAAGGGTAGATTGCTGGTGATCAGTGTAGCTCCGCGTTCGTAGCGGCGCGAGATCAGCTCGAACAGCAGCTCAGCGCCGGTCTTGCTCAGCGGCACGAAGCCGAGTTCGTCGATGATCAACAGCTTGTATCCTGCCATCTGCTTCTGCAGGCGCAGGAGGCGGCGCTCGTCGCGGGCTTCCATGAGTTCATGCACCAGGGCGGCGGCGGTGGTGAAGCCGACGGCCAGACCCTTCTGGCAGGCCGCCAGCCCGAGACCGAGGGCGACATGGGTCTTGCCGGTCCCTGATGGTCCGAGGGCGATGACATTCTCGCGCCGCTCGATCCATTCCCCTCGGGCGAGCTCCAGCACCAGCATCTTGTTGAGTTTGGGGATGGCGGCGAAGTCGAAGCTGTCGAGACTCTTGGTGGTCGGGAACTTCGCCGCCTTGATGCGCCGCTCGACCATCCGCCGTTCGCGGTCGATCAGTTCGAGCTCCACCAGCCGGGCCAGGAAGCGGACATGATCCTGCCCCTCCGCCGCGCACTGGCGCGCGAGCTTTTGGTATTCCCTGAGGAAGGTCGGCAGCTTCAGCGTCTTCAGGTGATGGGCGAGCAGGATCTCGGGGGTGTCAGTCATCGGACCTCTCCCGAGACCAGGCTCATGTAGCTGGCCGCCGAGGTCTTCGCGACATCGGCCCGCGGCAGGTAGGGATAGACATCAAGGTCGAGCTTGGGCGGGCGCCGCTCCACCTGGCACAGGACCAGGTGCTTGACGGCATCGAAGCCGATGGCCCCCATCCGCAGCGCCGTATTCACTGCGGCATGCAGATCGTCGAGTGCGAAGGCTTCCAGCAGGCGCAGAACCTGAACGAACTCCCGGCGGCCGGCCTTGAGCATGCGCGCTTCCATCAGCCGTCGCAGGGTCTCGAACTCGGGCGGAAGATTCCACTCCGCCAGCGGCGCGGCCTGATCGAACGCATTGATCTTCTGTTCGATCAGCGGGAGGTAGTGGACCGGGTCGAAGATCACATCCTCACGCTCATAGCTGCGCGGATGGCGGGCGATGAGATCGCCGCCGCAGCCGATCGCTACCTCGTCGACATAGCCACGCAGCCAGACCTCGCGGTGGCCGTAGGCGACTGGCACGGAATAGTCGTTGGTCTTGTAGCGCACCAGCGCCTGCGAGTTGACGCGACCGGCCGCCTGATCGCAGGCGTCGAAGGGTGCCGGCGGCAGCTCCACCATCGCGTCCAAGTCCCGGGCAAGACGGCCCCGGATCGTCTCGGTGTGGCCCCGCAGGACATCATCCTGGCGCTTGCGGCACCGTTCTTCCAGCCAGGCATTGAGCGCGACCCAAGACGGGAACCGCGGCACCGGCACCATGAAGTTGCGCCGGACATAGCCGACCAGCCCCTCGACGCCGCCCTTGTCATTGCCCTTGCCGGGGCGGCCATAGCGGTCACGGATCAGGTAGTGCGACAGGAACCCGCTGAACAGCCTGGCTCTCTTTCGGGTGCCGTCCGGCAGGATCTGCGCCACCAGGCATTTGTCGTTGTCGTAGAGCACCGATACCGGCACCCGACCGAAGAAGCCGAAGGCATGAGCATGCCCGTCGACCCAGGCCTCGGAGGTCGCCGCCGGATAGGCCCGGATGTAGCAGGCATCGCTGTGCGGCAGGTCGAAAGCGAAGAAATGTGCCTTCCGCTCGACCCCATCGATGATGACCAACGCCTCGCCGAAGTCGGCCTGAGCATGCCCCGGTGGATGGGTCAGCGGCACGAACATCTCGCGGCCTCGCCGCTCGTGCTCGCGCATGTAATCCTTCACGATCGTGTAACCGCCGGTGAAGCCATGCTCATCCCGCAGCCGCTCGAAGACCCGTTTGGCCGTGTGGCGCTGCTTGCGATGGATGCTGCGGTCGGCATCAATCCAAGCATCGATGATCTCGGTGAACCCGTCCAGCTTCGGGCGCTTCATCGGTGACGTGCGGCGATACCCGGGCGGCACCGAGAAGCTCAACATCTTCTTCACGCTGTCGCGTGAAATCCCAAAACGCCGTGCCGCCTCACGCTGGCTCATCCCTTCCGCACAGGTCAGGCGCACCTTGCGATACATGTCCACGGTGAAAATCCCCCCGCCCTCCCTGTCGCCAGAAAGGGCAAAAGTGGCCGACTTTTACGCCGCCCGCAGCCGGATCATCCCGCCGCTACCGTGGCCGAGTATTGCGCCGCCGTTCTCACCAGGCACGAGCGGCAGGTGAACTGGCCAGGCTGCCAGTCGGATCGGCGATCGCGAAGATGCTGAGCGACTATACCGTAATGCGGGAGCTGGTGAGGGCATGTCGTCGACATAAGATTTGGTCAGCGGCATGCGACGACCCCCGCTGCATTAACCAACTCCGCCCCGCTGGTCCCGCTGAGTTCCACGAGTTCGAGCCGCCCGTGATCGACCCAGAACACCGCAGCACCACGCAGCGGGCAATTTGGAAGCAATTGCGGGATGAGCGCGGCATATGCCGAAAGCTGAGGCCAGTAAGGACCCAACCCCACTCCGCTGCCGCCGGATTTGTGATCGATTAACAAGGAGCCGTCACTGCCGATCGCCAGCAGATCGATCGTGCCTAGGATCTCTGCGCCCTCCGGGGTGTGCCCGAGTACTGGAATTTCGCAGTGCAGTTCAGTGTAGCCCTGCGTCGTTAACCAGGCTTTGAGCGCTTCGGCGCGCTCTAGGACGCCCGCCAGTGTGACGTCATCCAGTCCTGTTGCGGCAGGCAGGCAGGATACCAGATCTGGTCGCTTCAGGCCGGTGTGCAAAGCGAGATGCAGCGCAGTACCTCGGGCGGCGTCGTTTATGGTCGTGGTCCAAGGTACTCCAAGAATGACACCTCGGCTTTCGGGCGCAAGGGAGGCAGTAACAGCCTGCGAGGGCTGCAGGCGCCAGGGCGTCAGCGGCACGAGGGCTAGGGGAGTGGACGCGCCGAATAGAGCTCTTTGCGCACCAGCCTTTACTGCATACTCGGTAAACCCTGCCTGATCCGGCAGGTCGCGGATCACGGATGGGCAATCGACACTGCCAAGACGCAGCCTGCCGCCGCCAACCTGCGGTGCACAGGCGTCCTCGAAAACATGAAACAGGGTCTTCGCCTCGGGCGTCTCCTCATCGCGCTCTTTCAGGAAAGCCGGCCATTCCAGTACGAGCCGGTCTCGCGCACGGGTCAAGGCGACGTAGAGCAGGTTCTTGGCGTTCGCCTCGAAATCGGGGCGCCGATCCTCTATGAAGCGCCGCGTGGCCTCGGGGGCGGCAAATCCGGGCGTATGGATGAGGGCAGCTGACGCCAACACGGCCGCCATGTCGTCGATCTGCTCCAAGGCCTCGAAGCGGGTCGATGTGGTGCCCGCCCGTTCTTCAATTCCGGCATCGAATTCCGCGACCACGGTGATCGGCCATTCGCGCCCTTTGGAGGCGTGCCACGTGACGATTTCCACGGCATCGGCGCTGTTGGCCGAAGGATCGGGCCGGCGGTCGAAGTCGCGTTCCCCAGCGCGCGTATCAAGCCAGCCGAGAAAGACTTTGGCAGTTTCGCCGTGAAAACCGGAGGCTGCCTTGAGATCTCGATGCGCGGTTTCAAATGCTTCCGCCTCGGCTTCGAGACGGAGAAGATCGGCGCGCGCCTGAGCTGCGTCGGGCTGGCGCGCGGCCCAAAGGCGCAGACCGGCGGCGTCAAGAACGAGGTCCAATGCAGCGCTAACTGGCAGTCCCGAAAGCCTGTTGGACAGTTCGCCCAACTGCATCAGAACTGGATCATCCGACAGTCGAGCGTCGATCTGGGCGATCAGCGCCTCATGCAAGGGCAGGGGATCGGGGCCGAGGGTCCGGAGAAGAAGTCCGGAGTGAATATCTGCAGGGTTCGCGGCATAACTCAGGGCCGCGCGGGCGGCCTGGACAACCGGACTATCTGCCCAGCCATCCTCGGCAATGCGGACAGGCACGCCACGGGCGCGCAGTTCCGCGGCATAGCGCGCAGCGGTCGTGTGTCGGCAAACCAGCAGCGCGATATCTGAAGGTCGCGCAGACCGCACGGTCTTCGTATGCCGGTCAGTGATGGCCTCTCCGTCGGTCAGGATACGGGTGATGCGCTCGGCAATATGCTCTGGAGGCTTAGAGGCGGTTCTGACCGCGCGACCCTTTGCCGCGTTCAGAAGCTCAAGCGCAGGACCGGGAACCGCTTCGCGGGTCGGGGTCAACGGGTTGTATTCCGTTCCGAACAATCCCTCGCCCATGGCATTGACGAATTCCATGACTGCCGGTGACGAGCGCCAGTTGCGATCCAGAGGCTGAGTTGCCGTGGGGTTCGCTGCCGTCAAGGCCTGCGAAAGGCGTGGGTCTGCTCCCTGGAACCCCATGATCGACTGCTTCACATCGCCGACCAGAAGTGTGCGTGGTGCTTGCGCGCCCAACTGCCAGAGGAGCGCGAATTGCACGGGGTTGGTGTCCTGGAACTCGTCGATGATGACACAATCTATCTCGTCCAGCACGGCTTGCCGGACAGTCGGATCCGTGCGCAGTAGGCGTTCCGCCCCGGAAATCATGTCTGCAAAGTCGATCAGGCCGAGGGATTTCTTGCGCGTCTCGTAGGCATCCATCACCTCCTGTGCGCAGGCAATCAGGCACTGAAGGTGCAGTTTGGCATCCGCGAGCGGACCGGGATGTACGGGCAAGACATTTGCGGCCTCCATGATTGCTACGGCAAGTTCGTCATAACCCTCGGGGGTTTTCGTGCGACTGTTCGAGATGAAGAGGCTACGCAGGCTTTGCCAGAGCCCCCAATCCCGATCCAGAAGCGCTGGATCCCGCTGTACGCGCTGGAAAAAGGCGAAGTTCTTCTCCAGTGTTTCTCGCGGACCTTTCGCGGTGACACCGGCCATTCCACCTTCCGGGAAAGCGCCGAGCATCGCGAGCACCGTCGAGAGCAGTCTGTCGCGATCGGCGGCGGGATCGTCCAGGAGCTGGCCATAAACTTCATCGAGGCGCGCCAGCGCCGGGGAAACGAGCCCGGGATCTCTTCCCTTGTCACCAAGCCCACGCAGCAGGTCGATCATCGCCAGAACGCGACTGCGCAGACTGTCCTCGACCGTTTCGCCTTTTTGCCAGTTCGCCTCATAACCGAACCGCTCTGGCTCTGCCTTGATCGGATCGAGTGCCTTAGCATGTGCCAGCGCCTGCCGGATCAGAAGATCACGCTCTGCATCGCCCAGATGCCGCGGTTGCGGCGAGGCTCCCGCCGCGAGCGCGTGCTCGGTCAGAAGCCTGAGCCCAAGGCCGTGGATGGTCGAGACATAGGCGCGCTCGACCGCCATGGCCTCTGCGACGAGCCCATCCGCAAGAAGTCCCGCCCGAATCCGTTCGCGCAACTCGCCTGCAGCCGCCTCGGTGAAGGTCACGGCAAGAATGCGCTCGGGCCTCACGATGCCACGTTTGACCCAGTCGGAAAGCTGCGACTTGATGCGATGGGTCTTTCCTGCGCCCGCACCCGCAGGAACAATGACCAGTCCATTATCCATGGTCAATCCTCCTCGACCTGACGAATGAAGGCTGTGACAAGGGGCGAGCCATCCGTCAGCGCATAGGGTTTGAAGCCCGCTTCCTTCTGAAAGAACGCAAGGTCCGCCGTGGTATTCATCACCACAAGCCCCGCTCCGAGCTCGGCCAGCCGTTCGGCGAGTTTGGCGATCGCGTTGGTGTTCACCGCATCGCCCATGTCGCGGGCGGGCGATCCCTCGGCCAAGGGAAGCCCGGAGGAAAGAAGCCCTCCATCGTTCATCAGGTGATAGGCAATGCCCACCTTGCGGCCGATCAGCGGCTCCATCCCGTCGCCTTCACGCCGCAGAGGGCGGGCGATCATGTCGCGGTAGAGACCCGCCTGTAGATCCCAACCCGCTTCCATGCGCTTGCGTCGCCCGGCGGTGCCACTTTTCTTGTGATCGACGACAAGGAGCGTCTCGCCTGGGAGTTCCAGGATCGCATCTGCCTTGCCATGAAGGTTGATGCCATGTGCTTCCCCGGCCAACCAGAGTTCATTGCCGATAATCCGGGCGCCGAGCGCAAGCAGATGTTCCCGCCATCTCAGGGCTGCTCGCACAATCTCGCGCTCAAGCCCCTTGCGTTCCATTTCCCAAGAAGGGCTACGCAGGAAACCGGCGTGGCGGGTGAGCGCTTTGTCATAGGCCTCTGCGACGGCGAGGTTCAGCGTCTCGGGGTCGGGTATGGTCTCGCCCGGTGGGAAGACATGTTCGAATACATCGTGGGCGATGTTGCCCTTGGCCATCACGTCGAGCTCCTCGGGCGACCAGGATATGTCACTGGCCTCCAATTCCTCCAGAAGCCAGGCCAGCGGGCTGACCAGAAGGGTTTCCAAGCGAGAGGGCGATTGCGGTTTTGTCGTACCGTCATCATTGCGACGCAGCGCCAGCAGATCGCGCTCAGGAAAGGTCAGTGCGTCCGGCACGTCGTATTGCCCCGGCAAAGCCGGCAGATGGTGATGTGAAACGGGCCAATCGGCAGGCGCCAGGCGCGAGATGTCCAAAATGAGGTCTCCCGCATCTTCGATATCCACGATAGCCCTCGCCACGAGCGACAATCCGGCAGAAGGCTGAAGCCGAGCGCCCGCGAGATCCCGCCAGGGAACCAGGAAGGTCACGGTTTCGGATGCTGCCTGAAGCTGTTGATCGAAGAGGGAAAGCCCTTGCGCCAAGCCCTCGGCACGACCGCTGAGCGCGATGCCGGCAGAGGCTCGGATCGTTGCGATCTCACTGTCGAGAAAGAGCGGATTGGCGCGCGGGCGGGTTGGATAAACCCCATCCGTGAAATCCGTCACGATCAAATGCCGGCAAGACCGCCAGGGGCTTTCATGTGCCGACCAGAGGCTGACACCTTCGAGGTTGCGCACAGGATCGCTCACGCTCGGTTGCGCGATCTGGACGCCGCGCAGGATCGCCTCCCAGTCTGGGCTGCCTTCCCCCAGGAGAACGGGGATGCGCGCCTGCAGCGCTTTGCCCTGTTCCAACCGCTCACAAATGCGCTCCAGAAGAAAACGCAATTGCGCAAGACTCGACGCAGGTGAGCGGATGTCTTCCCAAAGCGTCATGTGCTCGGGGTTCGCGTTCAGCGCACGGCCTCTGAAGTCCCCACGCATCAACGCCTCAGCCAGATCGCGGCCGCTTTGCGTGTCCCAGGGCATCAATGGTGAAATGGCCAAAGCCGCGAGGGCCATTACTGGAGTGGGCGGACGCTTGGCCAGCAGAAGATGCAACGCGGTCTCGCCCAGAATATCTCGCTCAGGCAAAGTCTCGGGCAAGCCGGATAGCGGCACGCCTTGTCCGCGGAAGGCCCGCGCCAGATGACGCGGATCTCCGGCCGCCATTACGGCAATCTCTCGTGCCGAAATCCCTGCCTCGATCAACGCCCTGGCGCGTGCCGCAGCAAAATCTGCGCACGCCGCCGCGTCTCGCAGACCAAAAAAGACGAGACTGTCATCCGTCGGCCCGTTGGCCATGTCGGGAGCAGCGACGCCTCCTTGTAGGGCATGAAGCCTGCTGCCCTCGCGTGCCATTCGGGCAGGAGCCGGGCCTAGAACAGATCCAAACTCCTTGAAAAGCCTATCGTGAAGTGCACGCATGGCGGCCGGCGCAAGCGGATCGAGGCTCCCCTCAACCACCGGGAGCGGAGCGAGAAAACAGCCATTAGGGAGCGTCAGGGCATGACGGACCGTCGCGAGCCCTTCGGGCAGAGCTTCCCCCAGTTGCAACCAAAGCCGCAACAGGGCTTCAAGATGACGCCGTGCTCTACCGACAGGCAGGAGATCGATTGATGCGGGTGCTCGAAGATCTGATGTGGCGAGCACCAGATCTTCAAGAGCCGATGTCACCGCCGCGACTGTCTCGGTTGGCGCATGTTCCAGGCTGGCGGCCCAAACCGGATCCGATGTCGCATTGATTGCACGACTGATTGCCCAGGCCACCTCTCGGGGGGCCAATGTCAGCTCGGCGAGGCGCATGTCGTTCAGACGATATTGCAGGCCCGAATGGGGATCAGCGACAAGAAAGGGAAAAAACATGGAATGGCCTGCAAAATGAAAAATCGCGACACGGCGCAGAGCGGGAGGATACGGAGTTTTCGAGAGCGTTCAACTGCCTACACGCCAGATTCGGTCGTGTGGGGCAGGGCTCGGTCGCCGTCGAGCCGGGGCTGAAGGACTTCAACATGGTCTCCCCAGCGATAAAGATACCAATCCATCTCCTTCCTTCCCCCGGCTCGGAACCGTACGACGAGAGAACCATCGTCCAGTCGTTCAGTCTCTTGCCTAGGATGAAACTGATAGGTTGCGGCTTCGTCGGCAACCTCGGGAAGAAAACGCCACGCGACATCGAACGGCGCTTCGCGCCAGACGCCGAATGACCCAGCCAGCCAATCCTGCAGCTCGAAACCTTCTGGGCGCTCATAGAGCTGGCTCTCGAGAGTGATCCTCTCGAAGCCGGATAAGGCAAAGAGCCGAAGCTCGCCTCTAAAGTCACTCCAGGCGAGAAGATACTGACGGCCATCTCCAAAGAGTAAGGCGATTGGTCCGAGGAGGGCGCCGCGCGATAGCTTCCCGGTTTCGCGCGAGCGATGATCGGCCTTGATCATCCTTCCGGCCAAGATAGCTGCGCGCAAGGATTTGAGAACCTCTGGGGATATCCGTTCACGTGGCCCCGGACGAAACGCGACCCCGTCCGCCATGAGCTGGATCTCCAGATCCGGGGCGATGCGAGAGCGGCGAGGTCCGCCGAATTGGGCCTGGATCTTGGCGATCAGACGTTCAAGGACGGGCTCCGTCGAGAAATCCCCTTCGCGGCGCACCAGAGCAAGTGCTCGGTGTGCCGCGCCAAGTTCTTCAAGCGTGACCTCTTCCATGCGCCCGAGTGACCCCGGAGGAAAGCGCCATCGCTTCTGCCCGCGATCTTCGACAAGCTCCTCCAATTGAGGATAGATGTTCAGGATCGCGTCGCGCATGCGCTCGGCAGTGCGCCGTGCAACGCCGAACTCGGCCTGGATTTCCGCCAATGACACGCCTTCGGCAGATCCCTGCATCATGAGGGCCAACCGCAATAGGTCCGCCTGCCGACCGTATCTTGCCATCATGTCCCCCGTCCAAGCCTTCGTAGATTGCTCAGGGGCGTCCCTTAGGTCAATGCGCAATGCCTCTGCGACGCGATACCTCGATCTTGAAGTTCATCTCGCAGAGGGCGCGACAAGCGTTGCAAGCGCATTCTCCCTCGGCGCCGCGGCACCAGTTGCTTCGTGAACGAGCGACGTATCGTCGTTATTTCTCTGTCATGGTCTTGGAGGACAGGTGTGATCACCGGATTAGGTTCTATTCCCCGCCAATACGTCCGATTGTGGCGCATCCCGGGGCTAGCCAGAGCCGTGACGGCAAGACTAATCTACCCGTAGCGCGCTTCGAGCGAGAATGGAGCAAGACATGCTTGAAATACCGGAACTCCGTTCACTGCGGGCGTTCGATCCGAGAGATGAGGCTGTGCGCGTTACGGTCAAGATCGACAATGATCGTCACCTCATGCCTGAGGTTGGAATGGCCTCAGCGGTGCTGACGGCACTTGTTCAGGCGTTCTTGTCTGGTGATCTGAAATTCATGTCATTCGACGAGCATCCCAAGCGTCTGACAGGCATAAATCTGACAACGAGGGACAAGTCGCCATCTGCCACTCTGATCGCGCGATCTCTCGTCGCAGAAGACGCATTCCCGGAAAATTGGCGCATTGCGGATCCCGAGAGCTTCGGGGCGTGAGGCGCTGCCTCAGACTTTCAAGCGACGATCGCAATCGCCCCTCATTGAAACTTGGCCAAACATGTCGGGGACGGGCGGTATTGGAATCCTCCATGCCATAGGCGTTGTTGCACAACTCTGACCATGGACGATTCACATTGTGAGTCCCGGCGGTTAGACCGTGCGCATGAGCAAGCCTATACCCGCCCGCTACCGCACGACGAACTGGTCCAGCTACACCGCCTCGCTTCGCAAGCGCGGTTCGCTATTGATTTGGTTGGACAAGGGCATGACCTGGCTCGCGCCGCCTGACGGCAGACCCGGTCGTCCTGCGGTGTTCTCGGATGCAGCGATCCAATTCTGCCTGACCATCAAGGTTTTGTTCAAGCTGCCGCTCCGGCAAACGACCGGGATGGTGGCCAGTTTGCTGAAGATGGCTGGTCTGGACTGGGCGGTGCCTGATTACACGACGCTGTGCCGACGGCAAAAGACACTGGCCGTCCAGATCCCGTATCGCCGTGCCGATGGCCCCTTGAACCTGCTGGTGGATAGCACCGGGATCAAGTTTCTCGGTGATGGCGAATGGCAGGCCAGAAAGCACGGTGTCCAGGGCCGCCGCCAATGGCGCAAGGTGCATCTGGCGATGGACACGGCTACATCTGACATCCGGGCCGTCGAGTTTACCCCCAGCAGCGATGGCGACAGTCCTGTCTTGCCGGAGCTGCTCGATCAGATCCCCGAGGGCGAAGAGATCTGCACCGTGACCGCTGATGGGGCTTATGACACCCGCCGCTGCCACACCGCCATCATCGACCGAAAGGCCACTCCGATCATCCCGATCCGCAAGAACGGGCGCGCGTGGAAAGAGGACTGTCCCGCAGCCTCCGCCCGAAACGAAACCCTGCGCGCCACCCGGCACTACGGCAGAGCCTTCTGGAAGCGCTGGACCGGATACCATGTCCGAAGCCGGATCGAGGCGAAGATGCGGTGTCTCAAGGCCTTCGGTGAGCGCATCGCCGCCAGAGACCCCGACCGCCAGACCGCAGAAATCCAAATCCGTATCGCATTGATGAACCGCTTCTCGGCCCTTGGAACGGCCGAGATCGTCCGCGTTGCCTGAGGATGAAGGGCAAGGGGCAATCATGCCTCAGGCCTGAGTTGCGCAACAACGCCCTGTCGCATTATCTGATCCGGGATCGTTACGGCCGCCCGGGAAAGGGCAACGACAAGGGGAATGTCGAAGGCCTGG